>JBFGZS010000044.1:0-40350 GCA_041586615.1 Motiliproteus sp. | reverse complement strand
GTTGGGGTTGGGGTTGGGGTTGGGGGTAGAGATGAGGGTTGAGGTTGAAATATCAGATCCAGCGCCGTGGTTGGGCAGGCCTGTACACACTCGCCGCAGGCGACACAGCTGCTGGAGCCCAACGTAAGATTTTGATCGAAACAGATCTGGGTGGCGCCTCCCCGTCCTGACCAGCCAATCACATCGTTGACTTGCTCTTCACGGCAAGCGCGCAGACACCGACCACACTGGATGCAGTTCTCCAGGTTGACGGCAATGGCCGGGTGACTCAAATCTGCAGTCGGGAATATCTGACGAGGCGGATATTTATCCGCGTTGGCGTCCAGTTGATCGGCCCAGAAAGTCAGTTCGCCGGCCTGTCCAGGATGGGCGACGTCAGAAAGCAGCAGCTCGATCACCCCGCGTTGCGCGTTGCGCGCCCGGGTGCTTTGCGTCGATACATTCATCCCAGGCGTGGGTTGACGACGACAGGCCGGACTCAGGGCTTTCTCATCACCGATTTCAACCATACAGGATCGGCAATTACCATCTGCGCGCTGGCCTTCGCAGTAGCACAGATGGGGTATCGGCTGGTTCACCCGCAATGACACCTGCAGAATAGATTCGCCGCCAGTGCTCTGTACCTGCTTGCCATCGAGGGTGAAGGTAATGGTGTCGTGGTTGGCGGTTAACGCTCGGTCATGACCTGACATATCAGTCCAGCTCCTCGGAAAAATGGCGCAAGACACTGAGTAGTGGGTTCGGAGCGGCCTGGCCCAGGCCGCAGATTGACGCATCCTGCATAGTGTTGGCCAGCTCCTTGAGCAGCGCCGCATTCCAGTGAGGCTGTTGCATCAATTCGGCAGCCCGCACGGTTCCAACCCGGCAGGGCGTACACTGCCCGCAGGACTCATGGGCGAAAAAGCGCATGGCATTGAGGGCGAGGTCGGACGCGCGGTCGAGCTGGGAGAAAATGATCACGGCTGCTGAGCCAATAAAACAGCCGTGGGCCGCCAAGGTGTCAAAATCCAGGGGTAGATCAGCCAAGCGAGCGGGAAGCATACCGCCGGAAGCTCCGCCGGGGAAGTACCCGTAGAGTTGATGCCCGGGGAGCATGCCGCCGCCATACTCGTCGATCAGTTCCCGCGCGGTGATGCCCGCTGGGGCCAGGTAAACGCCGGGGCGCTGAACGCGTCCACTTAGCGAATAAGTACGTAAACCATGGCGATCATGGCGGCCCTGGTTGGCAAACCACGGACCTCCTCGTTCAACAATTTCACGAACCCAGTAGAGTGTTTCGGCGTTATGCACCAGGGTGGGCCGGCCGAACAGACCACGTTCCGCCACATAAGGTGGACGTTGGCGCGGCATACCTCGCTTACCTTCCAGGGATTCCAACATGGCGGATTCTTCGCCACAAATATAGGCGCCCGCGCCACGCCGCAGTTCAATCACGGGTAATGGCCCCAGCGTGCTCTTTAGCAAGGCGGTCAGCTCCCGTTCCAGCATTTTCCGGATCCCTGTGTATTCATCGCGCAGGTAGATAAAGATGCTATCGCATTGCGCGGCCCAGGCGGCGACCAGCGCGCCTTCCAGAATTCGATGCGGATCCTGTTCCAGGTAAAAACGATCTTTAAACGTGCCAGGCTCGCCTTCGTCGATATTAACCGCGAGATAGCGGGGACCCGGCTGGGCCTTAACCAGTGACCATTTACGCCCGACAGGGAAGCCTGCGCCACCCATGCCACGCAGACCGGAATCCATAAGTGCCTGGGTCACCACGTCGGCAGATCGACTACCTGCCAGACAGTCATCGAGTAGTTGATAACCGTCTTGGCGCTGATAGGCGCTGAAATTCAGGCCGGGGGTCGTCGCAGGTGCCATCAGCGCGGATCGCTCCAGCGCCTGGCGGATTGTGCGCACGTCAGCGCGCGGGATGGGGTTTGTGCCTAACACGGCAACCGGTGCGTCCGCGCAACGCCCTACGCATGACACCGGTTCTATTGTTAAGCGCTCGCCGAGTGTCTGCCTGCACTGTTCGATCAAGTTAGTGCTGCCCTGCAGGCAACAGGAGAGGGAGTCGCAGACCCGTAATGTGATGGGGCTGGTGTCGTCGTCGCTCAACCTAAAGTGATGATAAAAACCGGCGACCTCGAACACTTCGACTGGCGCGAGTTTTAGCAGCTGCGCCAAGGCGCCGAGATGTTTCGTGCTGAGCTGGCCGTGCAGATCCTGCAGTTGATGCAGGTATTCGATCAACCTGTCGCGGCGTAGGGGTTGCTCGAGCAGTTCGTGAACATGGGCGATGGCTTCTGCATCGGCCGTTTGTCCCCGTGATGGGTGTTTGCCTGAACCTGACGTCTGGATAATCACCAAGCCTCCCTATACCGCAGCGGATTGAACGAATCGTTGACAGCGCGCGCATCCTCGATGCGCGCCGTTTGCCGATGATTTATCACTGCGCTAACGGCGCAGTGCTGGCCTGCCGGACGCTAGTGGTGGGGCGTATGGCCTGGTGCTTGCGTCAGGCGTTTTTGCTGTTTGATGTTGTACATCAGCCGATCTACTTCGGTCAGCATGGCGGTGATATCAAGGTTGGTATCGGCCTGGTAGCTCTTGGCGCCGACACTGGTGGTCAGCGGCGGCAGTGCATCACGGTGTTGCTTGAGCATATTTAGTTTGCGTTGAATGCGCACCGCGAGGTTTTCCAGGTCTTCTCCGCGACGGATAAACACCAGGGCAGCGAATTCATCATCACCGATCCGTGCCGCGATGTCCGATTCACGTAATTCACTGATCAAGGCGTCAGCGAGGGTAATTAACGCGGTATCACCCATCTGGTATCCCAGCTGGTCATTGATTGTGCCGAGGTTATCCAGATCGAAATACATCAGGCCGAAGGTATGGCCGTAACGTTTGGCAAGATTGAGTTTTTGTACGGCCAAGGTGTCGAAGCCGCGTCGGTTATAAATCCCCGTCAGCTCATCGGTCAGGGTTAGCTCCTGCAGCTCACAACGATTGACGTAACCTTTAAGATCCGCTTCAAACAGCGTTGTGAACGTCTCTATGAGTGCAAAATAGGGCTCTTGATAATCGGTGACCTGTTGGTCAAGCACCACAATTGAACCGAAAGGTAAGCCGCCCGGCCAGAACAGGGGCAGGCCCAGAAATGAGATGAAACCGTCACGATGGTATTCTGGGTTGCTATCAGGATTCTCCTCCTCCCGAATGTCGCGAATGTACAGCTCTTTGCGGCCGTTGACGACTTCCTGAGCAAAATTATGCGTGCTCAACGGCACGAGGCCACCGGCAGGATAGGGGTTAGCTTTTATATGGCTGGATACGAGTATTTGATCGCCGTTGTGGGTGTGCTGTGCGATGAATACCGTGGGCGAATGAAACAGTCGCGCCAACAGGTCAATATGTTGCTGCCAGCGCTCCAGCGGTACGGTCGTTTGATCCGAATCGAGCAGCCAAGCATCCCAGTCGATCATAACGTGCTTCCTACGAATATTACACACCCATGGATAGAGCTGAAAAGTATAGCGCAATGAATGTCTATTTGGTGGTCATATATTAAGGCGGCAGATTAATACCGAGCAAAAAATGTCGCCTTAATAGGCAGGGTTCATGGATGAACCGCCGTGGCGTAAAGCCACGTGAGACAAGGGCGGACAGGCGCCGGCCTTGTCATCATCAAAAGACCGAACGGATCGGTATTTTGATACTAGGTTAATAGGGACAGCTCTGCTGGTGGTTGCTGCAGTATCTGTTTGCAGTGGTTGTGAGATTTAATATCAGTAAAAATATAACTAACTGATAATACAGAGTTTTAGTTGTTGTTGCTGGCAGTCTGTCGGAGTGAGTCGTACAGTTGTAGTGCGCTATTGCTCCAGGGCAGTTTTTCTTTACTGTTTAAGATGGTGTGTAATTCTTTTCGTGCTTCTTCACTGCGACCTAGTTCACTCAGTGCTGTGGCTAGATGATACCGAATCAAAGGGTCGCTATCGCGGGATACCGCTTCGCGAAGATATTTTAGCCCGTCATTTGCAGCGCCATCTGTAACCAAAATCCAACCGTAGACATCAAGAGCGATAGGAGAAAAAGGTGCCATAAAGAGGGCTTTTTCAGCCGTTTCTTTAGCTCTTGGGTCGTTGTTTAGCTGGTATATTCGAGCTAAGCGGCTGTAAATTATGGCGTCATCGTTACCATCTTGTACCAGTTTCTCATATTGGATCTGTGCTTCATTAAATTGGTTTAGCGACAGATAGGTTCGGGCTAAATTTCGACGGGCGACGACATCCTCTGGGTGGTCAATAGACCATCGCTCCAACCATTCGATGGCTTCTTTGCGCCACCCCAACAAAAACGTTGTTTTAAAAATACCTTGTGCGGCTAATGGTGATGGTGTTGCGTCTAAACTCCGTTTGTACGCTGAAAGAGCTTTTTGGTATTGACTTCTACGTAGCGCTATGTCGCCAATAAATTGTTGGCCCTGCGCAGTTGATGCGGGCATTTTTGTCAGTTCAATCGCTCTTCGCTGCGCCGATTCTAAGTCATTTGTTCGCATATCGAGGCGTATCAACGCACTAGTGGCTTTGACTTTGCTAGAAGTGGATGCTTTGAATAGCGTGTGGCGAGCACCATTATAATCTTTTAATTCAACTTGCAAAGCTGCCACATCAAGAAGCGTGTCCACGGAGTAAAGATGTCGTCCAATCGCTTTTTTAAAATTGTAGATCGCCGGCTTGTATAGCTGGCTGTTCATTTGAGCCCGGGCGAGAATAAGCTGCGAATCTTTATGGTCAGGGTAGCTGTGGAGCATTTTTTCCGCCTGTTTAAGGGCCTGGTCAGAATTACCTGTATCTATATAAATCCTTACTAATTTTTTTATGGCTTGGGGGGAAGCGTTATCAGATTCAACTGCTTTTTTTAGCCAGGATATCGCCTGGTCCGTATTACCTTCAGCGAGTTCTAGGTCTGAATAGGCCACGTAAATGACTTGCGATTCTCTATGCTGAGAAAAAATGGCATTAAGCCGTCTCCTTGCATCGGCATAGTGTTTTTCATGAATATCAAGAAGAACCAGGTTATATTCGGATCCAAGAAATTCAGGACGCAGAGCTGAGGCTTTTTCGAAGCTTTTTCGAGCGGAATCATAGCTTTTTAAGCTTAAGTAAACGCCACCTAACAAATTATATAAGATTGGATTTTCAGGTTGGCGATTAATGAGTTTTTTTGCTGTTGTTAACGCGTCTGTTTGCTCGCCTTGCCGTAACTGTACCTGCGTTAAAATAACGCCGGCGTTCACGCTGGTAGCAGTATTTAGTTGGAGCGCACGCTGTAAATCATCAATGCCATTTTTATCGAGCCCCATCCCTATGTGACTTAGTCCGAGCCGGGTATTTAATTTTGCATTGTTTGGTGCGAGTTCTACGGCCTTTTCAAACACCGTCGATGCTTGGACAAATTGGCCTTTGAAAAGTAACGCTTCACCCAATAGGGCCAATATCTCGACGTCTTCGGTTCTATGGCGTTGTAAGGGGTAAAGCAGGGCGATAACGTCATCATATTGCCCTTTGTGCAGCTTGATCGCCGTTAGCAGTTTAATGATTTCAGGGCTGTTGGGGCGTAATGCGATATAGCGGGTTGCATAAGCGTTTGCTTGTTCAAAATCCTTGGATATATATTTTATCAACGTCGCGGCACGCAGCAATAAAGGCTCTTGCAAGATGACGTTTTCACTGATTCGCGCTAATTGGGCTTGCATGGTTTCAACTACGTCTGTGGCGTCTTCAATGTGACCAAGTCGAGCCAATGCCTGAGCATAGAGTAAGGCGGCATTTAGATCGTAAGGGTATCGCTCATAAATGGGCTTTAGGTCGTTACGCGTGTTTTCCGGCTGACCTATTCGTAAATATAAGGACGCGCGTGCCACAATAGTCTTGATCGATTTCGGGTTTAGGCTTAGTGCTCGATTGTAACTTTCCAGGGCGCCATTAATGTCATTCGATGCCTCACGAAGTAAGCCTTTTTCGTACCAGACTGAAAACAGCGGTGGCTTTAGACGAGCGGCTAAATCGATAAGTTTTTCCGCTTCAGTTAGCTCTCCACTGGCTACCAGCGCGGCACTTTTTCCCAGTAGAGCTTCAACGCTGTTCGGTGACACCTCAAGTGCTTGTTCAAAGTTATTAAGGGCCTCAGCATATTGACCCAGTTCAAGGTGGGCTCGGCCTCGAAAAACGAGTGTTAATTCGGCTTCGGGAGCATTAAGGCTGCTCATCGTCAAGGTTTGCAGAAGCTGATGATGCTTTCTTTGCGTCAGGAGCACATTGCCTAATAAGCTAAAGACTTGATCTCTGGCTGCGCCCATAGATAACGCCAATCGGAGTGATTTTTCAGCTTCAGGTAAGTCACCATTAATAAAATAAATACGGCCAATTAAGAGCCGTGAGGGCAGGTGGTTTGGTTTTTGTTGTAAGACATTTTTAAGTTGAATCGTTGCAGATTTGAAGTTTCTCTGGTTGTAGTGATATATCGCTTCTTCATAGAGTGAATGGAAGCCCTCCTCTGCGTAAGAAAGTGGTGCGCTAAGAAATAGCACAACATGAAAGTACAATATCGATCGGATTAAAATCAAATGTCTTCTCATGCGTTTATTTCGCTTAATAAGAGAGCGGTGTGTTGTATTTATACGTTTTTCTTTAAGGCGCAGAATGATTGGTTACGGTTTTGATCTAATCCTTATATTATAATTTATAATCATCCGTGATCTACCGAAATTTCACCAGCAAAGGTGCTCCGTTTGGAGCGTAAAAGTCCGATAGCGCCTATGGCCATAAGTAGTGCAGTGCCAGGAGTGGGTATTGGGTTTCCTGGATCGGGTTCTGGAAGCGAGCCGTTTAACTCAGCGGCCCATTCTTCAAACCCTGACTCTGCATAACCATCGACCGACGGGTCGACATCAGGGGAATCCGCTTCGCCAAATGTAGAAACCAGATGCATGTAAAGCCCACCAGCATTTTGCGCAGCTGTAAATAGACCCACCGGCAGCAAGAAACTGTAGTCTTCGTCGCCACTACCGTTACCGCCTGCAACACTATCTAATATTATTCCACCATAGCTGCTGTCAAAATCCATGTCATAGACGAGTCCTTGATAGTTGATTGAGGTGCAGGGTCCTGTAGTACAAAGCCCGTCGGCAAAGAATGAATCGCCAGCGGTTGTTTCGACATAATTGTACTCATTAAGATAACCATCGGCAGACAAATGAATTTCGAACTCGTCCAAGCGTATAAGGCTTTTACCTCCGCCCGGCTCGTTTACGTCTAGGACAATTTGGTAGTATGCTGCATTCCCAGATCCAAATGGGGTTTTAATATCAAGATCAGACAGTAAAACGGCATTGTTAAAATCGTCGTTGTTTCCCGCCGTAGAGTCTTTGGCGCCGTTTGTATAGGCATGAGTCATTGATGGATTATCGTCTTGTAAATAGGTCGCATCCGTTAGTTTTCCGTTGGTACTGTATGCCGTTTCTGTCCTGATGTTGGCATTGTCATTCTGCAGGCGTAAAAACGTATCACGTACTCCCGATCCTGCGGGGGTTGTATTAGCGACCTCTACAATCATATCGAGACTGGCATCACACCCCGAAACACCACAGAGTGTGACGCTATTTACAATAGATGGGTTGGCGTTTGGCAGAAGCGTAAAATAAGGTGTGTCATCGATAATGGCATGTGCATTGAGTGAGGTGAGCATTCCGATAGCTAACAGCCAGTAGCTCGAACATGAATTAAAACCGCTGGACTTGCGTTCTGTATTGTCGTTCATGATCGGACCTCGCACACACAATTTGTTTTAGTAATACCCTGTTATTATTTTTGGGTATTGCCGGTTTCGCTCTGTTATTGGGTGAACGCAATTTATGTTCCAATTGATAACTATCTTCATTTAAACAAGGTGTTGGCTTTCTGCGCAGCACTGTCCGGATGGTTAGTGTAAAAAATACTGACAATTATTAATGTCCTGCTGTGGTGGCCTACAGCAGGATTGGGTCACTATTAATCTGGCATCAAAATACCGATCCATTCGGTCTTTTGATGACGACAAGGCCGGCGCAGGTCCGTCCTTGTCTCACGTGGCTTTACGCCACGGTGGTTCATCCATGAACCGCCTATTAAGGCGACATTTTTGCTCGGTATTAAGCTGCCGCCTTAATATTCAGACTGCGTTTCTTTGAACGAACACGGGACATTCAAGAAAAAGTCGTTGATTAGCCTTTTTTCGGTGGGAAGGGGTTGGGTGCGGACGCTTCCTCCTCTTCTTTTGGTGCCTCTTTCAGGGGCTCAAGACTGAGTGAGAGGCCGCTTTCTTCCGGTGTCTGCGGGGAGGGAGTGTTACTGCTTCCTTCGCCTTTCTTTTCCGTGTTTTTACCGGCTCCGGCTTTTGCGAGAAGACGCATTTTTAGTGCTAGGTTATTTTTTGAATCGGCATTGCGCAGGGCTTCTTCGGCGGATATCTTTCCGGTCCTCCATAAATGAAACAGCGCCATATCGAAGGTCTGCATACCCGAGGCGGCTGACTTTTCCATCACCTCTTTTATTTCGTCGATATGCCCGTTTTTTATCAATTCATTGACGCGCGGTGAACCGGTGAGTACTTCCACCGCGGCTGCTCGTTTACCATCGACGGTGGGTATCAGGCGTTGGGAAATAATACCCCGCATATTGAGTGATATATCGAGAAAAAGTTGTTTATGACGTTCTTCCGGGAAAAAATTGATGATGCGTCCCAGCGCCTGGTTGGCATTGTTGGCGTGCAGCGTAGAGAGGCACAGGTGGCCTGTTTCTGCAAAGGCCAGTGCGTACTCCATCGTCTCGGCGCTGCGGATTTCGCCGATTAGGATGACATCCGGTGCCTGACGCAGGGTGTTTTCCAGTGCGTCCTGATAGCAGAGGGTGTCCGTGCCGACTTCGCGTTGGTTGATGATGGATTTCTTATGCCGGTGGACAAATTCCACCGGGTCTTCAATGGTGATGATATGTCCCGCGCTGTTGGTGTTGCGATAATCGATCAGCGACGCCAGTGATGTGGACTTACCTGACCCGGTTCCACCCACGAACAGCAGTAAGCCGTTTTTCTCCATAATCAGTTTGGACAGAATTTCGGGCATGCCGAGTTTATTCATATCGGGGATGTCGGTGGAGATGGAGCGGATGACCATCGAGTATTCATTGCGTTGCCGGAATATATTCACCCGAAAGCGCCCCAGCCCGGGTTTTGACAGTGCCAGGTTCATCTCCGGACGACTCTCGAATTGCTGGATCTGTTCATCGTTCATGATGTCATAGGCAATCTCTTTGATTCTACCCCGTGCCATGGGCTGATCACCCAGAGGGATCAGTTTGCCATGAATTTTGGAGCTGGGACGGGCGTTTGTCGCCAAGAAAAGGTCGGCACCTTCTAGGTCTACCATTTTCATCAAATATTGATCGAGTTCTTCTGACATCGGGTCTGTCCGTGATTATATGCAAAGGTGCTATTGTAGCGGCATTTACCGCGATGCCTCACCTGAAAATGCGTGCGGAACCACGCTGAAAAGTACCGGGGTTGCAAGAAGGTGCTGTTTGGTTGATTTTAGGTCTTATTTGCGGTGAAGCACGGGGCTGGGAGCGGTTTGTTCTTCATTGGTGCTGATATGGGCTTTTAGCGCGGCAAGAGTCGCGTTCACGCTCGGTAGCGTTGCGGGCAAGATACCGCCATACTATTAACCGGGCATCTAACCGGGCATCTAACCGGGCATCAAAATACCGATCCGTTCGGTCTTTTGGTGATGACAAGGCCGGCGCCTGTCCGTCCTTGTCGACCTCGATACCTCAGGATACAATTGTCCTTTGGTGATGCTAAGTCTCTGAATGGGCGGCTGAGTTTTCTGGGAATGGATGGCGGATTAGCTGTGGTAACGACCCTAATCATACTACTTATGAGAGCCTCAGGTTGAGCGAATACAACCCCAAAGTGGCTGATCACTATGCTCGGCATCTCTCCAAGGTTAACGAGACCAATTCTGTCTTGGCCAGTAAAGATATCGTGAACGAAAACGGCGTACTGCTGATAAAAAAAGGTGCGCAGATCAACACGAAACTGGCCAATCGAGTGATCCGGCATAAACTGACTCAACCGCTTGAGCATTCGGTCAATCTGACCAATGTGATTGACGGCGGGCGACTGTATAAATTTTTCTTTGAATTTTTGAAAAAACACCGTGATTGTCAGTCTCTGCACGATGCGGCCAATCTCACCACCCTCCTGAAAGAACAATGCGTGCATTACTCCTACTATCCGTTATTGACGCAAAAGCTGACGGTGCTAGCGATGCAGCGTCCGCAAGACTTTCAAAAGGGCTTGTTTTGCGGCTGGTTATCGTTAGCGATTACTTTCCGTTTAAGAATGAGTCCGTCAGAGCAGCAAGCCGCCTTTCTCGCCGGGCTGCTGCATGACTGTGGCATGTTGCATATTTCGATGGATATTCTGGATAAAAAGGGCGCACTGACGGCGGAGGAATGGCGAGCCATCCAGAGTCACCCGCTGATCGCCGATACATTTCTGCGCGAAGTGCCCGGCTTGCCACCGGAAGTCAGTCGTGCGGGCCTGGAGCACCACGAGCGGGGTGATGGCACCGGATACCCGAAGGGTCGCTTTGACGATGAATTAACACGGGTAGGCCAAGTTGTCGCACTGACCGATACCCTGTGTGCGATCCGCATGTTGCGCTTTAAGGGCACCGATAAAACCCTCATCGACCTGATCCCCGTCCTGAAACTGAATAGCCGTTTATACGACTCCCCTACGTATCGCGCGGTGGTTAATCTGATACGCGAGGCCGGTCTGAAGCCTTGTGCCGACCAATTAACCGATGAGCGGGCGGGGCAGATCAACACCTGGATAGAGCGCCAGCGCCTCTTGGCGAAATGGCTAAGCGAGTTTCCAAGGCTGCTGCGGGTGCTTCCCGAAGGCAGTAAACTACGTCATGTTCGCTCTGCGGCGCATCAGTTACGTACTATCTGGTTCGCCGTCTCGTCGTCAGGGGTCTTATCCCCCGATTTACGCCAGTGGATCGAAGAGCTGAATACCATGCCAGCGGATATGGCTGCCGATGGTATCCTTACGGCGGATGACGAGGCCGCGGAGAGCGACCTCAGCCTTGAAGAGGCACGTACGATGCTGGACGAGGTTCACTGGCAATTGAAACAATTGAATAAGTCACTACGACAGATTCTAGATGAACCGACCCATAGCCAGGATGAATTGGGTAAACAGGTCCGTGCTTCGCTGGAGGCGATCGAGAAAATTGATGCGGTGCTTAGCCGGCGCTAAGTGCGTAACCTTTGCTGAGACAAGCCTGTCAGGTGCGGAGTACCTATTGACCGGGCATCAACATACCGATCCATTCGGTCTTTTGATGACGACAAGACCGGCGTCTGTTGGTCCCTGTCTCACGTGGCGTTATGCCACGGCGATTCATCCATGAACCGCCTGTTAAGGCGACATTTTTGCACGCTATGACGTTGCCGCCTTTATATGGCGTTAAACGCACAGCTTGACTCAGGTCCTAACCATCCAGAAACGGTGCCAGCTATGTTACCTACGACACCTACGTCACCAAACACGTCGGTACCGCTTGAGGCCAGCGCCGGCGTGACAAAGCAGATTCAGCGCCTGCGCCACAGTATTCACCAGGTGATTCTGGGCAAAGATCAGCAGGTACAATTGGCCCTGGCTTGTCTCTTGGCAAAGGGCCACCTTCTGATCGAAGACCTGCCGGGGATGGGGAAAACAACGTTGGCGCATACGCTGGCCAAGGTGATGGGGCTCGATTTCCGCCGTATCCAGTTCACCAGCGATCTGCTGCCGGCCGATATCAGCGGGGCGGCGGTGTTCGATAGTCATGCTCAGACGTTCACTTTCCAGCCGGGCCCGGTTTTTTGCCAATGTCTGCTGGCCGATGAAATTAACCGGGCGACGCCCAAAGCGCAGAGCGCGTTATTGGAAGCCATGGAAGAACAGCAGGTTAGCGTTGATGGTATCAGCCATCCGCTGCCGGTGCCTTTTTTCGTGATCGCCACCCAGAATCCTCTGAGTCAGATGGGGACATTCCCGCTGCCAGAATCGCAGCTGGATCGCTTCCTGATGCGTATTGAGTTGGGGTATCCCGATCCTGCCGCCGAACGTGCGATGCTAACGGGTGTCGAGCCGCGCACAAAAATTGATCAGCTTGCGCCCGTATTGGATCAGGATGGACTCGAGGTTTTGCAGCGCAAGGCCGAAGCCGTACACCTTTCTGAGCCGCTGTTGGATTATCTGCAACGGTTGGTGACCTTTAGTCGTCAAAATAGTGATTTTGATTACGGATTGTCACCCCGCGCCGCGATGGGGCTTGTGCGTTGCACCCGTTCATGGGCCCTGTTAGAGGGCCGCGATTACGCCATTCCAGAAGACCTGCAGCAAATATTTCCTGCGGTGGTCGAGCATCGGTTGCAGGGTAGCCATGACCAGGGCAGTCAGCGCGGACAGAGCATGGCGCGTCAGCTTCTCGAAGCTATCGATGTCCTGGATTAATCCTTATGCGATCGCTTCCTGAGAGGCTGCGAGGCTGGGGGGCCGGAAAATTTGGGCCATGGCTCGCGCGGCGCTCGCCCAGGGCCCGTTCTGTGGTACTGGATCAGCGGCGTATCTTTATTCTGCCGACCCGCAACGGTTTTTATTTCCTGCTGATGGTATTCGCCATCTATCTGGGCGGTACCAACTATTCGAACAGTCTTATTTTGGCGACCTCATTTCTGCTTGCCAGCCTGTTTCTGGTGTCTATCTTACAGACCTATGTCAATCTGGCGGGGCTAACCGTCAGCGCCGGCCATTGTCTGGAAGGTTTTGCCGGTGAAACGGCCCTGTTTGAGCTTAACCTGCAGCGGCATAAACGCCGCCACTATGAGTCAGTGCACCTGCTGTGGGCCGGCGTTCGTGGCCCGGCGGTTAACTTAATCGATGTTCAGCAAGTGCCGGTCAAGATGTTACTCCCTGTGCACGTACGTGGCTGGTACCGGCCGCCACGGGTGCGGATCGAAACGCGTTTTCCCTTGGGGTTGTTGGTCGCCTGGAGCTGGGTTGAACTGGATATGCGGTGTTTGGTGTTCCCCGAACCTTGCGCCTGTGAACTGCCACAAAAAGCGGCCCTAAGCGGTGAGCGCGGTGAACCGCTGTTGCGTGAGGGTAGCGATGATTTTTTTGGCTTGCGTGACTATGTGGCCGGCGACTCGCAGCGGCAACTGGCGTGGAAGCATTATGCCCGCACCGGTAAGATGTACTCGAAGGAGTTTGCAGGCCATCGTTCAACCGAGCGCTGGCTGGGTTGGGACCTGTTTAGTGGCCGAGGTGTCGAGGAGCGACTGTCCTGTTTAAGTTTCTGGGTGTTGGACTTCGGTAAGCGGGATGTTCTCTTTGGCTTAACGCTGCCCGGCGTTAAAATTTCACCGGCTAGGGGCGACGCACATATGCGGCGCTGCCTCAGGGCCCTTGCCTCTTATGGCCTGGACGAGGAGGCTTGATGGAGCCGGCGTTCCAAATTCCGCGCAACAGTATGGCCTGGCTCCTGGTTGCGATGTTTGCGGGTATCGGCCCCCACCTGCAGCGCCTTCCGCTCTGGTTGAGCCTGGTTTGTGTGCTGTGCGGCATCTGGCGGGTGATGGTATACCGCAGCCGCTGGCGGTTACCCGGCGCTGCCATCAAAGGTCTGTTAGTCATAGCCGGCGGCAGTGCCGTGTTCGCGCATTATGGCCGCTTGTTCGGCCCCGACGCCGGAACGGCGCTGCTCATATTAGGTTTTTGCTTTAAATTGGTCGAGACTCACAGTCGTCGCGATGCCTTTGTTGTCGTGATTCTTGGTTATTTTGTTGTTGCTACCGGGTTTCTTTTTTCTCAAACCATGGCCAGTGCGGTCTATATGTTACTGGTCTGTCTGGTGGTGACGGCGGCCTTGATCGGCCTGAATCAGAGCGCCGGGGCACATGATCCCTGGCGAACCGTGCGCCAGGCCCTGCGCTTGTTGTTGCTGAGCCTGCCGTTGATGCTGGTCTTGTTTGTGCTGGTGCCGCGGCTTGGCCCGATGTGGGCATTCAGTCCGAACTCCGGCGGGGCGAAAACGGGTTTGTCCGACCGGGTAACGCCCGGCGATATTGCCCAATTGAGCCAATCATCGGAGCTGGCATTCCGGGTTACGTTTGAGGGCGATATGCCGCCGATGTCCGAGCGTTATTGGCGAGCCTTAACGTTGAGCCATTACGATGGCCGCAGCTGGAGCCGCGCCGGACAGGATTGGGACCGGCCGCCGTTAGCGCAATGGGGGCCTTTCGCTAACCAAAACAGATCGGATATCGTCCGTACCGAGGGTGATCCTTATCGTTATCAGGTCATCATGTCACCAACGGATCAACCCTGGCTCTTTGGCTTGGATGCCGCTGCAAGCCAAACCCCAGACGTCGGCTATAGCCGGGATCATCGTCTGGTTAAGCGAACGCCGGTTGTGCAGACCTTTAGCTATAAGGCGCTCTCCTATCCTCGGCATCGGCTGGATCCGCAACTGCCCGATTGGCTGGCGCGCCTGAACGTGCAGCTGCCCGAACAAGGTAATCCGCGAACCCGCGAATTGGTGAAGCAGCTCTACGCGCAAGCGGGGTCTGACGCCGCCTTTGCCGCGCGGCTAATGGATTGGTTCAGGGATAAGGGGTTTGTTTACACGTTACGGCCGCCCTTGTTATCAGGCGATCGCATCGACGCCTTATTATTTGAATCTCGGCGCGGTTTCTGTAGCCATTTTGCCGGCGCCTTTGTTTATATGCTGCGCCTGGCCGGCGTACCTTCCCGTATCGTTGCCGGCTACCAAGGCGGGGAGGTTAATGCACTCGGCAATTACCTGCTTGTGCACCAGTTTGACGCCCATGCCTGGGCCGAAGTCTGGTTTGCCGATCGGGGCTGGGTTCGCTTTGATCCGACCGCTATGGTCTCGCCAACCCGCAGGCAAGAGGGTTTGGAGCAGGCGGTGGAAGGTGAAGGCAGCTTTTTAGCCGAGCGCGTTTTTTCTGCGGCGCGCTACCGTTCCATGCCCTGGGTGGGGTCGCTACGTATGGCGTTTGATTACCTTAACTACCGCTGGCACCGCTCTGTACTGGGCTATAACGCCAAGTATCAGAACCGTCTGTTGTCCGAGTGGTTCGGACGCCTGAGTCTGGGTCGCTGGATGCTTATTCTGAGTATTGCGGTCGGTGCTGTGCTGGGCGGGGTGGCTTTGGCGATGTTATGGCGCACCCGTGCGCCGAAGAAGCACAAGTTGGATCAGCTCTACCGCCGCTTCTGCCGCAAAATGGCGGGCAGGGGAGTGGCTCGCGAACCTGGGGAGGCCCCGCAGCGTTACTTGCTCAGGCTGATCGAACGCTGGCCCGACCAGGCCGATCAATTAGGGGCCGTGACACAATTATATGTACGCCTGCGTTTTGCGCCTCAAACCGGTCACGAAGCGACTGGGGTTCGTGAACTGGCCTGGCGCATACGACAGCTTTGATCCGTTTTCGGTAACAGGCTGTCAATATGTAGCACGGCGTTGTGGCGCTACGCGTGAGGGCATTGTTTGCCTGTGACGGTTGTTTTCTTATAACGATTGTTTTCTTGTCGCTACCGGACTAGGTGAATGATGCCGATAAACCAGATAAATGCACGCGCCGGGCAGCGAAGCGATCAGGGTGACAACACGAAAGATCAGAAACAGGGAGGCGTAGCCCACAACGCGTTGATCTGATTCCGGGGTTAAAAGCTGACACAGGTTATCGAACGCCGCCTCACCGATACCCAGGCCGCCCGGTGATAATGGCAGAAGGTTGGCTATTAAGGCACCGGCGGTGGCCAGGCTGTAATTGAGGTAAGAGAGGGTATCAAAAGCCATTGCTTGGGCCAGTATAATCATGGCGCCAATCGAGACGGCATGCACCAGGGTTGATAACATAACCAGCAACAGCAGTTGTTGAGGATCGGCTTGATAGACGGTGCGGATAATGCCAAGTACGCGCCAGGGAAGGCTGTCCAAGGCGCTGTTATTAAGGGTCTTATTCTCGAGCTTTCGCTCCAGAGGTCGCATGAGTTTGGTGTGGTTGAGGAGAAGGTAGAGACACAGAAGTGATAACAAGGAACCCATGACCAGCATGGCGATGCTTGCGAGCAGCGGTTCAGCCATGACCCGCGAGATATCGGCGACAAGAATCAACGCCAGTAGTGTCACTAACCCGCACAGGCCCATAAGCCGATCAAAGAGCACGGATAGTATGGCGGCAGGTCGGTCGCCGGGCTGGCTACGGAACAGGTAGCCGATGCGAACTGCATCCCCCCCGACACCGCCTGGAAGAAAACTGTTGAAAAACATACCGATCATGGACACCTGAAAAACCGTGCTAAAGCTAAGGTACAGTCCTTTTAGGCGTAGCAGCAGATGCCAACGAATCGCCACCAGGGTATAGCTGACAAGTAAGCAGATAACGGCAATGCTTAACGTCAAAGGTATTCCTGCCGCCTTCTGCAGCTGTGCCGGATCAACCGTGCCTTGCGTATATAGCCACAGGATAAGGGCCGAAGCGATGGCCAGTTTGAGAAGCGTGAGTATCATCGTTTGGTTCTCCGTCTTGCCGTGATCCGCTTCATTTACTCATTAACAGACGGTAAACGGGAAAGTCGCTGTTCCACCCTTGACCGCAGTGCGCTGTCGTATAGCGCCGCGCGTTGATAAGCCTGCTTTGCCGCGGCGTATTGTTCGAGCTTCTCCTGTGACAACGCCAAATTGAAGTGGGCCGAGGCCTGCTCGGGAGACATCTCGGTGGCGCGTTGGAAAAAGTGGGCTGCCGCTACATAGTCCTGCATCCGGTAAGCTCTGTCGCCCAGCCCCATCAGCGCGTTCAGATGATCGGGAGGGTTCTGTTGCAATATCGACCAGTGGATAGCGGCTGTCGTGCTTTGCCCCGCTTCATCGAGCGCCTTGGCCAGATTGTAGCGGGCGTCGACCTGCCCCTGGTCTTGCGCCAGTGCGCGCGCAAAGGCGCTGATCGCGGCGCGTTGCCGTCCCCGTTGAATATGGGCAACACCGAGGGCATTCCAGATATCGGCATCATCAGCTTTGAACTCGGCAGCCCGCTGGTATTGTTGTATGGCCCGATCGAAGTCGCCCTGGTCAAAGTAAAAATGCCCCAGTAGTTCATGGGCCTGGAAATTACCGGTGATACTGCTCGTCGCATGGGTCAGTAGCGTTTCACTGTTGCGCCAATGCTGAACGTTGTTGGCCGTAATAAAGGTCAGCGCGGGCACCAGAATAAAGAAGCTCAGGTAGCCTAGGTGCATGCGCCAGCGTGACGGCGTTAGCTGGGCAACGGACCAGATTGTCGCCAACATTAATCCCGTTTGCGCCAGGTAAAGGTAACGATCCGCATAAGGTTGATTGCCTACCTTGATGACGCCCACCATGGGCAGCAGAGTTATCAAAAACCATAGCCAGCCGACAAGTAGCCAGGGCGCGCGTTGACGGTATCGGTAGGCGGCGAATGACAAGCCTATAAGCATAATGGCCGTAGCCCAGATAGCCGATGCATGGTGCGTGGGATACGGATAGGTGATAGCCAGGCTCAAGGGAAGAAACGTTTTGTACAGATACCAGCCATAGGCGACGATGATATGCCTGATTTTTTCGGCCAGACTGAGGACTTCCGCGCCCACCATCGCGCCCGTATTGTCCTGGGCAACAATCGTCAGAATGCCAAAGGCGAGTGAGATGCCGAAAAGGGGGATTTTGTCCGCTAAGGAATGCCCTAGCTGCCGAATCATTGGTGCGTTGTGCCAGCGGTTCAACGGCCAGAGATCGATCAGGATCAGCAGTGCCGGTAACGTGACCAATGCGGCTTTGCTCATGAGTCCAAGGACAAATGGCGCAATGATCAAGGCGTAACGCTTTCCTGAAGGCGCCTGGCGATAGTGGCTATAGGCGATAAGGGTCAGAAACAGGAAGAGGGCACTCAGCGTGTCTTTGCGCTCGGCGATCCAGGCCACCGACTGAACATGGGTAGGGTGTATGGCAAACAGCAACGCCAGCAGCGTGCTGCGCCATAGCGCACCGGTCAGTCGGTAGATCCAGGTGAGCAATAACAGGCTGGCAAGCAGGTGTAGCCACAGGTTACTAAGGTGATGTCCGCCGGGGTTTAACCCGTACAGGCTTACATCCAGCATATGGGAGAGCCAGGTGATCGGGTGCCAGTTGCCTCCTTCGAGGCTGCTAAAGGCCCAGGTTAGTCCCGACCAGGATACGCCGCGCTGTACCACGCTGTTTTGGGTGATGTAGAGGCCGTCGTCGTAGACGATAAAGTCGAATCCCCCGACCGGAAAATAGGCGGCCAGCGTGGGAATGATTACCAGAATGAAGGCGAGTACGAGCGCTATTGGATGATGCTGACGATCTTGGAGCTGCGACCTAGGGTTCGGCTGGGTCGCATTGTTTGGATGGGGTGATGGCATCAGGAGATGTCTCTTTCGGGCGCAAAAACACTGTAACTGGTGTATACCGCGCCGCGTTTGGCCAATGTGGATAGCGCGAATTCGGTAAGTGCCAGCGGCATAAGGCCGCAGGCGAGTAGCAACCAGCCAAATCGCTCACCGGGCTTTGCCTCAGGTCCCTGTGTTTTGAGTAATTGATAGAGGCGGTTGTTATTGCGCCCGCTGAAACGGTTTAGCAGGCTCTGCAAGGTGCCAAACAATCCTTGCTCAAATGAAAAGGTCGCGCTACTGCGGGTCTGAAAATGCTGCTTGGCCGTCATTTGGTTGATTGCGTGGGGCGTGAAATGGTGCAGGTGGCGGGGCAGATCAAGATGAAACCAGTAGCGCCCGAACAAGCGCGCCTGCCAGGAAGCAAAATTGGGTACTTCGATCACTAGCAGCGCACCCGGTGCCGCAATGCGGCGGCATTCGGTCAGGGTCTGTTCCGGGTCACTCAGGTGCTCCAGAACATGCCATAGCACGATAATATCCACACTATTATCGGGTATCTGTGCTGTTTTGAGGTCGTCGTGGATAATTGTGACATCTGCCGGAAGATCGGCGAAGTGCAACCCCGGTCTCTCGATGCCGAGACCCGAGCAACCGAGTGTGGCGAAGGCGCGTAGTAAGTTGCCCCGTCCACAGCCAATATCCAATACCTGCAACGGCTTGTCCGCACGCGGCTTGCGTTGGCCGGCATTATCAGCGTGGTAATGCTGGTATATGTCGCGCGCGCGAGCGCGGTTGGCGCGAATGGTCAGCCCCTCAATGAGGGGATTAAATTTACGCGTTGCTGACCCGTAGTAGGCAGGGCCGTAACTGGCCTCAAGGCAGGCGGCGTCTGGGTGTGGCAAGAGCGCAGCAGAAAGACAATGATGGCACCGGTGCAGGGGATACGGCAGAGTGCCTGAGTCAAAATCGGTACCGATGAACCTGTGTGTCATTGCACCTTGTTGGCAGTAGGTGCAGGGCCGGGTATGTGATGCAGCCTCGCTCATAGTCATCTGTTTCCGCTGCGAAGAGGTAAGGGAGAATCGTTTGACGCCTGTGTGCCTGTGTTTTTATTCGGCGCGCGTCAAGCGCTCGCCGAGGTTGGAGAACAGTCGGCAGGGTTTGAGTCTTGTCTTGTGTAACAGATACTGCACGGTGGTGACGAGTACGCCGATACCGTAGCGAATCGAGGGGGCAAGGCGAATGCTGGAGGCATCCGTGAAGTAGCGGGTCGGGCAGCTGATCTCACCAATGGGGAAACCAAAATAGGCCGCCTGAGCGAGCATTTGGTTGTCGAAGACGAAGTTATCGGAATTTTCTTCCAGGGGCAGGGTCTCGAGTACTTCGCGGCTGAACGCACGGTAACCGGTATGGTATTCGGATAATTTAATGCCCAGAAACAGGTTTTGTACCAGCGTCAGCAGACGGTTGGCGATGTATTTATAAACTGGCATGCCGCCCTTTAGTGCTTGTCCGCCCAGTATGCGCGATGCTAAGACGATCTCGTAGTGCCCCGAGGCAATCATCGCGGCCAGGGACAAGGCCAGGCGAGGCGAGTACTGATAATCGGGGTGTACCATGATGACAATGTCGGCTCCCTTTTGCAGGGCCGTCTGGTAACAGGTCTTCTGGTTGCCACCGTAACCGCGGTTTTGCGGGTGAATGACCGTGTGGATCCCGAGTTTATCGGCAAGTCCCGCCGTGTTGTCCTGCGACTGGTCGTCGACCAGGATGACCTCGTCGATAAAATCGTGGGGAAGATCGTTATAGGTCTTCTCCAGCGTTTGTGCCGCGTTGTAGGCGGGCATGACAACCACTATCTTTTTACCCAGCAGCATCCTTGTTACCTGTCTGTTCGTGCGTTTGGCAACCGTGTCAGCACGGCAATAAACACTGCCATGCTATGTGGTTGGGCATAGTAACAAATTCGCACCGGGTAATTAAGCTAGAACAGGCGAATAACCCCCTGCGCGTATTCATATGACCGCATCGACCGCATGAGGTATAATGGTCGACTATTTTTATCAGGTAATCCCATGTCTACGGTCTCCGCTCCATTCCTGTTTCGTTCACCGCGCCGGCCGGTCAGGCCAGCTCCTGTTTTGCCGATGTCCCGGTCCGAAATGGATGCGCTGGGCTGGGACTCTTGTGATGTGGTGCTGGTGACCGGCGATGCTTATGTTGATCATCCGAGCTTTGGTATGGCGGTTGTCGGCCGTCTACTGGAGTCACAGGGCTTTCGCGTCGGGATCATTTCACAGCCCGATTGGAGCAATAAAAACGATTTCATGCGCCTGGGTCAACCGCGGCTGTTTTTCGGGGTAACCGCGGGCAATATGGACTCGATGATTAATCGCTATACGGCCGAACGTCGCTTACGCCAGGATGATGCCTATACCGCGAATGCGGAAGCGGGCAAGCGACCCGATCGCGCCGTTCTGGTGTATTCGCAACGCTGTCGGGAAGCGTACAAAGAGGTACCGCTGATACTGGGCGGCATCGAAGCCAGCCTGCGCCGAATTGCCCATTATGATTATTGGTCCGACAAAGTGCGGCGTTCTATTCTGCCCGACGCCAAAGCCGACCTGTTGCTCTTTGGTAATGCCGAACGGGCACTGCTGGAGGTGGCGCATCGCTTGGCCGATGGCGAAGATATTTCTACCCTGACTGATATTCGTGGCACTGCGTTGATGCGTAGTCAGTTGCCCGAAGGCTGGATTCTGCAGGATTCAACCACCGTTGACCTTCCCGGTCCGCCGCCGGTCAAAATAGATCCTTACCAGATGGTTCAGGCGGAAAGTTGTAGCGAAAAAACCGAGGAGACCGTTCAGGTTGTTTCGTTGCAACATAGCCCGGATCCTGGTGACCGGAGCCGCACCTGCATTCGCGTGCCCGCTTATGAAGAGGTCCGCCATGATTCGATCCTGTATGCGCACGCGTCGCGTGTCATGCATCTGGAGACCAACCCGGGTAACGCGCGGGCGCTGGTGCAACGCCATGGCGATCGTGATCTTTGGGTTAATCCGCCGCCGATCCCGTTGACGACCAAAGAGCTGGATGGCGTGTTTGACCTCGCCTATACCCGGTTACCGCATCCGAGTTATGGCGATGCCAGGATTCCCGCTTACGAGATGATTCGTTTCTCCATCAACATTATGCGCGGTTGCTTTGGCGGTTGTACCTTCTGCTCGATTACCGAGCACGAGGGGCGCATTATTCAGAATCGGTCCGAGACCTCGATTGTTAAAGAGATCGAATCGATTCGTGATCATACGCCCGGTTTTACCGGCACCATCTCCGATCTGGGCGGGCCTACCGCAAACATGTATCGATTGGCCTGTAAAAGTCGTGAGATCGAATCGGCTTGTCGGCGCCTCTCCTGTGTTTATCCGGGTATCTGCTCCAATTTGACCACCGACCATCGTCATCTGACGAACTTGTACCGTCGTGCGCGCAAGATACCGGGGATTAAGCGGATCCTGATCGCTTCCGGTCTGCGCTATGATCTTGCCGTGGAAGATCCTGAATACGTTCGTGAACTGGTTCAGCACCATGTGGGTGGTTATTTGAAAATAGCGCCCGAGCACACCGAAGACGGTCCGTTGTCCAAAATGATGAAGCCGGGGATGGGCAGTTATTACCGTTTTAAGGCCTTGTTTGATCGTTTGTCGAAAGAGGTGGGTAAGAAGCAGTATTTGATTCCCTATTTTATTTCGGCGCACCCGGGAACCAAAGATGAAGATATGCTGAATCTGGCGCTTTGGTTAAAAGAGAATGACTTTAAATTGGACCAGGTGCAGAATTTTATTCCTTCGCCGATGGCCAATGCGACAACGATGTACCATACCGGCCTTGACCCTCTGCGGCGGATACGACGCGGCGGAGAAACCATGGTGGTTGCCAGCGGAGCCCGTCAGCGACGGCTGCATAAGGCGCTACTGCGTTACCATGATCCCGAAAACTGGCCCCTGTTACGTGAAGCCTTGTTAAAAATGGGGCGCAGGGACTTAATCGGTCGAGGGCCTCACGCATTGGTCCCCCCCGTGGGCGTGGTGAAAGCCAGCCGAAGTCCTGCGCGACCAGGGGCCAGGTCGACCGCGCCACGACGAGGTGGGCATAGCGCGGCGCCTCGAGGCGGCAACCGCCGTCGTCGTTAAGCGGATGCCGCCTGGGGTAGCCGACCCGCTTGCTTATTTGGCTGTCGGATACCAGACTTTGGAAGGTCAGTGTGCTGCAGCCCCTTTCGGGGCATTCGGGCATTTTGTCTGATAATACGGTTGTCTGATAATACGGTTGTCGGTTCAGCGCGCGTTTGATCATTCCCTTTGTCGCTGAGAGGACGCGTGCATGCCGCCATCCACGGACAACTCGCTTACCCACCCTGAAGGGGTTCTTGCGCAACAGTTAGCAGAGATGATTATCGGGGGCTACGATACCTATCGGGAGCAGTTTGAGCAGATTTCGGCCGGTGCGCGCGAGCGGTTCGAACGGGCAGACTGGCACGGCATGCAAACGGCCACGACTGACCGAGTCGATCTTTATGAGCGTTCGGTGGGGCAAACGGTGGCCGATGCGCGGCAGCTCGCCAAGGAGCAATTATTCAGCGTAACGCTATGGAAACGGGCCAAGGATGCTTACAGTGAACGCATTGTCTCCAGCAGTCATGGCGAGTTGGCAGAGACCTATTTTAATTCCATTTACTGTCGGCATTTCCAACACGCTGAAATTAAGGAAGACCGCATTTTCGTCCGTACGGCGCTGCCCGAAGGCTGGCATCCGCCCGAAAACGGAATGTGTAACCACTACCGTTTCAATGGCAATGTTCCGCAGCTGATTTCCCGCGTTCTGGACGATTACCGATTCGCCATCCCTTACGAAAATAAACGCAGGGACGTGCGTAATATCACCCGCTATATCAAAGAGCAACCGATCGACGCTATTTTGGTCGAAAGTGGTGCGAGTCTTGAAATTGTCCGGTCGGTTTTTTATCGTAATAAAGGCGCGTACATCGTGGGGCGCGCCCTAAGTCGGGATCGTTCGCGGTGTGTTCCTTTCGTACTCCCCATCCTGAATAACGAGCAAGGCGGTGTGTTTGTCGATACGCTCATCGTGGATGGGGATGAGGTAAGCATCATCTTTAGTTTCACCCGTTCTTATTTTATGGTGGAAGCACCGATCCCCTTTGAGTTTGTTCGTTTCCTGCATAGCCTGCTGCCGGGTAAGAAGCTGTATGAGCTTTACAGTTCGTTAGGCTTCTACAAGCATGGAAAGACCATGTTTTATCGCGACTTCATCGGTCATATGGAGTCCAGTGATGATCGCTTCGTTATCGCCCCGGGCATCAAGGGGATGGTAATGACCGTGTTCACGCTGCCCTCACTGGATGTGGTGTTTAAGATTATTAAGGATCGCTTCCATCCGACCAAGGACATGACCCGTGACCGGGTGATCGAAAAATATCGATTGGTAAAGCGCCATGATAAAGCCGGGCGGATGGCCGATACCCAGGAGTTTCGAAACTTTGTCATTGATCGTCACCGGTTTTCCGAAGCATTACTTGCCGAGCTGCTGAAGGTGGCGGCGTCTTCGGTTCAACTTACCGATGATAAAGTGATTATCAAGCACCTGTGGACCGAACGCCGTATGATTCCGTTGAATATGTATATCGACCGTGCGGATGAGAACGCGCTCAATGACGTCATCGACGAGTATGGTAATGCGATAAAACAGCTGGCCGCAGCCAATATATTCCCCGGTGATATGCTGTTTAAAAACTTCGGTGTAACCCGGCATGGGCGGGTTGTGTTTTATGATTACGATGAAATCTGCTATCTGACCGAATGTCACTTCAGAAAAATCCCCCCTCCGCGTTTCCCTGAAGATGAACTGGCCAGTGAGCCCTGGTACTCGGTGGGTGAATTCGATGTGTTTCCCGAGAGCTTTAGTTCATATTTGGCCAGTCGAGCAGATGTCCGCAAGGTGTTTTTTGCCCGACACAGGGAGATTTTCGACCCCGTTTACTGGCAGGGATTGCAGCACGCCATCAGGGAGGGTGAGGTGGTTGATGTGATACCCTATCGGCGAAAAAAACGTTTCACGCGGCACCCGCAGTTGCGGCCGCCTGACCGTCACTAGGCCGGCATCGCCATGAACTTTCTTGCGCATCTCCGTTTGGCGCCCGAGCAGCCCCTCGCCCGGGTCGGTAACCTGATGGGTGATTTTTATCGGGGTCGGGTTGATAAGCATCTGCCGTGGCCGTTGCAGGAAGGTATCCGCTTACATCGTAAAATTGACGCCTACACCGATGCGCATCCCATTGTGCGACGCAGTGTTGCGCGCGTCAGCCCTGCGCGGCGTCGCTTTGCCGGTATTATTGTCGACCTGGCCTATGACCATTTCCTCTGTGTACATTGGGCGCGGTTTTATTCTGTGTCACGATCGAGTTTTATTCGCGAAGTCTATATGCAGCTGCACGCTTATCGGTCTCTGATGCCTCACGAAATGGACCAAGTGGTCAGGCGTATGACGCAACAGGACTGGTTGAATCGTTATGATGATATAGCTGTTATCGCGCGAGCGTTGGATCGTATTGCTGCGCGCTTTAGCCGCCCCGTGTCGTTGCTGGGGGGAGGCGAAGAGGTTTACCGGCACTATCATCAGTTAGAGTCTGATTTTCTGAAATTTTTCCCCGAGTTAATTGATTATGTGGCGGCATCGCCTGTACGGCCGGTCTATAGTGGAGATCAGGTTGACGAGAAAGTGCCGTAGACGAGAAGATGCCGTAGGCAAGAAAGTGGAGAGCGGGTGATGTCGGAATGGGTTGCTGGGGAAGTGATAGACAATATTATTTGGACGGAGCAGCTGCATTCGCTGAAAATTCGTGCTGATGGTATCCGTTTTGTTGCGGGGCAGTACACACGATTGGCGCTGGATGTGGAGGGGGTTCGGGTAGCGCGACCCTATTCATTTGTGAACGCACCGGATGCGGATTACCTCGAGTTCTTTTTTAACAGTGTGCCCAATGGGCCACTCTCGAATCGGCTGCTGGCAAAAAAAGCCGGTGATCGGGTCTGGGTGTCCAATCAGACCGCCGGATTCCTGACGCTGTCGGAAGTACCGGAGGGTAAGGAATTACTGCTCATGGCAACCGGTACGGCGCTAGGGCCGTTTTTGTCCATACTGAACACGGTCGAACCTTGGGAGCGTTTTGAGCGTATTGTTATGGCTTATGCGGTTCGCTATGCCAATGAACTCTGTTATCGGAAGCAGCTTGATGCATTGGCGCAGCTGCATGCGACTCAGTTTACCTGGGTGCCTTTTGTGAGTCGTGAGCCGACTGATTTCGCATTGCCTGGGCGAATTCCTCCCGCCTTATTGGAAGGGGTGCTGGAGCAGCGTGTCGGGATGCGGTTTGATCCGGCTCAATCCCAGGTGATGATTTGTGGTAATCCGTATATGGTTAAAGACTCTTTGGAAGCCTTGAAAACAAGGGGGTTTGAAAAGAATTTACGCAGAAAGGCGGGGCAGGTGACGGTAGAGCGTTACTGGTAAGGGCAAGATTCAAGCTATTTGAGAGAGTAAAAAGGACCGCTATGAAAGGGATAATACAGTTTGTTGTTGCCGCGGTGGCAGCAACCGTTATCACGGGCTGCGTCACGGATCGATTTAAGACGTACTCGGGTAGTGATATTCGTGATGTCATGATCGACTACGGGCCGCCTGACAGCGCATTCGATCTGGAGGGAGGCTGGCGGGCTTTTCAATGGATTGTGCATAATAGCTATACCACGCCGACCCATATCACAACGCACCGGACATTGACGAACCCCAAGGATTATGACTCCTGGATCAGTCGTCGCAGTACTATTGTGGGCGGGGAGACCGTTTCTAACAGTTGCCTTTACACCCTGTTTGCTACTTGGGAGGAGGCACGCAAAACCTGGATCGTATCGAATGAGCGTCAGCCTCGAACCAGCTGTCACTAAGCTTGCTCGCGGGATGTTTATTGACGTCCGCGGTTTGTCGCGGCTGTTTAAGCCCTGTATCCAAGGGCGTGGCGAGTACACCGAATTATTAACAGGCTTCGTTTCGACGATAAATGTGCGGCTTGGCACAGATCTACGCTAGCGCCTGGCCGTCTGGTCTCAGGCTGTCAGGCGCGAGGTTCTTTAAAAAGGGAAGATCATCGGGGTAACCACGAGTGTGACGGCCATAACAAGCAGCTGCAGTGGTACGCCGACTTTCACAAAATCGATAAACCGATAATTTCCCGGCGCTAACACCAGTGTGTTGACGGGGGAGGCGATGGGGGTTGCAAAGGCGGTGGATGCTGCAATTGCGACCGTCATCATAAGGGGTTCCGGATTCAGGCCCACCCCTTGAGCCGCCGCTAACGCAATGGGGGCAACCAGAACGGTAGTGGCGGTATTGGAAATAAACTGGCTGAGGACGGAGGTCAGGACGAACAGGCCGGCACACAGCATCATCGGATCGCTGCTGCCAAGAGCGGTGATCAGCTGATCGACGATCAATTCCAGGGCACCACTTTTCTTCATGGCGAGCGCCAGCGGCAGCATACCCGCGATGAGTACCAAGCTGGTTGCATTCAGTGAGCGATAAGATTCCTCCATGGTGACGCAGCCCGTAAGTACCATGGCTAATGCGGCCAAGAGGATAGCGGTTAGATTCGGCAGCGCGCCACTGACCATGGCTATCAGCATCAACGCCATGATGCCCAGAGCCATCGGTGCCTTCTGTCCGCGGGCGGGGACTTCTGTCATCTCGGCCGGTGTTTCGAGGACGACAAAATCACGCTGCTGATCCAGTGATTCAATATAACGCCAACCACCGGCCAGCAGCAGGGTGTCGCCAAATGCCAGAGGCTCTCCATCGAATTCCGTGGCTAACGGTGAACCTTCGCGGCGAATACCGATCACACTGAGCTTGAACTTCTCGCGGAAATGTCCCTCCTTGACGGTCTTTCCTTTCAGGTTTGAGCTGGCACGTAGCAGGACTTCGGCAAACCCAAACTCTTGGTTTAGCCGCTCCGATTCACCGGCGGGGAAACCCTGGCTTTGTACCCCCGTTTCTCGGCAGAGGCGGGCGATATCGTCTGCTTTTCCGTAAACCATGAGGGTGTCGCTGGCATTGACGATCGTATGCGATAAAACCGGCATTAACGTTGACATAAGCCTGCCGCGACGCTGAATGCCAAACACGGTGACTTCATAGTGGGTCCGCAAACCCGCTTCGGCGACGGTTTTCCCGGCGAGCGTACAGCTGGCCGGTAGATAGATGCGGTGCAGGTGATCGGCTACCCCGTAACGCTCAGCAAAAGCTTGCAGGGTCGGGTGCGGATTTTCCGGGTCGCGAATCTCGCTCTTGGGTAACAGATGGCGGGCAACAAAAATCAGATAGGCCATGCCGATCACGAGAATAATCAGGCCGAGTGGGGTGAAGTCGAAAAAACCGAAAGGCGGTAGTTCGGCGCGTTGCATTTCGCCGCTGACGACGATATTGGGTGGTGTTCCGATGAGGGTTAGCATGCCGCCTATCAGCGAGGCGAAGGCGAGCGGCATCAGCAGGCGGGATGGATTCAGTTTCGCTTTGCGCGACATGCTGAGCACGACGGGGATAAACAGCGCTACAGCGCCTGTTGAACTCATGAAGGCTGAGAGTACAGCAACAGCAGGAAGGAGAAATAGCAGCAGTCTAACTTCATTGTTACCGCCGACCCTGAGTAGCCAGTTGCCGACAGCAGCAGCGACACCGGTACGAAACAGTGCTTCCCCGACTACAAACAGCGCCGCGATCATGACGACAATCGATTGACCGAAACCGGACACGGTTTCTGCTGGAGTAATGATGCCCGATAGGGCCAAGGCTGCCACCACCAGTAGAGCGACAATATCCATTCGGATTTTATCAAGGATAAAGAGGATAATCGTGGTTGCCAGAAGAGCAAACACAAACAGCATGTCAGTTGTCACAATGACTCCTGTCAGAGGGGTTGTTGGTCGAGTACAAGAAAATTAGCGCGCCCAGTGTGCCGTAACGGCGAGGCTAACAAAAGGTATAACGTGCTGAATGCTGATCGATGTCATTATTGACTTGGCGTTAGCGTTCTTCCAGTGGGATCAGGTATCCTTGGACAAGCACCATTAATAATGCACCGGCCACCCACCATTCCAATCCAAATAGGCTGCTGTTGTAGCCCACGACGGCCGTGATTATAGCGATGCCAATAAACGCGAAAAAAGCAAACCAAGAAACACCAATGCCACGTCCGCAATGGCGGCAGCGGGTGCTTCCTGCCGGCCCTAATAAGAGCTTTCTAGTCAATCCTAGGGCTTGATGGCCACAGTGTGGGCACGTTGTTTTATAAGACACGACGCATACTCCCTGTCCTACTCCTTATGCCTACGCCTTATAACGTATCGAGACGGCTTGTCCGGCTGCGTTTACCTGAAGCATTCTTATGCAAAATTCTTATGGAGTATCCACGGCGATAACGGATGTTCACAGGTCACGTATCATGTTATTTATAGAAGACACGGAGGGTTTTGGCCAATAGGCTGAGGCTTTCCGTTAGCGTCTGCCGGGCGTTACGCTCAGCACCTTGGCGAGATTTAGCGCATCGTCCTCTGCTGGCTGCGATTCGGCCCGCACTGCTTCTAACGCTGCTTTTGCCGCTTCGTTCGCGAGGTTGGCTGCTTTTTCTTCTGCGTCCCACTGGTTTTTGCGCTCAGTGACGAATTGCAGCGCGTCATGGACCGTCGTCTCTACCTTTTTCTGCATCTCAAGCTGCTCTGAAATAGAAAGATAGAAGGCCATATCGACTGCGTGTCTGAAGTAGCGGGGAGGGAGTCGGTTGAGGGCGACGCAGGCAACATCGGCAAAGAAATCACTGTCTTCATCGACATCGGGCGCGTTGTTTTTAAGCTCTTCAGCGACCATTTTTTCGTAGTAGTTGTGGATGTTTTCCTGAATCGACATCGCGCCATTACCTCATCTGTATTGCGTCAATTAAGCAAGAGTAGCATGTGGTAAAGAAAAATTATCTAGCACGACAGTTTGCATCTAAATATCGGGGCGCCAAGGGGGGGATGGAAACGTGGTATCAGCCTGTTGAATGCTCGAGGACCAAGGGCCGGAGCAGGGCCGGCACATATCCGCCCTTGTCTCACATGGCTTTATGCCACGGCGGTTCATTCAGCGGGTTACACGCAACAGGTTACGGTTTAATGGGGCTCATCGCTAAGGATTAGGCCCATTAAACCGCCGTTTTTGACAGCCTGGTTATCTATGACTGGGTTTGTAGTGCTGTGGTTTGTAGAGCTTTTTTAATTCGATCAATGGCATCCTCAAGCACCTGCATGCTGGTGGCAAATGACAGGCGTAGATTGCCGGGAGCGCCAAACGCCGATCCTGGAACGAGCGCGACGCCGGCATCGGTGAGTAGAAATTCTGCCAGATCGATATCATCGGTGAACGCCGGATTTTCGTCGATGATCTTGTGGAAACTGGGGAACGCGTAGAACGTGCCGTCGGCGGGGATGCACTCTACGCCTTCGATCTCATTCAGTGCAGCCACCACGAAATCATGACGCTGACGGAACGCGTGGACCATCTCTTTAACGCAGTCCTGCGAGCCTTCCAGTGCCACTTGAGCGGCTACCTGAGAGATTGACGTTGGGTTTGACGTGCTTTGCGACTGCACTTTCTTCATCGCCGCGATTAATTTCTGCGGTCCTGCCGCGTAGCCAATTCGCCAGCCGGTCATGGCGTAGGCTTTGGATACGCCGTTCAGGACGATTGTACGGTCGTACAGGTCGGGGCAGGCCATAACGATATTGCAGAACGGTTCTTCTGACCACAAAATCGGCTCGTACATGTCGTCGGTTGCGATCAGGACATGCGGATGTTTGAGCAGCACATCAGCCAGCGCTTGGAGTTCGGTTCGGCTGTATGCGACGCCGGTCGGATTAGAGGGACTGTTCAAAACGACGAGGCGCGTCTTGGGCGTAATCGCCATATCCAGCTGCTCGGGGGTGATCTTAAAGCGGTTTTCCTGGCTGGTATGAATAATGACAGGAATACCATCGGCGATGGCGACCATGTCTGGATAGGAAACCCAGTAAGGTGCAGGAATGATCACTTCGTCACCGGGGTTGATCAACGCCAGAGACATGTTAAAGAAGCTTTGTTTACCGCCACAAGAGACTAATATCTGGCTAGGGACATACTTAAGACCGTTATCGCGTTCAAATTTATGAATAATCGCTTTTTTGAGGGCAGGCGTACCGTCGACCGCGGTGTACTTGGTGAAGCCCTCGTTAAGGGCTTGAATGGCGGCGGCTTTTATGTGATCTGGCGTGTCGAAATCCGGTTCGCCGGCACCCAGGCCAATAATGTCTTTACCCGCTGCGCGTAGCTCTGCGGCACGGTTGGTTACAGCGAGCGTCGGGGATGGCTTGATGTTGTTTACGCGATCTGACAATTGCACGTCCAACCTTCATTCCTCTTGAAAAATGTCGTGTGCCCCGAGTGAAAGGAGCTATTAATGCTTGTACCCAGTGAACAGGACAAACCGTATAATGATACCGGATCACCGCAGTATCAGGAACGCTCATGGTAGACAAATTTCAGGTCAGCTCAACCTTCGCTCCCGCCGGGGATCAGCCTCAGGCTATCCGTGAATTGATCGAAGGGGTTGAAGCCGGCCTGGCTTCACAGACCCTTTTAGGGGTGACTGGCTCGGGGAAAACCTTTACCGTGGCCAATGTCATTCAGCGGCTGCAGCGCCCGACGATCGTGATGGCACCGAATAAAACCCTGGCAGCGCAGTTATACGGCGAATTCAAAGAGTTTTTCCCCGCCAATGCTGTCGAGTATTTCGTCTCCTATTACGACTATTATCAGCCCGAAGCCTACGTGCCGGCATCGGACACCTATATCGAAAAAGATGCGTCTATTAACGAGCATATCGAGCAGATGCGCCTTTCCGCGACGAAAGCGCTGCTTGAGCGACCAGACGCCATTATTGTCGCGACGGTTTCCGCGATCTACGGTCTGGGCGATCCCGAATCGTATCTGAAAATGGTCTTGCACCTTGATCGTGGTGATCGTATCGATCAGCGCGACATATTACGGCGGTTGGCCGAACTGCAGTACAAGCGTAATGATATCGAATTGCACCGTGCGACTTACCGCGCCCGTGGCGACGTGATCGATGTGTTTCCGGCCGAGTCTGAAAAAGAGGCCGTGCGTATCGAGCTGTTTGATGACGAAGTGGAAAGTATCAGTTTTTTTGATCCCTTGACGGGGGAAACCTTGCGTCGGGTACCCCGCATTACCATCTACCCCAAATCGCACTACGTCACCCCTCGGGAGACACTGCTGGCAGCCGTTGAGCGGATTCGGATGGAGCTTAAGGAGCGTCTAGAACAATTGCGTGAATCCGATAAGTTGGTGGAAGCACAACGGTTGGAACAGCGCACTAATTTCGATATGGAGATGATCCTAGAGTTAGGCTATTGCACCGGGATTGAAAATTACTCCCGTTACTTGTCCGGGCGCGAGCAAGGGGGAGCCCCCCCGACACTCTTTGATTATTTACCCCCCGATGCGTTGTTGATCATCGATGAGTCCCACGTGACAATTCCACAGATCGGCGCGATGTACAAAGGCGATCGGTCGCGTAAAGAGACCCTGGTGGCGCATGGTTTTCGATTGCCTTCTGCGCTGGATAACCGGCCGTTGCGGTTCGAAGAGTGGGAGGCCTTGGCGCCACAGGCGGTGTTTGTTTCAGCGACGCCGGGCAACTACGAGGCGGATCATGCGGGGGCCGTGGTCGAGCAAGTGGTTCGTCCAACAGGCTTGGTGGATCCGCCGATAGACGTGCGTCCGGCAACGACACAGGTGGATGATTTGTTATCCGAAATTCATAAGCGGGTGGCACAGAAGGAACGGGTTCTTGTTACAACACTGACCAAGCGGATGTCAGAAGATTTAAGTGAATACTTGGCCGAGCACGGGGTGCGCGTGCGTTATTTGCATTCTGATATCGATACGGTGGAGCGTGTGGAGATCATACGCGATCTGCGTGTTGGGGTATTTGACGTACTGGTGGGGATCAACTTGTTACGGGAAGGACTGGATATGCCGGAGGTCTCCTTGGTCGCCATCCTGGATGCGGACAAAGAAGGTTTTCTACGCTCGGAGCGTTCTCTCATACAGACCATTGGTCGCGCTGCCCGCAATCTCAATGGTCGGGCCATTTTGTATGCCGACCGAATCACCGGATCAATGCAGAGGGCGATCGGAGAAACAGATCGGCGGCGTAGCAAACAGGAGGCGTTTAACAAGGCGCATAATATTACCCCGCGCTCGGTGCGCAAATCGGTGGCCGATATTCTGGAAGGCGCACGTATTCCGGGCAAGAAAGTCAGCCATGAGCGCAAGGTTGCGGAGCCTGTGGCCGCTTATGGCGGGGATCCCTCTCTGATGTCACCGAAAGAGCTAAGCAAAGCGATGAATCAGTTAGAAGACAGAATGTACGAGTCGGCTAAAAATCTGCAATTTGAGCAGGCTGCTGCCTATCGGGATCAGTTACAGCGCTTGAAACAGGCCGCATTGGTGTAGCTGGCCGTGTTTAGCGATTGCCCGCCGGGTCATTCGCTAAACATGCGGGTATCGCTCAGCCACGCAATAACCGATAAGCAGCGTTGACGATGAAGTTGACTTCAAGGTAAGGAAGCCGCGTTAATAATTGTACGCATTGACCACGACCAAACCGTGGTAGCGCCCAGCCGTCTGCTGCGGCGAGGGCGCTTTCCAGCGCAGGGTCAGTAATATTTCTTGGCTAAGCACGTCGGTGTTGGCACTGCGCAGTAGGTGGTGCGGGGTCGTGAATCCCTGCTTTGCCAAGCGTGATGTGCGGATGCGTTGCCCTGCGCTAAGGGGGAGGTGCTGTTGGATGGCCGGGCTGCCCGAGTCGGATGTTAGCGATAACAGGGCTCCGTAGCGGTAGTCCAGCGCAATAAATTGCGGGGAGGGCCCTGTATCGTCACGTTGTAAGTCGGTGGCAGAAACCTGGATCGATACATTGGGCCGGTTGCTTTCAACTTCAAACGCCAGCGCAGCCTGCAAATAGCTTTTGTTATCCGTTATAGCGGACTGAGGTGTCAGTGTGCGGACACTAATAAACGGCGCAACTATTGCCTCGATAGCGATCTGTTTCTGCTCCGCGTCGGCGGTTGCGGAGAACAGCGCCATGACGAAGCCCGTCATCGTGGTGCGGAATCTGTTGTCTCGGCTGCGAATCAATTGTGACATAGCGTGACTTGTTCGTTAATTAGCATCAGCTGGCAAGAAGGCTTCAGGAGTATAGACGACTGCACACTTGGGCAGGCTTGCTGTACGTTGTTGCCGGCCAGCGAGGGGGGGGATCGATTAGTTGTCCGAGACTGAGGCGAATGTCTTGCGTGCCCCGTTAACGTGGGTTCCGCCGTCCTCTTCCGGTTCAAGTTCTTCGAGAATCTGGAGTAAATCCTGCAGCGACTCATCCCAAAGCAGCACCGGTCGCAACGAGCGAATATGCTGCGGCGCATGCCTTGATTGCTGTTGGTGCACTGATGGACGTTGCTTCATCCTGTGCTACTCCGTATTTACCAAGGTTTCCCCTGTTTTATCGTGGTCGGTTAGGCGTGTAACGCGCTGATCTCACTTACCTGACCGACGAAGAACCACACTCACCAGCGTATAAAAAATATCTAGTGATAGGTAGGGCATAGTGCCGCGAATATCCAGCCGTGCAGCGGTTTACGCTACGGGCTGTTTGAACGTTGGCCACCCAACTTTCTAACCGATAATCGCGCTTTATTCGTCGATGCGCTGAACTGTGCGCATCGCATAAAAAGCACGTGCATTGATATCAGCTTATATTGGCGGTAATTTCTATATTGCCATAAATAAACGCAAAAAAAGAGCATCTATTTGTTATATGGAATGTTCTTGTTTGGAATATATGGCCGCGGGCTTTTTATGGGGATAAATTTGTTGCATGGATGTAACACTAAAATAATTGTCCAATCTGCGTTGGGTGCTGCTTTATAATGCTTAACGCTATTGATAACAGTATGTTACTTTTTATCCGGGCTGTTTTTTTTCGATTAATAAATGTTCGTTTAACTCGCTAAGCGGTTTCTATTAATACTGTTACGTCAAGTTAACAACGCTGTTTTCTTGGTCTGTTGTGTGTGTTTTTATTGTTCATCCTATTGAATATAAAGTTTATTTATAATTTTTATATTTTTTATATAGCATGAAAGCGTGTGCGGTGTAACGACTGATTAACAATATCAAGCCGCATTGATGCGCGAATGTTGTTGGTGAGTGCCGCTGCGAAAATAATAAGGCGTGTTACTGTTTGATATTTAAGTCATGTCATTTGTTTTGTTTTTGTTTTGGGTTGTTGGCCTCTTAGTTGCACTGTATGTGGAGAGTTTGATGAGTGCGTCTTCAAACTTAATGTGCCTTGCACGCGAAGTGCGTGGCGTTTATCTAAAAGGCAATATAAAAAACGTCTTTATTAATAAGACCATGAAGGAGTATGGATATGAAAAATTTAGCAATGATTAGCGCGGCAGCACTGGTTTCCGGTCTGGCCGCGAGCGCGGCATTTGCCGATCTAGAGTCAAGTGCGTCATCCCATGTCTGGGTCGATGTTGATCCGAATATCGGGGTGCTTTCTACCGGCATGGTGGACTTAGGTTCGGTACAGACCGGTGATTTTGCCGGTACGATTATATTCCGTGTCGATGCCAACAATGAGGATGTCTTCCTGACCTGTGGCGCTTCGCCGCTGTACAAAGGTGATGATCCACTCGGTACCGAAGTGACGCCTATTGATGTCAACCTGAGTGAAGGTTGTGATGTGGTGCCAGCGAATGGTAAGCGTATGGAAGGTTTGCCTAATAATCTGTCGTTCGGCACGGAACAGGAAATCATTGATGGCTTCCCTCTGACCAAGACCGAGCAGGGTCACTTTGAGAGTTCTCAGAACGGCCACTTTAGCCAGGAAGTCACCGTATCGGTAACATGGATGCAGCCTGATCCTGAGAAGCCTCAGGGTGAGTACAGTGGTGTCGTTGCCCTATGGGGTGCGATCCTTTAAACAGGTTCTGGCTAGACAGAAACAATCGTTAAATGTTGTGTAATGGTAGTCCGTTGTCAGTAAAAACCATTGGCGTGCAAATATCTTCAGATGAGGGTGTTTGCCGCCGGTTATTGGCTCGTTGGGTCTTATTGTCTTGGAACTCGTTGTCTTGGAGCTAGTTGTCTTAGAGCTAGTTGTCTTAGAGCTAGGTGCGGGGTTTGTGGGCCGGGTGGTAGTGATCGACCTGGATGGCGTCATCGACCGCAGACTGTGTCTGCTGGTAATGAGCATGCTCTGCGTTGCTGAGTATGCCAAGCGTAACGGCTTGCTCAACAAGTTTATCGTTTAGGGTGCCCGACGACAGGTCGCCTTCTCGTTGTGCTTGTTTCAGGCGCTTTTCAACATCGCTGTTAGCCAATACCTGTAAAAATGCATGCTCGACCCGACCCACCGGATCGCGGGGGTCTGTCGAATAATAGACGCCGTCAATCAGTCGTTGCCGGGTAGGCGTATTGTCTAGCAAGCAGCTAGCCGCGCGTTTATCGAGTCGATCATTGCGCGCCCGGGCGTTGCAGCCGGTCGGAAAAACCCAGAGTTTAAGCAGCCTGCCTACGACGGGGGAGGGGTAGTTGTGCAAGAGTTCGCTCAGCGCTGCCTGTTGCCTGAATTGCGTGTATTGCATGGCCCATTCAAACAGGGGGCGATCCGCCTCGGGTAAGCCGTCATCGTTAAAGCGTTTGAGCAGCGACGAAGATAGATACAGATAGCTGAGGGCATCACCCAGCCGGGCGGATACCCGCTCCTGGAATTTCAGGCTGCCTCCCAGGGTGAGCAGTGTGCAGTCGCTGACCAGTGCAAATGCGGCGCTCATCTGGCTTAGTTGCCGGGTGTAACGGCGCAGAGGCTCAGGAACACCGTGGGTTGAGGCGAATCGGCCACGGGTCAAACCAAGCATCAGGGCTCGGGCCGCCAGTTGCGCCGTGTGCCGGATATGCCCGCAAAGCGCCTGGTCGAGTGCGCTGATTGCGACTGTTTGATCAGGGTTGGCGGCAGCCTCCATCTCGGTCAGCAGGAACCGATGGCATCGGATCGAACCCTGACCAAAAATCATCATATTGCGGGTCAATATGTTCGCGCCCTCGACGGTGATACCGATCGGAATCGACTGGTAAACCCGGGACAGGTAATTGCGCGGTCCATCAATGACCCCGCGGCCGCCGTGAATATCCATGGCGTGGTTGACGACAATGCGCATCATCTCGGTGTTGTGGTATTTGATTATGGCGGAAGGGACCGACGGTTTTTCTCCCCGGTCGACCATCGCGGCGGTGAACGTGCGGGCGCTGTCCATCAGGTAGGTAAGCCCGGCGATAGGTGCCAGGGCTTCGGTAATCCCCTCGAATTCACTGATCGGGGTGTTAAATTGCTGGCGTATACGGCTGTAGGCACCGCTGGTTAAGCTGGCCAGTTTACCGGCACCGCAACTTTGCGCGGGGAGGGAGATGGCACGGCCCACCGAGAGGCAATTCAGCAGCATCGACCAGCCGTTACCGATCTGCGCCTGGCCACCGATCACCTGCTCCAGGGGGATAAAGACATCTTTGCCCCAGGTTGGGCCGTTCATAAAGGCGCTGGTCATTGGGCGATGGCGATCGCCAATTCGCACGCCGGCAATGTCAACCGGCACCAGCGCGCAGGTGATGCCCCGTTCGACGCTATCGCCGAGTAAATGGTCCGGGTCATAGGCTTTAAACGCCAGGCCGAGGACGGTGGCAACCGGTGCGAGGGTGATATAGCGCTTGGTCCAGTTCAGGCGCAACCCCAGCACCTGTTTTCCCCGCCATTCTCCCTTGCAGATAATGCCCGTGTCACTGATGGCACCGGCATCGGAACCTGCGTGGGGGGAGGTCAGAGCAAAGCAGGGGATCTCCTCACCTCTGGCAAGGCGCGGTAGATAGTAGTCTTGCTGTTGTTCGGTGCCGTAGTGCAGTAACAGCTCGGCCGGCCCGAGTGAATTTGGGACCATGACCGTGACCGCAGCGGAGATGCTGCGGGTGGAGATTTTCATGACGATGGCCGAATGGGCCAGCGCCGAAAACCCTTTGCCGCCAAAATGCTGTGGAATAATCATGGCGAAAAAGCCTTGCTGGCGCAGAAAATCCCAAACCTCTGCAGGCAGGTTGTGTCGGTGTTGTACGATATCCCAGTCATCCAGCATGGCGCAGAGCGCTTCAACGGGCCCGTCGATAAACGCCTGCTCGTGCTGTGTTAAGCGCGGCTTTTCCTGCTGCAGCATACGCTGCCATTGGGGATTGCCATTAAACAGTTCGCCTTCCCAGCTGACCGTCCCCGCATCAATGGCGGCCTTTTCCGTTTCCGATATGGGGGGTAATGCACGGCGAAGCCAGGCCAGAACCGGCCTGATGATCAGGCGTTTACGTAGCGAGTCGCGGTAGAAAAGCAGAATAATCGCCAGCGTAGCCAGCCCCGTCAGTAACACGGTTACGCCCTGGGCGGGGTAGAGCAGAATGCAGGTTAGCCAGGTCGCTGTGATCAGCAGGCACCAGAGCGTCTTGCCGACGCCCAAGTAGGCCAGCAGGAAGGCGAGGGCGATAACGATCAGCGTTAGTGTCATGGCGAAGTGTCTCCCAAGAAATTCTTCTTACAGCCAGCACGCTGCCAATCGGTGTGTTTCCTTGCGTTACAGCGCGACCATCCTTATAGAGATAAGCGTAGGCGAAAAATGTGCCTGCGGTTTTAGGCGCATCGCTTGGCTAGACCGGCGGATGAGCGGGCGATAAGTGAGGCTGTCCTTGACTCAGGCTTCATTGTCACGCCGTGGCTGTCAATTCGTTGCCGTGACCGTCGATCGATAGCGGCGGGGTGATTGCCTGTTCGCAGATAAGCACTATCAGCGCGTGAGACGCTATGCTCGACGCGCAGGATGAAACCGAATGCGCAGCGCGGCGCACGAACCCCGCGAAATGCTCTACAATGGCCGTTTTTTATGCCTTGATAATATCGCGAGACCTAAGGAATTAAGCCATGTCCCGTAAAGTGTACTGCCTTGCCCAGTTTAAGCCGAAAGCTGGAAAGGAAGCGCAATTGTTCAGCGTGCTTCAGGCATTAGAGCCGAATACGTTGCGTGAAGAGGGCTGTGTGCAATACACCGTTACCCGTCATATACCCAGCCCCTTTGCCGAGGGTGAAAGCTTCCCGATCGTTTTTAATGAGATCTGGCAGAACATGGCGGCCTTCGAGGCACACTGTCAGCGCCAGGAGATCGTGAAGTTCTTTGAGACACAGTGTGTTGCTGAAGAGGGGTTGGTCGACACATGGAATGTCTGTGTATACAGCGATGAGCCGCAAGACTATGACGCGCCGCAATGGGCCTGAAAAGATTCGGCTGTCAGAACGCAGTGCCGTGGCATAAAGCCACGTGAGACGAGTACGTCATACCTTTTAAATATTCGGATGTGGTTTTCCGTCGGGTTAGACCAAAGGCCGTAACCCGACATGATGCGGCGTAATTGTCGGGTTGCGCTGCGCTAATCCGACCGACAAAACACGAATATATAATCTTTACGCGGGTTAATAACAGTAGCCAAAGGAGGGCGGGATGGAGAAGCCATTCGTTTTGTTCCCTACGCTTTTGGTCGTGCAGTGATTGACAGCCGTTCGGGGTTGCTATTGAATCCTGAGGTGACTAGAACGTCATTAGAAAAATCAATTCTTCATTGGAGATGGACTTATGATGAAAAAAATAATCCTGGCATCGGCACTGACGCTGGCTGCGTCTTCCGCATTTGCCGCCAAAGACGCAGGTTGCGGTCTTGGCAATGGTTTTTGCTGAGAAAGAAGATGCCGTATCTAACATCCTGGCGGCGACCACTAACGGCACATCCGGCAACCAGACTTTCGGTATGTCTACCGGCACCCTGGGCTGCAGCAGCAATGCCATGCAGGAATTGTCATTGATTAAATTTATGGACTCCAACATGGACCGTGTGGCCGCGGATATGGCACGGGGTCAGGGCGAATCTCTGGAAGGACTGGCTGCCATCATGGCGATTGAGGCGCAGGATAAAGCGCTGTTTTTCACCCAGACCCAGCAGAACTTTGACCGTATCTTCCCGCGTTCAGACGTTACGCGCAGTGATGTGATCGACGCATTGGGCGCAGTAATGCGTGAGCGTGCTGAGCTAGCAGGTTACGCACCGGCTGTCTGATCAGGCGCCGAGTTAAGGGTTTAACAGATCAAGGCCCCGATCGGGGCCTTTTTTATCGGCCTTACCGGATCGACTCGTTAGTGATGACCCCCATGCGTATCTTGCCTTCTTTGCTGTTTTTGTTCGTGTTTAGCCCCACGGTTTCGGCGCAGTATCTTGACGACGCTGCTGTTAATACACATGCGCTGGCCGCTAGTGCGGGGTGGCGCGCGCTGGGGCATTATCACCGTGAGATGGCCGGTTGGCGTAGCGACATCGATGATGATGGTTTTTTTCTGGCAGAGCATGGGGCGGTTGATCCGCACCGGGAGTTGGTTGCGACGCTTGCCGCTTTTACCGATCCTGCACGTCGTCAGCAGGCCGTTTGTCGTTATCCGT
>JBFGZS010000043.1:0-40983 GCA_041586615.1 Motiliproteus sp. | reverse complement strand
GGCACCGCCCTGACCAACGCTTCCGGCGTGGCCACCATGACCCTGACCGCCGGTCAGGTTGCGGGTGCCGGTACCGCCTCTGCGACCGCCAGTGTGGGTGGCAGTAATGTGACCGATACCGTGGCCTTTACCTCGGCCGGTGATGCTGTTGCTACAGTCAATTTGGTCCTAGCATTTGAAAGTGGCAGCAACACGATCACGTCATCAGCACCTGGGAATCTTGTCGCAACGGTGACCGATTCGGCCGCAACAGCAATTCAAAATGCTGTAGTGGCTTTCTCGATCGATTCAGGGACCATTGGTGAGCTATCTCCATCATCAGGAACAGCGCTGACCGATGCCAATGGTGAAGCATCTATCTCTGTCTTGACTGGTCTTTCCGTGGGTGCAGCCAATATCACTGCGACGGTCACTGTCGATGGTGTTACAGCCACTGACATAATTGGTTTCACAACGTCGTTACCAAGCTTGGCAATAGGTACCTGTACCGATTCAGATGCGGATGGATTAGGTGATAGTGGAGGCACATTCACCGATGCGGTTCTTGAAGTCGATGCTGATACCGTAGCAGCTGGAGATGCTATTTCTGCCAGAGGTACTGCGGCCTTTACCGCATATATCGTGGAAAATGGCGTAGATGGTAATTTGTGCACAGGCTTGCTGACCTCGCCTCAGACCGTGACTTTTTCCTCAGGCTGTAGCGGGACTTCACTTTCTGAAATGGACGGGGATGTGAATGCTCCAAATGGTATAGCCACTTCGGTTTATCGGGCGGTAGGATGCTCGGGTCTTGATACCATCACTGCTCGTCTTAGCGGCGGCGAGCAGGCGACGGCTGAAGTAACGGTATTGACGGCTGATATTGGCGCTATCGAATTTGTCAGCACCAGTGAAGCGGCGTTGGCGATCAAGGGAACCGGAGGTGCCGAACGTCCTGAGGTGTCTGAAGTTGTATTTAAGGTGGTCGATGAGTTCGGTACGGCAATGGCGAATCAGAAGGTCGGCTTTGATTTACTACAGGATGTGGGTGGTATTCTTCTCAGCAGCAGTCTGGTTGATGGCTTTGTTTTGTCCGATTCAAGCGGGTTTGTACGGGTTAATGTCACCGCAGGTACCGTGCCCGCCACAGTGCGAGTACGAGCTTATTTGTTGGATAGCACATCAACACTGAATCCGTTAACAATCGTCTACCATACCGACGCAACTACAGGCCTTCGCGTGTATACGGTCTCAGACCAGATCACAGTCAGCTCAGCCTTGCCTGTGCAGGGTAATCTGGTCCTGGTGTTGGATAATCATAAGCCCGAAGCCTTTGGATTTAATGGCCGTCAGGTGACAGCAACCGCTTTCCTAACGGATCGTTTTAATCATAAGGTGCCAGTAGGGACAACGGTCTTCTTCTATACCGAATACGGTTTGATTGGTGACTCATGTCAAACGGATGCCACCAGTAGTTGTTCGGTTACCTGGACCAGTGTGCAACAAGCTGGGGTGCCGGTTGATGAGCGGGTGACCATCATGGCCACGGCGGTTGGTGAAGAACGTTTTACGGATGAAAACGGCAATGGCTTGTTCGACACAGATGGCACAGAGAACGTGGCATTCTTCGCTGGTACTGGTGATTTAGAAGAGGCGTTTGTCGATAATGATGAAAGCAATAGTTATGATGCGGGCGAGTTTTATATCGATCGTGATGTGAATGGCTCACAGGATGTGGGGGATGGGAACTTTAATGGTGTTTCCTGTGCGGCTGCTGCAATTATCGCCGGGCACTGCGTAGATCTCATCGATGTACGTGATGATGATGTGTTGATGCTGATTGATACTCGTTCCGCTATGGTGATTGGGGGAATCCCCGGGACGATTGCGGCAGGCGGAGCTGCTATTCCCTTCACCATAGTCGATGCGAACGGCAACCCTCCACCTACCGGAACAACGGTTACGGTAACGACAACTAACGGAGAGGTATCTCCAGCTAGTCTTCCAGTAGACGGTACATTTGCCGCCTTCTCGGGCAGCTTTAGTGTCGCACCGGATACAACCTCTAGCTCTGGTGTGCTTACTGTTACAGTTACACCACCATTCGGTGTCGCTTCGACTGCAACAGCAATAGTGACGGATTAGTAGTCACGTTAACCGGTTGAAAAAGCCCCGCATGTGCGGGCTTTTTATGAGTAGGAGTATTTGGTGGCATTAACTAAGTGTTTTGGACTTAGCTTGGTCGTGGTCTGTATGTTGCTCGTAGCCGCCTGCTCCACCACCCCGCCCTCCAATATCTCAAACTCCTGCGCCATCTTCGACGAGAAGGATGACTGGTACTCTGCGGCTAAGGATTCGGCCGAGAAGTGGGGTGTGCCGATTCACGTGCAACTGGCGATTATTCATCAGGAGTCCAGCTTTAAGTACGATGCCAAGCCGCCCAAGAACTATCTGCTCGGCTTTATCCCCTGGGGGCGCAAGTCAACCGCCTTTGGTTATGCACAGGTTAAGGATTCCACCTGGGACTGGTATATCGATAAGACCGGTAACTGGGGGGCGGACCGCGACGAGTTTGACGACGCGGTGGATTTTATCGGCTGGTATGGGACGATGTCTTACAAGACGCTGGGGATCTCAAAATGGGATGCCTATAACCAGTATCTGGCCTATCACGAAGGTCACGGCGGGTTTAAGCGCAAGACCTATAATAGAAAACCCTGGTTAATCAAGGTGGCGCGCAAGGTGAAGAACAATTCGCTTAACTATGCGCGCCAGCTGCGTCAATGCCAGGGGCGGCTGGAAGATAGCGGCTGGTTTTAATCGGCGTACTGATTCGATTTAGTCGCCTTTAGCCCCTTTCTCCCGGTGCGCAATCGCGTAAAATAACGCCGAACCTCAACGGAGCCTGCTCATGCTCGAACGTAAAGATATTGACGCGCAACTGGCATTATTTGCCGATTGGAAGCTGGCCGCCTTCAGCGCTGCCATTGCCGAACGGATGTTTCCAAACTACCTGTTTTTTGCCCGTTTAACCGAATTCGGCGATACGGCCAAGCTGCGCGATGCGCTCAACCAAGTCTGGGACCGGCTCAGTAACCGGCCCGGCAAGAGTAATTTCGAGACGTTGCTGGCGAAAGTGGATGCGGAAGTCCCTTCGGTGGATAACTTCGACTTTTACGGCGTCTACCCGGCGCTCGATGCGGCGGTGGCGTTGTGCGGCACATTGGATCAGATGCAGTCGGCCAGTGTCGACGAAGCGTTGCACCTGGCGGAACTGTCCAGCGAGTGTGTGGCGACCTTTTTGGAGTTCACCGCCGATCCGGATATCTCCGATGAGGAACTGGTGCGTTTTATCGCGACCCATGAGCTGACCGAACAGGAGCTGCAGTTCCAGCAGACCCTGGTTGCCATGCTGGCCGAGCCGGAGCAGCCCAGCGCGACGCTGCTCGATGCCGTGCGTGAACTGGCAGCCAATGATGGCGTCAGCAATATCGGTATCGCTGACGAGGGTTGATGGCTTATTTATTAAGGCGGCAACTTAATACCGCGCAAAAATGCCGCCTTAATAGGCGGTTCATGGATGAATCGCCGTGGCGTAAAGCCACGTGAGACAAGGACGGACAGGCGCCGGCCTTGTCGTCATCAAAAGGCCGAACGGATCGGTATTTTGATGCCAGATTAATAGCGTTAACGCCCGGCCTAAGCGGTTGGTCGAATGGGACGCCGGTTCAGGACCGGCTAATCTGAACCGCCGCGTGACGGGTAACACCATCGTAGGAACGGTTATGAATTTGCACGTTGTTGAGACAACACTGCTGGTACTGGGCGTGTTGGTATTTCTTACTGCCATCCTGTCTTTTGTAAAGCGTACCGGCAATATTCGGGCGGTACTGCGCTTCTGGGAAGCGAGTATGGTCCTGACCAAGCGCGAGTTTTATATCAGCCGCACCGGCATCAGCATTATGGTCATCAGCCTGTGCCTGCGCGTTTATAACCAGCTCTGATCGGCGCAGCGCGGTGTTAGTAACACCTGTCCTGTTTTCACTCTGTTAGAGATCTGCCATGTTGAAAGGAAACCCAGTTACGGGTGCACGCTATCTGTTGCGCGGCACCCGCATGCTTACTGAGCCGGGGCTGCGGCGTTTTGTGATTATTCCGCTGCTGATCAATATCCTGTTGTTCGTCTCGGCCATTTATCTGCTGGTGCAACAGTTCTCGCTCTGGGTCGGTTACTGGCTGAGTTTTATGCCGGACTGGTTGTCGTTTCTGGATTGGCTGCTGTGGCCGCTGTTTGCCTTGCTGGTGTTAGTGACCGTTTACTTCGGATTTGGCGTGGTCGCCAACCTGATCGCGGCGCCGTTCAATGGGTTGTTGGCCGAGCGGGTCGAGGAGCGCTTACGCGGTGTGGTATCGGCCGATACCGGCTGGTCCGACCTCTTGGCGACGGTGCCGGGTGCGCTGTGGCGGGAAGTGGCCAAGATGGGCTATTTCGCGCCCCGCTTTGTCGGCGTGTTTGTGTTATCGCTGATCCCGGTACTGAATATGGCGGCGCCATTGTTGTGGTTCCTGTTCGGGGCCTGGATGATGGCGATTCAGTATTGCGATTACCCCATGGATAACAACCGGGTCAGTTTCAGCGGTCTGCGCGACCACCTGCGTAGCCAGCGCCTTTCGTCGTTGGGCTTTGGCAGTCTGGTCGCCCTGGCGATGCTGGTACCGGTGGTCAACTTGCTGGTGATGCCTGCGGCGGTGATCGGAGCGACCATCTTCTGGGTCGAGCAGTTTGCTATACCGGCAAGTGGCGACGACAGCGACGCCCGCCTGACGTAACGGGGGTGGGCATGATTGGGGGCAGCATTAGCGCTGCGGCGTTGGCGCGGGTTGCGGGTCCGATGCGGGCTGCAGCAGCTCGGCTGGAAAGATGCAACTGAAGGTACTGCCGCGCCCCGGCTGGCTTTCTATCTGCAATTTGCCGCCATGGCGCAGCATCACGTGTTTGACGATCGCCAGGCCGAGCCCGGTCCCGCCCAGCGCACTCGAACGGCCTTTATCGACGCGGTAAAAGCGTTCGCTGAGACGGCTGATGTGCTCGGGCTCGATACCAATGCCATGGTCTTCCACACTGAAGCAAGCGCCGTTCTCGGTGATTTGCCAGCGTATCGCAACCTTACCGCCCTGAGGGCTGTATTTGACCGCGTTGAACACCAGGTTTGAAAAGGCACTGACCAGCTCTTTTTCCTCGCCCAGCAGCCAGTAGCGTTCGTCAATAGACAGGGTGATCTCGTGGGGTTTCTCGGCGGACAGATCCACGGCATCTTCACGGATAACCCGTAACAGCCGGCCGATATCCACCGGGAAAATATCGGGCAGGCGTTCGGTGGTTTCCAGCTGCGAGAGCATCAGCATATCCGATACCAGCGTGTTCATCCTGTCGGCCTGTTGTTCCATCTGCTGCAGTGCCCGCATCAGCATCGGGTTCTGACCGGAAAGCTGATCCTGCAAGGTTTCGATATACCCGCTGATCACGGTCAGAGGCGTGCGCAGCTCGTGGGACGCGTTGCCAACAAAATCCTGGCGCATCCGCTCGAGGCGACGCAGGCGGGTATTGTCGCGAATCAGGATCAGCCGTTCGTTGTGGCCGAACTCGGTGATGGTGTAATGCAGCAGGATAGCGCGCCGATTCGGCGAGGGCAGTTCCAGCGGTGTCTTGTATTGGCGTTCCTCGTAATAACGCACAAAGCGAGGATCGCGGATCAGGTTGACCAGCGGGTTACCGACATCCTGCGGCCGTTTGAGGCCAATCAGGCGTCCGGCAGCACGGTTCCACCATTCGATACAACCGGTATCGTCGAGCATGATCACGCCATCCTTGAGTGCCGAGATCGATTCCTGACCGCGGCTGATAATGGCTTGCAGATTGGCTTCTTTGCTGCGATGCCGGCGCTGGAAGCGATAGAGGGTATCGAAGATATCCGCCCAGGCGCCGTGGCTTTCCGGCGCATCGCTGCCGTCATCCCGCTCAAGCCAGGCGCTTAAACGCTGTTGTTGGTAGTGATGCCAGCCGAGCAGTAGCACCGCGCTGATCGCGACAGAGGTGCTGGCGGCATCGAAAAACCAGCCGACGCCAAACGCGAGCGCCAATAGCATAGCGGTGCGCTTGAGGTGATGCAGCGGCTGCGAATTCAACGCGACGACTCGGGGTCGACCTGGCTGGAGAAGCGGTAGCCGGTGCCGCGTACGGTCTGAATAAGCGCCGCATACTGCTCGCCGAGACCTTTGCGCAGGCGGCGAATATGCACGTCGACGGTGCGTTCTTCGACGTAGACGTTGCCGCCCCAGACGTAGTCGAGTAACTGACTACGGGAGAAGGCGCGGTCTTGATGGGTCATAAAGAACTGCAGCAGTTTGAATTCGGTCGGACCGAGTTCCAGGGGCTGTTCATTGCTGGTGATACGATGCGAGACCGTATCAAGCTGCAGTCCGTGCACGTTGATTACCGCATTGTCGCCTTCGGGGGATGCGCGTCGCAGCACCGCTTTGAGGCGGGCGACCAGCTCTCGGGGGGAGAAGGGCTTGGTGATGTAATCGTCGGCACCGGCTTCCAGCCCCTGGATTTTGTTCTCTTCATCGCCTTTGGCCGTTAGCATGATGATGGGGATCTCGCGGGTCTGCTCATCCCGCTTTAGTCGGCGGGCCAGCTCGATGCCGCTGGTTCCCGGCATCATCCAGTCCAGTAATATCATATCCGGGCGTTGATCGACGATGAGGGCGTGGGCGTCCCGGGCGTTGTCTGCTTCCAGGCAGTCATACCCCGCCATCTCCAGTGCCAGGTTGAGCATCTCACGAATCGGGGCCTCGTCATCGACAATCAGCACGCGTTTGTTGGCCATGGTGCGCAGTCTCCTTGTGACTGTTCAATTACCCGCTATTACAACCGCTGATTGTTACAGCCTGATGACAGTGAGCCGATCGGCGTTATCGCCGCGCGGTCGCGCATGATCCGAGGCGCGCCGTCGCGTTAAACGGGTAACCGTTCAGAATAGATAATCCAGCAAGATGCCGGCGAAGACGACGCTACCGACCCAATGGTTATTCAGAAAGGCTTGGAAACAACGGTCGCGTTGCCGGTCACGGGTCAGAGAGAACTGGTAAGCAAACAGACAGACGGCGATCAGCAGCCCGGCAAAGTAAGGCATGCCAAACGCCTGTTGCTGCCCGAGCAGTGCCAGCGATACCAAGGTCAGTCCCTGCAGAAGCGCAATCATCAGGGTATCGGCTTCGCCAAACAGGATCGCCGTGGACTTGATGCCGATCTTCAGGTCGTCGTCGCGGTCGGCCATCGCGTACTGGGTATCGTAGGCGACGGTCCAGAGCAAGTTGGCGGCGTAAAGCAACCAGGCTTCCGCGGGCACGCTACCGGTGACGGCGCAAAAACCCATGGGAATCGCCCAGGAAAACGCCGCGCCGAGTACCACCTGGGGCAGGTGGGTATAGCGTTTCATAAAGGGGTAGGCCGCCGCCAGGGCCACGCCGCCGAGGGATAACAGCACCGTGGCCGTGTTGGTAAACAACACGAGCACAAAGGCGATCAGGCTCAGCACCACAAACAGATAGAGGGCTTCTCGGGGTGTGACACGCCCGGCAGGCAGAGGACGGTCTTGGGTGCGTTTGACATGACCATCGAAATTACGGTCGGCATAGTCGTTAATGACGCAGCCGGCCGAGCGCATCAGGACCACACCCAGGGTAAAGATCAGCAGGATATCCAGCGCCGGGACGCCGTCGGCGGCGATCCAGAGTGCCCAGTAGGTGGGCCAGAGCAGCAAGTAAATGCCGATGGGGCGGTTGATGCGGGTCAGCTGTATATAGCCGCGCAATTTGTCCGAACCCTTTAGGGGCTGGCTGATCTCCATAGTGCCGGTCTCTCGCGTTGATAACGGCGCCTATTGTACCTCTACCGGCTGCTGTAGCTCTAGCCGCTGATGTACCTCTACCGGCTGCTGTACCTATGCCTGCTGCTGTGTCTCTACCTTTTTCTGTATTTCGAGCAGTTGAGGCAGGAAAACCTCACTCACCAGCAGCGGCTTGCCCGCGAGATAAAACACCGAACGCCGACCCCAGACCGGCTGCTGCCGTGGCTGCGTTTCGGACTGTGATCTGTCTGCTGTTGCGTTTGACATATCAGGTCGCGCGAGCGACGCCGGTGCCAGCGTCATGTGCAGGGCGGCGGTCTGCATGGGACCGCGGCGCATGTTCGGGTCTTTAAACAGCATGGCGCCCAGTGGGCGGTTGCCCAGGTGTTGTAGCGCGCGTTGTGGGCCGGTGAGGGTGCTTTGCGGAATAATCGTACGCGCATAGACCCAGGTCTGATCATGGCCGCACAGACGAACTTCGCGCACGAGGGTGCGCAGGCGCGGTGAAATATTGAGGGCACGGGCCTCGGACAGCGTCGGTTTGCTCCAGCCCTGGTAGACCACGTCGACCCGGAAATCCCCCGCGCTCAGACTGATCAGGCGCTGGGTGAGCGAGCCCGGGTTAAGCAGCCAGTCCCGCCAGCGGCGCGGCACCCGCACCGAGGGCGGGCGGCGGTAACTGCGCCAGCGTGTGCAAAGACGGGGATGGGTCAGAGTGCGTGCTGCCGGCACCGAAAACTTCCTGCTGAGAGACTGGAGGCGAGAGGATGCGGCAATTAGGCAGGAGATTCAATAGAACCGGCCGAAAAGCGAAAATTGCTTTTGCCTTTCCCACGGCGGACTGCTTAAATGAGCCGCAGCCGATATCGGCACGATATAAGAGGAGTTGCAATGCATAAAGCAGAACTGGTGGCGTTGATCGCCGACAATGCGGGCCTGTCCAAGAAAGAAGCCCAGGATGCCCTGAATGCTATTACCGATAGCATCACCGACGCCCTGAGCCGTGGCGAGAATGTTTCTCTGATTGGCTTTGGCACCTTTGAAACCCGCCACCGTGCGGCGCGTCAGGGTAAAAATCCGCAGACCGGTGCAGCTATGCAGATCGCCGCCAGCAACACGGCTGCGTTCAAGCCAGGTAAGTCTTTGAAGGATGCCCTGAACAGCGAAATCTGAGCGGCATGCTTGTATAAAAAAGGGCCCTTAGGGCCCTTTTTTTTGTTTGCCCTGCGCAGCAGGCAAACGCCTAAACTAGGCCTGGCCCGTCGCCCGCCCTTTCCGCAGGCTCAGATCTGCAGGGTTTTTTCGATCTGCTGCAGCGAGCTGTGGCTGACATTGATGCCCTTGACCATATAGATCAGGTGCTGGGCGATATTTCGGGCATGGTCGCCAATTCGTTCCAGGCTACGCAATACCCAGATGACGTTGAGAATACGTGAAATGCTGCGCGGGTCTTCCATCATATAGGTAACCAGGGTCCGCATCGCCGTCTTGTATTCGGCATCGATCTGCTCGTCGGCTTTGGCGACCCGGTAGGCGAGGTCGGTGTCGTAACGGGCAAAGGCGTTCAGCGCATTGGACACCATCTCGCGAACCAGCGTGCCGATATGGCGGGTTTCCGGGTAACCGCGCGGCGCTTCGCCTTCTTCGGCCAGAGTGATGGCGTGGGCCGCGATGCGAGCGGCTTCATCGCCGATCCGCTCCAGGTCGTTGACGGCACGGCTGATCGAGACGATCAAACGCAGGTCGCTGGCAGCCGGTTGGCGGCGAGCCAGGATACGGGTGCACTGCTCCTCGATGGATATTTCCCAGCGGTTGATCTGCTCGTCGCTGCGGCGCGCGCGTTCCGCCAGGTCGGTATCGCCATCGTTCAGCGCCGTGAGTGCATCGGCCAGCTGTTTTTCTACTACGCCTCCCATCGCCATAAGGTGGCTTTTTATTCCTTCCAGTTCTTCGTTGAACTGTTGCGAGATGTGGCCGGAATGCGCGTCGATATCAAGTTCCATCAAATGCTCCAGATCAGCCGTAGCGGCCGGTGATGTAATCTTCGGTCTGTTTTTTCTTCGGTGTGGTGAACAACGTATCGGTGGCACCGAATTCTATCAGCTCACCCATATACATAAAGGCGGTATAGTCGGAAACCCGGGCGGCCTGCTGCATATTGTGGGTGACGATCACGATGGTAAAGTTCTTCTTCAGCTCGTGAATCAGTTCCTCGATCTTCAGCGTCGAGATGGGGTCCAGCGCCGAGGCGGGTTCATCGAGTAACAGCACTTCGGGCTGCACCGCCACGGTACGGGCGATGACCAGGCGCTGCTGCTGACCGCCGGACATCCCGAGGGCGCTTTCATGCAGACGGTCTTTGACTTCGTCCCACAGTGCCGCGGAGCGCAAGGCCCATTCGACGGTCTCGTCGAGCACGCGCTTTTTCTTGATCCCCTGGATGCGCAAGCCGTAGGCGACGTTCTCGTAGATGCTTTTCGGAAAGGGGTTCGGCTTTTGGAACACCATGCCGACCCGGCGGCGCAGGTCGGCGACATCCACCGCGCGCTCGTAGATGTTGTTGTCTTCCAACAGGATCTGGCCGTCGATATGGCATTGATCGACCAGGTCGTTCATCCGGTTGAAACAGCGCAGCAGGGTGGATTTCCCGCAACCGCTGGGGCCGATAAAGGCGGTTACCCGATTTTTCGGGATGCGCATGTTGATGCCGTGCAGCGCCTGTTTGTCGCCGTAGAACAGGTTAAGCTCTTTGACCGCGAGGGTCAGTGTTTCATCCTCGAGATTGAGGGTTCTGCTCTCGGCAGGCAGCGCGTTTAGCGAGACGCCGCGCGCGTTGGCCTTTGTGTTCACGCTGGTTGTGTTCATGCTCGTTGTTTTCATGCTAGCTGTATTCATGCTCGTTGCCAGATCCATAATCTATCCGTTCGTGATCACCGGTCGGGGTGACGATTGCGGCGTCAGTGTTCCAGCGCCTTGTATTTCTCCCGCAGGCGGTTGCGAATCGCGACCGCGCTCAGGTTAAGCATGGCGATAACGGCGACCAGCAGCAGCGCGGTGGCGTATACCAGTGGCCGTGCGGCCTCGACGTTGGGGCTTTGAAAGCCGACGTCGTAGATGTGGAAGCCCAGATGCATAAACTTCTGATCCAGATGGATAAAGGGGTAGTTGGCATCCAGCGGCAGGGAGGGGGCCAGTTTGACCACCCCGACCAGCATGAGCGGCGCGACTTCACCCGCGGCCCGCGCCACCGCCAGAATCACGCCGGTCATCATCGCCGGGCTGGCCATCGGCAGCACCACTTTCCACAGGGTTTCGGCCTTGGTCGCGCCTAAGGCCAGGCTGCCTTCGCGCACCGCGCGCGGGATGCGCGCCAGTCCTTCTTCGGTGGCGACGATAACTACCGGCACGGTCAGCAGCGCCAGTGTTAACGATGCCCATAGCAAGCCCGGTGTGCCGAAGGTGGGGGCCGGCAGCGCCGCCGGGAAGAACAGTTCGTCAATATGCCCACCCAGAAAATAGATAAAGAAGCCCAGGCCGAACACACCGTAAACGATGGACGGCACCCCCGCCAGGTTGTTCACCGCGATGCGAATCAGCCGGGTCATCAGGCCCTGGTGCGCGTATTCGCGCAGGTAGATCGCCGCCACCACACCGAAGGGGGTCACCATGATCGCCATCAGCAGGACCATCATGACGGTGCCGAAAATCGCCGGGAAAACGCCGCCTTCGGTGTTCGCTTCCCGGGGTTCATCGCTGAGGAACTCCCATAATTTGGCAAAGTAGAAGCCGGTTTTTTCGATGACCCCCATGCGATTGGGCTGATAGGCGTGCACCACCTTGCTGATACTCATTTCAAGCCGGCGCCCATCGGCGGTTTCGGCGACAACGCTGTCGCGGTCAAACTGCGCGTAGAGAGAGGTCAGGCGGGCTTGCAGCTCGGAATAGGCCTGGTCATACCCGGCGCGTTCGGCGTCGATCTCGGCCTGGCTGGCGCTGTCGAGCGCGCCCTTCAATTCGAGGCTGCGCTCCTGAAGGCGCAGGCGTTCCAGGCGGTAGTTGATGGCGCCGATTTCATGTTTTTCGATCTGGTTGATCTTGTCATGAATGGCCCGCGCGCGCGCGATCCGGCGCTGGAACGCCTCCCATAACGGCGCAGACAGGGCGTCGTTACCCACCTCGCTGCGCGGCACCTGCATGACCGTCTTGCCCTGCTCGTTGATCTGCAACAGGTAGCCGTAGAAGTTGCCCCATTCGCGCCGTTCCGACACGAACAGCTGCGCGGGGTATTCGATCTGAGTGAGGCTGTCGGTCAGGGCCCAGCGGAAATCGGCCCCCGACACGTCGCGGTTACCGACCTTGAGCAGGAGCCGCTCCGCACTTTCCAGACCGGCGGCAATATCGATACCGGCGTTGCGCAGCTGCTCCGCGGGGACCTGTTCGCGCTCGACTACCTCGCCGGCAATAACGAGGTGGTTGCCGGTGTTGTCCCGGTAGTCGGCTTGCAATACATCGCTCGGCCAGAAGTGCCCGAGGCCGCGCACGGCGATCAGGATCAGCAGGCCAGCGACCATCAGTACGTTGATGGCGACGGCGCCGGCTGTCAGCCAGACCCAGGGGGCTCCGGATTTAAACCAGCGACGGAATGAGCTGGGGTTGCTAGCGTGTTTCATTGCGCGGCCCTTCCTTACAGGGCGCCGTACTTACGGCGCAGACGCTGGCGAATAATCTCGGCAGCGGTGTTAACAACAAAGGTGAAGAGAAACAACACCAGGGCGGCGAGGAACAGAATGCGGAAATGGGAGCTTCCGACCTCCGATTCCGGCATCTCGACGGCGATATTGGCGGCCAATGTTCGCATCCCCTCGAAGATATTGGCGTCCATGATGGGGGTATTACCGGTGGCCATCAGTACGATCATGGTTTCGCCAACGGCCCGCCCCATGCCGATCATCATGGCGGAAAAAATACCGGGACTGGCGGTGGGTAAAACCACGCGGCTGAGTGTCTGCCAGGGCGTGGCACCCAGCGCCAGCGAGCCGTTGCTCAGGTGCTGGGGCACGCTGAAGATGGCGTCTTCGGTGATGGAAAAGATGGTAGGTATCACCGCAAAGCCCATCGCCAAGCCGACCACCAGTGCGTTGCGCTGGTCAAAGTTGATACCCAGATCGCGGGTGATAAACAGCTTCATATCCCCGCCAAAGAACAGCGCCTCCACCAGTTCACTGACCGGAGCCGCCGCCAGCGTCAGCAGGATAATGACCGGGATCAGCAGCGCCGCATCCCAGCCCTCGGGAACGAGGTAGCGGATCTGCCTGGGCAGTCGCTGCCAGAGATAGGCGAACAGCACCACGCCGATCGGCACCAGCAGCAGCAAGGTGAAGATCCGTGCCAGATGCAGTTCGATAAACGGCGCCAGCCACAGACCCGCCAGAAAACCCAGAATAACGGTCGGCAGCGCTTCCATCAGCTCAATAAAGGGCTTGATTTTGCGACGTAGCCCCGGCGCCATAAAGTAGGCGGTGTAGATCGCGCCGCAGATGGCCAGTGGCGTGGCAACCAGCATGGCGTAGAACGCCGCCTTCAGGGTGCCGAATGCCAGCGGCATCAGGCTGTATTTGGGCTCAAAATCGTTGGTTGCCGCCGAGGACTGCCAGGTGAAGGAGGGTTCTTCGTACCCCTCGTACCAGATCTTGTGCCACAGGGCGTTCCAGGAGACTTCCGGATGCTCGTTGTCGACGGCCCAGAACCCCATTTTGCCATCGGGACGCTCGACCAGCAGCGCATCGGCGCGGGGCGAGATCGCCATTCGCTGCACGCCTTGCAGGTCGAGTCCGGTACTCAGGACGCGATTCTGCGCCGTGGCGTTATACAGGCTGACGGTACCGTTTTTCTCGGCGGTTAAGAACCCTTTGCGACGGTGTTCCGGGATGATCTGGGTAATGCGGTTCGGATTGTCGCTGCTGAAATCGCGGATATGGCGTAAGTCGTATTCGCCCTCGGCGTTGCGCACCATAAACCATTGCGAAATACGCCCGTTCTGGTCGCCGATCATCAGTGAGCTGCCGCCGAGCAAAAATGCCGCGCTGGTGACCGTGGCATGGCTGGCGCGCAGGATCGGTTGCGCCACCGGGGATGCCGGATCCTGAATATTCAGCAGTTGGATCTGGTTGTTTTGATCCAGCACCAGTAACCAGTGCTGATCGGGAGAGATCATCAGCTTCTTGATCCCAACCGGGATAGCCGGCAGTGCAAAGTGCGCGGTCGTCAGCGTCAATTCTTCGCTAAACAGGTTTTCTTCTTTCACAAACTGGGTCAGAAACAGTTGGTTCTGCGCGTTACTGGCAACGGCGATCAGCGCATCCTCGCCGTTGCGTAAGGCGAGCTGGGTCGGTGAACCCAGTTGCGGTGCCAGCGCGAGGGCGTCCTCACTAAAAGGAAAGTCGATGGACGGGGTAATCTTACGCACGTCATTGGGGTAGCTGATGGCATAATTGTGCTTGGCCAGCGATAGGGAACCGTCGGCATGGGCCAAACCGAACAGTCGGCTGGCATCGGCGTCGAGGGCAAAGGCGGTGATCTCGCTGGCACTCTGGGCTGCCGACTGCCGCCGGACGACGTCACCGGTTACGGTCGCGAAAAAGGTCGCCTCGCCGTTCGCGTTGAGGCGCAGGGCGACCTCGGCCTGTTCTTCCATCGCCAGGTAGAGACTGGCACCCGCAGGGCCGGGGCGGCGGTAGGGTGCAACCGGATCGCTACCCGCTTGGGCCGGGGTGATCTGTGCCTGATGAAAGAGCGGCATCACCTCGTAGAGCAAGTAAATAAAAATCAGCAAAATCGCGATAATCACGCTGATTCCGCCGATACCGACAAGGGCACTGGTCAGCCTGTCTTTGACGCCACGAAAGCGACGCCGGCGTGCCGCTGCCGGGGTAGCAAAGTTCAGATCTGGTGCCGTATAGCGAGGATTCGTTTTCATAAGGCTAGGATATCGCTGTTTTATGACAGCATTGTGACAACTGTCATCAACCCGTTATCGGGCGGTCATTGTTTAAAATGGATTGTTTAACATGAGGTGTTTGACATGGGGTGTTTAAAACGGCGGCGGGCCCCTGCGTTTGACTGCCATGATACGCGCCAGAGCAGCGGGCAAGCAGCAAGGAGGCGCGCCAGTATAACCTTGGTAACAAAAACAGGGAGCGTCCTGCTCCCCGTTGACCCGGCGTCCGTGCTGTTATTTGCTCGTTAAGGCCGCTGTCTGATGGCGCGTTATTGAATAGCCAGGCTCTTCAACGTCTTGCCGATGACCGTGGCAGGTAGCGGGATATAGCCATCCTTGAGGACCACTTCCTGTCCAACGCGGGACATAACCAGCTTGACGAACTCGCGCTCCAGCGGTGCCAGCGGCTTATTCGGCGCCTTGTTGACGTAGACGTACAGGAAGCGAGACAGGGGGTACTTGCCGGCGAGGGCGTTCTCCGGGGTCGCATCAATAAAGGGTTGACCGGGTTTCTTGGCCAGCGGCACCGTACGCACGCTGGCGGTTTTGTAGCCAATGCCGGAGTAACCGATGCCGTTGATCGAGGTGGACACCGATTGTACCACCGACGCGGAACCGGGTTGTTCGTTGACATTGTTTTTGAAGTCGCCCTTGCACAGGCCTTTCTGCTTGAAGTAGCCGTAGGTGCCGGATACCGAGTTGCGGCCGTAGAGCTGGATGCTCTGCTTGCCAAGGTTGCCGATGACGCCCAGATCGCCCCATTGGGCGGCATCGTTTTTAGCGCCGCACTTGCGGGTGCGGGAGAATATCGCGTCCACATCGGCGATGGTCATGCCTTGCACGGGGTTGTCCTTGTGGACAAAAACAGCCAGGGCATCGATCGCAACCGGAATGGCAGTGGGCTTATAGCCGAAACGGCTCTCGAAGGCTTCCAGTTCTTTGTCTTTCATCTTGCGGCTCATGGGCCCCAGGTTGGACGTATTCTCGGTCAGTGCCGGTGGCGCGGTAGATGACCCTGCCGCCTGAATCTGGATATTGACGTTGGGGTAGTTACGCTTGAACTCTTCGGCCCAGAGCGTCATCAGGTTGGCCAGCGTGTCGGAACCGACGCTGGACAGGTTGCCGGAAACGCCGCTGGATCGCTTGTAAACAGGCAGGTTGGGGTCCAGCAGTGCAGAGGCCTGCAGGCTGGCGCTGAATCCTGTTGTCGCCAGTACGGCGGCGGCCAGTAGTTTCTTCGCGTTCATCGGTTGCTCCTGAACTGTGATTAAGTCGTGGGTAAATGCATCTGATGGACCGACTATAAAACGCGAATATGACAGGGGTGTGACAGGGTGAGGGGATTGGCGCAGGCTCGCGTGATCAAGTACGGTGCACGGCACTGGTTATTCGCGGTTATTTATTGCTATTCTTTTTAGGTAGCCGTGGGGCCGCGCAAGGGGGCTTTTCGTCCCATAACATATTAAGCCGTCGTCAACGCGTTACCGGCTGCTGGGTGGCACGCGGTGCATGCTTATGTTCGGGGGACGTCATCGATGATCGTTGTAAAGGATGTGTCATGAGTAACACCGATGTGATAACGCCGCCGAGCAGTAGTCAGCCCGGCAGATTGTTGGATTCACTGCTGGAACCCGAGATCAAATTGCTGCGCGATCACGGACAGCGTCTGCGGTTTGCGCCTCAACAAAGCCTGTTCCATGAAGGGGATCCGGGTAACGGTCTGTACCTGATCGAGCAGGGTGATCTCGGTGTGTATAAGTCATTCGGCGGGACCACCCTTGAAGTGGCCCGGCTTAGCGCTGGCGACTGTGTCGGTGAGATTTCACTGATCTCAGGCCAACGGCGTACCGCTACCGTCACGGCGCTGACCCCGGTTACCTGCCTGGTCGTATCGCTCGATGACCTCAATCGACTGATGGTGACTAACAGCGGGTTTAGTCTCAAACTGATGCAATTGCTGAGTGCCCGGCTGATCGACAGCGCGAAAACAGCGGATCAGCAGATCATCGAGGCCTACCAGACGCTGATTTTTTCCTTGTCCGATATGGCGGAATCCCGGGATCCGGAAACCGGCGAGCATCTGTTACGGGTTCAGAATTACTGCCGGCGGCTGGCTGAAATGCTGCAACAGACCGAGCGCTTCGGCGATCAGATCAGCGATCAGTTTATCGAGCACATTACCGTGGTTTCACCGCTGCACGATATCGGTAAAGTCGGCATACCGGATCATATCCTGCTCAAACCCGGCAAGTTGAGCGCAGAGGAATTTGAGATCATGAAGCAGCATTCCGCGATTGGCGCCAAGACGCTGCTGCGCGTGCTAAATAAGAGCGGCAATCCGATCTTCTCGATGGCCTATCACGTGATTCTCCACCACCATGATCGTTATGATGGCACCGGCTATCCCACCGGCCTGAAAGGGGAGGCGATTCCCCTGGAAGCCCGAATCATGGCGCTGGCCGATGTTTACGATGCCTTACTGTCCAAGCGCGTCTATAAAGAAGCCTTTGATTACCAGCGGGCTAAAGCGATCCTCGAAGAGGGCTGCGGTAGCCACTTTGATCCGTTTATTTGCCGCTTGATGCTGGATAATATCGGTGAGTTTGAAGCGATTCATCGTCAGTTTGCCGATCGGTGAGTCCCACGGCTCCCGCCCGCATCGCGGGACATAACGGTCGGCGCCAATCGACGGCCGCCGTCTGCCCATTAAGGCGACAACGTCATACCGAGCCAGTGGGTTCGGCGTGTGCCATGCCGGGGCGCTGGAACGGCAATCAATAGATCGGGTTTTGTGCAACAATAGGCGGCCATGCCGTAACCACTGCTTCACAAATGAAAAATAACGCGATCCCTGCGCACGACTTTTGTTACACCGCACTTAAAAATGTTTCCCGCAGCTTTTATCTGAATACCGTGGCGCTGCGCAGCCCGCTCCGGGACTACGTCTGCGTGGCGTATTTGCTATGCCGTATCGCGGATACGGTCGAGGATGACCCTCAACTCCCGGTAGCCGATAAGCACGACGGCTTTAGTCTGTTTGATAGCGCGTTGACGAACGCTGAAGTCCCCGATCAGTGGCCGCGGTTTGTTGCCTCCTTGCAGGCCAGTCATCACGAACTGGCGCTGATGGAACACTATCAGCAGGTGCTCAATCGACTAACGGCGTTCCCGGACGATATTCAGACGATATTGATCAAGCATATTCGAATCATGACGGGGGGAATGGCCGAGTACTGTCAAAAACTGGAGCAACGGCAGGAGTCGTTCCAGGATCTGGACCAGCTCGATGAGTATTGTTATTACGTAGCCGGTGTGGTCGGCGAGTTGCTGACTGAGCTGTTTGCTGCCGAGATGCAGATCTCAGGGCCGGCGTTGCTCAAACTCCGCCAAAACGCGATCGCCTTCGGGCTGGCGTTGCAGTACACCAATATTATCAAGGACTACGCGGTCGACGATGAGCGTGGCATTACCTTTTGGCCACTGTCTGTCCGTCCGAAACACGGCGCAGGCAAACCGGCCGTGCGGCAGATGACGCGGCATTGCCTGGCGCATATGCGTAACGCGTTCACGTACATCGAACATCTGCCCAAGGAGGAGAAAACGATCCGGCTTTTCTGCCTGTGGCCCCTGTTTTTTGCGGTCGCGACCCTGCGGGAAGTTAACCGGGATTATGCGCGTTTCGAGCGTGGCGAGCCTGTGAAAATATCCCGCAAGCGTATGCGGTTTATCATGGTACTGACCACGATTTTCTCGCGCTGCAACCGCGTACTGGATTACTATTTTAAGCGCTACCTGGCCGCGGTAAAAAAGTCGCTGTCCGATTAATCGTCTGTACGCGGACGCAGCCGGCCAGGGTTGACGGTAGCGCGTAGGCTGAGCCGGAAGGGCTTTACACGCAGGGCTTGAGGCAGGGCTTGAGGCACAGGGCTTGAGGCGTAGGGTTTGACACGCAGGGCTTGAGGCACAGGGTTTGATACGCAGGGCTTGAGGTACAGAGTGAGCCGTGCAGGGGCGCCTGCGGTTCGCGCAGGCGCCGATCGTCAGTTAATCCAGCGGTACCAGCTTGGCGTAGGATACGACCAGCCACTTGGTGCCGACGTTATCGAATTTGACCTGTACCCGGGCATTGGGGCCTGCGCCTTCATAATTGAGCACCACGCCTTCGCCGAACGTGGTATGGCTGACACGTTGACTGAGACGCAGGTTGGTTTCCGGAATCTCGGTATCATTAAAGCGCGGATGCTTGCTGGCAGTGCGGCTAGTGCTGAGCGGACGGCTGAACTGGCTTTTCATACGCACCTCTTCCAGCAGTTCCGCCGGGATCTCCTGAATAAAGCGCGAGGGGCGGTTGCTGGTGTCCTGTCCGTGCAGGCGGCGCGATTCCGCGTAGGTCATATACAGCTTTTGCATCGCCCGGGTGATCCCGACGTAACACAGGCGGCGCTCCTCCTCGAGACGTCCGGCTTCTTCCAATGACATCTTGTGGGGGAACAAGCCCTCCTCGACACCGGCGAGAAAGACCAGCGGGAACTCCAGACCTTTGGAGGAGTGCAGCGTCATCAGTTGTACGCTGTCTTCGAACTCATCGGCTTGGCCCTCGCCGGCATCCAGGGCCGCCTGGTCGAGGAAGGCCGCCAGGACCGGGATATTTTCTTGCTCGGCGCTGCGCTCCCAGGTGCCGGCAAACTGACGGGCGGCGCTGACCAGTTCCTCGAGGTTTTCGATGCGGGCCTGGGCCTTCTCGCCTTTTTCCTTGCGATGATGGGCGATCAGGCCGCTGTGACGGATGCAGTGTTCGGCCTGCTCCTGCAGGCTTAACGGCGCGCTGTCACTGTCGAGCTGATTAATCAGATCGATAAAGTTTTGCAGGGCATTGCTGGCGCGGGCGCTAAACAGTTTCAGTGAGACGGCTTCGTTGGCCGCCTGCCAGAGGCTGATCCCCTCGGCGCGGGCATGTTGGCGCACCGTCTCGATGGTCTGGGTGCCGATACCGCGGGTCGGCACATTGATGACCCGCTCGATCGCGGTATCGTCCAGCCGGTTGGCGATCAGGCGCAGGTAGGCCAGCGCGTTCTTGATTTCCAGCCGTTCATAGAAGCGTTGGCCACCGTAGATCCGGTAGGGGGTGCCGGCACGGATCAGGGCTTCTTCCAACACGCGCGATTGCGCGTTGGAGCGATAAAGAATCGCACTGCTGGCGCGGGGGTTACCGTCTTTGGCCCATTGGTTCAGGGTGTCGACGATAAACCGCGCTTCATCCTGTTCGTTGAAACCCGCGTAGAGTGAGATGGGCTCGCCGCGCTGCCCGTCGGTCCATAGCTGCTTGCCGAGACGACCGCGGTTGTTGGCGATCAGGCCGTTGGCGGCGTCGAGTATCGTGGCGGTCGAGCGGTAGTTCTGCTCCAGACGGATGGTCTTGGCGTCGGCAAAATCACGGCTGAACTGCTGAATATTCTCGATCTTGGCACCGCGCCAGCCATAGATGGATTGATCGTCATCGCCCACCACCATCAGTTTGCAGCGCTGGCCCGCCAGCACCCGCAACCAAGCGTATTGAATGGTGTTGGTATCCTGGAATTCGTCCACCAGGATATGCTCGAAGCGATCCTGGTAATGGGCCAGGATTTTGGGTTGCTTGAGCCACAGTTCATGGGCGCGTAGCAGCAGTTCGCCAAAATCCACCAGGCTGCTGCGCTCGCAGGCTTCTTCGTAGCTACGGTAGAAACCCGCCATCATCTTCTCGTGAGGGCCGATAGGATCGATGTGGCCGGCCCGCAACCCCTCGTCTTTTTGGCTGTTGATAAACCATTGGAACTGGCGCGGCTGCCAGCGGTTTTCGTCGATAGACTGCTCTTTAACTAAGCGTTTGATCAGTCTGAGCTGATCGTCGCTATCGAGGATCTGAAAGTTTTCCTGCAGTCCCGCGTCCTGCCAGTGGGTTTTTAGCAGACGGTGCGCCAAACCGTGAAACGTGCCGACCCACATGCCATAGGGGCTGGTACCGAGCATCTCCTGAATGCGGCCGCGCATCTCTTTGGCCGCCTTGTTGGTAAAGGTAACCGACAGAATCGCATGGGGTGACACCCGTTCGGCCTGGGCCAGCCAGGCGATCCGATGCACCAGTACCCGCGTCTTGCCGCTGCCCGCGCCGGCCAGCACCAGCATATGTCCCGCCGGGGCGGCGACTGCTTCGCGCTGGGCGGGGTTAAGGGGGTCAAGAATCGGGGATACGTCCATAACAGGGTAGCTCTCTTGGCTTGGCCGTCTAGGTTTGGCAGGCAGCGCGTGGTATCGATCGCATGATCGCGGGCCGCCGATTATACAACGGTCCGCGCGTGATGGCTCAGGTTCCGTGTGTGCAGCGGCCGGGTTAGCCGGGCAGACTGCTGGGGTTGGCCCGGTGTGCCAGGAGGATTTTTTTCAAGGCATCGGGGTCTTTGATCACCTGGGCGCCTTCGTAGCGGGTTGGCTCCAGGCCGTGCAGGCTGATCAGGCGGGATAACCAGAAGCGCATGGCGGCACTGCGCAGCAGAATGGGCCAGGCCTTGCGTTCGCCGTCGGTAAAGGGGCGTTCAGCCGCGTAGGCGTGCAGGAGTGCATCGAGGCGCACCGGATCTAACTGGCCGTTGGATTCAACGCACCAGTCATTGGCCACGATGGCCAGGTCGTAGAGCAGGTAGCCGGTGCAGGCGTTATACAGGTCGATGATGCCGGACAGCGTGCCTTGGTGGAACAGGGCGTTATCGTGAAACAGGTCACCGTGAATAACCCCCTGCGGCAGGTCCCAGGGTTGCTGGCGCAACGCGTCGAAACTCTCCACTTCGTTGCGCAACAGCAAGGCATCTTCCTCACTGAGCAGCGGCGCGACCCGGCTCGATTCCCGGCGCCACCAGAAGACCCCGCGGTGTGCCTGACGGCTCATGAAAAAATCGCTACCTGCGCGATGCATCTGGGCCAGGGCGTGACCGATCTGGGTACAGGCCTGTGCGTCAACCTGCGCCAGCTGTCCTCCCTCGAAACGGGGCAGCAGCAGTGCAGGCCGCTGCTTGAGCTGTTTGAGTGCGATACCGTTGCGATCGCGTAACGGCGCGGGTACAGGCACACCGCGATCGGCGAGAAAGCGGGTTAATTCGACAAAAAAAGGCATCTCATCTTGCGACAGTTCTTCGAACAGGGTCAGGACAAAGTGCTGCGTTGTGGGGACGGGCGTATCGGCTCGCGTTGGCGTTTCTACCTTTGTTTGTGTGTCTGCACCGGGGGCCGGGGTGCTGACCGCTCCGTTGGTTGTCACGAAATAGTTGGTGTTCTCGATGCCGCCGTCGATTCCCTGTAAATCCGTTAATTCCCCCAGCGTGAAATCGGCGAGAAATTCGTGAAGATCGTCGTGGGAAAGCTGGGTATATACCGCCATGGAATCCGTCACTCACTGCTGAAAAAATAGTAAAGATAGTAATTAAAGATGTTAACTAAAGGTACCACGTAAAGGTACCACGTAAAGGTACTACTTAAAGGTGCCACGTAAAGGTACTAATCCAAGGTGCACAATTAAAACCGGCCTCGAATCTGCGTGCCGAATCATCGCGCAATCGAGCGGTATCGCGTAGCGATGACGTACCGATAACGCCGATTGTCACATGACCCGTGACGGGCGTCACCAGCGGAACAGTACCCATTTGGGTATCAGTAATTGCGAACGGTCGAGCCGGATAAACCCCGCGCCGGTTTCTGCGGGCACCAAATAGTAAGGCTTACCGTTTGTAGGGACAACCTTGATTTCCACGACTTCGCCGTTGCGCACGTAGTCGTAGTACACCTCGCCCTCGGTGCCACGACGGATTGTGATTTCGGGCTCGCTGTCACTGTAGTTGGGTTGCACGGCGACCACCGGACCGGTTACCGGCAGCAACAGGGCAAGTAGCGCAAGACGTTGCAGTGTGTTTTTTATCATAACAGACCTCTGCTCGGCGGCCTCACGCGCTGCTGGTTATCGGCGGTGGAGCGGGAATGAGACCTTATCGATTAACCCGCCGGGTTAATAGCTGATTTTAGCGCCTTGGCGGCACTCGTGCCTATCGTCGCTGGTTTTCGATGGCGGATTCTTTATCATGGGCGTTTCTTTATTCAGAGTTTGAGAGAACCATGACAGACGCCCCGATTATCCTGGTCGACGGATCCTCCTATCTTTACCGTGCTTTCTTTGCGTCCCAGCAGGCGGATATGCGCACCGCAGAAGGGTTTCCAACCGGGGCTATCCGGGTTGTTACCAGCATGCTGCGCAGCCTGATCAAGCAGTATCCGGCCAGCCCGGTGGCCGTGGTGTTTGACGCCAAGGGCAAGACCTTTCGCGACGAGATCTATCCCGAATACAAGGCACACCGGCCCTCCATGCCGGATGACTTGCGCCTGCAGGTGGAACCCATTCATGACATTGTGAAGGCGATGGGCCTGCCGTTGATAATGATCGACGGGGTCGAGGCGGACGATGTCATCGGCACGTTGGCGCGTCAGGGGTCGGCGCTGGGGCGTGCGGTACTGGTTTCTACCGGTGATAAGGATATGGCGCAGCTGGTGGATGAGCATGTCACCCTGATCAACACCATGAATAATAGCGTCATGGATCCGGCGGGCGTACAGGAAAAATTCGGCATCCCCCCCGCGCTGATCATCGATTATCTGGCCCTGATGGGGGATAAGGTGGATAACATCCCCGGCGTGCCCGGTGTCGGTGAAAAGACCGCGCTGGCCCTGCTGCAAGGGATCGGTGGCATTGCCGACCTGTATGAGAATCTGGAGGCCATCGCCGCGCTGGGCTTTCGCGGCAGTAAGAGCATGGCCAAGAAACTGGCGGACAACCGTGACGCCGCCGACCTTTCCTACACCCTGGCCACCATCAAGACCGACGTGGCGCTGGACCTTGGCGTGACCGATATCGGCATGCCGCAGCCGGACAATGCGCTGCTGCTGACATATTTCGGCCGCTACGCGTTTCGCAGTTGGATCGAGGAGTTAAGCGGCGAACCGGTTGAGTCTTCGGAGCAGCCCACCGCACCGGCATGCTGTGAGTATGAAACGGTGCTGGATCAGGCACAGTTCGATGTCTGGCTGGCGCGCTTGCAGGCCGCACCGCTGTTTGCCTTCGATACCGAAACCACCAGCCTGAACGTGATGGAAGCCGAGATCGTCGGCCTGTCCTTCAGTGTCGAGCCGGGTCAGGCGGCCTATGTGCCCCTGGCCCATGACTACGTGGGTGTGCCGGCGCAGCTGGACCGTGCCGCCGTACTGGACGCCTTGAAACCCCTGCTCGAAGACGCGGCCGCGCTCAAGGTCGGGCAGCATATCAAGTACGATATGAACGTGCTGGCCCGCTATGGCATCACCCTGAAAGGCGTGGCGTTTGACACCATGCTGGAATCCTACGTGCTGAATTCGGTGGCCACGCGCCACGATATGGACAGCCTGGCGGACAAGTATCTGGGGGTAAAAACCGTCCATTTCACCGATATCGCCGGCAAGGGCAAGAAGCAGCTGACCTTCAATCAGATCGACCTGGAACAGGCCGCGCCTTACGCCGCCGAAGATGCCGATATTACGTTGCGTCTGCATGAGACCCTGCATGCGCAACTGGCCCAGGAGCCTGGTCTGCTTGCCGTGTTCGAGACGCTGGAAAAGCCGTTGATTCCGATCCTGGCCATGATCGAACGCCAGGGCGCGCTGGTGGATGCCGCGATGTTGGCGCAGCAAAGTCAGGAGCTGGCCTTGCGGCTGGCCGAGCTGGAAAAAGAAGCCCATGAGCTGGCGGGCGCGCCGTTTAACCTGGCGTCACCCAAGCAGCTGCAGGAGGTTCTCTTCGCGCAGCAGAAATTGCCTATCATCAAGAAGACCCCGAAGGGGCAACCCTCGACGGCCGAGGAGGTGCTGGTGGAGCTGGCGCTGGACTACCCGCTGCCGAAGCTAATACTGGAGCACCGCAGCCTGAGCAAGCTCAAGTCGACCTATACCGACAAGCTACCGTTGATGATCAACCCCGTTACCGGGCGTATCCATACCTCTTACCATCAGGCGGTAACTGCCACCGGCCGCCTGTCATCGACCGACCCCAACCTGCAGAACATTCCGGTACGCTCCACCGAAGGCCGGCGTATCCGGCAGGCGTTTATCCCGCCGCCGGGTTACCGGCTGGTGGCGGCCGATTATTCGCAGATCGAACTACGCATCATGGCGCACCTGTCGCAGGACGCCGGGTTGCTCAAGGCTTTCTCGTTAGGGGAAGATATTCACCGCGCCACCGCCGCCGAAGTGTTCAAGGTCGCGCTGGATCAGGTCAGCAGCGACCAGCGGCGTAGCGCCAAGGCGATCAACTTTGGTCTGATCTACGGCATGTCGGCCTTTGGTCTGGCCAAGCAGCTGGGCATCGGCCGTCACGACGCGGCGCGCTATATTGAGCATTACTTCGAGACGTACCCCGGCGTGCAGCGCTATATGGAAGATATCCGTATAAGCGCCGCGGACAAAGGCTATGTCGAGACCCTGCGTGGTCGACGCCTGTATTTGCCCGAGATCAAGGCGCGTAACGCCATGCGCCGTCAGGCGGCCGAACGCACGGCGATCAACGCGCCGATGCAGGGCAGCGCGGCGGATATTATCAAGCAGGCGATGATCGATATCGCCGCCTGGTTGCCAGAGTCCGGACTGGACGCACGCATGATCATGCAGGTGCACGATGAGCTGGTGTTTGAAGTCAAAACCGAAGACGTTGCGCGCTTCAGCACCGAGGTCGCCACCCGCATGGCCGGCGCCGCGACACTCGACGTTCCGCTACTGGTGGAAGTCGGCGCGGGGGAGAACTGGGAACAGGCGCATTGATGAGGGTTAGGGACGAGGTACTAGGCGCTAGGGCGCCCCTGCGGGGCTGCTAAACGGATGGGTTGGGCGTCGCTAGCAGTGCCGATAATGTTGGGTTACGGCTTACGCCTAACCCAACCTACTGGAAACGTGTAGCGAATGGTTCGATACTGGTCCTGAAGCCTGAAGCCTGAAGCCCGGCTCGTTGCCGTTTCGTCCCTAGCCGCTTCGGTAGAAGCGACCTAGTCCCTAGTCCCTACTGTGACAGTACCGATTCGAACCCTTCGAACTGCGGCGGGCCGAGATAGATGTCGCGTTTGATGCCCGCCTGCGCGTGCGCTTTGCGGAAGGCTTCGGAGCGGGTCCAGCCTTCGAAAGCCGCGTGGTCCTCCCAGACGGTATGGCTGACGTAGAGGCTCTGTTCGACGGATACCGGTCCTTTCAGCAACTGGAAGCTGACGAACCCAGGGACCTCGCTCAGATAGGTCTCGCGTTGACGCCAAATGGACTCAAATTGCTCTTCATGTCCTGGCTTGATCCGAAAACGGTTCATGGCAATATACATGGACTCCCCTCGCGCTGCGTGATTCGGCTGGCTTAACAGTTGATTCTTAACAGTTGGGCTTAACGTCTCGGCGGCACGTCTCGACTCAATAAAGCGCTTTCTCGTCGCGCACAACGTCTTTTAACAGTTCGAGAAACAGCTTGTCGGCATCGCTCTGCACGGCTGGGATCTTGACGCTGGTGGTGGCCGCGATCTTTTCAGCGATCAAGCGGTTGGCATCGGGCTCATTGGCCAGATCGCGCGCGATCTTCAGGCAGGTCGGTGCGATATCCGGCTCAATCAGCACGCGTTTGATAAAGACTTTCAACTCTTCAATAATTCGGTCGCGGTTCCGCAGTTCAATTGCGCTCATGGTATTCCTCATTGTTATTTAACAGGTGCGTCTCAGTTGAATCACCGTCCATCACTGGGTCAGGGGCCGGTGCAGCACTTGGGTTGTCGCTGACACCCCGCCTATGGGGTAACTATAAATCAGAATCGGTGCCTGCCCTAGAAAATCGTACTATTCGCCTTTAGCCGAGTTGATCCGGTTACCGTTCGGTGCCACAATAACGGTCCTTCTGTTTGGGCAGTGGTGTTTGGGTACCCCCAACATCATGTGAATTAGGCCATACCGGGCTTACTTCCTTCCAGTCGTACTGGCTAACGTATTGTGCCGGTACATGACCTGAACCTTGTCACCGACCCTTCTGTCTGGCGACACTCATGATCCCGGTATAGCTAAGCTAGTCCCGTCTGCATGCCAGACAGGTTTGCGCTATTGGCCGGAACAGAGTGGCGCGAATGCAATCGCGAAAAGTATGATTTTTACCGATGCCGCAGACGCTTGTCTGGGTACGACTCGAGGGTGAAACACGTGGAACTACTTTCCGGCGCTGAAATGGTTGCCCGCTTTCTGAAAGACGAGGGTGTTGAATACATCTACGGCTATCCGGGCGGAGCCCTTCTGCATATTTACGATGCTTTATTCCAGCAGGATGCGGTGGAGCACATTCTTGTGCGTCATGAGCAGGCTGCGACACATATGGCCGATGCCTACGCACGCGCAACCGGTAAGCCCGGTGTAGTGCTGGTCACTTCTGGCCCCGGTGCGACCAATGCCGTTACCGGCATCGCAACCGCCTACATGGATTCGATTCCCATGGTCGTTATCAGCGGCCAGGTCATGAGCCACCTGATCGGGGAAGATGCGTTCCAGGAGTGTGACATGGTGGGTATTACCCGCCCGATCGTTAAACACAACCTGAGCATCAAGCATCCGTCCGAGATCCCCATGGCGCTGAAAAAAGCGTTTTATCTCGCGTCTACCGGTCGCCCAGGCCCCGTTGTGGTTGATATTCCCAAGGATATGACGGCACCGACCGACCGTTTTGAGTATGTGTATCCGAAGTCGGTGAAAATGCGCTCCTATAACCCGGTTACCCGGGGTCATAGCGGTCAGATCAAAAAAGCCGTTGAGCTGATGGTCTCGGCCAAGCGTCCCGTCCTGCTGGCAGGCGGAGGGGTGATTGCCGCAGAGGCCTCGGCACAACTGATCGAGCTGGCACAGCTGCTTAAATTGCCGGTGATCAACACCCTGATGGGCCTGGGTGCCTTTCCCGGTAACGATCCGCTTTATCTGGGTATGCCGGGAATGCACGGCAGTTACGAGGCGAATACGGTCATGCACCACAGTGACTTGTTGATCAATATTGGCTCGCGACTGGATGACCGGATCACCAATGCGACCGAGAAGTTCTGCCCGACGGCCAAGCTGATCCATGTGGATATCGATCCCTCCTCTATCTCCAAGACCGTTGGTGCGGATGTGCCGATCGTCGGCCCCGCCGATGCGGTGCTCAACGAGATGCTGAAGCAGATCAAGGCCACCGAGTTCACGCCCGATGAAGAGGCGCGCAGCACCTGGTGGCAACAGATTGAGGAGTGGCGTTCACGCCATGGTGGCCGTTATAACACCGACGATTCGGAACTGTTCAAGCCCCAGCAGGTGGTTGAAGCGGTCCATCGGGTGACGGGTGGCGACGCCTATGTCTGTTCCGACGTTGGCCAGCATCAGATGTTTGCAGCCCAGTATTACAAGTTCAACAAGCCGCGTCGCTGGATCAACTCCGGTGGGCTGGGAACCATGGGCTTTGGTCTGCCCGCTGCGATGGGGGTTAAGCTGAGCTTCCCCGACGATGTGGTGGTGTGTATTACTGGCGAAGGCAGTATCCAGATGAATATCCAGGAGCTGTCCACCTGCGCGCAGTATAATCTGCCGGTGAAAATTGTTTGCCTGAATAACCAGTCATTGGGGATGGTGCGACAGTGGCAGGATCTTAACTACGAGAGTCGTCATTCGCAGTCCTATATGAAGTCGCTGCCCGACTTTACCAAACTGGCGGAGTCATACGGTCATGTGGGTGTGGAGATCGGACCGGGAGATGATCTGGAGGCGAAACTGGCTGAGGCCTTCGCGATGACGGATCGACTGGTGTTTATCAATGTTCATGTCGACCCTTACGAACACGTTTATCCGATGCAGGTGCCCAAGGCGTCTATGCGTGATATGTGGCTGAGCAAAACGGAGAGAACTTAACATGCGTCACATTATTTCTGTTCTGCTGGAGAACGAAGCAGGAGCCCTGTCACGGGTGGTTGGTTTGTTCTCACAGCGTAACTTTAACATCGAGTCGTTGACGGTGGCACCCACGGAGGATGCGACCCTGTCGCGTCTGACCCTGACCACTGTGGGTAATGACCGTGTTATTGAGCAGATCACCAAACATCTCAACAAGTTGATCGAAGTCGTTAAGCTGGTGGACCTGACCGAAGGCGACCATATCGAGCGTGAGCTGATGCTGGTGAAGGTCAAGGCGGTTGGATCACAGCGTGCTGAAGTGATGCGCACTGTGGAGATCTTCCGGGGCCAGGTAGTCGATGTCACCAGTTCGGTCTATACCGTCCAGCTGGCGGGCGAAAGCGATAAGCTGGACGCCTTTATCGGTGTTATCGGTCTGGCGAATGTCCTGGAAACCGTGCGTACCGGTGTGAGTGGTATTGCTCGGGGCGAGAAAGTACTTAGCCTCTAGGGCTATTCGCGCGACGCAACAGGCCACCTTCGGGTGGCCTGTTGCGTTTTTTAGGCGGTTAAAAGGAACCGCCCCCGTTATGCTTGGATCGATAAGCGCGTCAGTGCGGCGGGTTCAGCAGCGACCAGAATGCGTGGATCAGCGGATTGTTGAGTTTTTTCTCCAGGGTAAAAAGGCCGACCTGATAACCCGCCAACTGCGGGGTGACCGGTAATATCCGGACTCGCTCAACCAGCGGACTGTTATCCAGCACAATCTTGGGTACGACGCCGACGCCGAATCCCAGGCTGACCATGCTGACAATGGCTTCGTTGCCGGCGACCTGCGCGTAGATGGTCGGCTTGAGGCCTTTGTCCTTGAACCAGGCGTTGATGCGGCGCCGCGCAAGCCCGCCTTCTGACAGAATCATCGGGACGTCCCCCCAGTGTCCGCCTCCCAGGGATTGCTCGAGGCTTGAATCGATGCTGGCTTCTTGCGCTGGGGCAATAAAGACCAAGGGTGAATCGGCCATGGGCTTGAAAGCTAGCCCGCTGGCCAGGCTATCAGGGCGTGCGGCAATGGCGATATCTTCATGGCCGGCCAGAATTCTGGCGATAGCCAATTCGGGATCGCCGGTGTGGAGTTTGATCTCGATGCGCGGATGGCGGCGCCGGAATTCGCTCAGGATGGCGTAAAGAAAACTGTAACTGGCGGTGACCGAGCAATACAGGCTGATCTCACCCTGTAACTCCCCCTGCTGTGCCTGCATGGCGTTGCGCAGCAGGTCCCATTGCATCAGGGTGTCGCGGGCATACTGTTGGAAACGGCGCCCTTCGGGGGTGATGCGTACCTCGCGATTGTCACGTTCGAATAGCGTCACCCCCAGCTCGGCCTCCAATTGCTTGATGGTCCGGGTGAGCGTCGAAGGGCTGACATGACAGATCTCACTGGCACGACTGAAGTGCAGGGTTTCTGTGAGGGCGAGGAATTGTTTGAGGGGTTTCAGGTCCATCCGTGTCGTCAGCCTTTGATTGCAGATTTTGAAATGATAAACCGAACTTATACCATCTTATACCGGGCGAGCGACAGGGCGAGTGGTAGGGCGAGTGATAGGGTGTCGTGACCGACCGGGAAGCATCTCCGCACCCTGGGGCAGCGCGGCCGTGCTTTAACCCGTATGTTAACCCCGTATGTTAAGCCCGTATGTCCATGCTTCGTATATCCAATCAATGCTCCGTATGCCACTGTCCCGGGTAGCGCTGGTGAATGGCCTGAAATTGTTCTCGCTGTGCCACGGCGGCTTGGACACATTGGCGATCGAATAAAGACCCCGATTCGCTAAGCAGGTAGCGGAAGGCGTCGTCTACCGACCAGCTGCTTTTGTAGGGACGGCGGTGGGTCAATGCGTCAAAGACGTCGGCAACCGCAACGATGCGTGCTTCTATCGGTATCTGATTCGCTTTCAGCCCCTGTGGATAACCCGAGCCATCCTGACGCTCGTGATGGTGGGCAATGATATTTTTGAGAATATCGATGTGGTGTAAGTTGCCGAGTGCAAACTGACCGATCAGGGTCGTGGTGATTTCAACACCTTTACGGACATGGCCTTGGACAATATACAGCTCTTCGTCGCACAAACGCGCGGGTTTGAGGAGAATGCTGTCAGGAATGGCCACTTTGCCGATATCGTGCAGCTGTGCGTACTGATAAATATATTCGACCTGCTCGTCGCTGAGCCGGTTTTTTTTGGCAACGCCTGCGGCGATCAGTCGTGTGTATTGTGCCATTCGGGTCAGATGGTCGGGGGGTTCTTCATCGCGCCGGTGGCTACAGGTTCGCGCCGTGCGTAATGCACCGTCCAGGGTCTTGATAGCAAAGAGCTGGCTAAAAATGAGAGCGGTTATTAATTGGGCGTAGGTTTGCAGGTGGGTGGTAACCTCGTCGGAGAAGTAGTTTTTTTCATCGGAGTCAAAAAAAAGGAAGCCGAGAAAAGCCTGGTTATAACGTAACGGCAGCGTATAGCTGGAGCGGTAACCCGCCGCTATCAGCGCACGGGTCGGCGGGCTGGATAGACAACCCGGGGGTTGGGGCTTGGCGATGTCTTGCAGAACCCTGGGTTGGTTTGAGGCGACTATCGCCTGTAACGATGGCACATCTTCTAGGCGTGCCTGATAACCCGTTAAGGGGGATTCGTATGCATCGCTATCGGTAAAGTTGCTCAGCATACCGGTCGTCTCATCATACAGGGCGATCGACATTCGCGTCAGGTGATGACAGTTTTGACGGATTTCGCGGTGCAGCTTGAGAATCGTCTGCGTGATGTTTGGGTTCATATTCCTTGTCCGGTCGAGATAGGGCGATGATTTAGCCGCGTGCTCCACTGCGCGGGGTCTGGACGGTGGCGGTGCGGAGTCCTGCCGGTTTTCTGTACTGCACGTACTGATTACGCCCGTTGTGTTTGGCCTGGTAAAGGGCCGCGTCGGCCATCTTGATTAATTCGGTAGCGTTACGGCTGTCAGCAGGATATAACGCGATCCCGGCGCTGGCCGTAACCTCGAGGCGGTGTCCTTTGAGGGTGATGGGGCTGCTAAGTTGCGCCAGAAAGCGCGTTACCGGCATCAGGGTATCGGAGGGTTCCGGGGCGAAGACCACCACGGCAAATTCATCACCGCCAATACGGGCAACCGTGTCGGTACTGCGAAACTGTGCGCTTAACAGCGTCGCAACGTGACACAGCAGCGCATCACCTACCGGGTGGCCAAAGGTGTCGTTGACCGGTTTGAACTTGTCCAGGTCGATCATGATCAGTGCGACTGACGCATGGGTTCGTTGGGCGAGCTGGAGCGATTCCTGCAGGCGGGTTTCAAACTGATGGCGGTTGGCGATACCGGTTAACGCATCTGTCAGAGCCAGTTTTTCGATCTCTTTCTGCGCGGCTTTCAACGGGCCTATATCACGAATCACGACAACGTAGCCGAGAATCTGTCCCTCATTATCGACGACCCAACCGCCCTGCGTTTCGCTGGGGAAAATGTCACCGTTGCGGCGCTGGTAGCTGATTTCATAGGGCGGTATTTTAAGCTCTGTGCCGGCTCTTCGGTTGTAGCGTAGTTGGCCCTGGTCGATAAAGTCTTGTTTGTTCTTATAAAACTGCGCGGTGCTGGAGCCGATGATCTCTTCGGGCGTGTAACCAAATATGTCGGTAAACGCTGGGTTGCACATCAGTATCTTACGTTTATTGCTGCAAAACAGGGTGGCATCGGGGGTGCCGTTAAAAATGGCCTCAAATAAGGCTTTTTGTCGTTCCAACTCTCTTTCGGTCTGGCGGCGTGAATTGATTTCGTTGACCATCTTACGGTTAAAGCGCAACAGTATCAGGGCGGTGATACCGATGACGCCGATAACCACCATCAGGATAAAGGTGGTTCTGCGCCATTGTTGGTAGCCGGCGGTCGGGGAGGGATCGTAGATAAAACCGTCCAGAGAATACTCCTGATCGACCATACCCTCGCGTGCAAATACGTCAGCCATATGCGCCCAGCGTCCGGGATTCATATGGCCAATCTCAACAATATGGGCCATGATAAGTGGGCGTATCGCCTCGGCTTCAAAGCGAAGATGCGCGATAGATTTCGTGGACGCGTATTCGGTTTTGATCAGTTCGATGGTCTGTTCCCTGTGCTGTAACGCGTAGCCCCAGCCCTTGAGTGCTGCGGCGCGGAACTTGCGCACACCCTCGGGGTTAAGGTCGTTGAAGGCTTCCGTGGTGAACAGAATATCGCTGTAGAAATCGACACCGTAGGTGCTGGGGCTGATGATATTGAACGGTACCGCATGTTGCTGCATAGCGTACGGTTCGTTGGTCAGGTAGGCGCTATAGGCATCGGTGCGTCCTTCAATTAAGTCGGCGATCTGATGACTCTTTTGAATAAAGTTGACCTGTTTGGGGTCGATTCCCTCGTTGCGGAGCATGGCCATCAGGCCGGCATCGTATTCGATGCCGATGGTCATGACGTTGCGCCCGATAAGGTCCTGTGCACTATGTATACCGCTGTCCTGACGCACCAGCAGAACCGACGGTGAATGCTGGTAGATGGCGGCTAAGGCTATCAAGGGCTGGTTGAGCAGCCGTTGATAAAGCACTTCACTATTCCCCACGCCAAACTGCGCACGGCCTGCCAGTACCTCGATCACCGGTTCGTGCCCCGTGGCCCCGGCGCGCAGGGTGACGTCGAAGCCCGCGTCCTTAAAGTAACCTTGCTGTTTTGCCGCGTAATAGCCGGCAAACTGAAACTGATGATGCCAGCGTAATTGCAGCGTCACGGGGGTTAAATATTCTGGCTGCGCCCGCACCGTCTGCCCTAGCAGTAACAGAAATAACAGGCCGAGCAACGCCGTCTGGCACCCATAACGCCGTGAAGGGCGGCGACCAGTGACCTGTCTCGTTGTATGTTTGTTACGCGTACCCTTTTGCTCAATGATCGGCTGCATTGGTTTGACCTTGCCAGCCTGTCTGCGTGTCCGTCAGCCCTGCCCGAATCAGCCGGGTACTGCTGTCGTGCCTTGTGAGAGGATTACGACACGCAAAAAGCGCACTGTGGACGGTGGCATGGTTAGGCTTGGTTTAATCCGGGATATACAACAGGCTCCACGCATTAAATATAGTGGTTGGCGGGCGGGTTCGCTGGAAATATTCGCGGCAAGGTAACCTTTTACCGAGAATCCAGTAGTCGCCGGGTGGCCAGGTCGTTGTGTAAGCGCAGGGCAAACTGCTTGATGGCGCTGCTGCAGTTCACCCGGTCAAGGTCACTCGGTAGTGATGCCCCGGCGTTAATCAGCATCCCCAGGGTGCTTTGATCTTCCCGTTGCAGAAGGTGGTACAGCAGGGTTTTCTGCTGGGCGTCTTGTGCATGAATATCGGCGCCGTACTGCAGCAGACGATCGAGATGCAGAGAGACCTTGTTTGCGGGTAACGCCAGGCAGGCAAATAACGCCTGGCTGGAGAGGGCCTGGGCGCGAATTCCGCCGAGCAGCAGCGCGTTGAGTAGCGCCAAACTGTTTTGCGGGTGCTGAATAGCCGCAATTAATAAGCCTGCCTGTTCGCTCTCTTGCTCAGGATGCGTCTTGGTGTGACTGAGCAGTAAGCGCACGCCGTCACTGAAACCGGTGTCGATACAGTGCTGGAGTGGCGATCGGGCAGGGCGCGAGGAGGCTTTAAGCGCATAACCTCGCGTCGGGTCAGCGCCTTTTCTGAGTGCTTTTACGAGCCGAACGCCATCCTGGTGACAAATAGCCTGTTGCAGCAGACGGTCCGTGCGTGCCTTTCGCCAAATTCGCAGCATGACAAAACTCCGCTAAAGTGCGCATCATAAACGCTGTTGCTGACGCGTCAACCGGGTTGTGCGAGGGAGGGGCGCAGCGCGTGTTGAAGGGTCGCGCAATTCTCGGCCAGTTCGCACCACTGCGTTATCGAGAGTTGCAGCTGAATGACGGTGGCGGGGGACATGCCGGTTCGCGTGCCGCTGAGAAATTGGCTGAATTCGCTGATGGCCGGATTGTGGCCGACGAGCGCGATGTGCTGGAGGTTGTCGTCCTGGCGCTGGATCAGGTTGATCAGCGTGGTGTTATAGGCGCTGTAGAGCTCAGGAAGCAGTTCGATCTCCTGTTGTGGGTAGGCGAGTGCCTCAGCAAAGATATGCGCGGTGGTTAATGCGCGCTTGGCGCTACTGCTGAGAATCAATTGGGGCGGGTTTCCCTGGCCGGCTAACAGAGAAGCCATCTGACTCGCCTCGTTCAATCCCTGCTCCGTGAGAGGCCGATCATGATCAGAGCCCGATTCGGCGGAGGTGTGCGAGGTCGCGTGACGAATGAGGGTTAACCGCTTCATGGATCTCACTCCTGGTCAGATGAGCATGTGTCCGGTGTACGACCGGCTATTAACCGTATCGGTGGATGGAACGGTCTGGTGTATGCAGCGAATGATATCAGTCTTCGCGCCAGTAAGTATTGCTTAACATGGGGATTATACAAGCGGGCTTCGCTCTTTTGGTCACGAGAAACAGGGGGCTTGGTGGAGCGAAAACAGGCAGACTCCCTGAGGAGTCGCCTGTGGTTTTGGTGCCAGGACGCTACCCCGCTAACCGCCGAGATAGGCGTTGCGGACGTCGTCGTTGGCGAGTAGGTTGTCGCCGGTGTCATGAAGGACGATCCGGCCATTTTCAAGCACGTAGCCACGGTCGGCTATTTTGAGTGCCTGGTTGGCATTCTGTTCCACCAGGAAGATCGTCACACCTTCATCCCGCAGCATCGCAATAATCTGGAAAATTTGCTGAATGATGATAGGCGCCAGTCCCAGCGACGGTTCGTCCAGGAACAGCATCTCCGGGTTGCTCATCAGCGCACGACCAATGGCCAGCATCTGTTGCTCACCGCCAGACATGGTGCCGGCCCGTTGGTGCTGGCGCTCTTTGAGGCGAGGAAACAGCTCAAAGACCCGCGCCATGTTGCGAGCGTAATGCGCTTTGCTGACAAAGAAGCCGCCCATACTGAGGTTCTCTTCAACCGTCATCGCGGAGAAGGTGCGTCGTCCCTCGGGGACGACTGCCAGGCCCGTGCGCATGATCTTGTCGGTGAGCTTGTGCGTGATATCCTCGTCCTTGAAGAAAATCTTGCCGCTGCTGGCGCGGGGATCACCACAGATCGTCATCATCAGGGTCGATTTTCCCGCACCGTTGGCGCCGATCAGCGTCACGATTTCGCCCTTCTTAACCTCCAGGGAGACATCATTAAGGGCCTGTACTTTGCCGTAATGAGTGGATACGTTTTCCAGTCGCAGCATCAGGCTCGTCCCCCGGTTGTGTGGCGAATAGCGCGCATCAACGCGTTCGTGGCCGCAAGGCCGGAGGAGGACTTAGGGGTAGTCGGCATCAGTCTTCTCCAAGGTAGGCTTTGATGACATCCGGGTTGTCACGGACCTGTTCAGGGGTGCCGCTGGCCAGCGGCGTGCCCTGATTGATCACGGCGATATGATCAGAGATCCCCATGACCAGCCCCATATCGTGCTCGATCAGAAGAATAGAGACGTCGAACTCGTCACGCAGATTGCAGATCAGCTCGTCCAGTTCTTGGGTCTCATTGGGGTTCAGGCCTGCAGCGGGCTCGTCAAGCATCAGCAAGCGCGGACCGCTGACCATACAGCGAGCGATCTCGAGCCGGCGTTGCTGCCCATAGGCCAGGTTGCCGGCCTCCCGATTCGCCATACCCAGCAGGTCGACCTTTTTCAGCCACATGGTTGCATTTTCCATCGCTTGCTCTTCGGCAAGGCGGTAGGCCGGGGTTTTGAAAAAGCCTGAAAACAGGTTGGTGTTAAGCTGGTGGTGTTGCGCAACCAGCAGGTTTTCAATCACGGACATCTCTTTGAACAGGCGAACGTGTTGAAAGGTGCGAACCATCCCTTTGCGTGCAATCTTGTGGCCCTTGAGCCCCTGGACTTCTTCGCCGTCGAACAGGATCGTGCCTTCGGTGGGTTTGTAAAAACCGCTGATACAGTTAAACACGGTGGTCTTACCGGCCCCGTTGGGGCCAATCACCGAGACGATCTGCTTTTCGCGCACGGTCAGGCTGACACCATTGACCGCCAGTAGCCCGCCGAAGCGCATCGTCAGGCCCGATACTTCCAATAATGCGCTAGTCATACTGCTTCAGCTCCAGGTGGGGGCGTTTCATCGGTACCAGCCCCTGGGGGCGCCAGATCATCATAAAGACCATCATCAGGCCGAACATCAGCATTCGGTATTCCTGGAACTCACGGGCAAGTTCCGGCAGTACCGTCAGCATCACGGCGGCCAGGATAATACCCAGCTGAGAGCCCATGCCGCCCAAGACCACGATGGCGAGGATAATGGCCGATTCGATAAACACAAATGACTCGGGGCTGATAAAGCCCTGACGGGCGGCGAAGAAGCAACCGGCAAAGCCGGCGAAGCTGGCACCCATGGTGAAGGCGGTGAGCTTGATGAACGTCGGATTTAATCCTAACGAGCGACAGGCAATGTCGTCTTCACGTAGCGCTTCCCAGGCACGACCGATGGGCATACGGGTGAGGCGGTGGATAACGTAGACCGTGATCAGTACCAGGATGACGGCCAGCAAGTACAAGAAAATCACCTTGTGGCTGGGGTCGTAGGCAATGCCAAAGTATTCGTGGAACGGGATGTTGCCTTCACCTTTGGCGCGGCGAGTGAACTCCAGGCCAAACAGGTCGGGTTTCGGGATGCGGCTGATACCGTTGGGCCCGCCGGTGAGGGATGTCCAGTTATTCAGTAATATCCGGATGATTTCACCAAAACCCAGTGTCACGATCGCCAGATAGTCGCCGCGTAGTCGCAGGACGGGAAACCCGAGCAGGAAGCCGAAAATCGCCGCGAGCAGACCCGACAGGGGTAACGCAATCCAGAAGGAGACATCGAAATACAGGGACAGCAGCGCATAGGTATAGGCGCCGACCGCGTAGAACGCGACGTAGCCGAGATCCAGTAGGCCGGCCAGACCAACCACGATATTCAGGCCCAGGCCGAGCATCACGTAGATGAGCGTCAGGGTTGCTAGGTCAACGGCGCCACGGGAGCCGAAAAATGGCCAGATAAACATGGCCAGAATCACCAGGCCGGCACCGATGCGGGTCAGCGTGTCCCGCTGTTGACCGGCCGGTAGAACGCTATCGACGCTGGGTAGCGTGGGTAGCTTGATCGCGCGGGTGATCTGCGCGCGAAACAGCTGGAAAAAAAACACCACCAGGGTGGCGGCACCGATGGCGAGCCAGGTCTGTTGGTCGGCACCCTCCAGGGTCAGGGCGATCCCTTCGGTTTTCAGGTTGACGCCCAGCATCAGGCTGGTCAGTACCAGCATGATGATCGCGGCGAAGATGGCAGGGTAGAGGGTTTTATTCATCAGATTTTCTCCACCTCTGGTTTGCCGAGCAGTCCGCTAGGACGGAACAGCAGTATGGTTATCAATAGGCCAAATGCGACCACATCTTTGTATTCACTGCTGAAATACGCAGAGGTCATGGCTTCGGTGACGCCGAGCAGGAGGCCACCAAGCATCGCGCCGGGTATCGAGCCGATCCCCCCCAGCACGGCCGCGGTGAAGGCCTTGAGCCCGGCGATAAAGCCGATATAAGGGTTGACGACGCCGTAGTACATGCCTACTAGCAAGCCGGCTACGGCGGCCATGGCGGCGCCGACGACGAAGGTGAGGGCAATGATGTTATTGGTGTTGATACCCAGCATGTTGGTCATGCCCAAGTCCTGAGAGCAGGCGCGGCAGGCGCGCCCCCATTTGGAGCGGGAGATGAACAGGGTCAGTGCCGCCATCGTAATCAGGGTCACGACCCAGATGATTACCTGCATGTAGCTGAGGCTGACCTCAAAGCTGCTGGCGTCGCCGAAACTCCAGCCGCCCGTGACCAGGCTCGGCATCGCGATATCCCGCGATCCCTGGGAGATGCGGACGAAGTTCTGGAGGAATATCGACATACCGATGGCGGAAATCAGCGCCAGCAGGCGCGGTTGCCCCCGGAGAGGGCGGTAGGCGACGCGTTCAATGGTAAAACCGTAGGCGGCCGCGACGCCCATGCTGACCAGCAGGGCAGCCATAAAGATCAAGGGCAGGTTTTCCAATCCCAGAACGGTCAGCCCTGCGATGACGATAAAGGATACGTAGGTGCCGATCATATACACTTCGCCGTGGGCAAAGTTGATCATACCGATAATGCCGTAAACCATGGTGTAACCGATCGCAATAAGCGCGTAGGTACTGCCGATGGTCAGGCCGTTCAGCAGCTGCTGAATGAAATAGAGAATATTTTCAAGCATAGGACTCGTGACCCTCAAAAAAAACACCCCCTTTCTTGTGAAAAGAGGGTGTTCTACTAAGCAGGAGTGGCCTTATTTAACCGCAGACTTGCTGCCGTCGGCGTGCCAATTATAGACCACAAAGCTGAATTGTTTCAGGTCGCCCTTCGCATCAAAGCCCAGCTGGCCGGTAGGGGTACTGAAGGTTGTCTTGCGGATATGCTCGGCCATATCCATGGTGTCGACACTGCCGACGGCCTTGATGGCGTCAGCCATGATCTGTACCGCGGAGTAGGCGGGGAACACGAACGCGCCACTCGGGTCCTGGTTCTTCGCCTTGAACGCGGCAACCAGGCCGGCGTTGCGTGGGTCTTTTTCAAAGCTGTTGGGTAAGGTTACCAAGAGCCCTTCAGAGGCGTTGCCTGCGATGGCGGTGATGTCGGGGTTACCCACGCCTTCTGGGCCCATGAATTTTGCCTCGAAGCCTTTCTCGCGTGACTGACGCAGGATCAGGCCCAGTTCGGGGTGGTAGCCACCGTAGTAAACGAAGTCGACAGCTTCTTTTTTCAGTTTGCCGATCAGTGCCGAGAAGTCTTTGTCGCCCGAGGTGATGCCTTCAAACATCACGACCTTGATGCCGGCTTTGTCCAGTTCCTCTTTAACCGAGCTGGCCAGACCTTCTCCGTACTGCTGCTTATCGTGAATAACGGCCACACGCTTTGGTTTGACCGCGGTGATGATATGGTTGGCGGCAAACGGCCCTTGCAGACTGTCCAGACCGATAGTCCGGAAGACCAGCTGGTAGCCTTTTTCCGTGATGGTTGGGCTGGTCGACGCGGCGGTGATCATAAGAATGCCTTCGTCTTCATAGATATCGGATGCCGGCTCGGTTGAACTGGAGCACAGGTGACCGACCACGAGCTGGATGCCGTCGTTAACAATTTTGTTGGCTACGGCGGTGGCTTGTTTCGGGTCGCAGGCGTCGTCATAGAGCACGCCTTCGAGCATTTCTCCGTTGACGCCACCCGCCTTGTTGATCTGTTCGATCGCCATTTTCGCACCAACAACCTGCATATCGCCGTACTGGGCAACGGGGCCCGTAACGGGGCCGGCCAGTGCAATCTTGATGTCCGCCTGTGCCGTGCCTGCGATCAGGGCAGAGATACCCAGGCTAAGGAGAGTCTTTTGTATCGTTTTCATTATGGGCTATCCCGAAATTAGTTCTGATTTTTATGGTTTGGTCTAACAGAGGGTCCATGACCGCCGGTCCCGTCACACTAAATACAGGAATCGCCCGACAAGGGCAAAAACAGCCCGACCTGACAGTGGGTAAGATTATCTTTATCCCATCGACCAATGCAAATAACACAACTCCTGCCAACTATATTTTGCTGCCAGGTTAAGAAACAGGCAGTTTGAGTATAAGGGACGACCGTCGATTGGAATATCCGCCCATGACGAATTCTTTGTCGACGAAGTGTGGATCAATGGGGCCTCCGAACGGGAGTTATGCCAAGCTTTACAAGTTTAGACCGGTTCAATGAACCCTGCCTGAATCAGGCGCAAGACGTGCGTCGGCGGGGAGGCTTCTCTGTCCGCAAGCGAATATCGGCACAGCATTTTCAATAAATACGCGCAGAAAGGTTGACACAAATTCTGGATTCGCTATCATGCACGGCCTCTGCGGTGGGGTGGCTGAGTGGCTGAAAGCACCGGTCTTGAAAACCGGCGTAGGTTAATAGCCTACCCAGGGTTCGAATCCCTGCCCCACCGCCACATTTTC
>JBFGZS010000042.1:0-41651 GCA_041586615.1 Motiliproteus sp. | reverse complement strand
GTTATCGATCATCAACAGCATGCGATACAGGGCCTCTGTGTTGTGCAAACCTGGACCCTGTATTGTCTATGCTGGCGGTGTAATGTCTATAAAAGCCGCAAAAAAAAACTGGTCGATAGCGCGCTATTCAACAAAACCGGCGATGATCTGCTCAAAATCCTCACCCACGGGTTTAGAGATATGCGCATTACAGCCCGACGCCATCGCCTTCTGACAGTCGTCGCGCATCGCCGACGCCGTCACAGCAATGATCTTGCCGCGATAGCCGGCATCACGCAACGCGACCGTCGCCTGATGCCCATCCATCACCGGCATATGCATATCCATCAAGATCAGATCCATACCCCCTTCCAGAGCACGCTCCAATGCCTCCTGACCATTCGTTACCGAGACCACCTCATGTCCCTGCAATGACAGACGCAAGCACAGCATCCTGTTGATAAACGGTTCATCTTCGGCCAATAAAATCCGCGCCATCCCTGTCTACTCCCTTTGTGGCTGATTAAAGCCGTGCCTCTGTTGCGAGATTATTAAGGCGGCAACGGCATGCCGCGCAAAAATGTCGCCCGAAGCAGAGCCCGTGGCCGCCGCCGTGATCGGCCTGCGAGCAACATTATTCACCTTGCGCGGCCGCGCCGCCGCCATGGCGTTTTATCGCCCCAGCCAACGGCGTCGCCTCCCGTTGCGCACGCTGGGCCGTCTGGTACAAGGCCGGTAATGAATCCTCATCACTGCACAGGGTAATACCGATGGATAACGCGCAGTGAATATCGGTTCCGGCGGCACTCACGCATAATTGTCGCAATCCGTTTCTGATTCGCTGACGGACCGGCAGGGGATCATGATGCGCGCCTGCGCTCAGAATCAGCGCAAAACCACCCCGATGTCGCGCCAGGGTATCCGCACCGCGCACCGCTTTGAGCAACAGCTGACCCAGCCCCTTCAACACCTGATTCCCAACCTCATGGCCGTGGCGATGGTTGATCTCCTTTAGGTTATCCACCGCCAACAGCAGTAAAGAAAAGGCCGATCGATAGCGCCGATACGCCTCCCAGGCACTCTCCAGGCGCCGATTAAATGCCGATTCGGATAACAGCCCGGTTAACGGGTCGTGGGACAGGGTGAGATGTAGCGGTGCGCAGCGTCGGCACGACGCCTGACGGCCGTTATCAATACCCTGCTATCGGCGGTTTTATCCAGCAAGACATCTCCCTGAGCAATCGCCTGGCGACGACACTCCGGATCGGAGCGAGAGGACGCAAAAATAATGGGAATATGCCGTAGGTGGGAATATTGCCGGATCACGCTGGCCATCTCAAAGCCGGTACAGTCCTGCAAGTAAATATCCATCAGGATCAAATCCGGCAAAAAATTACCGATCTTTTCTAACACAGCGTCGCTGCGGGCTTCATACTCCGCCACCATACCTGCAGCCGTCAGTTGCAGCGCATAGCGGGCTGCCAGCTCAGGGATATCATCGACGATAAGCACGCGAACGCCCTCCTCGCCGCCGGAGCCAACTAACTCATCCAGCAACACCCGTAGCGATGCCGGCTGCAGAGGGAGCGTAAGAAAACCCTCGCACCCCATCCGTACCGCCTCCAGCCGGTCAGACCAGCGCCCATTGACCGCAAGCAGCACCCGCGGCAGAGCATCCCCCGAAGCCTCTCGCACAGTGCGATACCAGGCGTCGAGCGCCTGGCCAGGCGCGGCGGTCATCGCAACCAGCAGGCAAGCAGGAGGCCTCAGCCTGGTCGCGGCTTGCAGATCAGAGAACTGACTAAAATAGGTGAACCGATAACCCGCCAGCAAAGGTTCTTGCTGTAAATCCCCCGTCCCCCCCTGCGGACCATCCAGTACATAGATCGATATGGGGCCGATGCTAAGCGCGACGGTTTCCCGATCCGCGTGCCGATGTGGCTCAGCGGCCCTCGTCAGCAGCAAGGCATCCAGCTCCCGCAAACCAACGGCCACGGCATTTGCCAGCGCAGCCGACACGGGCTCATCCGCACCAAGCGCGGCCTTGAGTTCAATTTCCAGCTGTCTGGCCCGAGCGCCTATCGCCGCCAAACCAAAACTGAGGGCCGAACCCGATACGCTATGCACCAATCGATGCAGGGCTTTCATATCCCACTGCCCACGCGGTAAGGCGCACATCGCGCGCAGCGCCGCCAACCGTTCGGGCAGGTTTTTGATATAGGCCTGTTTTAGCGCCGCCAGCTCGGCCTGATAGTCTTCATTGCTCGCCATAACCGCATGCTCCCTGGCTGATCCCTGCCTTGCGTCCTTACCACCCGGATCGCATCATGCCTGTGCTTAGGCGAGAGACTCTTTGTCTTAACCGGGCATCAAGCCTGTGGGGTGAATAGCACCGACACCTTAGGCTATTAACCTGACGTGGCGTTACGCCACGGCGACATTTGTTGCTCGGTATTACGCGGCCGCCTTACTACATCATCCCGCGTTAACGTTTCAGCGCCGACGTATCATCATCGTCCGACTCCCGGGCAGCGAGCAAGCGCGCCTCCATCTTTTCGATGCGATCGTAGAGCTCGCTCAGCGTCGGATCCCGATCTTTCAGGGAGCCCTGGCGGACTATTTTGTCGTGCTCTTCATTCATGACGTTGACGACAATACCGATGACCATATTCAAAAACGCGAACGCGGTAAAAAAGATAAACGACAGATAATAGGTCCAGCTTAGAGGGTAGACCGTCATGGTCTCGTACATGACGTCGGTCCAGTCCTCGAATGTCATGACCCGAAATAGTGTCAGCAACGAGATGGTAATATCTCCCCACAGCTGCGGATTGATGGCTTCAAACAGGGTGCTACCCATTGCTGCATAGATATAAAAAATAATAAACATCAGCAGCAGAACATACCCAAGCTGAGGCAGTGCCCGCAGCAGTGAGTTCAATAATAGTCGCAACTCAGGAATAAGGGAGACCATACGCAGCACCCGGAAGACCCGAATCAAGCGTGCTACCAGCGCCATATCGCTGTTTTCGATCGGGATCAGACTGACCGTGACGATGAGAGTATCGAAGATATTCCAGGGGTTACGAAAAAAGTCGCGCTTGTTTTCCTCGCCGAGAAAGCGAATGACTATTTCCGTCAGAAAAAACAGCGTAATCAGGTTGTCCAGCCAATCGACCAGCGTCTGGGACAGGGGGGATAATTCATAGGTTTTCGCCCCCACCAGCAGCGCGGAACCAATGATCACCGCCACCACAAACAGCTCGAAGGCTTTGTTACTCCGCAGGCGCGTAAAAGATTGCTGCAGGTATTGCGTATTCATTATTTGCCGTCCCAATTATCAACATAAACCGGCTGACATGGCCACCCGTTTGCCATATATCGGCAACAGATGATGGTGGCTGCAGCGCGACGTTACAACCACCCCGTGGGCAGAATTACAGTGAATCGAAGCCCTGGCTAGCCATGGCGACAGCGCGAAAGATCGCGCGGCCCTTGTTAAGGGTTTCCTTCCACTCCAGTCGCGGCACCGAGTCGGCGACAACGCCGGCCCCGGCCTGAATATGTAAGGTATGGTCTTTAATCACCGCCGTGCGGATCGCAATGGCGGTATCCATATTGCCGTTCCAGGACAGGTAGCCCACCGCGCCGCCATAAACGCCGCGCTTAACGGGCTCCAGCTCATCGATGATTTCCATGGCGCGGATCTTCGGCGCACCACTCAGCGTGCCTGCCGGGTGGGTAGCGCGCAACACATCGATGGCACTGCAGCCGGCTTTCAGCTTACCGGTGACGTTGGAAACGATATGCATCACGTGCGAATAGCGCTCGATCACCATCTTATCGGTCAGTTTAACGCTGCCGATCTCGGCCACCCGCCCGACATCGTTACGCCCCAGATCGATCAGCATCAAATGTTCGGCGATCTCTTTAGGATCGGCCAACAGCTCCTGCTCCAACGCCAGATCCTGCTCGGGGGTTGCGCCGCGCTTTCGGGTTCCGGCGATGGGACGGACGGTCACTTCGCCATCTTCGACCCGGGCCAGGATCTCCGGCGAGGAGCCCACCACATGGAAGTCCCCCAGGTTCAGCGCGTACATATACGGCGACGGGTTAAGACAACGCAGCGCACGGTACAGGTCCAGCGGCCGATGGTGATACGGGATCGACATGCGCTGGGAGATCACGGTCTGCATCACATCACCGGCAAGAATATAGTCCTTGATCCGCGCCACCGCACCCTCGAAAGAGTCCTGGCTGAAGCCCGAGATAAAATCACTTTCGCTGACATCGGGCCCGCTCACCGGCGGCATCACATCGCCAGGCACCGCAAAACGCAAGCGCGCCACCAGCTCGTCGAGTCGCAGTTGCGCTTGCCCCAGGGCATCCTCTTCGGCAGGGTCGGCATGGCAGATCAGGATCAACTTGCCACTGAGGTTATCGAACACCACCACGTTGTCCGACACCATCAGCAAAATATCCGGGGTGCCCAGCGTATCCGGGGGGGTGTTGCGGAGTCTTGGCTCGATATAACGTACCGTGTCGTAGCCAAAATACCCCACCAGACCACCATTAAAACGGGGTAGACCGGGCAGCTCAGGCACCCGGTAGCGGGTCTGGAACGTCTCGACGAACGCCAGAGGATCATCCACCTCACAGGCTTCGACAACCTGGCCATCGCAACTGACGCTGACCTGGTTGGCGCTGATTTTCAAGACAGTACGGCAGGGTAAGCCGATGATCGAATAACGGCCCCACTTCTCACCGCCCTGCACCGACTCCAGCAGATAACTGTAGGGGGCATCGGCCAGCTTCAAGTAGGTGCTGAGCGGCGTGTCCAGATCCGCAAGGACCTCGCGGGTCACGGGAATTCGATTATAGCCTTCGGCGGCCAGTTGCGAGAATTGTTCGGGGGTCATAGCAATATCCGGTAGCAGTCAGTCACAAAAATACGGCGTTCAAGGGTCAACGTCTCAGCAACGCCATCGCCAGTGTGTCCTTTGTCGTTGCTGCATGATCCTGAACGGCAACTCGCTGCCGCACTGCTCTGCTGTCATTGCCGTTATTACCACGCGATACCTGCTTGTCTTTGTTATCCGATCAGCGCGGGCGCTAATCAGGCCTCCTAAGGTCATGCACCTCGGGCGCCGCCGAGTGTTTTTGGCACCTTATAGCAGCTTAGGCAGTGAATCAACCACCCAATCCGGCGCAGAATCTTGGATGGGAATGCCATGGTTATAGCCGTAGCTCACGCACGCCACCGGGCAACCCGCGGCACGTGCCGACAGCACATCGTGACAGGAATCGCCCACCATCAGTACCTGCGACGCCGGCAGGTCAAAGTGCCCCGCCGCATGCTGCAACGGTAGCGGATGCGGCTTCTTCTCGATCAGGGAGTCGCCCCCCAGTACCAGAGAGAAAAAGTCGGCCAAGGCAAAGTGCTCCAACAACCCCGGCACGAAACGCACGGGTTTGTTGGTAACCACCCCCACCGGAATCCCCGCCTCGTGCACGGCGTGCAAAAAGGGTCGCACGCCGTCATACAAGCGACTGGCCCGGGTCGCGCAGCCCGCGTAGGCCTGCAAGAAATAGTCCTGGGCAACGGCGAATTCCGCCGGTTCTGCATCGGGGTGCTGCAGGCCAGTCAAGGCGCGCTTCACCAGCATGGGCGCACCGTTGCCAACCCAGCCCCGCACCCGCTGCTCCCCAGCCGGCTCACGCCCCAGGCGCTGCAGCATCTGATCGACCGCCAACGCCAGGTCCGGCACGCTGTCGACCAGCGTACCGTCGAGGTCAAACAGGATCAGGCTTGGCTGGAATTGCCCGCCAATGCGCAGACTCACGCCTTGGCCAGTTCAGCACGCATCGCGGCGAGGGTGGCGGCATAATCATCGGTGTTAAAAATAGCCGAGCCGGCCACGAAGGTATCGGCACCGGCCGCCGCAATTTCGGCAATATTGGCGACCGTGACCCCCCCGTCCACTTCCAGGCGGATATCACGCGCACTGTCATCGATCAACTGACGCGCCTGACGTAACTTGTTCAGCGTGGCGGGAATAAACGTCTGCCCACCGAACCCGGGGTTCACCGACATCAACAGAATCATGTCCAGTTTATCCATCACATGTTCCAGGCAATGCAAGGGTGTGGCGGGGTTAAACACCAGTCCGGCCTTGCAGCCCCCTTCACGAATCAGCTGCAGGCTGCGGTCAATGTGCTCGCTGGCCTCGGGATGAAAGGTGATATAGCTGGCGCCGGCTTCGATAAAATCCGCGATCATCCGATCCACCGGCTTGACCATCAGGTGCACATCGATGGGCGCGGTTACGCCATGTTTGCGTAGCGCCTTGCACACCATGGGACCGATGGTCAGGTTCGGCACATAATGGTTGTCCATCACATCAAAATGGACAATATCCGCACCGGCGGCCAGTACATTGTCCACTTCTTCACCCAGGCGGGCAAAATCGGCAGACAGGATCGAGGGAGCAATCAAGAAATCAGACATGGGGATTTTCGCATTGAAGACTGGACAAGGGGGCTATTCTAAACCATTCCGCGCCAGGGCTGTAGCCTGACATCACAGCGCACAAGGCCAGCCTGACGCCACCGCACACCATAACGCCCCGCTATCGCCGCTATGGCAACCCCCCCGTAGCGCGGTATACTCGCGGCCATGAAACCCTCTCTCACTCTCGCCCTGCTCAGCAGTCTTGCACTGGCGACACCGCTGCTGGCTGCCGAACCCTCGCAACCGGCAGCCCCCGTGGCCGCGGACGCAGCCGCCGTCACCCGCCCGGCAGACAGCCGCTCAAAAGCGGGCAGCCAGCCTGCCAGCAGCATGGCGGCCGATGGCCGCTACCTCCCCGACATTGAGCAACAACGTCTGGCGGCGCTGGCCAAATCGCAGTCCGCCACCACCGAGGCGCTGTGGCTGGAGACCCAGCACGAATCCTTCCTGGGCCTGCTGGAACGCGCCAACACCCCCAACCCGGCGGGGGTGGTCATTTTGCTCCACCACGACCGCAGCAGCCCGGACTGGCCGGCGCTGATCGCGCCACTGCGCAAGGGATTTCCGGACATTGGTTGGCACAGCCTATCCCTGGCCTTGCCGGACACGCCGCTGCCTCCGGTGCCCGGGGCCGCCAAGGCCGATAGCGGAGAAACGCCGGTCAAAGCCCGGGATGCGCAAGGATTTGCCGATCGAGTGGATGAACGTATCAACGCCGCGCTGGATCAGGCGCAGCGCCTGCAAGCCTCCCGGGTCATCCTGCTTGGCGTAGGCAGCGGCGGCTACTGGGCGGCCCGTTTTGGCGCCGGCAGCACCCGGCAGACCTTGAGTGTTATTCTGATCGATGCCCAACAGGCCACGGTCGATGACCTGCCACCGATGACCGAGTTTGTGGGTAAAAACACGCTTACCTTACTCGACCTGTATCACGGTGCCAGCCCCACCGAGGATGCGATAGAGCGCCTCGCCATGGCCCGCGCCAATCAGGCGCGGCGCAACGGCAAGAGCAACTACATGAAGGTCCGCATGCCTCCCAGGGCCAGCAACTGGAAACAGACGGATCGGCGCCTGCTGGGCACCTTACGCGGACTGATCCGGCGTCATATTGAGCCGCCGTAACCGGCAAGGTTCGCCGCCTCAAGCGCCCTTACGCGCCTCACGCACCCGGTCATAAGCCGCCTGAATTTCCTGGGTTTTCTCTTTCGCCAGCTGCATCATTTCCTCGGGCAGCCCCTTGGCGATCAGTTTATCGGGGTGATGCTGGTTCATCAGTCGTCGGTAGGCCCGTTTTACATCGCTATCGCCGGCCTCGCTACCGACGCCGAGCACGCCATACGCCTGCTCGAGCAGACGGGCGTTATTCCTACGCTGGTACGCCTGATCAAATGCCCCCTGACCTTGGTAGCCCCCCTGGCCACTGCCCTGAAAGCCCTGCTGATGAAACGCCTGTTCGGCGCGACTGCGCTGGAGAATCTGCTCCAACTCCTGATAGCTGAGCTGCAACAGGGAACAGACCTCCTGTACCACCAACAGCTCCTCCTGGCTCACCTGACCATCGGCATAGGCGGCTTGCAGCAAGATTTCGACAAACATCTGTTTCAGGTCCGAACGCAGCCGGATCAAGCGCGCCAGTGGAATCAGCACCGAGCTCAGCTCAAAACCGGATTCCTTACCCCGGTTGAACAACGCGATCGCCTCTTGCCGCTTAGCGCCGGACAAGTTCATGCGGGTCATGACCCCTTCGGCGTAGCGAATCTCATTTTCGGTCACCCGACCGTCCGCCTTGGCAATGCGCCCCATGACCGCAAAGGTCGCTTCAAAAAAGGCCTTCTGTGGACTGAGAGCCCCGACATGAATGCCTTTTAAGGCGCGCTGGGAAAAAAAGCCGACCGTCGCGCCGACCAGCAGCCCGACAAATCCACCGCTCATGACGCCAATCAGGGCACCGATAACGATGCCGGTCCGGTTGGAAAATACCGCTTCCCCCAGTGCCTTGGAATTCTCCATCATAATATTCTGTCTCCTGCGCCCGGGGCGTCCTCCGACGGTGAACACAACAGCGCGTCTAATATGGCCAGCCGCTCGGGTGTGCCGACATCGACCCAGCGTCCCGTGTAACAACGGCCGCTGACACGGCCCGCGTCCATCGCTTGACGCAGCAACGGCGCTAACGGAAAACTACCCGGCAGGCATCCGTCGAACAGTGAGGGACGCAGCAAACTGATGCCACTAAAGGTCAAGCGCTCGCCATCGCCGCCATTGCGAACGTCGCTGCCCACTAGGACAAAATCGCCGCTTTCGCAGTGGGACGGATTGGGCGCCAGCACCAGATGGGCGAGGTCAACGGGCTGCTCTTGCAACCGTGCAAGGTCAAAATCGCTCCAGATATCGCCGTTAATCACCAGAAAGGGGTCATCATTGTCCACATCAAGCACCGACAAGGCCTGCAGCAGCCCCCCGCCGGTTTCCAGCGGCCTGTGTTCGCGCGAATAACGGATCGACAGCCCCCAGCGTTCGCCGCGTTTAAGCGCCGATTCGATCATCCCGCCCAGATAGGCGGTATTGATAACGACCTGCGAGACGCCCAAGGCGGCAAGCCGCTCAAGATGATATTCGATCAGGGCTTTGCCCCCGACTTTTAGCAGCGGTTTAGGGCAGCGGGCCGTCAGGGGTTGCATACGCGTTCCCAGCCCGGCGGCAAGAATAACGGCTTTCATCGACTCGCCCTCGCACGTGATGGAGGCGATTCGGCGTCCTCGTGGCCGATCGCGCTCAGCGCCTGGGCATCAAACCGTCCACTGGCCTGCAGCGCCGGAAAAATGCGCCCCTGCAAGAGGCCCACAAATTCGCTGAATTGCGGGTAGCGCCGCGCCACCTGATACAGATACGTCAGCGTGCGGGGAATATCACCCAGATAAGCAGGCTTTCCATCGCGAAGCTGCAGCCGGGCAAAAATACCGATCGCCTTCATGTGCCGCTGCATGCCCATCCAGTCAAACCAACGCAAGAATGTGGCCTCATCGACCGCATCCAGCAAACGCATCTCCAGCAGGGTCCGTCGATAACCCAGTGCCCAGTCACGAACCTGGGTCTCGGGCCAGGCGATATAGCAATCACGCAGCAGCGACACCAGATCGTACGTCACCGGACCGATGACGGCGTCCTGGAAGTCCAATACGCCCGGACCGTCGCTGGCGGTCACCATCAAATTGCGCGAATGGAAGTCTCGGTGCACGCAAGCCTGCGGCTGCTCCAGCGCCGAGGCTTGCAACAGGGCCTTTGTCGCCGCCAGCACCCGCGCCTCGGCTTCGGTCAGCGCAATACCCAGCAATGGGGTCACAAACCAATCGTCAAACAGGTCCATTTCCCGTGCCAGAAGCGCCGCATCGTAAGACGGCAACGGATAATGGGCCACCGAACGGCACTGCTGAATATGGGTCAGCGTCTGCAGCGCTTCCCCATAGAGACGATCCGCATTGCCAGGAGTCAACGCCTGTAGGTACAGATCATCGCCGAGGTCAGACAGCAACATAAAACCCGTATCAACGTCCGCAAGAAAGACCCGGGGGGTCTGAATCGCCAGCGACTCCCAGGCGTGGGCAATCGCGACAAAGGGCCGACTGTCTTCCTTCTCGGGCGGTGCATCCACGGCGATCCAGCTGAGGTTATGACTGCGAACACGAAAATAACGCCGAAAGCTGGCATCACCAGACACCGGGGTCAGGGTCCAGTCCGTCGCCAGATCGATACCCCGCTGTGCAAACGCTTTCACGACCCAGGCCTGCAACGCTGCCAGCCGGATATCCTCATGCCCGTTCGTCATTATCGCCTCATCTGTTGGTTTCACTGTCGCGCCGGGGTAGCCGCACTACCGCCTGATGCTTTATTATGCGCGTCCGCAAAGGCGCATCTTACTAGAAACTGACGGCATTCGGACAGAGCCGGTACTGTCAGTATTTACCTAACGGGAGTCACCAGACCCGCAATGTCCCGACCAGCAAACCCTAACAGGTCGACCCTGTCACGGGTTACCACGTTTTTGGCCTGCGCCCTTTCCAGCAGCGTCCTGCCCAGCATTGCGGCCTACGCGGCGCCGTCAACACTGTCGACAGATACCTGGAACTGCAGTGCCAGCGAGCAAGGCTGGTTGTGCCAAAACCCCAGCCCGGGCATCCGCTCCGGAAAAGCCAATAAAAACAGCGCATATCTAGGCGCCTACCCGGACGCCTACCGGCTGAACAAGGCGTCCCGCGCCAGCGTGTTAAATCCCGCGCAAACGCCCTGGGCCTTTATGGACTGGTACCCGAACAGACAGGGTATCGACCCCATCAGCCACTGCGACGGGCACTACGAAGAACCCCTGTTTGAGCCGGCCAACAATGATCCTAATGATCGCACCCTCTACCTGCAGGCGGACCGGTCCCGTACCCAGGTGGGCAAGGAGTCCGAACTGGTCGGCAATATTCTTTTGCAGCAGGGCAGCAGCCGGCTGCGTGCCCAGCGGGCAGAGATGGACCATCAAAACAACCAGGGCGAACTCAGCGGCCTGATTCAGGTGCGCGATCCTGGCATGCTGCTACTGGGTCAGCGGGCGGCGATGGACGGCATTAGCGGCGAGACCACCCTGGAAGACGCCCAGTTTGTGATTCACGCCAGCCATCTGCGCGGTGAAGCCGACTCCATCACCCGCTATGGCGACGGCACGGTGCGTATCCGCGACGGCGTCTATACCCGCTGCGAACCGGGTAACGATTCCTGGACGATCAACGGCTCAGAGATTCTGCTCCGCCCGGAAACCGGCCTGGGGTCCGCCCGCAACAGTACCCTACGTATTGCGGGGGTACCGGTGCTGTACGTTCCCTATATCTATTTTCCGATTAACAACGAACGTCATTCCGGCTTCCTCGCACCCGGCCTTGGCCAGACCACCAGCAGCGGTCTCGAGATCAGCGCGCCCTATTACTTCAATCTGGCCCCCCAGTACGACGACACGCTGACACCACGTTTTCTCTCAAAACGTGGCCTGATGCTGGAAAACGAGTTCCGCTCACTGTTCGCATCCGGCAGCTATCAGCTGAGCACCGCCTTTTTACCCAACGACGATAAGGCGCTGAGAGATCGCTGGCTATTGGGGGTAAAACACCAGGGGGCGCCGGCACCGCAGTGGGACAGCGGGATCGATTTCACCTCGGTGAGTGACAACGCTTATTTCAGTGACCTGAATAACGAGCTGGGTATTTCGGAACAGACCCACCTCAATCAGCAGGCGCGTTTACGCTACCGGGGCGATGATTGGCTGGTGCAAGCCAAGCTGCAAAGCTACCAGACCATCGACACCGCCAGCACCACGCCCTACCGAAAACTGCCGGAGCTGACCCTGCGCGGCAACCAGCGCCTGGACGACAGCGGCCGGGCCAGGGTGCGTTACTCCGGCGAATTAACGAGCTTTGTGCGCGATCGCGACGGTTTTAGCGGCGGAGATCGCACCAACGGCAGCCGAGCCCATCTGCAGGCCGCCGCCAGCATCCGGGCCGAGAACAGCTGGGGATATTTCGAACCCTCGCTGGGTGTGAGTCACACCCAATACTGGCTTAAATATCAACCCGACAGCGACCCCAATACACCAAGCCGAACGCTGCCGCAGATCACGGTAGACAGTGGCATCACCCTGGAACGCCCCCTGTCAGATGGCGCGATACAGACCCTTGAGCCGCGCCTTTTTTATCTCTACACCCCTTACGAGGATCAGGACCAGCTGCCGAACTTCGATTCCAGCGAACAGACGTTCAGCTACCACCAGCTGTTTAATAACAACCGCTTCAACGGTATCGACCGGATCGGTGACAGCCGTCAGATTACCCTCGGCCTGACCAGCCGACGCCTGGACCCCAATGGCGACGAACAGATCCGGGGGAGTCTGGGGCAGATTTTTTACCTCGATCAACGCCGGGTACGACTCGATGATGGTGCGGCGATACTGGACGACAGTCGCTCCAGTATCGCCGCGGAAGCCTTTTGGCGGGTCACACCGACCCTGCGCCTCAGCGCAGACGCCGAATGGGCGCACGCCAGCCAGGATAATATCCAGCGCAACATCAAACTGAACTACCGCAGGGACCTGGACCACCAGGTCAACCTGAACTATCGCTTTACCCGCGACAATATTGAGCAGTCCGATATCTCCTGGATCTGGCCGCTGAATCCACGATGGAGTATCCTCGGCCGTTGGCTGAACGATATTCGTAACGGCGAGTCACTCGATCAGGTGGTCGGTCTGGAATATGAGAATTGTTGCTGGCGGGTTCGCACCCTCTGGCGGGAATGGATCGACGACGATACCGACAATCGCGAAAACAACGGTTTTTTTCTGCAGTTTATCCTCAAGGGACTGGGTAGCGTCGGCACCGGAGCCGGGGGGGACGCAGGGCCGAAGGCACGGGTATTCCTCCAGGATATTTCAGGATTCAGAGAACGAGAAAATAATGATTAAGCGCTGTAACTTGCACCATCTCATCCCGTTTCTACTGCTGCTGGTATCCTGGCCAGCGCAAGCCGAGCCCTTGCTGCTGGACCGCGTTGTGGCGGTCGTTGACAGCGACCTGATCATGCAAAGCGAGCTGATCAGCCGCACGGCGCTGATCCGCCAACAACTGCTCGAACGAGGAACCCGCCTGCCAACCGCCGATGTCCTGCAGGAGCAGGTCCTCGACAAGTTAATTCTGGACCGGATTCAATTGCAACTGGCAGGCCAGAACGGCATACGCATCACCGATACCACCCTGGACAGCACCATGCTCCGTATCGCCGATAGCAACAAGATGAGCCTGGAGCAGTTCAAACGCACCCTCGAAGCCGAAGGACAGAACTACCGCGAAGTCCGGGAACAGGTGCGCGATGAAATGGTCATCACCCAGACCCGGGAAAAACTGGTCAACCGCCGCATCAGCATATCGGAGCGCGAGATCGAGAATTTTCTGGCGACCGGACAGGGGCAGGAGCAGGGTGAACCCGAACTGCATCTGGCCCATATTCTGATTGCGCAGCCGTCACCGGCCACCCCGGCGCAGATCAAGGCAGCCGAAACCGAGGCCCAAGAGATCCACGCGCAATTACAGTCCGGTGCCGACTTTTCCGAATTGGCGGTCGCCCGCAGTGATAGCCCCCAGGCCCTGAACGGTGGCGACCTTGGCTGGCGCAAGGCATCGGAAATGCCCGACGACCTCGCCCCAGCGATCAAGGCGTTACAACCCGGCGCGTTTACCCAACCGCTGCGTACCACCTTCGGCGTCCACCTGTTCAAGCTGATCGAACGCCGTGGCGGCAGCGAACAGCTGGTACAGCAGACCCAGGTTCGGCACATCCTGATCAAGCCCAGCACTATTCGCACCGAACAGGAAGCCCGCGCGCTGGCCTATTCTCTCCATGCGCGCCTCAGCGCCGGCGAAGCCTTCACCGATCTGGCCAAGACCTTTAGCGACGACCCGGGCAGCGGCGCCAGCGGTGGCGATCTCGGCTGGGCCATGCCCGGCCAGATGGTACCCGAGTTTGAAAAAACCATGGACGCTACGCCGGTTGACAGCCTTAGCGCCCCCTTCAAAAGCCGTTTCGGCTGGCATATCCTCGAAGTCCAGGCACGCCGCCAGCAAGATTTCGGTGAGCAGATCCAAAACAACAAGGCCCGCGAGCAGATCCGCAAACGCAAATTTAACGAAGAGTTAGACAGCTGGTTACGCGAGATTAAAGCCCAGGCCTACATCGAGATTAAACGCGGATGATTCAACCTCTACGTTTGGCGCTCACCGCCGGCGAGCCTGCCGGCATCGGGCCAGAGCTCTGCGTGCAGCTGGCCCAGCAACCGCAGCAACACGAACTGGTGGTCATCGCCGATCCGGCGCTGCTGCAGGCACGGGCGCGTCTGCTCGACGTGCCCCTGCGCATCCGTCACTATGCGAGCGGGCAACCGGTACGCGCCAGCCTGCCGGGTGAACTCTGCGTATTGCCCACCCCCCTAAACGCCCCCTCTCTGGCCGGCCAGCTGAACACAGACAACGCCGCCTACGTCCTGAGCACGCTGCGGCGTGCGGCTGAAGGCTGCTTAAGCGGCGAGTTCGCGGCGCTGGTCACCGCACCGGTCCACAAAGGCATCATCAACGACGCAGGAATCCCCTTCAGCGGGCACACCGAGTTCTTTCAGGAACTGTGCGGCAGCGATCAGGTCGTAATGATGCTGGCGACCGATGGGTTGCGCGTCGCCCTGCTCACCACGCATCTGCCGCTGGCGCAGGTAGCCGCGGCGATCACACCGCTACGTATTCGCCAGATCTGCCGGATTTTGCACCGCGAACTGCAACAACGCTTCGACCTGCCAGCACCGCGCATTCTGGTCTGCGGCCTGAACCCCCACGCCGGCGAAGGCGGCCACCTCGGCCGCGAAGAGCTGGAGGTGATCGAGCCCACCCTGAAACAGTTGCGCGCCGAAGGGCTCAACCTCATCGGCCCACTCCCTGCCGATACGCTGTTCAGCCCGCACCTGCTCGCGCAGGCGGACGCGGTCCTGGCGATGTATCACGATCAGGGACTGCCGGTCCTAAAGTTCAAAGGTTTTGGCCGCGCCGCCAATATCACCCTGGGCCTACCGATCATTCGCACCTCCGTCGATCACGGTACCGCCCTGGACCTTGCCGGCACGGGCACCGCCAGCATCGGCAGCCTGATCACCGCTATCGACTGCGCCGCCGATATGGCGACCCACAGCCACCAACAGACGATCTGATTGATGAAAAAAAGCAACGCCGGCCACCAGGCCCGTAAACGTTTCGGACAGAATTTCCTTCAGGATGGCAATGTGATACGCAGCATCATACGCAGCATCTCGCCCCAGCCTGGCCAAAGCCTGGTCGAGATCGGCCCCGGACTGGGCGCGCTGACCGAAGAACTGCTGGAGGCGGCAGGGAGCCTGGATGTGGTGGAACTCGATCGCGACCTGATCCCCATACTGCGCACCCGCTTCTTCCGCTATGCCGAGACCCTGCGTATCCATCAAGCCGATGCGTTAAAGTTTGACTTCGCCTCCCTGTCCGACGGCGGACAACCGCTACGGATCGTGGGCAACCTGCCCTACAACATCTCGACCCCGCTGATTTTCCACCTGCTCAGTTTTAACACCCTTATTAAGGATATGTTCTTCATGCTGCAAAAAGAGGTCGTAGACCGCATGGCAGCCGCACCCGGCGATAGCGCCTATGGCCGCCTCGGGGTGATGACCCAGTACCACTGCCAGGTCGACGCCCTGTTCGATGTTGGGCCGGAAGCCTTCGACCCACGCCCCAAGGTCACCTCCGCCATCGTCAGGCTGATGCCTTACGAACAACGCCCCCTGCAGGCCGATAACGACAAACATTTTGCCGCCATGGTACGCACCGCCTTCAGTCAACGGCGCAAGACCCTGCGTAACAACTTGAAGAAGGTCTTGGATATTAGCGAAATAGAAGCAGCCGGCATCGATCCCGGCATCCGCCCAGAGCGCTTGTCTCTGGCTGAATTTGTGACACTGGCTAACCGCTACAGTGCATTACAGGCCAAGTCCGGCAGTGAGGTTTAATCGATGACGTCAACCGACGCTCAGCAGGCACCGATCCAGATCGACGTGCTTACACGCTATCTGGACGAGCAATCCGACCCTGAAAACCAGCGTTTCGTATTCTCGTACCAGATCACCATCACCAACCATTCGGCCGAAGTTGTGCAACTGCTCAACCGTCACTGGCAGATCACCGACGGCGATCGCCAGGTACAGGAAGTCCAGGGGCAAGGCGTGGTCGGCGAGCAACCGATCATCGCCCCGGGTAAAAGCTATAGTTATACCAGCGGCACCGTGATAGCGACCGAGGTGGGCAGCATGACCGGTCATTACGACATGCGCTCTGCCTCGGGCCAGACCTTTCAGGCCGAGATTCCGACGTTTACCCTCGCCCAGCCGCGCGCCTTGCATTAAGGCGTATCACGGATACGTTTGAGCAGGCCGCGTCCCGGTAAAAATCAACCCGCAGAGCATCACCGTGTTTATGGCCACATACGTCGTAGGAGACATTCAGGGCTGCCTGAGCGAACTGCTCAAGCTGCTGGATAAGGTCGCGTTTTCCTGCGCGGATAGCCTGTGGCTGGCCGGTGACCTGGTCAACCGCGGCCCTAACTCTCTGGAAACCTTACGCTTCGTCCGCAGCCTCGGCAGCCAGGCGAAAACGGTGCTGGGTAATCATGACTTGCATCTGTTGGCGACGGCCTGGGACGGCACGCGCAAAAATCGCAAAGATACCTTTAACGCGATTCTCAAGGCTCCGGACCGCGACGACCTGCTCGACTGGCTGCGCCAGCAACCCTTGGTGCACCACGACAGCCAGCATAACTGGCTGATGGTCCATGCCGGCATCCCGCCCATCTGGGATGCCGCCACCGCGACGCGCCTGGCCGCCGAGGTCGAGACCGTGCTGCGCAGCGAGCAGATCGGCGACTTCCTCGCGCAGATGTACGGCAATAAACCGGCGCGCTGGCGCGAAGACCACCAGGGCTGGGACCGCTTGCGCTGTATCACTAACTATTTGACTCGTATGCGCTTTTGCACCAGCGATGGCACCTTGGAACTGAAAAGCAAAGGCGCGCCGCAGGACCCGCCCGCCGGTTACCGCCCCTGGTACAGCCACCCACAGCCGCGTTGGGCCGGTACCCGTATTTTGTTCGGTCACTGGGCCGCCCTCGAAGGCCTGACCGAGGTCGAAACGATCTTCGCGCTGGATACCGGTTGCGTCTGGGGCGGAGACCTCACCGCCCTACGCCTGGAAGACGAGCAACACTTCCGTTGTCCCAGCCCCGGCTACGGTTAATCAGCAGTTACGGCGCCCTGCGCCCGGGAGACCCCATGAATCAACCCCGTTTTAAACGCATCGACCCCAGCGCAGCACGCACGCTCATCGAGCAAGGCGCCACCATTGCCGATATTCGCGATGAAACGAGCTTCGACAACGGTCATATCTGCGGCGCCCAACACCTGAGTAACGCCAATATCCAGGCCTTTATCGAAGAAAATGATCTCGATGCCCCATTAATCGTCTGTTGCTACCACGGCAACAGCAGCCAACCGGCGGCCGATTTTCTCGCGGAGCGCGGCTTCGATTGCGTCTATAGCCTGGACGGCGGCTTCGAGGCCTGGAGCCAGCAGCACCCCGACCTGTGCAGCCAGGGTTGATATGCAGATCTATCGCGTCGGAGGCGCAGTCCGGGACCGGCTACTGCAGCTGCCGGTCTACGACAACGACTGGGTCGTGGTGGGGGCCAGCGTCGAACAGATGCTCGCCGCCGGCTACCAGCCAGTCGGCAAAGACTTCCCGGTGTTTTTGCACCCCAAAACCCACGAGGAATACGCGCTGGCGCGCACCGAGCGCAAATCCGGCCAGGGCTACCAGGGCTTCGAATTTTTCGCCAGTCCACAGGTGTCATTGGAAGAGGATCTACAGCGTCGCGACCTGACCATCAACGCCATTGCCGAGGATGACGCGGGCCGGTTGATCGACCCCTATGGCGGACAACAGGACTTGCAGGCGCGGCTACTACGCCATGTATCACCCGCCTTTCGCGAAGACCCGCTGCGCGTACTGCGCGTCGCCCGCTTCGCCGCCCGGCTGCACCACCTCGGGTTTCGCGTCGCGCCGCAAACCCGCGCGCTGATGCAACAGATCAGTGCCAGCGACGAACTCAGCACCCTCAGCGCAGAACGGGTCTGGAAAGAGCTGGAACGCGCCCTAGGCGAAGCCGATCCGCAGCAGTTCCTCCTCACCCTACGGCGCTGCGGCGCCCTACAGCGCCTGCTTCCCGAATGGCAGCGCCTGTGTGACGGCGACGATGATCCAGACCCCGACCGAGCCTCCGAGTCAGACTCAGGCCTAGACCCAGACGCTTACGCCAGCCCGGCGCTGCGCGGATTGCGCGCCGCGGTTGCACTGGGTTGCGATAGCCGCGAACGCATCGCCCTGCTCGGCTGTTATATCGGCCCTGACGCCGTGCAACAGCTGTTCGAGCGCCTCAAGGCGCCGCGGGAATACCGCGACTTCGGCCTGCTCTGCAGTCGCCATTACCGGTCCTTGCTCGACCTGGAACAGCGGGATGCCGAATCGCAGCTGCAACTGTTTCAGGCACTGGATCTGGGCCGGCGCCCACAACGACTAGCCCCCTTCATCCGCACCGTGCAGGCCTATCAGCAAGCGCAGTGCGGTGCCGCAGAACCGTTTGGGCAAGGTGAACGTCTGGCGCGAATCGTCAGCGCCCTCGCCACCCTGCAGCCCAAAGCGCTGGTCGAAGCGGGTTTCACGGGCAAGGCCCTCGGCCAGGAGCTGCAGCGGCGTCAGATCGAACGGATCAGGACACTGCCATGAACCCGAGCAACGCCCCCGTCGTGCTGATAACCGGTGCCGCACGCCGGATCGGCGCCTGTCTCAGCCGCCATCTGCACCACGCCGGCTACCGGGTTCTCATCCACTATCATCGGTCCAGTCAGGCCGCGACGCAGCTGGCCAGCGACCTTAACCGGGTTCGCCCCGATAGCGCCCGTACACTTTGCGCCGATCTGTGCGACAGCCAACAACGCGATCAACTGGCCGTACAAGCCGTGAAAGCGTGGGCGCGGCTGGATGCCCTGATCAATAACGCCTCCACCTTCTATCCAACGCCGCTGGCACAGCTGGATGAACAGGTCTGGGACGATCTGATCAGCACCAACCTGAAAGCGCCCCTGTTTCTTTCCGCCCGCTTAGCACCGGCGCTGGCGGCCACCCGGGGTTGTATCATCAATCTGGTGGATATCCACGCCCAGCGCGCCTTAGCCGGCTATCCGGTCTATTCAGCCGCCAAAGCGGGTCTTGCAGGGCTGACCCATGCGCTGGCGAAGGACCTGGCACCCGAGGTCCGGGTCAATGGCATCGCCCCGGGGCCTATCCTCTGGCCGGAAGGTGCGGCAGGGCAAACGACAACCCAACAGCAGCAGGTGCTGGATAAAACCCTGCTGGGACGCAGCGGTACGCCACAGGACATCGCCGACACGGCGCTGTTCTTACTCAAGCAGCGTTACATTACCGGCCAGATCATCGCCGTCGACGGGGGGAAATCGCTGTATAGCTAGGTGTCTAGCGGCAGACGGCAGCTTGACAATAACGTCGATCAGACGGGGTGGCGTGACAGCTCTTGGCCGTTCCAGATAAATGAGACCGGCCACAGGGATTGCGTTGTGCGGTCGAACGCGTCCCAGAGCTGGCCTATACTGCGCCGGCGTTCAGGCAGTTCAGGCAGTTCAAGGGTCGGCGCCAGTTCGGCCAGCGGCCACAGCACAAAGGCGTTGCGACTGATCTCGTCCCGGGGCAGTTGGCCACCGGCGAAGCTACCGACATAGTCGTCGTAGAGCAGAATATCGATATCCAGGGTGCGGGCACTGAATTTTTCCGCCTGGCGGCAACGATCATGGCCGTGCTCGATCTCGCGCAGGCGTAAAAACAGCCCATTCAATGTCTCCTGCGTCTGCAGTTCAACCACCAGGTTGTAAAAATGATCCCCCTGGAAACCGACCGCCTCACTCTCGAATACCGAGGAAACATTCAACGCGCCAAACTGCATGCTCAAGGCATCCAGACCACTACGGATGTAATATTCACGATTGATATTACTCCCCAGGCTGAGAAAAACCCGTGCCATCAACAACGCTCCCCACGTTCAATTATTACACCGACATCCCGCGCAGCGCTCACCGCGCCCGGCTTGCCTAGCCGCAGACGCAACCAGGGCACCGGGAATTCGGCCATCACCAGTTGCGCGATCTCCTCGGCCATGGTCTCGACCAGCAAAAACTCACTCTCTTCGATAAACTGAATCAGACGCTTAGAGACACTTTTGTAATTCAACGTATTTTCAACATCTTCGCTGGCGGCGGCCTTGCGGATGTCGGTCCCCATCTCCAGATCCAGCGACACGATTTGACGGATTTTTCGTTCCCAGTCATAGATACCAATGACGGTATCGACGTCCAGCCCCTGAATGTACACAATATCCATTTCTCTACTCCGGGTAGCGGCACAACATTTACTCTGCAGCGCCATTCTGATAAACATCAAGCAGGATCCGCACTCTGTCGAGAGCGGCCGACACACACAGGCCCGCAGCCTCCCATGAGCTACACCCTCTCGTCAACTGCCCTGCTCCTGCTTCTGAGCGCCTATCTGCTAGGCTCGCTGTCCAGTGCCATCCTGGTTTGCCGGCTGATGAAACTGGGCGACCCGCGACTCCGTGGTTCAGGCAACCCCGGCGCGACGAATGTCTTGCGCCTCGGTGGCCGAAAAGCCGCCGTGGCGACCCTGCTCGGCGATTTCGCGAAAGGATTGCTGCCGGTACTGCTGGCGCGGTTACTCGAGCAATCCGTACCGATTCAAGCCTTAACCGGGCTGGCGGCCGTTACCGGCCACCTGCTACCGCTGTTTTTCGGCTTTCGTGGCGGTAAAGGCGTCGCGACAACCCTTGGCATCTGCTGCGGCCTGGACCTGTGGCTTGGCGCTGCACAGCTTGGCAGCTGGCTGCTGCTGATGGGATTATTTCGGATCTCGTCGGTGGCCGGCATCATGACCGCCCTCCTGACCCCGTTGATAGCCCTGGCGCTCATACCCGACGCGGCACCGGTTTTAGGCGTGACCTGCCTGCTGCTGGTCCTGCGTCACCATCGCAATATTCAGTCATTGCTCAAAGGCAAAGAACACCGTTTCTGACGCCGCGCTCAAACGGCGGCCGCTAATCACGCCCTGCGCTTAAAATCTTCGCTTAGAGTAAAACGACGGCGCCCGGCAGGCGCCAATGGACGCTACAGTGACGGCAACGTATCCATGGGCCAGCGCGGTCTGACCCGAATCGTCAGATCATCGTGCTGACCACTGAGGAGGCGCTGGCATCCGGCGTACGCGATCATGGCGCCGTTATCGGTACAAAAGCGTGGACGGGCATAGAATAACTGCGCCCCCTTCTTCGCAGCCATTGCCTCAAGTCGCTCGCGCAACCGGGTATTAGCACTGACACCGCCGGCAATCACCAGCTGCTTCATGCCCGTCTGCTCCAGCGCCCGACGGCATTTAATCAACAAGGTATCGACCACCGCGTCTTCAAAGGCCCGCGCCACATCCGCCGCATCTTGCTCGGTCAGCGCGCCGTTTTCGTCTTTCAGGGCCGCGACGGTATTCAGCGTGAAGGTTTTCAGGCCACTGAAACTGAGATCCAGACCCGGTCGATCGGTCATCGGCCGCGGAAAACGAAACCGCCCTGCCGTGCCACGCATAGCCAGCTCAGCAATACGCGGGCCGCCGGGATAAGCCAGCCCCAGCATTTTTGCCGCCTTATCGAAAGCCTCACCCGCCGCATCATCCAGGGATTCGCCTAAAAGCGTGTATTGACCGATCCCATCCACCTGCACCAGCTGCGTATGTCCGCCAGACACCAGCAATGCCAGGAAAGGAAACTGCGGCGGTGAATCTTCCAGCATCGGTGCCAGCAGATGGCCCTCCATATGATGAACCCCCAGGACCGGCACACCCCAGGCGTAGCCGAGCGAACGCGCCACAGACGCCCCCACCAGCAACGCGCCAATCAAACCAGGGCCCGCAGTATAGGCGATAGCGTCGATAGCGGACGCCTCTGTATCGGCCGTGTCCATCACTTCGCGTATTAAGGGAATTAATTTGCGAATATGGTCGCGGGACGCCAACTCCGGAACGACGCCGCCATAACCGGCATGCATGTCAACCTGACTGTACAGGGCATCCGCCAGTAAGCCCTTCTCACTGTCATACAGTGCCACACCGGTTTCGTCACATGACGTTTCTATACCCAGAATCCGCATCGCTGCTACCTGCCGTTGCCCCTGCGCTGCTATACAACCGGGGAATAATGTCAAAGATCAGGGATGATACCAGCGACCCGCCCCGCCCGCATCACAGGAATCATAAAACGGGAGTTTACAATCTGGCAATTTCTGAACTAGAATATGCGCCCCTGTTTATTTTAGGGCTGTGTGCGGGTTGCCGCCCTGAAGTCAGCGGGATCGATCCGGATAATCCGGAACCATTATGGGAAACACAATAGGATTTAGAATGCCAAGTGTAAAAGTACGTGACAGCGAGCCCTTTGACATTGCACTGCGTCGCTTCAAGCGCTCTTGTGAAAAAGCCGGCGTTCTGGCTGATGTGCGTAAGCGCGAATTTTACGAGAAGCCGACTTCTGTCCGTAAGCGTAAAGCGGCTGCGGCAGTCAAGCGTCACGCGAAAAAGCTGTCTCGTGATGTTCGTCGTCAAACACGCCTGTATTAATCAATACACCTCACGTTAACCCCTAACTACTGCGATTAACGATTATGGCCGACTGCACACTGAAGGAAACCATCAAAGCCGCCCAAAAGGACGCCATGCGCGCCCGGGACAAAGTTCGCCTTGGTGTGATTCGTGTGATTATGTCCGAGCTAAAACGGATCGAAGTAGATGAACGCATCGAACTCGATGATGCGCGCATTATCGCTACTCTGGATAAAATGCAGAAGCAGCGGCGCGAAAGCATCAGTCAGTTTGACGCGGCGGGACGTGACGATCTCACTGCGGTGGAGAAGAACGAATTGGAGGTGATTAAAACTTTTCTTCCTACCCAGTTAACCGGAACAGAGATCGAAGACCTGATCGACCAGGCTGTCAGCGCCACAGGCGCCAGCTCCATGAAAGACATGGGAGCCGTGATGGCCATTATTCGCCCGAAAGCGCAGGGCCGCGCCGATATGGCTGATATCAGCAAACGCCTCAAGACCCGCCTGAACTGACCTTGCGACAAGGTAGCATTGTAATAATGTAACAACATGACAATGTGGCAATGTAACAACGTGGCAATGCGACCATGGCCGGCATCCGATCACGCATGCAGGCTACTATGACAAGCCAACCCACCTGATACGGGCAGCGCGCCCAGACGGAGAGTGTAATGGCTGGACGCATCCCCCAGGACTTTATCGACGACCTACTTCACCGCACCGACATTGTCGATGTCGTCGAAGAGCGCATCACCCTCAAACGTGCGGGGCGCAACTACTCCGGGCTGTGCCCGTTTCACAAGGAAAAGAGCCCCTCTTTCAGCGTCAACGCCGAAAAACAATTCTACTATTGCTTTGGCTGTGGCGCCGGCGGCAATGCCGTCGGCTTTGTTATGGAATACGAACACATTGACTTCCCTCTGGCTGTCGAGACCCTCGCCAAACGCGTTGGACTGGAGATTCCTCAGGATTCCGGACAACGACAAAGCCACGAGCAAAAACACCGGGAAAGCTACGAGCTGCTCACACGCTGCAGCACCTTTTTCCAACAGCAGTTACGCAACCACCCGCAACGCGCTATCGCGGTGGACTACCTAAAAGGACGCGGGCTAAGCGGCCAGATCGCACAGACCTTCGGTATTGGCTACGCCCCCCCGGGCTGGGACAACCTGTTACAAGAGCTGGGCGGCGCCGACGCCCCCGTGGCAGCACTGGACCGCACCGGCATGGTCATCCTCAAGACAGAGGAGAAACGTTGCTACGACCGTTTTCGTGATCGCATTATGTTCCCGATTCTGGATGCCCGCGGCCGTGTCATCGCGTTTGGCGGCCGCGTCCTGAGCGATGAAAAGCCCAAATACCTAAACTCACCGGAAACCGATGTTTTCCACAAAAGCCAAGAACTGTATGGCCTTTATCAAGCCCGACGCGCCAACCGCAACCTGGAGCGGGTATTAATCGTCGAGGGTTATATGGATGTCGTGGCGCTGGCGCAATTTGGCATCACCAATGCCGTGGCCACACTGGGGACCGCCACCAGCGAACACCACTTGCAGCGCCTGTACAAACTGGTCAACGACGTGGTGTTCTGTTTCGACGGCGACAATGCGGGGCGTAAAGCGGCGCGTCGCGCACTGGATAGCGCGCTCCCCCTGATGGATGACGGCCGCCAAGCCCGCTTCCTGTTTCTGCCCGAGGGAGAAGATCCCGATACCCTGGTACGCAGCGAAGGACAAGACGCCTTCGAGGCCCGGATCACGGCAGCGCAACCCTTATCAGAATTTATGTTTGCGGCCCTGGGTGCCGAATTGGATCTCACCACCCAAGAGGGCCGCGCCCGCTTATCATCATTGTGTATTCCCGTCATCGAGAAAATTCCCGGCCAAGTGTTACGGCAACTCATGAAGCAGCGCCTGGCCGAACTCAGCGGCGTCAGCGAATCATTTTTTACCGGCAACCCCAACGCACCACCCGGCTTCGCCCCGGCGCAGGATGCGCATTACCACTACGATAGCGACGCCGCACCCCACTTGCAGAACTACGACACCGAGCGTTACGACACCCCGGATTATGCAGGCGCAGAGGCCGGCTACGGGTACGACAACGGGTACGACAACAACTACAACCCGGACGCGGGTAGACATGGCAGCCCAGAGAAAGGACGCTACAATCCAGGCAAGAGCGGCGCATCGTCCAAGTTTGGCGGCTACAGCGGACGCAGCAGAAGCAGTGGCGGCCGCCACCCCGGCAAGCAAGGCGAGCACCGCGTACCCGCATTTAATCAGGGAAGCGCGAACCTGCGTGTTTCGCCACTGGGCAGAAAAGCCCTGCGCTGGCTGCTTCAGCAACCCGACCTCGCCGTACGGGTCGACTTTGAAACCAGCGGAGCAATACAGGCGCTGCAAGATCCTGAGCTGAACCTGTTACTGGCACTGATTGAACAACTGCGTCAAAACCCGGGGACCGCCGCCGCACTGTTACTTCTCGAGTGGCAAAGCAGCCCGCATTTTGCCCTGCTGTGCGAGCTCGCCTCCGGTGAATTCCTCCCCAATAACGAGCAGGAATTCATCGATTGCCTGCATCTACTGGTGAAAAAGGTCGAAGAGGCTAAACTGGAGCTACTGTTGAAAAAAAACAAAACGGCCCCACTAATGAGCGATGAGAAACAATTACTGCAACAATTACTGCTGCGTGGCCGTATAAAAAGCCCCCCGAGCAAGGGCTGACCAACCACGAAACACCGCACGGCTGCACCATTTTTGATAGCGGCGGATATAGCATTATCCTCGGTTAATATCTATAATATGCCGCTATTTTTACTTCGCATCAGGCTATAGGGACTCTATGTCAACCACTTCCAAGCAGCAGTCACGTTTGAAAGAACTGATCGCCAAGGGTAAGGAGCAGGGCTACCTCACCTTTTCGGAGGTCAACGACCATCTGCCCGAAGATATCTCGGATCCGGATCAGGTTGAAGATATCATCCGAATGATCAACGACATGGGTATCAGTGTCCACGAAGTGGCACCAGAGGCCGATGCTCTACTGATCTCCGATGACTCCACCGACGACAGCGCCGCCGAAGAGGCTGCCGCCGCTCTGGCCGCCGTTGAAAGCGACGCAGGGCGTACCACCGACCCTGTGCGCATGTATATGCGCGAGATGGGAACGGTCGAACTCCTGACCCGTGAAGGTGAGATACTGCTCGCCAAGCGGATCGAGGAAGGACTGCGTGAAGTGATGTCAGCACTGGCTCATTTCCCCGCGACCATTCCTACACTGCTTTCTGCGTACCAGACCATTGTCGACGAAGAGGGCCGCCTCAGCGACCTGATCAGCGGCTGGTTTGACCCTGACGCGCCCGATGCACCGGTCGTCAGCCCCGTCACCGCTGACGACAGTGACGATGACGAAAACGAAGAAGAGGTCGATCGCGGCCCGGACCCTGAAGAAGCACGCCTGCGCTTTACCGCGCTGGCCGAGCAGCTCGACAACGTCAATGCCCAGATCGCGCAGCACGGCCGCAACAGCAAACAGGCACAGGCCGAGCTGAGCGCACTGGCTGAATTGTTCGCGCCCTTCAAGCTCGTGCCGAAGTTCTTTGACAGCCTCTGCGAGACGGTAACCGCCTCGGTTACGCGCATTCGCGTTCAAGAGCGGGCCATCATGCAGATCTGCACGAAGCGCGGCGGCATGTCCCGAAAAGATTTCATCAAGAGCTTCCCGGGCAACGAGACCAACAAGGAATGGGCTGCCCAGCTCTGCCACGCAGACAGCCCGTACCACGCCAAATTACGTACCAGCAAAATCGAACTGGATCGCGCCCAGCGCAAACTGATCGAGCTCGAAAAAGAAGTGAGCCTGACCCTGGCGGAAATCAAAGAGGTCAACCGCAGCAAGTCCATTGGCGAAGCCCGCGCTCGCCGCGCCAAGAAAGAGATGGTTGAAGCTAACCTGCGCCTGGTTATCTCTATCGCCAAGAAATACACCAACCGTGGACTTCAGTTCCTGGACCTGATCCAGGAAGGCAACATCGGCCTGATGAAAGCGGTCGATAAGTTTGAATACCGCCGCGGCTACAAGTTTTCGACCTATGCGACCTGGTGGATTCGTCAGGCCATCACCCGCTCCATTGCCGACCAAGCCCGCACCATTCGTATCCCGGTACATATGATCGAAACGATCAACAAACTGAACCGGATCTCCCGCCAGATGCTGCAGGAGATGGGGCGTGATCCAACGCCGGAAGAACTGGCTGAGCGCATGGAGATGCCCGAAGATAAAGTCCGTAAGGTACTGAAAATCGCTAAAGAACCGATCTCCATGGAAACGCCCATCGGTGATGATGAAGATTCCAGCCTCGGCGACTTTATTGAAGACACGGCGGTACATTCACCGGTCGATTCGGCCACCAGCGAAGGGTTACGTGAAGCAACCAAAGAGGTCTTGGCCGGGCTGACAGCCCGTGAAGCCAAGGTGCTGCGGATGCGTTTCGGGATCGAAATGAACACCGACCACACCCTGGAAGAAGTCGGCAAGCAGTTCGACGTAACGCGTGAGCGTATCCGCCAGATCGAAGCCAAGGCGTTGCGCAAACTGCGCCACCCGACCCGCTCCGATCATCTGCGCAGCTTTATCGACGACCAACAGTCGTAGCGCTACGCTCTGCAACAAGCCCTGTACAGAGGGCGGCGGCCTAGCCCCTCTCTGCGCGAAAAACAACCCTGGATTCGTTCGGGGTTATTTCCTATCCCCTCCCCCCGAATCAAACACGCCACCTCCCCGGCATCGAAGGCGACTAACGCCTGCATAGCCCCAAAAAGGCCTATGGCTACGCTACCTGTTGCGACCCGCAGGACGCCACCGAGGCGGATTTGACAACACCGCAGCTATCCGCTCTGTAGAACTTTGCAGGCCCTCCCCTACAAATCAGGACAGACAAAAAACAAGACCTGGCACCGTTCTCGCGAAGGGATCACATTAAGTGTTCACTCTAGCCTTGATGCAGCTGGGCTGACAGCAGCATTCTCTAGTAAACTCGGCGATCATGGAATTAGCGCAAATATAATCGCAGGTTACTACCATGATCATATATTTGTTCAAAAAGAACGTGCGGATAAAGCTATTAAAGCACTCAACGAACCTGCTCGCTAACAATGGCATGCAGTCGGACAAATTGCTGCGCTGGCGCTTGCAATTTGTCGCTGATGCCAAGCGTTAGCCCCCAATGGAGAACTGATGCACCTGATAGTTCGAAAAGAAAATACAAGTGATATTGAATCGATTGAGACCGTTACGATCGAAGCATTTCTTGACGCTCCGCACACAGATCACGCTGAGCAATTCATTGTTCGATCATTACGTGAGTCTGAATCACTAACAATTTCATTGGTTGCTGAGGCTCACGGAAAAATTATTGGTCATGTGGCCGTTTCTCCCGTAACCATCTCAGATGGCGCAAAGGGTTGGTTTGGTCTAGGCCCCATTTGTGTATTACCTGATCATCAGCGGTCTGGCATTGGCTCCAAACTCATGAGCAGTGCGCTTGATAAACTTCAACATATTGGGGCTTCAGGCTGCGTACTTCTTGGCGACCCTGCTTATTACAGCCGGTTCGGGTTCAAGCCAGAATCAAACCTTGCATTACCTGGAGTCCCCGCTGAGTATTTCCAAGCATTATCATTCACCGATTCGTTACCGCGGGGGCAGGTCACTTACCATGACGCATTTAATGCAAAGGGCTAACAAATCAATCAACGATCGCCAGCAAGCTGGCTCGGACCTCCAAAACGCTACGCGTTTTTTCGGCCCGTTATCGTAGGCGTTGAGTAACCGTTCATTCTAAGGCGTCCTGACCAACCCCTTAATCGCGCGATAAGCTGTCGTCTTCATGAATACAGGAGGCACAGAATGACGCGATTAACATGTAGAACACCTGGTCAGTGGCAGGCGCTGGTCGATCAATGGCGGGGCAGCGGCCAATCCGCGACACGATTTTGTGACGTACACGGAATCGGTTATGCCAGCTTTTGCAACTGGCGCAAGCGCTTTGCTGATGAACAGGAACTGCCTGTAGAGCAAGAGGCTTCTTTTATCGATATCAGCGCACCGCCTTCTCCTGGCGAAGGTCGAACCTGGAATATCGTCCTCAGCTTGGGTAGCGGCGTTGAGCTTCGTTTGAGTCAGGGCTAATGTTTACCCCCGGTAGCCAAGCACGGATCTGGCTCTGCACCGAACCCACCGACATGCGGAAATCGTTTGATGGGTTGTGTGCTCTGGTGAAAAACCAGCTTAGGCTCAATCCTCTCAGCGGACAGTATTTCGTCTTTGTTAACCGACGCAAGACCCAGATGAAGGTACTGTACTTTGAACCCTCTGGTTTCTGTCTATGGAGTAAGCGCCTTGAGCAGGGCCAGTTCCGAGTACACCCATCGGCGACGGGAAAGCACTCTCTGACCTGGACTGACCTACAACTGATCCTTGACGGTATTGAGGTGCAAAAATCCCGTCAATTCAAGCGCTACCGGCACGCATCTTGAGCCCTGTTTTGGTATAATCCATCACCATGATAAGGCCCTCTCCTTCACTTACTGACCATCCTGTTTCCAACGATATTTCTGTCGCGAAGCTGGCTGCGTTGGATGCTGAAAACAGCACGCTACGTGAGGAGAACACGGCGCTGAAACGCCGTGTGGAGTGGTTCGAACGGCAGCTGTTCGGACAAAAATCCGAAAAGCGGCCGGTGGAAAACCCGAACCAGTTAAACCTGTTGGGCGCGGCGCCTCCGACAACAGCACCGGAAGGTGAACAAATCATCGTGACCTATCAGCGTGGTAAAGCGCCTAAGGATCGTTCGGATGATTGTGTAAACGACAGCGGCCTGCGTTTCAATGCAGAAGTCCCTGTCGAAGTAATTGAACTTCAGGCCCCAGAACTCGCTGGCTCCGATGCCGACCAGTTTGAAGTCATCGGCACTAAAAGCACTTTCCGTCTGGCGCAGCGTCCGGCCAGTTATGTGGTACTGCGTTATAATCGTCCAGTGATCAAGCGCAGGGATGCGGAGCAACCACTACCGAGTCCAGCTCCCTTTAATGTGCTGGACAGAAGCCTGGCGGATGTCAGCCTGCTAACAGGATTGTTGGTCGACAAGTTCCAGTTCCATCTCCCGTTACACCGCCAGCATCAGCGCATCACTCAGGCGGGTATTACCCTGAGTCGAACAACACTCACCAACCTAGTCAAACGCGCCATCGAATTGCTGCGCCCAATCGTTGATGCCCAACTGGCCAACATCCTGTTAAGCAAGGTGCTGGCGATGGATGAAACACCGATCAAAGCGGGCAAGGCCGGCAAGGGTAAATTGAAACAAGCGTGGTTCTGGCCCCTCTATGGGGACGGGGATGAGGTGGTGTTCACCTACTCGGCCAGTCGGGGACGGCAGCATATTGAAACCACCTTGAAGAAAACGTTTACCGGCACCCTGATTAGTGACGGCTATGCGGCGTATGCCCGCTATGCGCAGCAGAATGAGGGCGCTATCCATGCCCAATGCTGGGTCCACAGCCGACGTACCTTCATGGAGGCTGAGTCGCTGGAACCAGCAGCCACGCGCGAGGCGTTGGATTACATCGCAGCCCTGTATCACATTGAGGAGCAGATCCGCGATCAGCACTTAAGTGGTGACAAGAAGCGCCAGCACCGCCTGGAATATAGCAAGCCGGTAGTGGATTGTTTTTTTGAATGGTGTGACCAGCAGCTTCGCCGTGGCGACCTGACACCCAAAAACCCGCTTAGCAAAGCGCTGGGCTATGTGATGAAAAGAACAGCCGCTCTCCGAGTATTCCTGGAAGACCCGGATGTGCCCATGGATACCAACCATTTGGAACGCACGCTGCGTCCTATACCCATGGGACGGAAAGCTTGGTTGTTCTGTTGGACGGAGCTGGGGGCCGAGCACGTGGGGATCATCCAGAGCTTGATCAGCACCTGCAAGCTGCACGATATTAATCCCTACACCTACCTGACCGATGTGTTGCTGCGAATCAGCGAACATCCGGCGAGCCGAGTGGAGGAGCTAACACCTCGGGTGTGGAAGGAAACGTTTGCGGATCAGCCCTTACGGTCAGACCTATATCGAGGCGTCAACCACTCCTCAGAATGACCGGTTACGAACAAACGACAGCGGTGAGTTCAAGGCTCGCTTTATCATTTTTTGCCCTACTGAATATGCCATAAAAATTGAGGATAAAATCACGAAAGATTTCATGGATCTTTGGTACTTAGAGGTCGTAAAGCAAGGTTATGGGTCTCTGTCTAAAAAAACGAATATGTCTTGAGTAGAAAGGGCGCCGGCAAAGCAATACCTGAATCCGTATCTTGATAGCCACCTCAACCGTTAACGCCTTTAGCCAAAAAAACGCCCCCGGCGATGAGTCCGGGGGCGTTTTTTTTCTGGCCCGAAGACGGTGAAAGTAGCAGGCAGCGGCGACCCAAAGGCCGCTGCGGTTTATGCTGCGATCATCTGAAGCACGGGGACGCCAAGCAGCAACGATTCCTTTTAAAGACTGCCCTTTCAAGCCCTATCCTTCAATAACGCCTTTTAAAACATACCGCTTAATATCACTGATGGGCGCGACTCAGGCCGGCAGCGCAAACAGGTGGTGCTTCTTTTTACCCAGTTTAACCAGGAAGAAGCGCCCGAAACGCGCCTGCTCAGGGGCAAACACCTCGGCTCCGGCCATAATGCTGTCCATGCCCAGGGTCGTGCCATTCACAACCACCGCCGAACGCTGCAGGGCATCTTTGGCTTCACGAGCCGCCTTAACCAGCCCGGCTTCAGCAAACAGGGTCGTGAGGGGTTTTTCGCTCAGATCCGCCACAACCAATTCCGAACTGGGCAACCCATCCAGACTCAGCTGCTGGTAATCGTTTTCGCTCAGTGCCGAGGTGTCACCGCTGAAGAGCGCCTCGGTGATTCGCTGCGCAGCCAAAAGCCCTTCTTCACCGTGCACAAGCCGAGTAACTTCATTGGCCAACATTAACTGCCCCTGTGGACGACCGCTGGCGGCCATATCAGCCTCTTCGATAGCGGCTATCTCTTCGAGGGACAGGAAGGTGAAATAACGCAGAAAGCGGTATACATCGGCGTCGGCGGTATTAATCCAGAACTGATAGAACGCGTACGGTGACGTCCGCTTGGCGTCCAGCCAGATGGTTCCCGATTCTGACTTACCAAACTTACTGCCATCGGACTTGGTGATCAGTGGCAACGTCAGACCGAAAACCTGGTTACCGTTACGCCGCCGCGTCAGATCGGTACCGCCCGTGATATTCCCCCACTGATCACTGCCACCGATTTGAAGCGTACAGTTATGGGACAGGTTAAGCTGCTGATAATCGAACGATTGTAAAATGGAATAGGTGAATTCGGTAAAGGAGATACCCTCGCCCTCACGATTCAGTCGCTGCTTTACCGATTCCTTATGGATCATGGCATTGACGGCAAAGTGTTTGCCGACATCCCGCAGAAAGGAAAGCACATCCATATTCGCGGTCCAGTCCAGGTTGTTGACCACCTGAGCCGAATTGTCACCACAATCAAAGTCGACAAAGCGACTGACCTGGGCTTTTAATTTATCCACCCACTGCCCGACTACGTCCGGCGTGTTCAGCTTGCGCTCTTCGGCTTTATGGCTCGGATCTCCGATCAGACCTGTCGCGCCGCCAACCAACGCCAGTGGCTTATGACCCGCCATTTGGAAACGCTTAAGCGCCAGCAGCGGGACCAGGCTACCAATATGCAAACTATCTGCCGTGGGATCGAAGCCACAATAGAGCGTGCGCGGCGTCTCATTCAGGTGGGCGGCCAGCGCCTCTTCGGCTGTCATTTGAGCAATCAGGCCCCGAGCCTGAAGTTCCTGTAGCAACGTGTTGTTCACACTCATTTATCGGTTACCTGCACACAAAATCGATGATCTTGGGATAAACGATCTATTCTAACCAGCGTGCCGCGCATGCACAATCATCGACGCTAGTTTATGATCTGGGTTAATGACAAGACGGTTGTATTTTTTTTATACTATCCGCACGAATTCTAGCCACCTGCGGGACCAATCGTTGAAATTTATGCGTTACGCACACCAGTTTCCCAAACCTCACCTGATTGCGATCAGTGCCGGGTCATTAATTCTTGTCGCCTTATTGGCTCTGACATCGTCTGACGACGTGGCCGCAACCCGTAGCGAGCTACCGTTGGTTATTGAGCGCCCCGTGCCCGAGGCACCCGCGAGCGATGCCGTACAGGCGCTTTCCTCTGCGCAAGCAAACGCAAACGAGCAGGTAGTGGTCAATACGCCCCTTCCTGCGGCTGTCCAGGCGCCTGTTGCCAACCTCCCCGAACCGCCCCCGGAAGAGACCTGGTTGACCATTCAGATAAGCAAGGGCGACAACCTGACCACCCTGTTCCAAAAGGCCAAACTGGGTGCCAATGACCTTTATCCGCTTCTCAACGGCATCAAGCCCACTGGCGCACTCGGTACGCTTAAGCCGGGTGAAACACTGTCCTTTCTGATTCAGGAGGGGGCGTTGCAGAAGGTGCGCCATAGTCGTTCTGCCCTACAGAGCACCCTGGTGACTCGTACGGAGCAGGGCTACGCTGTCAAAGAGATTGTCCGTACGCCCGAGGCCAAGCACCTTTTTAGCCACGGCCTCATTGATGACTCACTGTTTCTCGCGGGTCAACGCGCCGGATTAAGCGAAAAGCTGACCATGGAGCTGGCGGCCATTTTCGGCTGGGATGTGGACTTTGCCCTGGATATTCGCAAAGGCGATCACTTCAGCCTTATTTATGAAGAACTCTCGCTCGACGGTCAGGTTATTGGCGAAGGCAATATCATCGCCGCCGAATTCAGCAACCAAGGCAAGCTGTTCCGCGCCATTCGGTATACCGACAGCACAGACAACAGCAACTATTTTACCCCTGAGGGCAAAAGCATGCGTAAGGCGTTTCTGCGTACGCCGGTGGATTTTGCCCGTATCAGCTCCCGCTTCAATCCAAACCGTAAACACCCGATTTTCAAAACCAACCGACCACATCGCGGGGTTGATTATGCCGCCCCCACCGGCACGCCGATCAAGAGCGCCGGTGACGGCAAAGTGATTCATGCCGGACGTAAAGGCGGTTACGGCAACGCGGTCATTGTGCAGCACGGCCAACGTTACTCGACCCTGTATGCGCATATGAGTAAGCTCAAGCGAGGCATACGTGTAGGCTCAAGGGTCAAACAAGGAGAAACCATCGGTTATGTCGGCAGTACCGGCTATGCCACGGGGCCCCATCTACATTATGAATTCCGCCTCAACGGTGCGCACCGCAATCCGTTGACCGTCCCCTTGCCACAGGCTAATCCGCTGCCGCGCAAAGAGATGGCTCAATTCGAACCGCTGGCAAGCGACCTTATTGCCCAGCTCGAGACGTATCAACAGACGCGCCTGGCCTCTAACTAAGATGAGCCCATCGCTGTTGATCGGCCTGATGTCCGGGACCAGCCTCGACGGCCTGGACGCGGTACTCTGCGAGTTAGCGCCCTCAGAACAAGAGACGGTAGCGGTACCGCGACTGATCGCGCAGCGCTGCGAACCTTTACCTCTAGCGCTGCGACGTGAATTGCTGGCATTGACACAGCCAGGGGCAAATGAAATAGACCGTATGGGCAGCGCAGACGTCGCTTTAGGACGGTTTCAGGCCGACGTCGTCAACCGCTTATTAGCGGATGCCGGCGTCAGCGCCCGCCAGGTTCGCGCTATTGGCTCCCACGGCCAGACAATCCGCCACCGCCCGCTGTCAGTCGATCCCTTCACTCTGCAGATCGGCGATCCTCATATTCTGGCAGAAAAAACCGGCATCACTGTCGTCGCCGATTTTCGGCGCCGCGATATTGCAGCGGGCGGAGAAGGCGCGCCGTTGGCACCCAGCTTTCACGCCGCCTGCCTGCGTCACCCCGACCAGGACCGGGTTATCGTCAATGTCGGGGGTATGGCAAATATCACCCTGTTGAGCCGCGATCCGCAACACGCCATCATCGGCTACGATACCGGCCCCGGCAACGTCCTGATGGACAGCTGGATACAGGAAATCCGTCAGCAGCCCTTCGACAAAGAGGGTGCCTGGGCTGCGGCAGGATGCGTCGACAGCACGCTGTTTGACCGACTCTACACGCACCCCTATTTTGCACTGCCGTTTCCAAAAAGCACCGGACGCGAGACGTTTAACCCTGACTGGGTCAAGCGCCTACTGGCGCAACACGCCCCAAATGCTGAACCGCAGGATGTGCAAGCCACGCTTCTGGAGTTGACGGTGCGCACCATCGCTGAAGCGATTACGGGTCATCGCCTGTCGTCCCCCCATATCTACCTTTGCGGAGGCGGGGCCTACAACCGGCAGCTCAGGCAACGCCTGCAAGCCCTGTTACCCCGCGCTCCGGTCGCCGATACCGGGGCCCTGGGCATCGCACCCGAATGGCTGGAAGCCACCGCGTTTGCCTGGCTGGCGCAACAGTGCCTCGAGGGTATGGCGGGTAATCGCGCGGAAGTGACCGGCGCCGAAGGACCCCGCGTACTCGGCGCTATCTATCAGGCAGGATCACATCAGGCGGGATAAGTCATGCGAAAGAACGGGGCGCGATGTGACGTATAAAAAAAGGGGGGGAACGCGATAGAACGCAAAACGCCCGGAGCTATTCCGACCCACTCCATAGTCAGCAAGCACCGCTCCTCGGGTGAGCACCGGTGCAATCGGCAGAACAATCAGATCGAGAAAGAGGACCCGCAGCCACAGGTCGTGGTGGCATTAGGGTTTTTGATCACAAACTGCGAGCCTTGCAGCCCCTCTTTGTAATCCACTTCCGAGCCCGCCAGATACTGGTAACTCATGGGATCCACCAGCACCGTGACGCCCTCTTTTACCACCGCGGTATCGTCATCATTGACCTCTTCGTCAAAGGTAAATCCGTAGGAGAATCCCGAGCAACCACCGCCGGTGACAAAAACACGCAACTTGAGGCTCTCGTTCTCCTCCTCTTCGATCAACCGCCGTACTTTTCTCGCGGCTGCATCGGTAACGGTCAGCGCCGCGTCATCGGGCTGGTATTCAACTACACTCATAGTCACTCCAAAAAAGTCACGTCCTCAAGAACGCATTATGCAATTAACCAAGCATTTTAATCAAGTATTAATCCGCGTTGCTTACCCTTGCATAGTGGGCTCGCGGTACAAGCAAGGAGAAGTACTAGGACCGGATCCAAGGGTATTCGGTCCTAGGCACCCCAGGTTCAGGGCATAAGCCCGACCAGGTTAAGCCCGGCCGTTTCATCAAAACCAAACATAATATTCATGTTCTGCACGGCTTGTCCGGCGGCGCCTTTGACCAGGTTGTCGATAACGGACAGCACCACCACCGTATCGTCGTCCTGCGGTCGATAAACGGCGATACGGCAGTGGTTAGCGCCTTTTACACTGCGTGTTTCCGGTAGGCTTCCCGCGGGCATGACATCCACAAAAGGCTCGTCGGCATAACGCGCTTCATAGATCTCCTGCAAGTTATCCAACGGATCTTTCAAAACGCCATACAGGGTCGCATGGATGCCTCGGATCATCGGCGTCAGATGCGGTACAAACGTCAGGCCCACCGGAAAACCGGCCGCTTCTGCCAAGCCCTGCTTAATTTCTGGCAGGTGCCGGTGTCCGGCAACGCCGTACGCCTTAAAGCTTTCGCTGGCTTCGCAGAGCAAAGCACTGACGCTGGCCCCACGACCGGCACCACTGACCCCTGATTTACAGTCCGCCACCAATCGACGTCGGTTGATCAGCCCTTGCTCTAGCAAAGGTAAAAAACCCAATTGCGCCGCCGTCGGATAGCAACCCGGGTTAGCCACCAAACGGGCGGTGCGGATTTTGTCACGGTTAACTTCCGGCAAACCGTACACGGCCTGCGCCACCCACTCCGGGCAGGCGTGGGTCATGCCATACCATTGAGACCAGATATCCAGGTCCTGGATACGGAAGTCTGCCGCCAGGTCGATCACCCGGACCCCAGCATCGAGCAACGCGGGCACCTGCTTCATGGCGACACCGTTAGGCGTCGCAAAGAAGACAAGATCACAGCCGGAAAGCGTTTGCGTATCGGGCACGCTAAACGTCAGATCCACATGCCCCCGTAAGTTTGGATACAATTCGGCTACACCCATCCCCTCTTCGGAGCGCGACGTAATAGTCTGCAGCTCGACTTCTGGGTGGTTCGCCAGCAGACGAAGCAGCTCTACGCCGGTGTATCCGGTACCGCCAACAATACCTACCTTGATCACATGCACCTCAATCTGTCAGATTACAAAGACCCTATCATAAATTGCTGCCGCTTAAATCGAAAGTCAGGCGATGATACGTTATCCTCTCGAACAGCAAGATAGGTGGATAAGACACCCTGGTTTACCGCGCAACCGCAGTTGCGCAAGCAAGCGGGATAATCCACCTGTTTATAACATCGCCTCGTGATGGTATCGCCTCGTGATGACACCGCGTCGTGAAGACAGAGCATCGTACAATGAGCCTGAAGCCCTATGCGTTTTGACGCCCTGACATTAAATAATTTTCGCAGCCGCGTCGGCCGAATCGACGCGCTGCCTCAATGGGTGTTAATGGGTATCCTGGCCGGGGTATTCAGCGGCGCAATTATCCTGTTATTTCATCTGGCTACCGATGCCTTACTGATTCGACTACTCCCCGGCAATGACAACGAAAACTTTGAGGGGCTATCCACGGCGGTGCGTTTCGTGCTGCCTCTCATTGGCAGCCTGCTGGTTATTAGCCTGTTTCTGATGCTCGAACCCCAGACACGGCAGGTCGGCATCACCCACGTCGTGGAGCGACTCGGCTACCATCAGGGCAACCTGCCCTGGCGTAATGCCCTGGTGCAATTTGCTACGGGCATCATCTCATTGGTGAGTGGTCACTCTGCCGGCAGGGAAGGCCCAGCGGTGCACCTTGGCGCCGCGGCCAGCAGCCTCACCGGCCAATGGTTGCGCCTGCCCAACAACGCGTTGCGCACCCTGGTGGGCTGTGGAACCGCGGCCGCCATTTCGGCATCGTTTAACACCCCTATCGCCGGTATTATCTTCGCCATGGAAGTGGTCATCATGGAATACACGGCGGCGGGATTCGTGCCTGTGGTTATCGCCTCGGTGACCGCCGCGCTGGTCCAGCAGATCGCGCTGAGTACGCAATCCGTGTTCCAGGTTCCAGCCTTTCAGATCCAGAGTCTGCAGGAGATACCCTTTATCCTGTTAATGGGCCTCATACTCGGCGGATGCTCGGTACTGTTCAGCCGCATTACGATTCACGCCAGCCGCTTCCAGCGTGAACACATGGTGCTACGGCTGCTACTGGCAGGGCTCATCACCGGCGCGGTTGCAACCCAGCTGCCACAGGTTATGGGGCTTGGCTATGACACCGTCAACGGCATACTGCACGGTGACGAATCGCTCCATCTACTGCTGGTCCTGGCGCTGGCCAAGCTGCTCGTCACGGCATTGGCGGTCGGGCTTGGCGTCCCGATGGGGCTGATCGGTCCGACCCTGTATATCGGCGCGGCGGCGGGCGGCGCACTGGGGATGCTCGGCGCCCTACTGGCGGGTGAAACCGTCTCCAATCCCGGCTTCTATGCCATGCTCGGTATGGGTGCCATGATGGGCGCGGTGCTGCAAGCGCCGCTGGCAGCCTTGATGGCCCTGCTCGAGATGACCCTCAATCCCAACATCCTGTTTCCTGGCATGGTCGTCATCGTCACCTCGACCCTGGTGAATCGCTACTTCTGCCGCGACGGTTCGATCTTTCATACGCTCCTGCTGGAGCGGGGGCTGGATTGGCGCCGCACCCCCTTGGAGCTGGACCTCGAACGGACAACGGCCCTGACTATTGCCCGCCCGATCAGCGCCGCATACCCGCCAACCCTCGAGCCGGCTGCCGCGGTTAACGTGCTGGAGCGCAACGCTGACTGGTTGCTGATCGCCGCAGGGAGGCCGCACAACGTCGCGCTGGCCAGCCGGGACCTGCGCGATTATCTGGACCAGCACCCCGAGACGGGGACCATCGACCTGCTGGCCATTCCCGGACAACGCCTCGACCTGACAACGCTTGATCCACGCGGCACATTGAAAGATGCTCTGACCGCCATGAACAGCCAGAATGTAGACGGACTGACGCTGCTCGATTACCTTGGCCGCCCTGTGGGGCTATTGCTACGTGAAGATATTAATCGTCATTTTATGTCGCAACAGTCGTTACAGCGCGCTGAACCGGCGATGAAATAACGAAGTACAACGACAGCGCCTGGTGCACACAAACCCACGATCCCTTTGACCCAGCAAGGCCGAACAACCATGACCCAACCCCAGCCACTGCGCGGCCTGTACGCGCTGACCGACACCCACCTGCTGCAGGGACGGCTGCTATCCGCCGTCACCGAGGCGCTGAAAGGCGGTGTCCGTATTCTGCAATACCGCGATAAAACCCGTAGCGCCGAGCAGCGTTTACAGGAAGCCCGAGCGTTAGCGGCCCTCTGTCGGCAATACGACTGTCTGTTCTTGATCAATGACGATATCGACTTGGCTCGTGACTGTGGCGCCGACGGCGTGCACCTGGGCCAGGGCGATGGCGACGTCGCTTCAGCCCGCGCCCGCCTAGGCGACCAGGCCATTATCGGCGTGACCTGCCACGCTAGCCTGGAACTGGCTCTTACCGCGCAGGCGCAGGGTGCCGATTATGTCGCCTTCGGCGCCTTCTTTGCCTCGACAACCAAACCGCAGGCCACGCTGGCTCCCTTACCGCTGCTTTATACCGCGAAGACCGCACTGCAGCTCCCCGTGGTAGCCATTGGCGGCATTAGCGTGGATAATGCCAACCAAGTCATTACGGCTGGCGCGGAAATGGTGGCCGTAGTCCACAGTCTGTTCAGTGCAGACGATATTTGCAGCCGCGCCCAACAATTCAATCGTTTCTTTTAATTACCCTGCAACAGGATCATTCCATGTCACGCTCCGAAACCCTGTTTGAGCAAGCAAAAAGCCATATCCCCGGTGGCGTCAACTCGCCGGTTCGTGCCTTTAAAGCCGTCGGCGGCACGCCTATCTTTATCGACCGTGCCAAAGGTCCCTACCTGTACGATGCCGACGATAAGCGCTACGTTGATTATGTTCTCTCCTGGGGGCCCATGATCCTCGGCCATGCCCATCCCGCGATCACCGCTGCTGTGACTGAAAAGCTGCAAAAAGGCCTGAGCTTTGGCGCCCCGACCGAGATCGAAACCCAGCTGGCCGACAAGATCTGCGAACTGCTGCCGCATATGGAGATGATCCGTATGGTCAACTCCGGCACCGAAGCCACCATGAGCGCTATTCGCCTGGCGCGTGGCTATACCCGTCGCGACAAGATCATCAAGTTTGAAGGCTGCTACCACGGTCACTCCGACTCGCTATTGGTCAAAGCGGGCTCCGGCGCACTGACGTTCGGTGTGCCTAGCTCGCCGGGCGTACCCGCGTGCGTAGCCGACCACACGGTCACCCTGACTTACAACGATCCGGAAGGGGTGAAAAAGGCCTTTGCCGAGATCGGCAGTGACGTGGCCTGCGTGATCGTCGAGCCGATCGCGGGCAATATGAACTGCATCCCCCCCCTGCCCGGTTTCCTGGAAACGCTGCGCGAGCAGTGTGACCAATACGGTGCCCTATTGATCATCGACGAGGTGATGACCGGCTTCCGTATCGGCATCCAGGGCGCTCAGGGCCACTACGGCGTTAAAGCCGATATCACCACGCTGGGCAAAGTCATCGGTGGCGGCATGCCGGTCGGTGCCTTCGGCGGACGCCGCGAAGTGATGGAGATGATCTCACCACTGGGGCCGGTTTATCAGGCGGGTACGCTGTCCGGCAACCCGATCGCGATGGCAGCCGGCCTGACCATGCTGGAGCAGATCAGCCAGCCCGGTTTCTACGCGCCGCTTTTTGCCAAGACCACCCAACTGGTTGAAGGCTTGCAGGCACGTGCTGACGCGGCCGGCATTCCCTTCACCACCAACCACGTGGGCTCAATGTTCGGCTGCTTCTTCACCGAAGAAAAGCAGGTCACGAATTACTCGCAAGTCATGGCCTGTAATAACGACCGGTTCAATGCATTCTTCCACGGCATGCTGGAAGCCGGTGTTTACCTGGCCCCGGCCAGCTATGAAGCCGGCTTTATGTCCGCCGCCCACACCGCCGAAGATATCCAGTTCACACTGGATGCTGCTGAGAAGGTGTTCGCGACCCTTTAACGGCGATCGCTGTTCGATATATGAAGCCCAGGCATTCACCTCGGCTTCCTATTAACCAGGCATCAAAATACCGATCCATTCGGTCTTTTGATGACGACAAGGCCGGGCAGATCCGTCCTTGTCTCACGAGGAAATGGGGTCATTGAAAACGATTCAACGAATCATAACAGTCCAGGTCAACGAACCATAACAGCCCAGGGTTCAGCCGTGAATATAGGTAGCAGCGGTCTTCTGTAATCGTTGTTTAAAGCGTTCCAACGGGCTTTTATTCGCGCCGGCAATGGGTATAGCCTGACCACCCGAGTTCGACAGTTGCATCTAAAAACCACCCAAAAAAGGCCTGTTTTCAGGGTGATTCCAACGTGTTTACTGGGCTGCAGGCTGTTATTTAAGAAAACGTCTGTGCTGGCACGTTTTGTAAGTTTTAATCAGAATTG
>JBFGZS010000041.1:0-41832 GCA_041586615.1 Motiliproteus sp. | reverse complement strand
TGACCCGGCATTTCGAAAGCCGCTTCAAGGGGCTTATCGGCGCTGTCGAGGTACTCAAAGCCACCTGCCGTCAACTCGGCTACCAGCGGACGTCCAGCCTCAGCGCTTGCCAAGCCTTGCTTGGTTAAACAGCACATTCTGACAAAACCTATCAGAGCTATCTGAGGAGCGCGCGTGCCCGGCTCTGGTGAATTATGCAGATTCTCTGCTTGTGTATCTCCTACGGGCAATATTTGCTGACAGGCGAGGCAACCAGGGCCATTAAGCGGGCGTCTGGCGTCATTGCTGATGCTTTTCTGATTAACCTGGGTGTCCAGTTTCGGGCTGGGGCTGTAGGGCACTAACTTGGGTAGGGCACTAACTTGGGTGTCCAGTTTAGAAAAATGGCCTGGGCTTCACTGTGTAACGCTGCAGTGAAGCCCGGGGCTCATCGATGCGCGGGTCGTGGATCAGTTATGCGAGTGTAGTTCTGCGTTCAGTTCGATCGCAGATTTGTTGGTTTTAACCTCGATGCGGCCGTTCTGTGAATTGCGGCGGAACAGCAGGTCGGTCTTGCCCGCGAGCAGGCCGGCTTTGACCGTTTCGACTTCGTTACCCTGATCGTCGAGAACCGTCACCTTGGAACCGCCTGTCACGTACAGACCGGCTTCGATGGTGCAGCGGTCGCCCAGCGGCAGACCCAGACCGGCGTTGGCGCCGATGAGGCAGCCTTGACCCACGCTGATCACGACGTTGTTACCGCCCGACAAGGTGCCCATGGTGGAGCAGCCGCCACCCAGATCGGAGCCTTCGCCGACGACCACGCCGGCGGAGATGCGGCCTTCAACCATGCTGGTGCCCAGGGTACCGGCATTAAAGTTGACGAAGCCCTCGTGCATGATGGTGGTGCCTTCGCCCAGGTAGGCGCCGAGGCGGACCCGGCTGGCATCGCCAATACGAATCCCGGCAGGAATGGTGTAGTTGCTCATCTTGGGGAATTTATCCACGGACTGGACATCCAGCAGCTCGCCACGGACGCGGGCTTCCAGTTGACGCTGGGGCAGCTCGTCCAGCGCGATGGCGCCCTGATTAGTCCAGGCAACGTTAGGCAGTAAGCCGAACATGCCGGTCAGGTTAGTGCCGTGGGGGCGAACCATACGTTGTGAGAGTAGTTGCAGCTTCAGGTACACCTCCGGAGTAGAGGCCGGCTGCTGGTCGGATTCGAGGAGGCAAAGCAGCAGCGGTTGTGTCGAGCCTTTTAGGGTGGCGACAATCTGCTGTTGCTCTTCGGCGTGTACATGGGCAAATGCGGCGTCGATGCGTGTCAGCATGTCGGCGTCGATGTCTATCACCTGGTTGCCGCCGGTGTAGCCGGTGGCCTCTTTCAGTGCGCCGATTAGGGTGGTGCAGGGGCCCATCAGCGGCTTGGCGTAGAACACCTCAAGCCAGTCGCCTTTGGCCGAACGTGTTGCGACACCGAGGCCGAGGCTGAAGAAGTTGCTGCTCATTGATAGGGTCTCCCGTAGAGATAGTTGGTCCTTAAAGGGCCGTTAACGTGGTCAAAATCAGCCGTTATTGCTAAACAGCTGTTGGTAATCATTCGCATTGAAACCCAGGTGTCTGCTCGTGCCGAGGTCCAACAGCGGCCGCTTGATCATGGCGGGCTGTTCTAGCATCAGTTGGATGGCGCTGCTGGCGTCAACAGCCGAGCGCACCGGCTCCGGCAGTTGACGCCAGGTGGAGCCGCGTTTATTCAGCAAGCTTTCCCAGCCCAGTTCGTCGGCCCAGTCCTGCAGCAGTGCTTGGGGCAAGCCATCTTTGCGATAATCGTGAAAGCGGTACTCGATGGCCTGGGCTGTGAGCCATTTGCGGGCCTTGCGGACCGTGTCGCAGTTGCTGATGCCGTAGAGGGTTATCATGGCTGTCTCCCGTATTCTTTTCCCGTATGTCTTGTCCAGTCTTACCAGCATGGGATCGGCTTATAGTGATGTGACGAAGCGGCGAATTCGCTCGGCGGCATCGATACACTCTGCCAGCGGTGCCACCAACGCCATCCTAACGCGGTTGGCGCCGGGATTGATACCCTTGGCTTCCCTGGACAGGAATGAGCCCGGCAGCACGGTGACATGTTGCTCGGCGAAGAGTCGCTGCGCGAAATCGTTGTCACTGATCGGTGTCTTTGCCCAAAGATAGAAACCGGCGTCGGGGCTTTCGACGTCGAGGACACCGTCAAGGATGGCCAGAACCGCCGCAAACTTTTCCCGGTAGAACGCGCGGTTCTCACGCACATGGGCCTCATCGTCCCAGGCCAGAACACTGGCCTGTTGGCTTGGCAGGGGCATGGCGCAACCGTGGTAGGTGCGGTACAGCAAGAATGCCTGGATCAGGCTGGCATCGCCGGCCACAAAGCCCGAACGCAGCCCCGGCAGGTTAGAACGCTTTGACAGGCTGTGGAAGACGACGCAGCGGCGGTAGTCATCCCGCCCCAGGGACTGACAGGCTTGCAGCAGCCCGACCGGCGGGGACTGTTCATCAAAATAGATCTCGGAATAGCATTCGTCGGCGGCAATGACGAAGTCGTAGCGGTCGGCGAGTGCGATCAGTCGCTGCAGGGTGGGCAGTTCAAGCACCGCGCCGGTCGGGTTGCCCGGAGAGCAGATAAACAGCAACTGACAACGTTGCCAGATCGTTTCCGGGACCGCGGCAAAGTCCGGTGCGAAACCGTTGTCGGCCATACAGTTGAGAAAGTGCGGTTCGGCGCCGGCCAGATAGGCCGCCCCTTCGTAGATCTGGTAAAACGGATTGGGGCAAAGCACGAGCGGGGCCGGCTGGCTACGGTCTACCGTGGCCTGGGCAAAGGCGAAAAGCGCTTCGCGGGTGCCGTTGCAGGGCAAAATATTGTGCTCAGGATCGAGGCTGTTCGGCGTCAGGTTGAAGCGGTTTTCGCACCAGCGACCGATCGTGTTACGCAGCAGCGCAAGTCCCTTGGTGGTGGGATAGCCAGACAATCCACCTAGGTGCTCGGTCAGGGCTTGGGTGACAAAGGCCGGTGCCGGGTGTTTGGGTTCGCCAATAGACAGGGCGATCGCGCTCATGTTTGCAGGCGGCGTGACCGCGGCCTTGAGCTGGTTGAGCTTTTCGAAAGGATAGGGCTGCAGTTTCTCGAGGTCGCGATTCATGATGGATCCAGTTGCTCTTGTCGTTACGGGCCGCCCGCCCTGGCGCTGTCTTAAGCGCGTCTGGGCGGCTGCCGATTATAAAGAGGCGATGGTCAATTGCCAAATATCACGGTCAGGCCCGTTCAAGCTGGCGGTCGAGCGCTTCACAGATGCGGTTTTGCAAGTGTTGTGCCTGATCGGGGTCGGTGATCGGTTCGCCGTCGCTATCGGTGATGAAGAATACATCTTCAACACGTTCGCCGACGCTGACGATCTTGGCGTTATTCAGGTGCACATTGCATTCCATCATAACCTGGCCGATACGCGCCAGCAGCCCCGGCCGGTCGGACGTGGTGACTTCCATAGCGGTCATCCGCCGCTCGGGGTCGGTGCTAAGCAGGACCTGGGTGGGCATGGCGAACAGTTTTAATTGCCGTGGCACCCGACGCTGCACGATGGCTTTATACTCTTCCGGGTCGTCCAGTTCCTCAACCAGGCTGTTCTTGATGCGCAGGATATGGGCCGGATCGGTATCGATCGGCGAATCGTCCTCGTTCAGCACGATAAAGGTGTTGTAGCTGAAGCCATTGTTGGCGGTGATGATGCGCGCGTCGTGGATACTTAGGTGCAGCTGGTCCATCGCGGCGACCGAGGCGGCGAATAATCCGGGTTGGTCCTGGGTGTAGATGAAGATCTGTGTGGCGCCCTCGTACAGGCGGGTACTGGTCTGTTTCACCAGCACCAACGGTATGTCGCGATCGCTGTGGTTGAGGATCGCCTCGGTGTGCCAGGCGATATCCACCGCTTCCTCGCGCAGAAAGTAATCGTCGCCAAGGCTGGCCCACAGGCACTCGGCGCTGTAGTCGCTGATCCCTTCGTGGCGCAGGGTGTCGAGTGCTTCTTTCTGCACCTGTTCGATCAGGTCCTCCTTGTTGACCGGGTTTTCAAGACCTAGGCGCAGCACCCGCTTGGTCTCTTCGTAGAGTTGGCGCATGAGGGACGCGCGCCAGTTATTCCAGAGCGTATTGTTGGTGGCGCAGATATCGGCGACGGTCAGTGCATACAGGTAATCGAGGTGGACGCTGTCGCGCACTTTCATGGCGAACTCGTGGATAATATCGGGGTCGGAGATATCCTTGCGCTGCGCGGTCATGGACATTAGCAGGTGGTTTCGCACCAGCCAGGCGACCAGCTGGGTGTCCCAGCGCCCCAGGTGGTGACGTTCGCAGAAGGCGATGGCGTCGACGCTGCCCAGTTCCGAGTGGTCTCCGCCACGGCCTTTGCCGATATCGTGGTAAAGACCGGCGACGTAAAGCAGGGCGACCTTGGGCAGTTTTCGCACGATCCGGTTGGCGATAGGGAATTTTTCTGCCTGGTCCTGGTGGCGGAAACGGCGCATATTCAGGATGACCTTCAGGGTGTGCGCATCCACCGTGTAGATATGAAACAAGTCGTGCTGCATCTGGCCGACAATACGTCCAAATTCGGGCAGGTAGCGTCCCAAAATGGCGTAGCGATTCATGCGCCGCAGTTCGGTGGTAACCCCCTCGGGAGCGCGCAGTAGCTCCATAAATAGCGTGGTGTTGCGCAGGTCGGTGCGGAAGTCGTCGTCGATCAGGTGGCGATATTCACGCATCAGGCGGATCGTCGAGGCGCGCACCCCAAGTAACTGAGGATTTTGCGCCAGCAGGACGAAGATCTCTAGCAGGGCGAAGGGCTGTTTGCCGAAGACCTGGTCGTTGACCACCTCGATGTGCAGGTTACGGACCCGGAAGCGTTTATTCAGCGGCGTGACCTCGTCAGGCTCGTCGGTGGTCAGGATCACCTCTTCGAAAAACTGCAACAGCATGTCGTTGAACTCACCGAGGGCCATGGCGACCCGGTAGTACTTGCTCATGAATTGTTCGACGCCCCGCACGCCGTCGTTGTCCTCGTAGCCGAAAAACTCCGCCAGCGTACGCTGGTGATCGAACAACAAGCGGTTCTCACAGCGCTTGGTCAACATATGCAGCGCATAGCGCACGCTCCACAGGAAGAGTTCACCGCGGTTGATAATCTCCAGTTCGCCTTCGGTGAGAAAGCCATGGTCGACCAGGTCGACCAGGTACGTGGCGCCAAAGTGCCGCTTGGCGACCCAGCCGATGGTCTGAATGTCTCGCAGCCCGCCGGGGGAGTCTTTGATATTGGGCTCGAGGTTGTATTCGGTGTCGTTGGTGCGTTGATGGCGGGTTTTTTGTTCCTCGACTTTGGCCTTGTAGAACTCTTTGCTCGACCAGGCGCAGTCGGCGGTGACTTTGTCGTACATGTCGAGGCGTAGCTGGTCGCTGCCTACCAGCGTTCGAGACTCGATAAGGTTGGTGGCAACGGTAATATCTTTGCTCGCTTCTTCCAGGCACTGGTCGATATTGCGCACGCTGCTGCCAATCTCCAGCGAGCTGTCCCACATGAAGGTAATAAAGCGTTCGATGCTGTCGCGGTACGCTTCGGGCTCGTCTTTTTTGAGAAGGATGAGCAGGTCGATATCGGAGTGCGGATGCAGTTCGCCGCGTCCGTATCCCCCCACAGCCACCAGGCTGATCTGATCCGCACCAGGCCAGGGAAACTGGTTCCAGGCCTTTTTCAGCAGCTGATCGAGCATCCAGGCGCGCCCATAGACCAGCTCCCGAATGTCGTCACCGTTGCAGAATCGCTGGTCCAGGTATTCCTGGCCCTGCTTAAGGGCTTGTTTAAAGACCGTAAGAAAGTTGTTAGAGCGGTCGAGTTCGGCGGCGAATCTCACCTCATCGAATAATGTGCGATCTGCGGCTATCCGGGTGAAATCCGTTGGCATGCGTGCTCCAGAGACGAGATGGTGAGTGGCGGTGGAACCGGCGCTCCCGGTTATGGGCGCGCCGAGCTAGACAGTGCCGGTTACAGTAGGCCTTTTTCGTCGGTGCGCAGCGTTAATACCTCTACGCCGTCCTCGGTGACCAGCAGGGTGTGCTCCCACTGCGCGGAGAGGCGTTTATCGATCGTTTCCACGGTCCAGCCATCGCGTTTGGACAGTTTGGTACCGGCTTTGCCGGCGTTGACCATGGGTTCGATAGTAAAGATCATGCCGGGTTGTAACACGAGACCGGTGTCCGGCTTGCCGTAGTGAAGAACCTGCGGCTCTTCATGAAATTCGGCGCCGATGCCGTGACCGCAGTATTCTCGAACCACGGAATAATGATTACCTTCTGCGTGTTTTTGGATCGCGTGGCCGATGTCGCCGAGTCGCATGCCGGGCTTAACCATACGGATGCCTAGATAAAGGCACTCTTGGGCGATGACGCTCAGCCGTTCGGCATGGGAAGGAACGTTGCCGACAGGGATCATCATACTCGTGTCGCCATGGTAGCCGTTTTTGATGACCGTAATATCGATATTGATAATGTCGCCATTCTTGAGCGGCTTGTCATTGGGGATGCCGTGACAGACCACGTGGTTTACCGAGGTGCAGATCGATTTCGGGAAACCGTGGTAGTTCAGTGGCGCGGGAATGGCCTGTTGCTCGTTGACAATATAGTCATGGCAAATGCGATTTATTTCGTTGGTGGTCATTCCTGCCGCTATTTTAGGGGCGATCATTTCGAGAACGTCTGCGGCCAGACGGCCTGCGACGCGCATTTTTTCGATCTCTTCCGGGGTTTTGATTTTGACGGTCATGGCGTGTAGTGCTTTCCGGTTAGGCTGTCAGGGGCCCGGCGCGAAGCCGATTGTAAGGGTGTTATTGTACACGCATGGCGGCAACTTAAAAGTCGGGTGCCTTTCGTGCCAATACCCGTGTTGACGGCAGGGTGAAGGTGTTTGCCGGCTGTAAAGCTACTTTAAGTAATGCGGTGTTTGTGGTATAAAGTCGCGCTCTCGAAAGTCTGCGTGACGATCGGGAGAAACTTAAACAATGTCGCACATGTACCGACACGCTGTCTCTGGGTGCCCGAAAGGGTTGAGCAGTGGGGTATGTGGAGGCTTAACCCGAACAGATAAAGGAAACGTAATGTCTAAAGTATCAATGCGTGAGTTGCTGAAAGCCGGTGCTCACTTCGGTCACCAGACCCGTTACTGGAACCCGAAAATGGGTAAATACATTTTCGGTGCGCGCAATAAGATCCATATCATCAACCTCGAGCACACGGTTCCTGCTTTGAATAACGCCCTGGGTGTTGTTCAGCGCCTGTCCGGCAACAAGAACAAGATCCTGTTTGTCGGTACTAAGCGTGCGGCCAGTTCTGTTATCCGTGACGAAGCACTTCGCGCAGGTATGCCTTACGTCAACCATCGCTGGTTGGGCGGCATGCTGACCAACTACAAGACAATCCGGACTTCTATCCGTCGCTTCCGCGAACTGGATCAGCAGGCTCAGGACGGTACGTTTGAGAAGTTGACCAAGAAAGAAGTTCTGATGCGCACCCGCGAGATGGAGAAGCTGGAACGCTCCATCGGCGGAATCAAGGATATGGGCGGCCTGCCCGATGCGCTGTTTGTTATCGATGTTGACCATGAGCGCATTGCGATCAATGAGGCCAACAAGCTGGGTATCCCGGTTATCGGTATCGTTGATACCAACAGCAACCCTGATGGTGTTGATTTTGTTATCCCCGGTAACGATGACGCACTGCGTGCTATTCAGATCTACGTGAAGGCCGCCGCCGACGCGTGTATCGAAGGCGCCAGCGAAGGCCAGGGCGAGTTCGTTGAAGTGGACGGTGCCGCAGCCGCTGAATAAGCCGTTGCGCCTGGCCTTTGGTCAGGCTTCAGCAAGGGGGAGCATGGCTCCCCTTTTTTCAATTTAAAATCTTAATGCGTATTGAGGGCAAGAAAGATGGCAGCCAAGATATCTGCGCTTCAGGTTAAGGAGCTGCGCGAGCGCACCGGCCTGGGCATGATGGAGTGCAAAAAAGCACTGACCGAAACCGATGGCGACATCGAGCTGGCAATTGAAAATCTGCGTAAATCTAGCGGCATGAAAGCGGCTAAGAAAGCAGGTCGTACCGCTGCAGATGGTGTGGTTGCGGTTAAAGTGGCCGACGATGGCAGCTACGGTGTGATGGTCGAGGTCAATTCTGAAACTGACTTTGCCGCACGCGATGAAGGCTTTTTGGCATTCGTTAACAAGGTTCTGGATGCGGCTTTTGCAGCCAAGCAAGACGACGTTGCGGCGTTGATGAGCGGCGACCTGGATGCTGCGCGTGAAGCGCTGGTTCAGAAGATCGGTGAGAACATCGGTGTGCGTCGCGTTGCTGTTGTTGAAGGTGCGATGGTGGGTGCCTACCAGCACAGCACCAATAAAATTGCTGTTCTGACGGCGCTGACCGGCGGCGACGCTGCACTGGCGAAAGACGTTTCCATGCATGCTGCAGCGGCTAACCCACGGGTTGCCAAGCCTGAAGATATGCCTGAAGAAGTGCTGATCAAAGAGAAAGAGATCATCCTGGCGCAGCCTGATATGGCCGGTAAGAAGCCTGAAATCGCCGAGAAGATGATCGGTGGTCGTATCAAGAAGTTCCTGGCGGAAAACTCTCTGGTTGAGCAGGCTTTCGTTAAGAACCCTGAGACCACGGTTGGTCAGCTGGTTAAAGCTGGCGGCGCTGAAGTGATAGGCTTCGTGCGTTTTGAAGTGGGTGAAGGTATTGAAGTCGAGAAAGTCGACTTTGCTGCAGAAGTGGCCGCACAGCTGGCTAACTGATGCATAAGGCACGGGCCTTTGCGCCCGTGCCTGTCATACGTGCAGGTGCTACACTGCCATTCTGATTTTTCCGGAGTCACGTCGTGAGCGATAAGAGTAAAGCCCGTTACAAGCGAATTCTTTTGAAACTCAGCGGTGAAGCGCTGATGGGGTCCGAGTCATTTGGTATTGACCCTAAAGTGCTGGATCGTATGGCGCTGGAGATTGGTCAGCTGGTCGGGATCGGCGTTCAGGTCGGTCTTGTGGTCGGCGGGGGCAATTTGTTCCGGGGGGCGGCCTTGAGTCAGGCCGGCATGGACCGGGTAACCGGTGACCATATGGGTATGCTGGCAACGGTGATGAATGCCCTGGCGCTGCGTGATGCGCTGGAGCGCTCTAATATTACCACCCGCGTTATGTCTGCCATTTCTATGGTGGGCGTTGTGGATAACTACGATCGTCGTAATGCTATGCGTTATTTGAGCCAAGGCGATGTCGTGATTTTTTCGGCCGGTACGGGCAACCCCTTCTTCACCACCGATTCGGCAGCGTGCCTGCGCGGTATTGAAGTAGAAGTTGATGTCGTGCTTAAGGCAACCAAAGTGGACGGTGTTTATACTGCCGATCCAATGAAAGATTCCTCGGCGACCCGTTATGACCGTCTGAGTTATGATGAGGCGCTGGAGCGCCAGTTGGGCGTGATGGATCTGACCGCTATGTGTTTGGCCCGCGATCATGATATGCCGATCCGGGTGTTTAATATGAATAAGCCGGGTGCGCTGGTTAATGTAGTGCGCGGTGGCGAAGAAGGAACGCTGATAGACAGTGCGAAGCAAGTGGGAGACAGCGCGTGATTGAAGAAATTAAGCAAGATGCAGCCGAGCGTATGGGGAAAAGTGTACAGTCCCTGGTTGATAACTTTAAGAAGATTCGTACCGGGCGGGCGCATCCTAGCATCCTTGACTCGGTGAAAGTGCCCTACTACGGATCCGATGTGCCTTTGGGGCAGGTGGCGAATATTACCGTTGAGGATGCGCGTACCTTGTCGATCAATCCTTGGGAAAAGGACATGGTTCCCGCGATCGAGAAGGCGATCATGAAGTCTGACCTGGGGTTGAACCCCTCGACGGCCGGCGTTGTGATCCGGGTGCCACTACCCGCGCTAACCGAAGAGACTCGGCGCGGCTTTACCCGAGCGGCAAGAGCGGAGGCCGAAGCAGCACGCGTGGCTATTCGCAATATCCGTCGTGATGCCAACGGCGATATTAAAGAGCTGCTCAAAGAAAAAGAGATCACCGAAGACGATGATCGTCGCGGTCAGGATGCGATTCAAAAGCTGACGGACAGTCATATCAGTCAGGTCGAAACGATGTTGCAGAGCAAAGAAAAAGATTTGATGGAAATTTAATGCAGGCCGGACCTGTCGAGCAGAGATCATGGCTGAACTAAAGACCTACGCGAGCTTGCCCCGTCATGTTGCCGTTATTATGGACGGCAATAATCGCTGGGCGAAGGCGCGACGACTGCCCAGTCTCGCGGGCCACAAGGCGGGCGTGGATTCGGTACGTGCGGTTGTCGATGGGTGCGCCCGTTACGGTGTTGAAGCACTGACCCTGTTTGCCTTCAGCAGCGAGAACTGGCGTCGACCCGAAAAGGAAGTCAGCGGTTTGATGGAGTTGTTTATGATTGCCCTGCAAAGGGAGGTCAAGAAACTGCACCAAAGCAATATCCGTTTGCGGGTGATCGGTGAACGTAGTCGGCTAAGCCTTGCGCTGCAAAAAAAGGCGGCCGAGGCTGAAGCGTTAACCGCGACCAACACAGGGCTGACCCTGTCTATCGCGGTCAATTATGGTGGTCAGTGGGATATCACGCAGGCCGCGCGCACCTTGGCGGAGAGAGTCGAGCGGGGCGAGCTGAAGGCGAGCCAGATCGATGAATCGATGCTGGGGGGGCAGATCAGTATGGCGGATCTGCCTGCGCCAGACTTGTGTATCCGTACCGCCGGTGAGCAGCGTATCAGTAATTTTTTGCTGTGGCAGTGCGCCTATGCCGAGCTTTATTTTACCCCGATTTACTGGCCTGACTTCGGCCGGGATGAGCTGGAAAAAGCCTTCGACGATTACAGCTGTCGGCAGCGTCGATTTGGCCGTACCAGCGAACAAGTCGAGGCGGAGCAGAAAAATGCTTAAACAGCGAATTATTACCGCGCTGGTACTGGCGCCACTGGTACTTGCGGGCGTTTTTATGTTGCCGCTACAGGTCTTTCAGTGGTTTGCCGCTGGGGTCATCGCATTGGGCGCCTGGGAGTGGGCAAATTTGTCCGGCTTGCAGAGTCAGGCCAAGCGTGTGGCGTACAGCCTGTTTATTGTGTTGCTACTCCCCTTATCGCAGTTTGCGATGGTGGGTAATCACGCGCTGCTCCTGGTGATCGCGCCCTTGTTTTGGCTGCTCGCCCTGGTTTGGGCGCGCCGCTACCCGCAAAGTGCGGGTCAGTGGGGCAGTGAGCGCTTCCGGGCGGGTATGGGGGTGCTGGTGCTGGTGCCTACGTGGCAAGGCCTGGTCATCTTGAAGCAGATGCCGGCCAGCGATGAATTGATTCTGTTGTTGATATTGATCGTGTGGGGCGCCGATATCGGTGCGTATTTCTGCGGCCGTGCCTGGGGCAAGACAAAGCTGGCACCGGCTGTCAGCCCCGGTAAAACCATGGCGGGATTTTACGGTGGTCTGGCCAGTAGCATGCTGATCGTATTGGGACTGGGGATCTATTGGCAGCTCGATCTGGCGCTGTTTGTCTCGCTGATACTGGTATCGCTGGTGACGGCGTTGGCGTCTGTGCTGGGCGATCTCATCGAAAGTATGGTTAAGCGTCACCGTGGTATCAAAGACAGCAGTCAGTTGCTGCCGGGCCATGGCGGTATTATGGATCGGATCGACAGCCTGACAGCGGCAGCTCCGGTGTTTGCGCTGGGAACCTCTTTGCTGGGTTTAGGGTCTCTAGTTTGATTTTGGATCGCTGAGGCTCGTTATGGATTTCTTGCAGACTGTTCTGGCTGCCGTTGTAACCCTGGGTATTCTGGTTACTATTCATGAATACGGGCACTTTTGGGTCGCCCGTCGCTGCGGTGTGCAGGTCCTGCGCTTCTCGGTGGGCTTTGGCCGGGCGTTGTATCGCTGGCATGATCGCCACGGCACCGAGTATGTCATCGCCAGTATTCCCCTGGGCGGTTACGTCAAAATGCTCGATGAGCGCGAAGGCGATGTCCCTGCTGCCATGTTGCATCGTAGTTTCAATCGTAAACCGGTGGCCCAACGTATCGCGATTGTTGCCGCCGGCCCGGTGGTTAATCTGCTCTTCGCCGTGGTTGCTTACTGGTGCATGTATGTCTCAGGAATCAGTACGGTTGCGCCGGTTGTCGGCGCGACCGTGGCCGAGTCCGCGGCCGAACAGGCCGGTGTTGGCAGCGGGGAAGAAATTGTAAGTATCGATGGGCGTGAAACGCCTACCTGGGAAGACGTCAATCTGAAGCTGGCGGGACGTATCGGTGATAGTGGTGATGTCGTCCTGGTTACCCAGACGATCGATTCCGCGCACCGTCAGCAGTACCGTATCCCCATTCAGAGCTGGCACGCTGACGAAGAGCGCGGGCCTATTTTTACCCTGGGTTTAATTCCGTTTCGACCGGCCGTGGAGCCGCTAATCGGTCGTTTGGTCGCAGAGGGGCGCGCCGCCCAGGCGGGACTGGTAGCCGGTGACCGTATTGACCAGGTTGATGGTGAGCCGGTGCAGGATTGGGCGAGTCTGGTCGATACGATTCAGCGCAGTCCGGAACGGGCACTGCGTTTGACTGTCATCAGAGACGGCCAAGAGCGGATTGTGCAAGTGACACCGGCTTCTCGCCTCAGCGATGACGGGGTGGTACAGGGCTATATTGGTGCTGGGGTACAGATGCCCGTCTGGCCGGAGGCGATGTTACGGGAGATCCGCTTTAATCCGCTGGACGCGATCGGCGCGGCGGTACAGAAAACGTATCAGATGATCGCGCTGACGCTCGAGTCTATCGTCAAAATGGTTCAGGGCTCGATCTCGGTTAAAAACTTGAGTGGCCCCATTACCATTGCTAAAGTGGCGGGGGCTTCGGCGGAGTCCGGACTGGAGAGCTTTTTAAACTTCCTGGCCTACCTGAGTATCAGTCTGGGCGTACTCAATCTGTTGCCTATTCCCATGCTGGATGGTGGTCACCTGCTTTACTATTTTATTGAAGCCGTCAGAGGTCGACCGGTCTCTGAGCAGGTGCAGATGTTCGGGCTGAAACTGGGGATGGCGCTGCTGATGTCGTTGATGTTTCTTGCTCTCTACAACGACTTAGCCCGCCTTTAACTCCGGCGTTAATACTAACTGCTGATGGGCGCTTAACCCGTCACTGAGCTCACAGATACAGGGTAACAAACGCTGCATGAAACGTAATTTGGTGGTACTCGTGTTAGCCCTGCTCCTATCCATGCCGGCGTTCGCACAGACTTTTTCCGTTTCCGATATTCGGGTTGATGGCTTGCAGCGGGTCGAACTCGGCACGGTCTTGCGCGCGTTTCCGGTCAAGGTCGGTGATAGCGTCGATCAGTATCGGCTTGCGTCTGCGTCACGGGAGTTATTTGCCACCGGCCTGTTTAATGATATCCGTCTGTTGCGCGATGGATCCCTGTTGATCGTGGATGTGGAGGAGCGGCCTGCCTTGAGTCGCATCGACATTAAGGGTAACAAGGTTATTGAAACACCGGCGCTGCAGGATGGTCTCAAGAGTCTCGGCTTGACCGAAGGCGAAGTGTTTCAGCGTGCGACGCTGGAGCGGATCCGCTTGGAACTGTTGCGCCTCTATGCCGCGCAGGGCCGTTATGGCGCGCACGTTGAGGCGAAAGTGGAGCCGCTGGCCGAAAACCGCGTTGGTCTGACGATCGCTATTAAAGAGGGCGATACGGCAACGATCCGTCATATCAATGTGGTCGGTAATCGGGCGTTTTCCAACGCGGACCTCACGGGATTGTTTGAGCTGCAGTTGACGGGCTTCTGGGACTGGTTCAGCGATGCGGATCGTTATTCGCGCGAAAAGCTGTCCGGCGATCTGGAGCGGCTGCGTTCGTACTACCTGGACCGGGGCTATATCAATTTTCGCGTCGAATCGACCCAGGTGTCTATCTCACCGGATCGGCGCGATGTCTATATCACCATCAACGTGGCCGAAGGCGACCGTTATCGTTTCGGAAGTTTTGAATTGGTGGGCGATCTGATTCTGCCTGTCGAGCGCTTGCAGTCTCAGGTGACGGTAGAGCCGGGCGCATTTTTCTCGCGGCGCGACATGGTGCGCAGTGCCGATCAGATCACCCGGGAGCTGGGGGGAGAGGGGTACCTGCGGGCTAACGTCAACCCGGTACCTCAGGTCGACGAAGCAACCAAAACCGTGAATATCCGCTTTTTCGTTAATCCTGAGCGGCGCGTTTACGTGCGCCGTATCAATTTCAAGGGCAACACCCGGACCGCGGACAACGTCTTGCGGCGTGAAATGCGCCAGATGGAAGCGGGTTGGGCATCGACCGATAAGATCGAGACATCCAAGAGCCGTTTGGAGCGACTGGGCTTCTTTAGTAGCGTCAATGTGGAAACCCGGCCCGTGGTCGGCGCCGACGACCAGATCGATCTCGAATACAGTGTTCAGGAGCAGCTGTCGGGTAATCTGTCGGCCAGTATCGGTTTTTCCCAGAATAGTGGGATGATTCTCGCTGCCAGTGTCTCGCAGAATAACTTCCTCGGTAGTGGTAATTTCGTCTCGTTCTCGATCAATAACAGTGCAACCAATACCGAGTATGCCTTCAGTTATACCAACCCCTATTACACCGTTGATGGTGTCAGCCGCGGTTTCCGCCTGTTCTTCCGTGAGCAGGATTTTGATGAAGATGATGTCAGTAGTTTCTCCATCGATACTTACGGCGGTGCGGTGAATTTTGGTTATCCGATCGATGAATATCAGCGCCTGCGCTTTGAGCTGGCTCTCGAAAACCAGTCGCTGCAAGTGGGCGATACGGTACCCACCGAGATCTTTGATTTCATTGCGACCGAAGGCGATGAATACAACCTGGGTCTGCTGGAGTTATCCTGGACCGATAATCACCTGAATAAAGGCTTGCTGGCCACGGCCGGTTATTCCCAGTCCTTATCCTTGGAAGTGGCGCTTCCAGGCAGCGACCTGAGTTACTACAAACTGCGCTATCGTGGTCAGCGTTACTTTCCGATCACCGATACCTGGTTGCTGAGCCTGAAATCCAGCCTGGGCTACGGGGATAGTTTTGGCGATACCAGCGAGCTGCCCTTCTTTAAAAATTTCTACGCCGGCGGCTTTAGTTCGGTTCGGGGCTTCAAGAATAATAGCCTGGGGCCGCGTTCGTTTACCGTCGGTGCCAGCGGCAGTACGGCGCCGGATACCGACCCGGATCCCTTGGGCGGTAATATACTGCTGGCAGGCAGTGTCGAATTCATTTTCCCGTTCCCCTTTGTTGAGGACAGCGGCAAGTTGCGTTCGCTGCTCTTTTTCGATGCCGGTAGTGTCTTTGCGAGCAGTTGTCTGGCCTCCAATATCTCGTGTGTGGACGGTGTGGATCCGTCACGGGTCAGTGCATCGGTGGGCGTCGGGGTGTCCTGGTACACCTTTATTGGTCCCCTGTCCTTCTCGTTCGCGAAGCCCGTACGTGAACAACTGAGCGATGAAACCGAGATGTTCCAGTTTGCATTGGGTCGCTCGTTCTGACCCGGCCGCGATTTCCCGGGGTGGGTGCCAGAATCGTCGCCGGTTGGTAACTCTGTGAATGTGTATAACCCTATGAATGTGCATAACCCTATAAATATTTGTAACACTCTACTGCAGCGATAGCGACCTGCGGGTCGCTTTAACCATGGAATAAAGAGGTTTGTCATGCCTAAACTGATTAAAATAATTGCCCTGTTCGCCGCGCTGTCTCCCGCCTTGACGTGGGCGCAAGGCGCTATCGCGGTGCTGGATGTCGAGGGCGTATTGCGCAATTCTAAACAGGCCGAAGCGTTTCGGGAGCAGATCCGCAAAGATTTCGCCGTTCAGGAGCAGCAGCTCCGGGCGCTATCGGCCGAGGGCAATGCACTTAAAAGCCGCCTGGAAAAAGAAGGCGACCTGATGGGTAACGATGCACGCCAGCAGTTGATACAGCAGGTACAGGCGAAATTCGTTGAGTTCCAGCAGTTTGGTGCCCAGGTTAAGCAGCAGACGCAGGAGCGGGAGCGGGCTTTCTTCGAGCAGATGAAGCCGCAACTGGAAGCCATTATCCAGGGGCTGGTGGATGCGCGTGATCTGCAGTTGGTGATTAACAAGAAGGCCGCGGTCTTTAGTGATCCCGCACTGGATCTGTCGCCCATCGTGTTACAGCAACTGAATAAGTAAGCCGGCGATGGCTTTTTCCACGACATTGGGCGCTATTGCGCAGCACGTCGGCGCGCGCCTTATTGGCGACGCCGATAAAGTGGTTACCGGCCTGCAGACATTAAGTCTGGCCGGCTCCGATCAGGTGAGTTTTCTGGCTAATCCGCGTTATCGCGCCGCATTGGCTTCGACGCGGGCGGCCGCGGTGCTGGTTTCCCCCGGTATGGCGGCGCAGTGTCCCGTCGATTACCTGGAGGTGGGCGACCCTTATCTGGCCTATGCCAAAGTATCGCGGCTGTTCGATAACCGGCGTAAACCGGCAGCCGGTATTCATGCTTCTGCCTGTGTCGATCCCTCGGCCAGGGTCGATGCGAGCGCCAGTGTCGGTCCCTATGCCGTGATTGAGGCCGGTGCGGAGATCGGTGCCGGGGTGGAAATTGGGCCGCACACGGTGGTTGGCGCCGATTGCCGTATCGGCGCAGACACGCGCCTTGCTGCCCATGTGACGCTCTATCATGAGGTGCGTATCGGCGAGCGGGTACTGGTTCACAGTGGTGCTGTGATTGGTGCGGATGGTTTTGGTTTTGCCAATGAATCCGGAAACTGGGTTAAAATCGCCCAGTTGGGTGGGGTTGAGATCGGCAGCGATGTTGAAATTGGTGCCGGGACGACGATCGACCGTGGCGCGCTGGAAGATACCCGCATTGGCGCCGGCGTGATCCTGGATAACCAGATTCAGGTAGCGCATAACGTTGAGATTGGTGAAAAGACCGCAATTGCCGGTTGTACCGCGATTGCGGGAAGCACTAAAATAGGCAGCCGCTGCACCATCGCTGGCGCTGCGGGCATTACCGGACACCTGTCCATCGCCGACGGCGTACATATCACGGCGATGACTCTGGTTACCAAGTCCCTCACACAGGCGGGAGCCTATTCCTCGGGTACGGGGATGTCAGATCATCGCAGCTGGAAAAGGAATGTCGTACGTTTTGGACAGCTGGACCAGTTGGCCAAACGGTTGACCAGGCTGGAAAAAGCGTTAAAAGTTACAGACACAGATTAAGGTTGAAACTGAATGATGGATGTTACGCAAATTCGGGAATACCTACCGCACCGGTACCCGTTCCTGCTGGTTGATCGTGTAGTTGAATTGGTTGAGGGCGAATCGATCGTTGCCTATAAGAATGTCACCGTGAATGAACCTTATTTTAATGGCCATTTCCCCGATCATCCCGTAATGCCCGGTGTCTTGATCATTGAAGCGATGGCTCAAGCGGCGGGTATCCTGGGTTTTAAAACCATGGGGAAAAAGCCGCAGGATGGGTCTATTTACTATTTTGTCGGTTCGGATAAGCTGCGTTTTAAGCGTCCGGTTGTTCCGGGAGACCGTTTGCAGCTGGAAGCTAAAATTGTGTCGGAAAAGCGCGGTATCTGGAAGTTTGACGTACGCGCGACCGTCGATGGCCAGTTAGCCAGTTCCGCGACCATCCTCTGCGCAGACAGGAAAGTGTAATCTTGATTCATAACCAGGCGATCGTAGACCCCAGAGCCCGCATAGCTGATGATGTGGAGATTGGCCCATGGACAATAATCGGGCCTGATGTCGAGATCGCGTCCGGGACGCGGATCGCCTCCCACGTCGTCGTACAGGGCCCAACCCGCATCGGACGCAATAACCGGATCTTCCAGTTTGCGTCTGTCGGCGAAGAGTGTCAGGACAAAAAGTATCGCGGCGAACCGACTCGGCTCGAGATCGGTGATAACAATATCATCCGTGAAGGTTGTACCCTGCACCGGGGTACCACGCAGGACCAGGGGCTTACCCGTATTGGCAACGATAACCTGCTGATGGCTTATGTGCATGTTGCCCATGATTGTATCGTTGGCAGCCATACCGTGCTGGCAAACAATGCTACCCTGGCAGGGCATGTCCGGGTCGGCGATCATACCATCCTCGGTGGCTTTACCGCGGTGCACCAGTTCTGCGTGATCGGCGCCCATGTGATGTGCGGTGCCGGTTCGGTCGTGCTACAGGATATCCCGGCGTTTGTTTTGGCCAATGGTAATACGGCTAAACCCCATGGTATTAATTCCGAAGGACTGCGTCGGCGGGGTTTTTCATCCCAGGCGATAAGCAGCATTAAGAAGGCCTATCGGGCGATCTACCGGCAGAGTCTGAAGCTCGATGAAGCCTTGGCCGTGATCCAAGGGCTGCAGAATGACTGTCCCGAACTGGCTCCCCTCACCGACTCGCTGCGGGATTCCAACCGCGGCATTATTCGCTGAGCGTACCCGGCATGCGTATTGCGCTGGTGGCCGGGGAAGCATCCGGTGATATCCTGGGTGCCGGTCTGATCCGCGCTATTGGCGAGCAACATCCTGACGTTACTTTCGAAGGTATCGGCGGCCCGCTGATGCTGGCCGAAGGCATGCGCAGCGAGGTCGCGATGGAGCGCCTGTCCGTCATGGGGCTGGTCGAAGTGCTGGGGCGGTTGCGCGAATTACTGGGCATACGGCGCACGCTGGCGCAAAAGTGGCTGGCCAATCCCCCGGACCTGTTTATCGGCATCGACGCCCCGGATTTTAATCTCTCGCTGGAGCGGACGCTGCGAGAGGGCGGCGTACCGACCGTCCACTATGTGAGTCCTTCGGTCTGGGCATGGCGTCGGGGGCGGTTAAAAGGCATTGCCCGTTCAACCGACCTGATGCTCTGTCTTTTTCCCTTCGAAACCCACTTTTACGCCGAGGCGGGTATCGATGCCCGTTTCGTTGGCCATACCCTGGCAGATCAGTTGCCTCTGGAGCCGGATGTAGCCGGTGCCAGAGCCCGGCTGGGTATTACGGATAACGAACCCAGAGTGGCGCTGTTGCCCGGCAGTCGCGGCGGCGAGGTTAAATTGCTGGCACCGCTGTTTCTGCAAGCGGCGAAGGCCTGCCTGGCGGCGAAGCCCGGTTTGCGCTTTCTGCTGCCTGCCGCCAACGACAGCCGTTATGAGCAGTTGGCAGCATTGTTGACAACGATGCGGCTACCTGTCCAGTTGCTTCGCGGACAATCCCGTGATGCGATGCTGGCGTGCGATGCGGTCTTGATGGCCTCGGGAACCGCCGCGTTAGAAGGCATGCTGCTAAAGAAGCCGCTGGTGGTGGCCTATAAAATGGCCCCCCTGAGCTATGCCATCATTTCTCGTCTGTTGAACGTGCCTTACGTCTCGTTGCCTAACCTGCTCGCCGATGCGCCGCTGATTCCCGAGTTGCTGCAGGATCAGGCGACACCGGATGCGTTAGCCAAGGCGTTGCTGAAGCAGCTCGATGATGGCGCGCATCGTCAGGCCCTCTGCCAGCGCTTTAGCGAACTGCATCAGCAGTTGCGGCGTGACGCCAGCCACGAAGCGGCCAAGGCGGTACTCGAGCTGGTGCAGACTAAATCGGCGAGCTCCAGGCGATCTTAACCATGGCAACGACGTCCCCAGCCCGATCATCTTCCCGGTCCGCCGCTGCGCTTTTGCCGCCGTTTGTGTGCCGCGTCGCAGGGCGTATTGCCGGGGTGGACGAAGTGGGGCGCGGTCCGTTGGTGGGCGATGTGGTCACGGCGGCCGTGATTCTTGATCCCGAACGGCCGATTGCCGGACTTGCGGACTCGAAGAAACTCACCGAAAAGCGCCGCGAAGCGCTTTATGACATGATTTGTGAGAACGCATTGGCGTTCTGCGTGGCGCGGGCCAGTGTCGAGGAGATCGATCGGCTAAACATTTTGCATGCCACCATGCTGGCGATGCAACGGGCGGTTGAGGGGTTGGCGATTAAGCCCGACCATGTCCTGGTGGACGGCAATCGTTGTCCGATACTGTCCTGTTCCAGTGAGGCGGTGGTCAAGGGCGATGCCCGGGTTGCCACGATCAGTGCCGCGTCAATTCTCGCTAAAGTCACCCGTGATCGAGAGATGATTGAGCTTGACGCGCACTACCCCGGTTACGGCTTTGCCAAGCATAAAGGTTATCCTACCGCGGTCCATCTTGATGCACTGCGCCGTCTTGGACCATTGACCGAGCATCGCCGCTCATTTGGCCCCGTTAAAGCATTGCTCTAGGCTCTTGACCCTGACCCTTGACGGGTAGCGACAAGCCGTTCAATCGATTAATGATTATTTCGCGAATACACCAATCCGGCACGTAGCCTGATCTGCCCTCCATCGCGTTTTGACTTAATCGCGCCGCCCTGCTGTAGAAGCCGCCTCGTCGCGCTATAATGGGCGGCTTACTCTCCTCCAGTCAGCAGTGATTTCATCATGACCGCTCCCCGATTTGTCCATCTGCGTACCCACTCTGAATTCTCGCTGGTTGATGGCTTGCTGCGGGTCAAAGAGCTGGTTAAAGCCGCCGCCGCAGACGGCATGTCGGCCGTCGCACTCACCGATCAGAGCAACTTCTATGCGTTGCTCAAATTCTACTCGGCGGCGATCGGCGCGGGCATCAAACCCATCTGCGGTGCGGATCTGTGGATCGCCAACCGCGAAGACCCCACTGACACGCCGCACCGGATTACCTTGCTGGTCAAAGATGCGGTAGGTTATCGGGGGTTGTCCGAGTTGATCGCCCGCGCCTACCAGGAGGGGCAGGGCATATTGCCCGAGCGTGCCCTGGTGCAACCGGCGTGGATCGCCGAAAAATCACAGGGTCTGATTGCCCTCTGTGGCGGTAAGCAAGGCGAGATCGGTGCAGCGCTTCTGGCCGGACGTTCGCAAGATGCCCGCCGTCTGCTGGATGAATGGATGGGCGTCTTTCCCGGAGCCTTCTATCTCGAGCTGCAGCGTACGGGACGTGTCAACGATGAGCGTTGTCTGCATGCCTGTTTGGCCTTGGCCAGTGACGCCGGTTGTCCGGTGGTTGCGACCAACGACGTGATGTTTTTGCAGGCCGATGACTTTGATGCACACGAAGCTCGGGTCTGTATCAACCAGGGACGGGTGCTGGAAGATCCCCGCCGTCCCCGCGATTACAGCGAGCAGCAGTATTTCCGCACCCAGGCCGAGATGGAGGCCTTGTTTGCCGATATTCCCGAGGCGTTGGCCAACAGCGTCGAAATCGCCAAACGCTGCAATATCGAGGTAGAGATGGGCAAATATTATCTGCCCAACAGCCCGATCCCCGACGGCATGACCATGGAGGAGTTCTTTACCCAAACATCCCAGGATGGTTTGGAAGCGCGCCTGGAGAAAATTCTGGATAAGAACGATCCAGACTATGCCGAGAAACGTAAGGTCTATGATGATCGCCTGACGTTTGAACTGAATATCATCATCCAGATGGGTTTCCCCGGTTACTTCCTGATCGTTATGGACTTTATCCAGTGGTCCAAGCGCAACGATATCCCGGTTGGACCGGGACGGGGCTCCGGTGCCGGCTCGCTGGTGGCCTATGTGCTGTTGATCACCGACCTTGACCCGCTCGAATATGACTTGCTGTTCGAGCGCTTTCTGAATCCTGAGCGGGTGTCGATGCCCGACTTCGATATCGACTTCTGCATGGACGGTCGCGATCGGGTGATCGACTACGTCTCGCGGACCTATGGGCGTGATGCGGTATCGCAGATTATTACCTTCGGAACCATGGCCGCCAAGGCGGTGGTACGGGATGTAGCACGGGTCCAGGACAAGCCGTTTGGCTTAGCCGATAAGCTCTCCAAGTTGATCCCGTTTGAGGTGGGTATCACGCTCAGCAAGGCGCTCGAACAGGAGCCGGCGCTCAAGGATTTCATTCATTCCAGCGAAGAAGCGCAAGAGATCATGGAGATGGCCTTCAAGCTGGAGGGGGTCACCCGAGGTGTTGGTAAACACGCCGGTGGTGTCGTGATCGCCCCCACCAAGCTAACCGATTTCGCCCCCCTGTACTGCGATGAAACCGGTGCCGGCCTGGTGACGCAGTTTGACAAGAACGATGTTGAAGTGGCCGGTCTGGTGAAATTCGACTTTCTGGGCCTGCGGACCCTGACGATCATCGACTGGGCGCTGAAGATGATCCACCATCTGCAAGCCAAAACGGGTGAGGCGCCGCTGGATATCGCCCAGATTGATCTTGAAGTGCCGGCGGTGTACGAGATGCTCAAGCGGGGCGACACCACGGCGGTGTTTCAGCTCGAATCCAGCGGTATGAAAGACCTGATGAAACGGCTGCTGCCGAGTCGCTTCGAAGACATTATCGCCCTGGTGGCACTGTTTCGTCCCGGCCCGCTGCAATCGGGCATGGTCGATGACTTTATCAACCGAAAGCACGGGCGCGCTAAACTATCCTATCCGCACCCAGACTATGAATACATGCCGCTGCAACCCGTTCTGGAACCGACCTACGGGGTGGTCCTGTATCAGGAGCAGGTCATGCAGATCGCCCAGGTCATGGCGGGTTTCACCCTCGGTGGTGCCGACATGCTGCGCCGTGCCATGGGTAAGAAAAAACCGGAAGAGATGGCCAAGCAACGGGTTAGCTTTCTGGCGGGTTGCAAGACCCAGGCGATCGACGAGGATCTGGCGGGGAATATTTTTGACCTGGTAGAGAAGTTCGCCGGCTACGGTTTTAACAAGTCGCACTCCGCCGCCTACGCGCTGGTTTCCTACCAGACGGCGTGGCTCAAAGTGCATTACCCTGCACCCTTTATGGCGGCCGTGCTCTCCTCGGATATGCAGACCACCGACAAGGTGGTTATCTTTGTCGAGGAGTGCCGCACCATGGGCCTGGCCCTGGTGTTACCGGACGTTAACTGCAGTGAGTTTCGTTTCACCGTCAACGATGCCGGGGAGGTCGTTTACGGTCTGGGTGCCGTTAAGGGGATCGGAGAGGGGCCGATCGGTGCCATCGTCAAGGCGCGTGAAGAAGGCGGGGTCTTCAGCGACCTGTTCGACTTCTGCGCCCGTGTCGGCGTAAAAAATATCAATAAGCGCGTATTGGAAGCGCTGGTTCGCTGCGGTGCCCTGGACAAACTGGGGGCGAGTCGCGGTGTGCTGATGGCGGCGGTACCGGATGCGGTCAAAGCCGCCGACCAGAATGCCCGCAATCAGGACAGCGGCATGTTTGACCTGTTTGGCGATGTGGCCGTCGCCGACGCCGCGTCCGAACACGTGTACGATCCCTACGTCGGGGTGGAAGAATGGACCGATAAAGAACGCTTAAATGGCGAGCGCGATACCCTGGGGCTCTATGTTACCGGTCATCCCATCGACGAGTATGAGCGTGAACTGCGCCGGTTTGTGCCTAACCGGCTGGTTGAGATCAAGCCGTCCCGTGGTGTGACCCAGAAAGTGGCGGGTCTGGTGGTGGATATGCGCCTGCGCAAGACCAAGCGCGGTGATACCATGGTCTTTGTGACCCTGGATGATCGCAGTGCGCGTCTTGAAGTCACCCTGTTTGGTGATACCTACGACGCGCACCGCCATCTCGTGGCAAAAGATCGGGTGCTGGTCATGGAAGGCGAGGTCACCTTCGATGATTATTCCGGGCAACTCAAGTGCCGCGCGAACAGTATTTACGATATGGCCACGGCGCGCACCACCTATGCGCGCTGTCTGCAGGTGACATTGCCTTCGACCCAGCCACGTATCCTCGAGCAGCTGGATGGCTGGCTGGGACGTTACCGCGGCGAGGGGCTGCCGGTACGGCTGCATTATCGGCGGCCTGATGCCGAAGGCGCCCTGTTTTTGGGCGAAAGCTGGCGGGTACGGGTCTGTGACGACCTGTTGTTGGAATTACGGCGCAGTTACGGCAAGGAGAGCGTGCGCCTGGTGTATGAATAAACAGCTATGAATAAACAGCTATGAATAAACGACTATGACTAAACAGCCATGATTTCAGGATGCGGTTCGTCGCATGACTAGTAACACCTGCCGTCACAGGTTAGAATTCGCCTATTTTGCTGCGCTGCCCAATGTCCGGGCGATGATGAACCATCGCTGACACGAGACTGGTTCGGGTGCGCCCACCCTGAGTTGAAAGCTGCGGAACTGAGACTGATGAACCCCAACTATCTGGATTTTGAACAACCCATCGCCGAACTGCAGGCCAAGATTGAAGAGCTGCGTCTGGTGGGTGAAGACAGCGACGTTAATATCTCGGAAGAGATCGAGCGGTTGCAGGAAAAAAGCGTTAGCCTGACCGAACAGGTTTTTTCTAACCTGAGCGAGTGGCAGACGGCCCAGATCGCCCGACATCCACTGCGCCCCTATACGCTGGATCTGATCGATCTGATATTTGAGGACTTCGATGAGCTGCACGGTGACCGCCATTTTGGCGACGATCCTGCCATCGTCGGCGGTATCGCCCGTCTGGACGGTGAGTCGGTCATGATTATCGGTCACCAGAAAGGCCGGACGATCAAAGAGAAAGTGCACCGTAACTTCGGTATGCCCCGCCCGGAAGGCTACCGCAAAGCATTACGCCTGATGGAGATGGCGGAGCGTTTTAATATGCCGATCCTCACCTTTATCGATACGCCCGGTGCCTATCCCGGCATCGATGCGGAAGAACGCGGCCAGAGCGAGGCGATCGCCTTTAACCTCGCGGTTATGTCGCGTCTGAAAACGCCGATTATCTCTACCGTCGTCGGTGAAGGCGGCTCCGGCGGCGCATTGGCCATCGGTGTGTGCGATCAGCTGCTGATGCTACAGTATGGCGTTTACTCGGTTATCTCCCCCGAAGGCTGTGCATCGATCCTGTGGAAGAGCGCCGACCGTGCTGCAGATGCTGCCAAGGCGATGGGAATCACCTCATCCCGTTTGCAGGAGCTGGGGCTGGTCGACCAGGTTCTGGGTGAACCTCTGGGTGGTGCGCACCGTGATCCGGCGCTGATGGCGGTATCGATCAAGCGGGCCCTGATCGAAAAGTTAGCCGTACTCAAGGCGCTGCCCGAAGATGAGTTGCTGGCCCAGCGTTACGAGCGATTGATGTCTTACGGGATTAACTGATCCGATGGTATAACGCCGCTGATACCGCGTCTCTGATACCGCGCATGGTATAAAAAGGCGCGGTCGGTATACGATCGCGTCCGTCTATGCTCATCAGTGCGCAGAGAGTCGGGCGGTCCCGTTTTTCCCCGCAAGCGGGTATCAGGCCGTCTGTTTATTTGCCTCTTCGGGTAATTCCTGCTCCTTATAGAGAGGCCAACTCTGATCCAGCGCCTCCTGTATTTGTCGCGTGTAGTCATACAGTCGTTCGCGCAGCGTACCGGAGGGGGCTGAATCACTGTCCAGTAACTGTTTAATGCTCCAGCCAAGCCGTTTGAATAACCAAAGTAGCTCATAGTGCATGGCATCGGCTTCAACGAGCGCGTGGCTGTCGCTGCTGTCCATCACACCTTGTAACCACTGCTCATAGTGCGCGTTGTCCATGCCGGCGCGATTCAGGGTCTCGGTGATGGCGATACTCATCAAGACAATGGCTTCTCCACTCACCTGTTTTTTGAACGTGCCACCGAGGCTGCTGAGAGGTTCCAGCGGTCGGGCCAGCTTTTTTTGAATCGGCTGCAGTTGCTGTACCCGGTGTTGCACTCGCCCCCGTTCATCGTCGCCCAGCTCCGGTGGCTGGTAGCGGCTGCGGCTGAGAATACGGAAGATAGCGCTGAAAATAGCCTCCTTAAATGCCCCCTGATGGACGCGAAAATAAGCTAGGCTGAGGCTGAGGGGCGTCGTTGAATGTTCCTTTTCGCGCTTGCAGAGTGTGTCGAGTAGGTCCGTGGCACCGACGATCTGGCCAAACAGTCCCAGCTGCTCGCCGGGTTTTTGGCTGGGGTAGCCGGTACGGTCGAGTCTTTCGTGATGTTCGGCGATGCCTTCGGCAACTTCGCTGGGAAAACAGTCGCAATTCTTGACGATCAACGAACCGACCAGCACGTGGCTCTGCAGGGAACGCCATTGTTCGGGGGCCAGTTTGCCATCTTCGGCGCGGGTAATATGCAGCAAACCGATATCGTGCAGCAGGCCGCAATAGAACAGATTCTCGCAGCGTTCACTACTGAGTCCCATTTCATGACCGATCAGCGCCGATGCCCAGCCGCAGAACAGCGAGTGTTCAAAATCGTGGGGGGCCTGCTGTTGCATAATGGTCAGGTGTTGGCGCAGAACTTTATGCAGCGGGTTGGCGAGCAGCAGCTTTTCCAGAGGGGCTTGAAAGCGGAAGGCCGCGTGCAGTTGCCGGTATTCGCTATTGGATTCCAGCAGTGCCTGCAGGTGGCGATAGATGCCCCGGTTGCTGAGGGTCGTCGTCAGTTCGATACTCTGTTCCAGGCGGTGGCGTAGCTTATGCTGTTGCAGCGTGCTGCTAACCCCCGCACTGATCCGCACGCCTTTTTTAATGAGTAACACGCCAAATTGATTGACAATATCTTGTTCGGCCACCACGTCCTGATGCTGATCGGCGGCCACCAGGTGCTGCAGATAGCTGCGCGAGGGCTGGGTCTCATGGGGTGTTTTCGTCATAGCCGATTCATTTTCTCGTTCAACTTGCGTTAAGGCGTGTTGGAGTACTCAGTATTGCGACTGCGCTTCGGGGCGTCAATAATTGCTCGGTCGCTAACGGCGTTTTGTCACGGCAAGCCTGTGTTGAGCAGTCCGTTTTCCTGCAGGCGTTTGGTCATCGGGTCCCGGTCGGTGGCGATACCGATACGGTGTGCCAGCTCGCTGCCGGTCAGCGGGTCGCGCGTCTGTAGCTGCTGTTCGGCGACGGCGGGTGTCGCGTCAGAGGGGTCGTGACCCTGTGCCTCGCGCTGCATAATGCGCGCGTGAAGCACGGCGGGGCTGCACTGACAATCGAGAATATTGCAGCGTACCCCGGTGTCTTGGGCTAATGCGAGAAAAGCCTGCCGATGCTGGCGCGCATTGAACGTCGCATCCACGACCACGCTGTAACCCGCTGCCAGCAGGACGGCGCTCAGGCTGAGGAGTCGCGCATAGGTTTTCTCGTTCATGCTGACGCCGTAAAGCGGCAGGGAACGGTGGTCGGTTTGTAACCGCTTGCGTTCCCGATCCGAGCGCAGTTGTATCCAGTCGTTTTGCTGGCAAAGCGTGTGGGCGACACCGCTCTTGCCGCTGCCGGAAACGCCGTGCATCAGAATCAGGCGTGCTGTTTTAGGGCGCGCATAGCCTGCAGCCAGTGCCATATAGCGCTGGCAGAGGGCGCCGGCTTCGTGATCACCCAGCGGAGCACCGAGCAGGGCGACTTTCGCCCGCACCATGGCACGGTAACTCTTGAACAGCGGTAGCAGCGCCAGGCCGGCATAGTCGCCGCTGAATTCCAGATAGCGATTCAGCAGCGTCGCCGCCAGGGCCGGGTGCCCGCAAAATTCAAGGTCCATAAGCAAAAAGGCCAGGTCGTTGAGGGTATCGATCCAACGGTAGCGCGGGTTGAACTCGATACAATCAAAAGGTAGTGCACGTCCTTGATACCAGACGATATTGCCCAGATGCAGGTCGCCATGACATTCGCGAACCTGGCCCGCCAGACGGCGTGTGATCAGCAGGGGACGCTGTCGTTGGAATTCGTCGCTGGCCGCCTGTTGCAGCGTTGTCAGCTGCTCTAGCATGGCCTCATCGCGCAGGCGCGGTCGGATCTGTTCAAAGTTTTGTTTAATGACCTGCCACAGGGTTGGCGGCGTACCGTATTCGCTCTCGGCGCTGGCCACCGGCGCGTCGCGGTGAAACTGGCAGAGGCGCTCTGCCAGTGGCAGCAGTAGCGTGTCGCTCAGGGTTCCATTGCGTTCGCGCTGCAGCAGGAGTTGGTTCTGCTCGAACTGGTGCATACGCACCGCGTATTCGATCGGTTGGTCGCCGCCCTGTAATTCGGGCGCCTGCTCGCAACCGCCGATCGCAATCAGATCGACGTAGAGCTCCGGTGCCAGGCGGCGGTTGAGGCGCAGCTCGTCGCGGCAATCTTGCCGGCGTAATGCCAGGGTGGAAAAATCGACAAAACCGAGGTCGACGGGCTTGCGGATCTTGTACGCGTAGGGGCCGGTCAGCAGTACCCAGGAAATATGCGTTTCGATAACCGCAAAGGCTGTGACCGGGTGATCATAAAGGGCCGGATTCTGCAGGGCTTCGATTAATTGCTGACTCATACCGTACTCCTCGTACGCATTCTTCCGCTTATGCCGGGTGCTCACTGCCATTAGCCGAGCAAAGTGATTATACTCGCGCAATGCGTAAAAAGAGATCCGAAACACCGCGTTCCAAGCCCCGTCCTTCCCGTTCAGGTGCCGCCCCCCAACCTTCTGTCACGCCGCGTCGCTACTGGCCCCTACTGTTCAAATGCTCGCTGGTGCTTGCGGTTACAGGGGGGATCTTGCTGGCCTACCTGGATGCAACGATTCGTGCCAAATTCGAGGGTAAACGCTGGGCCTTACCGGCGCAGGTCTATGCGCGTCCGCTGGAACTGTACAGCGGACAAGCCTTATCCCGTGATGCATTGCAGCTGGAGTTACACAATTTAGGCTACCAGTTTGTTGCAGATCCCCACCAGCCGGGTACCGCGCGGCTCAGCAGTGGCGGCGTTGAGCTGTATAGCCGCGGCTTTCATTTTAATGACGGGGTCGAGCCGCCCCAGCGATTGCGCATCCGCTTCGCCGGTCGGCAGGTGTTACAGATCGTCGATGCCAACGGCCGTGAACTGCCCCTGGTACGCCTGGAACCGGTCCTGATCGGGGGGATCTACCCCGCCGATAATGAGGATCGGGAATTAGTCGCGCTGGCCAAGGTGCCGACACAGCTGATTCAGGCCTTACTCGCCGTAGAAGACCAGAATTTCTACCAGCATCTCGGGCTGTCCTTTAAAGGTATCGCCCGGGCTGCCTGGAGCAATCTGCGTGCGGGTGGTGTGGTGCAGGGGGGGAGCACCCTGACGCAGCAGCTGATTAAAAACTTTTTTCTGACCAGCGAGCGAACGATTTGGCGTAAATTGCTGGAAGTTCCCATGGCCTTGTTGTTGGAGCTGCACTACAGCAAAGACGAAATCCTTGAAGCCTATTTCAACGAGGTTTACCTCGGACAGGACGGCTCCCGGGCGATCCATGGCTTCGGACTGGCGAGCCATTACTACTTTGGCCGGCCACTGGATAGCCTGTCCTTAGAGCAGCTGGCCTTGTTGGCGGGGCTGGTAAAAGGCCCTTCCTATTATGACCCCCGACGTTATCCCGCGCGTGCGACCGAGCGCAGGGATCTGGTGCTGGCGTTATTGCAGCAGCAGAACCAGATCAGCGCCGATCAGCGCGACCATGCGCAGCGCCAGGGGCTAGGGGTTGTGGCCAGCAGCAGCCTGAGTAAAGGCGCCTTTCCTGCCTATCTGGATCTGGTGAAACGCCAGTTGCGTCGTGAGTACCGCCAGGAAGATCTCGCCAGTGAAGGCTTGCAGGTGTTCACCAATCTTGATCCGATCCTGCAGCGCCGTGCTGAGCAAAGCCTGGTGGGAACGATTGACGATCTGAGCCGCCGCCATGGCACTCGTCTCGACGGACTCCAGGGGGCGCTGGTGTTGAGCAATAGCCAGACGGGTGAATTGCTGGCGCTGGTAGGGGGGCGGGAACCCCGCTTTCAGGGCTTTAATCGCGCCATCGATGCCATCCGGCCCATCGGCTCGCTGGTCAAGCCGGCGGTCTATCTGACGGCATTGGCGCAACCTGCACGTTACACCCTGTCGAGTCTGATCGACGATTCACCGTTGAGCATTGCGAATCAGGACGGGTCGTACTGGCAACCGAAAAACTATGATCGCAAGTCGCATGGTCCCGTGACGCTGCACTATGCTTTAGCCCATTCGTTGAATCTGGCCACCGCACGACTGGGCCTTGAACTGGGGATGGATAAGGTCGTGGAGACCCTGCGGCGGCTTGGGGTCGAGCGCGCCGTGGATCCCTATCCCTCAACGTTACTGGGCGCACTGAGCCTGAGTCCGCTGGAGGTGATGCAGATCTATCAGACCATTGCGGCAAATGGCTTCGGCACGCCCTTGCGGGCTATACGCTCGGTGCATACGGCCGACGGTATCCTGTTATCGCGCTATCCGTTTGAAGTCGATCAGCGCTTTGATCCGGCGGCGATGCATTTGCTGCAGTACGCCTTGCAGGAGACCGTCCGAGAGGGCACGGCACGGGGGCTGTATCGTCATCTCCCCTCGGATCTGAATATGGCTGGCAAGACCGGTACCACAAACGATCAGCGCGATAGCTGGTTCGCCGGTTTTACCGGCGACTTCCTCGCGGTTGCCTGGTTGGGACAGGATGATAACCGTCCAACCCCGTTGACCGGGAGCAGTGGTGCGCTTAAGGTGTGGGGCGATCTGATGCAGTCGATTGCCACGCGCTCGTACCAGATGTCACCACCGAGTTCGATCGAATATCATTGGGTGGACGAAGCGCAGATGTTGCGCACCGATGAGACGTGTCCGGGGGCCAGGCTTGTGCCCTACATCGCCGGAACGGCACCTACGGCATACAGTCAATGTGGCGCGGTTGATATTATCGAACCGCCGGTCAACTGGTTTCGCCGTTTGTTTGGTGATTAAGCTTGCTCTCTTGGGCGGATCGATAAAGCAGACGATCCAAGTCCTTTGCGTCCGGCCGAGCCTCTGTGGGCTGGGTCACTGTTGAATACAAGCACAACCCGGCTGCAATGTCAGCCAGGGACTGGAGTCATGCGATGCGTAATAATCCGCTAAGTTTATTGATAGTGCTGGCGATGACCGGCTGTGCCGGCCAGCAGATGGGGTCTGTGCCGGTTGAAGACCGATCGCAGGGCGCGCTTGTCCAGTCGAGCCCGGTGTACCCCGACACGCCCAGTAACACCGAGGTGAAATCCCAAGCGGCGCCCGCGGCATTTATTCCGTATACCGCGCCCGCGGTAACCATGCCACCGTCGGTACAGACACCCGCGCCGGATAGGTCCGATCATCGCCCTAGCCGAGGGTTACAGCCGCTGACGCTGCCTTCCTCGTCACCGGCTGCGCCGTCGTCGGCTGCGGTAATTGCATTACTGCAGCAGGCGCAACAGGCGCGCGCGGAGAGTCCTGAACAGGCGCTGGCGTATCTGGAACGTGCACAACGCATTGCCCCCCGAGACCCGGCTGTTTATCTGCAATTGGCGCGCTTGCGGATGGCACAGCATGATAATATTCGTGCAGAACAGCTGGCGAAACGAGGCTTAAGCCTTGCGGCGGGAAACCCGGCGATGGAGTCGGTTTTTAAGGGATTACTGCGGGAACTCGGTCGTTAGGAGCCGGGTATTAGCCCACCAGGTTAATAGATCGCTGGATAAATAAGGAGTGATACCGTGTATAAAGCATCGTTTCAGGTTCTTGGGGCGCTTATCGTCGGAACGTTAGCCATGCCTGTGGTCGCAGAACCGTTGTCTCTTCGTTGTCACTTCACGGAATCGACCTTTTCCGCACCGTTTATGGTCGCGCCTCAGACGCGACCTTGTCCGCAAGCCGATTGTTATTATGACCTTGATTTTGATAGTGACGGTGGCGTTGCTGCCGTGGTTAACGGTATCAGCGGTTATCGGGTTGAACAGGGGGCGAGCGATGTGATCTTACAGCGCTCCGTACGCAATCCGATTGTGAAAGGTCAGGACAGCGCCCGGTTTCGTGTTAATCGCGAATCACTGACCTTTAGCAGCGAACGAACCACGCCTCCTTCGGTGTCGTTGAAGGCGCAAGGGCAGTGCGAATATCGTGCGACCCCGTGAGTGTGTGGCCACGGGGGCCGTCCTCGAGACGTTGTTTGTGGCGACCACCGATACACAACAGGACTAAAGGTCTTCTTTTATTCCAATTGTGTATTCCACGCGCAAGCGCCTGAGTCAACCAAAGTACAACGGCGTCTGAGCTAAGGGTGGAGTATAATCGCGCGGTGATAATCTCGTTGCCTTTCTGGTCGTCTAGGGAACTATCCACCCCATGATCGGTAACGTCGGCGTCTTCCCATGACGCGCTAACATGACCAGCCGCTAGCATGACTAACCAAGAGGTGCCTTGTGGATTCTACGGCGACATACGCACCAGCCCCCCGTCTGCTCTACCGTAGCTATGCTGCCTTATGGGCGCTGGTCATCTGCGCGCATCTGGCACTAACGGCCGTTACCCATGCCGCGCCCTTGTCATCGCTTGCGCCGTTCATTGATACGGTTTGCGCGCATCAGGCGGACGAAAGCGATGACGCTAGCAACGAGCTCCTGATAACAACTGCCGGTCTGCTGCTATTGTTGGTGGGCCGCTACACGGCGAGTCGGCTCCCCCGCCGTCGTTTCTTCGTCGCCTTTATCACCGGCCTGCATATTCGCGCGCCCCCCGTCCCCGCGTACGTTTAACAGCCGTTTCAGGCTGGATCTTTCTTGCATGATTTCTGTACTGTGTTTTTATGGGGGGCATTTGTGTGTCAACTGCATTAGTTCTTATCAGCGGTATTTTTGCGCTGGGTTATGTGGCAATCGTCACAGAACATAATATTCATGTCGATAAAACGGCATCGGCAATCCTGACGGGCGTCCTCTGTTGGACGGTCTACATTCTTGCCTCCGGCTCACTGGTGGATATCGCCAGCCTTCCGGCTTGGTTTATCGAAGAAAACAGCGCAAAAAATGCCGCTGAATTGGCGGTTGCCTGGGTTGGACATCATCAGTTGCTCGAGTTTCTGGGAGAAATATCCAGTATCTTGTTCTTCCTGCTGGGGGCCATGACCATTGTTGAACTGGTGGATGCGTACGGCGGTTTTTCGATTATCACCGACCGAATTCACTCGACCAGTATGGTGTCGTTGCTCTGGACTGTCGGCTTGATCGCGTTTTTCCTGTCCGCTGCACTGGATAACCTCACCACCACCATCGTCATGATCTCGTTGCTGCGTAAATTGGTCGCGGACCAGAAGGACCGTTTGTTTTTTGCCGGTATCATCGTTATTGCGGCCAACGCCGGCGGTGCCTGGTCACCCATCGGTGACGTAACGACCACCATGCTTTGGATCGGTGGCCAGATCAGTACGCTGAACATTATTCACAGCCTGATTATCCCGAGCCTGATTTGTATCTTGGTACCGCTGACCTATCTCTCGTTTACGTTGCGCGGTAAGCAGATCAGTACGCCCGAGATTGTCGAGGAGACCGGTACGTTTATTATTTCAACGGCCCAGCGCAATCTGATTTTCGCTGTGGGTATGGGCGGACTGTTGTTTGTACCGGTGTTCAAGACGATCACGCATCTGCCGCCCTTTATGGGCATGATGCTGAGTCTGTCGGTGCTGTGGATTATCAGCGAGCGGATGCATAAGCATAACCGTGATGAGGTGGTCGACGCCGGCTTGCACATCGTGACGATTCTGAAGAAAATCGACTCCGCGAGTGTGCTGTTTTTCCTGGGTATTCTATTGGCGGTCTCCGCATTGCAAGGCACGGGTTTACTGGCATCGTTGGCGAGTACGCTGGATGAGAGCATCGGCAATATCGACCTGATCATCTTCTTGATCGGCTTATTGTCTGCCGTGGTGGATAACGTTCCGCTGGTTGCTGCGGCCATGGGCATGTACGACATGAGGGTCTATCCGATGGATAATGACATGTGGGAATTTTTAGCCTACGCGGCGGGCACTGGCGGTAGCTGCTTGATCATTGGTTCCTCCGCCGGGGTGGCGGCTATGGGTATGGAGCGAATTAACTTCTTCTGGTACATGAAAGTCATGACCCCTTTGGCGCTGATGGGCTACGTGGCGGGAGCGGCTGTTTACCAGTTTATGTGATGGATTTGGCTGTTGGCGGCTGAGGATCATGTGGGATTACGTCAGCGATTATTCAGGCGGCAACCTAATACCGGGTAAAAAAGTCGCCTTGATCGGCGGTTCATGGATGAAGCGTCGTGGTATAAAACCACACGTTCAACCTGGGTCAGTCGCTATTTTGCCGCCAGGGCGAGTGGGGTTGTTGCGCTGGGGAAGCGTATGGATGCTATGGGCTCTGGTTGAGAGAACAGGTACCCCTGGTAACTAACCCGCAGCCCGCTTGGGATGAGCGCCTTGATTTTCGCTAATTGACCTTCGTGCTCAACGCCGGCGACAATCACAGAGACATCCAGAGAATCGGCCATGGATAACATGGCCTTAACGACCTTTTGCGCGCCCTGATCCGTGACGATATTTTGGATAAAAGAGCGATCAATTTTAAGCGTATCGGGGTTCAAATGCTGTAAATTCAACAAAGACGAATAGCCGGTGCCAAACTGATCGATGGTGATGCGGTAGCCATGTTGATTGATCGCGCGAACAACCTGGGAAACCTGTTCAATGTTTTCCATCAAGCTGGATTCGGTAAGTTCGATCTCCAGTGCTTCAGGGCTAAAATGATACCTGTTTCGGTATTTTTCCAGGTTGGCGAGCAAGTTGCTGTGGTTGAGTTGCTTGGCCGATACGTTGATTGAAATACTCATGGGTTGTATACCGCTCGTTTGCCAGTCTTGGAGATGCTGTCCGACTTCATCCAGTATCCATTCCTCCACATCCGCACTGTGCCCAGACTCTTCCAAAATCTGGATAAACTCGCCAGGTAAAATATCTCCTCGGGTGGGGTGTTGCCAGCGAATAAGCGCTTCTACACCACGTATGTTCTGTTCTTCAGCGTTCCAAATGGTCTGGAAGAGGAGGTGGAACTCCTGATTATGCAGAGCCTGGCTTAGATCGTTTTCGATGCAAGCCCGCGTGATCACCGCTTTTTGCAATTGCGCGTCGAAGTGCTTGTAGCCGCCGCGTCCATGGCTTTTGGCGTTATACATGGCAATATCGGCGTGGCGGGTGAGGGCCGCCGAATCGCTGCCGTCATTGGGGTAAACGGCAATACCAATGCTGCAACCAACGTGTACATCGTTATCGACGATCGAAATGGGTTGGGAAATAGAGTCGATGATGCGCCGGCAGATAATGGAGCAATCTTCATAACGGCTTAAGTCGGTTAAAATAACGGTAAATTCGTCGCCGCCCATTCGGGCGACCGTATCGGTATCACGCAGGGTACACGCTCGTAAGCGGCGGCTGACCTCAATAAGTAGCCAGTCTCCGGCCTCGTGCCCCAGGGTATCGTTAACTTCTTTGAATCGATCTAGATCGATAAACAGTACCGCGAAGCATTGTCCTTGCCGGCGATGTTGTGCACAGGCTTGCTCAAGACGCTCGTAAAAAAGCAGGCGGTTGGGAAGCCCTGTCAGTGCATCGTTAAAGGCTAAGGTTGTTAGTTTCTCTTCCGAGGCTTTGATGTCGGATATATCGGAGAAAATGCCCACATAATTGGTTATTACTTCAGAGTCTCGTATGGCACTGATGGACATTTTTGCCGGAAAAGTCTCTCCGTGCTTATTTCGGCTTTCCACTTCGCCGTGCCAGCGTCCTGTTTTTTGCAGCTGATTCTGCATATCTCGAAAGAGTGCTTTATCTTGCCATTGTGCCGAGATAAAGCGGCAATGCTGGCCGATCACTTCGGACCGATTAAACCCCGTGATCGTGCTGAACGCGGGGTTCACGTCGAGAATATACGCTTGACTGTCGGTGATGATGATCGCTTCATTAATATGCTCTATCGCTTGATAGGCCAGTCGTAATTCACTTTCGACCTGCGTTCTTCGGCGGTTCTCGGCTTCTAGTGATGTGATGGTCCGGGAAAGCTTTTGGGTCCGATCATTGACAGCATCTTCTAAATGAGTGTTGATTTTCTTTATGTTTTTTTCAGAGTCCGACAAGTCGGATAAGGCTATTTTAACGGCATTATCCTTAGCCGATAACTGTTGAGCCATCTGGTTGAAAGAGGTCGCCAGTGTTGAAAATTCATCTCTGTTGCTGGTTGGTAAGCGAAAATCAAGATGACCATTTGCTATTTGCTTGGTTCCATGAACCAATATTTGTATTCGGCGATTTAAAAGAATAAATAATCCTGACAACGATGCGATGGATAGCGTCATCGCAATGGCACCGAAGAGTGAAAAAATAAGCTCTCTTTTTCGCATGTTCGCGTCAAGAATAGCATCGTGTTCTTCGACAAGGTGGTTTAGCTGCGATGTCAGCCAGTTTAAATCAGATTGCGTATCAACTAAAAGCGTCGTAATAGTCTTTGTTGTTTCGTATATCTCGTCGTTATTGCCCCTTTCTCTCGCATTATAAAATGCATGCGTTGATTGTAATAGTCGAGACAGGTTTAAATCTATCGTTTGTATAATCTGTAATAATGAGGCCAGCATGCTCGAGTTTTGTAAGGGTGTGAGTGCTTTTTTGGCTGAATTTATCAGCATAATTATTTCGTTTTTATGATCAGGGTCATCGCGTAAAAGAGCCTCTATAGCAGAGCGTAATGACCCGTTTATAATCACCAAATCTGCAGCCGTATTACTTTCTTCTGGCATATTGTTTTTGTGGGCTAATAGATGGTATTGATTTAAATCGATAGTTATATTGTTAAGCGTTTCTTGTGTTGCTGCGATAAGGTTTGTTCTCTGCTGTTCTGAAAAGTCTTGAGGATCATGTGTTGTTAACTGAGTTAATGATTGCTTTAACGTAGACAGGTTCTTATGGATAGTAACGCGAGTGGTGCGCGCTGATAGCGTTTCTGCTGTGGCAATCATGTCATCGGCGAGCCATGCGATCTCCGTCAAGCTGATCGGTTTGTTTATGATGTTTTTTTCTAATAAATGCAGGGTGCTTGTCAGGGTTTCTTTAATCGTAAACACATTTGATAATAGCGTTCTCGTGGTGTGTTCATAGTTATGTGTTGATAACGTCATTTGCCTAAAAGACCAGGCCTCGGTAATGGTGATGCTTGCGAGTAGAACTAAGGCGAGAGCAATAGGCGCGATTACTATTTGTTTGAAGGTTAATCGGCTGCATACCGTATCGAAATCAACCACGTTATCAATCCTCAATTATTCATGTCATTACTTAGAATGAGCTGGAATGTTTCGTGGATATCGCCGGATCCATACAGCGGCTGTTCCAGCTCCGGCGTGGGTGGATATCCTGAAATTGCGTAGCGTGAGATACCGAACAGGTAAGGTTTATCCTTCTCAAACTGAACGTCATTGCTGTCATCGGTTGTTAAGTTGCGTTGCAGCTCTATGACCCACCTTCCATTAGACCACGCCGCCTGGGCCTGAATATCCGCACGACTTCCCGTTGGCTTTTGTGAGGTAAAGAGCGGCTTGTTATCTCCTTGGTAGCCGTCATAAAGCACTCGTTGATATGCCGGCTTGCCGTGGTCGCCATTGCGAGCGAGGTAAAAGACTTTACCTGATGAGGTAAGAATGGGCTTGCTGTCTCTGAGACTACGGGTGCTGGAATACAGGTGGTGTTTATCGTCGGCGTAACCGGCAGGGTGCGTTCTGGCCGCCTTCCAAAACCAGACATCGGCCCGATAATCCTGATTGCCTGTTAACGTCAGATCGACGGGATAGGGCGATAAATTCCATTTGATAACCAGTGAATCTTCTCGGGTAGGGCCTTCAAGGTAGCGCTGTGACTGCGGATCCCAGATCAGTTCCCGGTGTTTCAGATTCGGTGAGGGGTCGGGATATTCCACCAGCAGGTAGAGTCGCTGCTCGTCGTAGACACTGCGTAAGATGATGGGGATGTTGGCAATGGGGTCGATGGCCGTTACCGCAGTGGCCGTCAACCAGGCGGGATCATCGTTGAGGCCATCAAGGAGCGGTGCGGTAGTCGTCTGTCGTGCGATTAAGCGCTCTACGGCATCGGCGGGTAGCGCCAAAAGCCCCCCCATCAACACGCATGTTGTCGCGATAAGAGCCGTGTTACTTGTCATCGGTCACACTCCTTGTGGCGGTAGGGGGGCGTTAGTGCAGTCTATTAACCTGGCAGACAAATAGGTTCCCTACCTATTAACCTGGCATCAAAATACCGATCCGTTCGGTCTTTTGATGACGACAAGGCCGGCGCCTGTCCGTCCTTGTCTCACGTGGCTTTACGCCACGGCGATTCATCCATGAACCGCCTACTAAGGCGGCATTTTTGCACGGTATTACGTTGCCGCCTTAATATTTTTTCCATCGCCCCTGAAATCTGGTGCAGTCGCGCGCAACGGTTTGATCTTATGGGGTCTCGCATTGGTCTTCGACAAATGCTGACGCATCCGTGCGTCTCCTGTTAACCCTCCGGGATAACACCTACTATAGCCGATGTTTTATGAGATTATTTTTTTGCAGTGCAATAATGTATTTTTAATCATTAAGTTGATGCGGGTTTGGCGCGAATTGTATTTAATCGTTTGAAAGTAAAGTTGTTTTTATTTTGTTGACGGCGATTGGATCTCCGACGTGAGACTATTTCGCATTGACTAATTAGCAAAACGGCCTATATTTTGATCTTCTCTGGCAGCGATAATGCCAGTAACGCGTAATTTCACATGCGTAGTCATAGGTCGTAAACGTAGTCATAGGTCGTAAAGGTAGCAAGAGAGAAGGGTGCGGAGGAGGGCTGAGCATCAGTCGTTAGCGATAGGCGGCAGTAAAAGGACTTATTTGTTGAGGATCAATGGAATGGATGCTGAGAATAAAGCAGGCCAACACCTCATTGTGGGCTGTAATGGGCGCGTGACCGAATCTGAATGGCTTATCGCTGGCACCGAGAGCCATTCTTTAAAAATCCACACCAGCCTAGATGATATACAACGGGTGATGCTGACCTTCTATCAATTCACCTTGCTGTACGAGGGTCGAATAAAAGCGTCTGAGCATTTTCCACGTTATTCATCAGCGAGTCAGCGCAAGGATCTTGACGGGATTATTGACGAATCGGTCGTGATTGCCCGGCAGACGCTTGCTGATATGAAGCATGACTTGTCGCTACTGCAATTGGATTGACTTCGTATGAATGTTAACTTGGTTCAACTGTCTCTTGCATTATCGCGCTGTGTCGATATGTCCAATGACGATTTTATAAACCATCATCTTCGCACGGCCTATTTTTCCGAGAAGATAGGTGAGTACCTTGGTTTGCCCGATACCGATATGATTGAATTAGTCGTCGCGGCGATGCTTCATGATATCGGAGTATTATCCCAAGACGATTTAACGGCAATAATCGATCAAAATGAAACGAAGATTCATGGGCATGCACGGCGTGGTGCCGCATTGCTGGGAATTTATGAGCCGTTTCGCGATGTCGCGCAAATCATATTGCATCATCATACGAATGCTGAAGATCTTTTCCAGCAGGGGCTGAATCAACGTCTTGGATTATTAAGTAATATCCTTTTTTTAGCAGATAGTCTTGAACGAAAAATCAGTAATAAAATAACACTGAATAATGTTTTAGATTATAAAGATGATTTTATACGCTATGTTTCTGGGCGAGTCGGTCGTTATTATTTGCCCGATGTAGCCGGCGCATTTATACATTGCGCCCAAAGTGAAGTGTTTTGGTTCGAAGCCATGATGACCTGCGCCAATCGGAAATCAAAGTATACCAACGTATCGCCTTGGATCTGTAGCTTGGAAGACGATCGCGGCATCGTAGAGCTTTTTTCCAACCTGATTGATCTGCGCTCTCATTTTACAGCGACCCACTCGGCTGGCGTTGCCTGTACCAGTCGGGGTTTAGCCGAATTGATAGGCCTGGGCTATGAGGCGTGCGAAGCTATAAACTTGGCGGCTAACTTACATGATCTTGGCAAGCTTTCAGTGCCTTTAGCGTTGATTAATAAGCCGGGGAAATTGACGGATAGCGAGTTCAATACGATCAAGCTTCACCCTTTTTATACGCAAAAAGTGCTCTCTTCCATTCAAGGCATGGAGGAGGTGGCCATTTGGGCTGGCACGCATCACGAGCGCTTGGATGGCAGTGGCTACCCTTTCGGCTTGCGTGGTGAAGCAATCCCTATCCAGTCCAGAATTATCGCGGTGAGCGATATCTTTGTGGCGATGTCCGAACGTCGACCCTATCGAGAACCTCTGGACAAGCCGAGAGCCATGCAGGAGCTGACGCATGCTGCCCGCAATGGACAGATTGACCCGGTTATCAGTGGCTTATTGTTAGATAACTACGATGCGTTCAGCTTTACGCTGAATATGAATACGTACAGGGCCCATAAGCGCTTGAGTCAGGCGATGGAAGACTGCGGTCCGCCGCAGCTTTGGGCCGCCTATGGCGGATGAATCGGTAGCGTGTTGTTGTCGGGTTCCGGGTTTTCATCCCGCCGCAATGAACAGGAGGCTTTGAGCGAAATATTCATTCTCAATTCATGGCAGGATGCAGGGCATGAAGTCAGGGTTACAACAATCAATCCCAGGTGTTGGGCCAGCACCAATAGAATTTGTGCTGTCGAATCCGTTTGGCTTGCCTGCCATCTCAGCAACAATGCCTGTGAATCTACAGCTTGCCATTCAAGTGGCACAGTTGAAACAAGCCGCACCCTCACGGGCCTTGGATGCTATCGGATATTGCCTGACTGAAGATGAGTTGTACCGTAAAACGATGACGTTGCTGGAAGAGCACCCCCGGTACCAATCGTTTTATCGTGAGAATCCGCGCGATGATTCGTTGCGTAGCTTTTACTACCAACAGAGCATCGACCGGGTGTTATTGTTGCATTTAACCTTGATGTCACGCCTTCTTCCAAGCTATTTCGATCATTGCCTGTTTAGCGCCTGGGCATGTAATCTAATCAGCCGCGAACTAAAACTGGACTTTGAAACCAGCTACGAAGTCACCCTGTGTGGGTTGTGCCATGATATTGGCTTGTTGTATATACCCCCGGAAGTGTTATCTCATCAAACATTGTCTTCCGGTCATTGGGCCTTCTTGCAAAGCCACGTCATTATCGGTTCGTTAATTATCGACTGCCTGGATCGTTATTCCACCGCGTTAAGTAAAGGGGTTCTGGAACATCATGAGCGACAGGACCGCAGTGGATATCCTTCGCGAAAGTCGGGCGAAAAACTTGGCCTGTTAGGACAGATTTCTGGCTGCACCGATTTACTGGCAACGCTGTGTTCGGCATCGTTTAATCCCGATAATGCCGTGCTGCATCAAGGGCCGCTATCCTTCAGGATGCACCAGGGTGCTTATAGTGCACCGGTCTATGATGCGGTAGCACGTTTACTGGCTCGGCTAAGACCCCCGGATAAAGACTGCTTCGTATCGGTTGGGCATCGTGACCGGTTGTTAAGGGTCAATCGTGAGTTATGTGAACTTTCTCGCGGACTGGATGACGTGTTAATCAAAAAATATGGCCTCAACCGGTCGTTAAAAGGCGATCGAGTGTTGGCTATGGCGCAATCGATTAGCCAGACATTATTGCGCTCAGGCATCGTCAGTGAACAAATGGATCGCATGCTGCGAGAATCCCATGCACCAGAGCAAAGCAACACCCTCTTGGAAATTGATGCCATGCAGCGAGAAACGTTGTGGTTGTTTAAGCGCTTAAGCTGGAATATAGAAAGTTATCTTGGTCACCCGAGTTCGACAGTTACGATTATAAGCGATTGATTTATCAAGGTTGGCGTTCAAAAATTGCCACTACAGTAGCGATAACTGCCCTTTTTCGTTCGGTTGACTGACCTTAAGCGATGCTAAAACC
>JBFGZS010000040.1:0-42109 GCA_041586615.1 Motiliproteus sp. | reverse complement strand
TGAATGTTCGATCACGTGGCTAAAGGCTCAGTGTCCCGGAGGGCCCAGAAACAGCTGTGATATCCATACGCTGAAGCCGAAACCGATAACCAACGCAACCGTGAGCACGGGGACCAGTACGGCAGCAACCAACAGGAAGGCTTGGAACTCTTTGGCCAAAGAAATGCCATCATTTGAATCGGTATTTTTACTCATGTGAAACTCCACTTAGGTCTAGCAGCCTGTCGGGCGGCAAACCATGCAAACCATATAGCGAATGCATAAATCATAGTTCAGACCCGGGTGAAAAAGTAATCGCACAGACATCGAACCACGCAAGGCGGCTTGCGCACGACGTTTATTGCCCGCTAACAACGGAAGAAGGACCGGTTAGCGCGGTGTGCCGCTCTCCTGAAATGCGATTAACCTGGCATCAAGTAGCCGAACGACTACGCCCCCTCCAACAGATCCTGCCTGCCGCGTTCGCAGTAAAACTTGGCGCGCTTAGACAGGCTAACCATCGGGTCGCCGTATAACCTGTGTACCTACCCTATCCCCGGCAACATCAGCTGCCGGAATAATAAAATAACAACTGTGGGAGGTGACCATGAGTACGTCAGTGGCTCTGGATAATACGCTGCTTGAATCAACACAGGTGAAACCCGGCTTTCCCAGCACGGTGAAGAATCTGTCCTGGCTCGGCGCCAGCGTGGTGCGCGTACACCTGACCATGCCGGCCGACTTCCCCCGCTTCCGTCCTGGGCAATATATCGAACTGGCGCTGGAAGACGGCACCACGCGGCCATTTTCCATTGCCAACTACCACCCCCGATTAACGGAAATCGAACTCCATATCGAGGCTCGCCCCGACAGTCAGGCGACCTGGCGCATGATTCGCCACATGCAACACTATGGCGAGATTCGCGTTTTTCCAGCGCAGGGATCGGTACAGCTGAAGCCCGCCATCGGCCCGCAAGTTTTTCTTGCCGCCGGCACCGGGTTTGCGCAGATCAAGGCCCTGATGGAGCAGTACCTGCACAATAGCCAACCGGGTGCTAAAGACGCTGAATTGCCGATCTACCTGTTCTGGGGCAGCGAACAGCCGGAACAACGCTATCTTGAAAAACAGGTCGAAGATTGGTGCCGGCACCATAAGAATCTCCGCTATCGGCCCTTGAACTGGCAGGCCGGCGATTGCTGGGCAAAGGGAGTAACCGCTGAAGTCGAGCAATTGGCGCACAGTCAGATCTACGCCTGCGGTTCTCCCCGGCGCATTTATCAAACGCTGGACCACTTGGAACGACAGGGAGTGAGTACGACACAGATGCAGTCCGACGTGTTTTCCTATGCTCCGCGCCCGCCCAAAAATGCGCCAGGAAACACCATTTAACGCGATCGGGCCCGCGCCGGCCGGCCATCAATTGCAAGATCAATCGTAAGACTGATCGTAAGACTAATCGTAAGACAACTGCCATTTAAACGGTCGCCCCCTTTCATCGAGTAAGGCCCGGGCCGCGGTGTTGCCCGTTACAGGAGAACCTCTTCCATGAGAAACGCACTGATCCTAACACTTATTGGTCCCGACAAACCGGGCCTGGTCGAAAGAGTATCCGCGACGCTGTCCGCCCATGACGCCAATTGGCGACAGAGCAGCATGTCGCGCCTGGCAGGAAAGTTTGCCGGCATCCTGATAGCCAGTGTGGATAGCCGCAGCCTGCAACCCCTGACCCGCTCCTTGCACGCACTGGAATCCAGCGGCCTAAGAGTGATCGTAGAAACCGACCAGGACGCGAACGCCGCCCTATCAGGGCAACAGATTACGCTGGAACTGATCGGCCATGACAAACCGGGTATCGTCCATGAAATTTCCCGAATCCTGGTTTCCCAGGGGGTCAGTATTGAGCAATTTGAGTCCAGTGTCATGAGCGGCCCGATGTCGGCCGAGCAGCTATTCAAGGCCCATGCAAAGCTTTGCATTCCGGCATCGATTGACCTGGACCAATTGCAGGCGACCCTGGAATCAATTGCCGCTGGTCTGATGGTCGATATCAGTTTCAAGGAACAAGAGCCCGTTTCGGCCTCCACCTGTCAAGCTTATTAACCGGGCATCACATAACCGACCCGTTCGGTCTTTTGATGACGACTTTTTATAACGACTTTTGATAACGGCAAGGCCGGCGCATCCCGGCCTTGTCTCACGTGGCTGTATGCCACGGCGCGATGCCTACCCTCTGCCTGACTCCCCACCATGCTCAGCTAACGCTTAGCCCCTGTCTTGCAACCTGAATGCCTGATCCCGTCTGCTGGATTGGCATATTTTTCTGCACGATTAATCTGGCATCAACATACCCCACCGTTCGAGGCACCAGGCATGCCACACCCATCTCCCCAGAGGAAAACTGCGGCACAGGGCGCGCACGCAGCGCCTTATAAACAGAAACAAAGTTTCCTATACGAAACTTTTGTTGATTGCGATTAATCTCGATGCTAATCTGCAAACTATTCCCGATCAGAACGGTCTTACAACGGTTGTAGGCCAGATTGGTTCAGGTACCCTGCATCGCGCGCAACACCCTGGCTGCGGTCAAGACGCTCAACGCCGATCGACAGCGTCGATCGAAACCATGCGCCAGACCGGTGTCGATAGGCAGGAAAAATATAAGGAAACCTCCCTGGGCAGACTGGCGATCAGCCTCGTCGCCTGTTAACGTCGTCGCCGGTTAAGGAACCCGTTTAAACCACAGCACCCATTTTGCTAACAACTAAAAACAGGGGCGCCTTCTGGTAGCTATAATAGCCCCCTGCTGACCCAAAGGTACTGAAAATGAGCTTTACCGAACTGTACGCCAACGACGCGCAACGCGAGCGTTTCTTCACCGCCGACCTGGCCGATATCGACCCGGCTATCAAGGCATCGGTTGACCGTGAATTCGAACGCCAGGAAGCGGGTATCGAGCTGATCGCCTCTGAAAATATCGTTTCCAAGGCGGTGATGCAGGCCCAGGGCACCGTACTCACCAACAAATACGCCGAAGGCTACACCGGGCGTCGTTACTACGGTGGTTGCGAATATGTCGATGAGGTCGAGGCCCTGGCGATCGAGCGCGCCAAGCAACTGTTTAACTGCGAATTCGTCAATGTCCAGCCCCACTCGGGTGCGCAAGCCAATGGCGCCGTGATGCTGGCTCTGCTGCAGCCCGGCGATACCATTCTGGGCATGTCTCTGGACGCCGGCGGTCACCTGACCCACGGCGCCCGCCCTGCGCTATCCGGCAAGTGGTTTAACGCCGTGCAGTACGGTGTCAGCGACGTGGACTGCCGTATCGATTACGACGCCGTCGAAGCCCAAGCCATCGAGTGCAAGCCCAAGATGATCATCGCCGGTGGCTCGGCCATCCCCCGTGAAATCGACTTTGCCCGCTTCCGCGCCATCGCCGACAAGGTGGGCGCCTACCTGATGGTGGATATGGCCCATATCGCCGGCCTGATCGCCACCGGCAAGCACCCTAGCCCGCTGCCCTACGCCGATGTGGTCACCACCACCACCCACAAGACCCTGCGCGGCCCCCGGGGCGGCATGATCCTTTCCAACAATCTGGAGATCGGCAAGAAGATCAACTCGGCGGTCTTCCCCGGCCTGCAGGGTGGCCCGCTGATGCACGTGATCGCCGCCAAAGCCGTGGCGTTCGGCGAGGCGCTGCAGCCCCAGTTCGCCGACTATATTCAACAGGTACTGGATAACGCCAAGGCCCTGGCCGAAGTGATGGTCGAGCGCGGTTGTGATATCGTCACCGGCGGCACCGACACCCATCTGATGCTGGTGGACCTGCGCCCCAAAGGCCTCAAGGGTAACGCCGTCGATGCCAGCCTGGAGCGTGCGGGGATCACCTGCAACAAGAACGGCATCCCCTTCGACCCCGAAAAGCCCATGGTCACCTCCGGTATCCGCCTGGGCACGCCGGCCGGCACCAGCCGCGGTTTCGGTGTTGAAGAGTTTCGCCAGATCGGTCACCTGATCAGCGATGTGATGGATGGCCTGGCCGCCAACCCGGACGACAACACTGCCGTAGAACAGCGGGTTCTGGCCCAAGTAAAAACCCTGTGCCAGCGTTTCCCCCTGTACCGGTAAAACATCCGCTAATAAAATACCCCACAAACCAAAGATTCAGGAATCACGACTATGAGCAACATCCCTTCAAACCTGCGTTTTGCCAAAAGCCACGAGTGGGTACTGGACAACGGTGACGGCACCGCCACCGTCGGTATCTCCGACCACGCTCAGGAGCTGCTGGGTGACGTGGTCTTTGTTGAACTGCCCGAGGTCGGCCGCACCCTGGAAGCCGGTGAAGAGTTTTCCCTGGTGGAGTCCGTCAAAGCGGCTTCCGACGTCTACAGCCCCGTCAGCGGCGAAGTGATCGCCGTCAATGAGGCGCTGGAAGACGCACCGGAAACACTCAATGAAGACCCCTACACCGAAGGCTGGATCGCCAAAGTCCGCCTAAGCAACAGTGACGAGCTCAGCGCCCTGCTGGACGCCAGCGCCTACCAGGCCGTCGTCGCCGACGCCGAGTAACCAACACGCATGGGCCGGGGTCTTCTGACCCCATCTCCCATTCTTGGGGACGGCCCCTGAGCAGCGTGCCACGCGATGGGCGCTGCTTTATGGGCCGTCACTTTAATCCTGTGCCGATGGCACACCGGAACGCCGACGAAAGCACAGCCTTTGCGCATGCTTTCGCAGTAGTTCTCCCTGACTGTTAACAAATAGGTATTGTGCTATGAACGCAACCGTATCCCCCCGTCTGGCGGCGCTGGAAAACCATCAGGAGTTTACCGAGCGCCACCTCGGGCCCGACGCGGCTCAGGTTGAGGCGATGCTGGCCGAACTCGGCGCCGCATCTCTCGACGACCTCATCGATCAAACCGTACCCGGTGCGATCCGCCTGCCGGCGGAGCTGGCGGTTGCTAGCGGTCGCAGCGAGCGCGAGGTGCTCGAATACCTCAAGGCGATGGCATCCAAAAATAGCGTCAACAAGTCCTATATCGGCACCGGTTACTACAACACCCTGGTGCCCAACGTAATCCTGCGTAACGTGATGGAAAATCCAGGCTGGTACACCGCCTACACCCCCTACCAACCCGAGATCGCCCAGGGGCGTCTTGAAGCCCTGCTGAACTTCCAGCAGATGGTGATGGATCTGACCGGCATGGACCTGGCCAACGCCTCCTTACTGGATGAAGCCACCGCCGCCGCCGAAGCCATGGCGCTGTGTAAACGCGCCAACCGCAAGAAGAGCAACCTGTTCCTGGTAGCCGACGACGTCCATCCCCAGACCCTGGATGTCGTCAAGACCCGTGCCGAATACTTTGGTTTCGAGGTGATGGTGGGTGATCTGAACCAGCTACTGGATAGCGAAGACGCCTTCGGCATCCTGGCCCAATATCCCGGCACCACCGGCGCGGTGACCGATATCGAAGCGCTGATTAGCAAGGCCCACGACCAGCAAGCGCTGGCTTCGGTTGGTACCGACCTACTCAGCCTGGTGATGCTCAAGGCCCCTGGAGAGCTGGGTGCCGACGTCGTATTCGGCTCCGCCCAGCGCTTCGGCGTCCCGATGGGCTTCGGTGGCCCCCACGCCGCCTTCTTCGCCACCCGCGACAAGTACAAGCGCTCTGCCCCCGGCCGTATTATCGGCCAGTCCATCGACAGCAAGGGCGCACCCGCTCTGCGCATGGCGATGCAGACCCGCGAGCAGCATATCCGGCGCGAAAAAGCCAACTCCAACATCTGTACCGCCCAGGCGCTGCTGGCCAATATGGCCGCCTTCTACGCGGTCTACCACGGCCCCGAAGGACTGAAGCGGATCGCCGAGCGCACCCACCGCCTGACCAGCATCCTGGCCCTGGGCTTGACCGATAAAGGGGTTGAATTGGCCAATGACAGCTGGTTCGACACCCTCTGCCTCCGTGTCGGCGACCAGCAATCTGTTATTATCCAGCGCGGATACGGCGAAGGGGTTAACCTGCGCGCCGTTGGCGACGACAGAATCGGCATCAGCCTGGACGAAACCACCACCCTGGCCGATGTCCAGCAGCTCTGGACCGTCATCCTGGGTACCGACGCCCACGGACTCGACGCCGAGGCGATCGATATTACGTTGGCGGCAGGCCAGAGCAGCAGCCTACCCCAGGGGCTGCGCCGCACCAGTGCTTTCCTGACCCACCCGGTGTTTAACAGCTACCACTCCGAAACGGAGATGCTGCGCTACCTCAAGCGCCTGGAAAACAAGGACTTCAGCCTCACCCACGGCATGATCCCGCTGGGTTCGTGCACCATGAAGCTCAACGCCACCGCCCAGATGATCCCGGTAACCTGGGCCGAATTTGGCCAGATTCACCCCTTCGCCCCCCGCGATCAGGTGCAGGGTTACATGCAACTGATCGACGAGTTGGAAGCCATGCTGGTAGAGATCACCGGTTACGACAAGGTCTCCATGCAGCCCAACTCCGGCGCCCAGGGCGAGTACGCCGGCCTGCTGGCGATCCGTAAATACCAGGAGAGCATCGACGAAGGCCACCGCAATATCTGCCTGATCCCCAGCTCCGCCCACGGCACCAATCCGGCCTCGGCCGCGATGGCCGCGATGAAGGTGATCGTCACCGAATGCGACGCCAAGGGTAATGTCGATATCGCCGATCTCAAGGCCAAGGCCGAGCAACACGCCGCCAACCTGTCCTGCCTGATGATCACCTATCCCTCCACCCACGGGGTCTACGAGGAGGGGATCAAGGAGATCTGCGATATCGTTCACGCCAACGGCGGCCAGGTCTATATGGACGGCGCCAATATGAACGCCCAGGTGGGGCTATCCAAGCCCGGCCTGATCGGCTCCGACGTATCGCACCTGAACCTGCACAAGACCTTCGCCATCCCCCACGGCGGCGGCGGCCCCGGCATGGGCCCCATCGGGGTCAAGAGCCATCTGGCGCCCTTCCTGCCCAACCATACGGTCAGCCCCATCGACGGTGCCTATGTGTCAAAGAGCGGGCAAGAAACGCTCGCCGTCTCGGCAACCCCGTTCGGTAGCGCCTCGATCCTACCGATCTCCTGGGCCTACTGTGCGCTGCTGGGCAAAGAGGGCCTCAAGCGCGCGACCCAGGTGGCGATCCTCAATGCCAACTACCTGACCGAGAAACTGTCCGCCCACTACCCGATCCTGTTCCGGGGCCGTAACAACCGCGTCGCCCACGAGTGCATCATCGATATTCGCCCCCTCAAGGAGGCCTCCGGCATCTCCGAGGAGGATATCGCCAAGCGCCTGATGGACTTCGGCTTCCACGCCCCCACCATGTCGTTCCCGGTTCCCGGCACGCTGATGATCGAGCCTACCGAGTCCGAATCCAAGGCCGAACTGGACCGCTTTATCGAGGCGATGGTGACGATCCGCCAGGAGATCGCCAAGGTCGAATCCGGCGAATGGAGCCTGGAGGACAACCCGCTGGTCCTCGCGCCCCACAGCCAGTCCGACCTGGTCGAAGCCGAATGGAATCGTAGCTACAGCCGCGAACAGGCGGTCTTTCCGGTAGCCAGCCTCAAGGCCAGCAAGTTCTGGCCCGCCAGCAACCGGATCGACAATGTGTACGGTGACCGCAACTTTATCTGTAGCTGCCCGTCTATCGACACCTACCGGAACGACTGACCGTGATAACCAGGGCTTGAGCCCCAGCGGATAGACCTGGAGTCACACCCCAAGGCTCGATCCATTGATCGAGCCCTACTTGGAGATATTTAATATGAAACGCTCTCTGATTCTGACTATCATCGGCAAAGACGAACCCGGCCTGGTCGAGATGGTCGCTACCACACTCGCCAAGCATCACGCCAACTGGCACCAGAGCAACCTGTCAAAGCTGGCGGGAAAATTTGCTGGCATTCTGGTCGCGACCCTCGACGAAGACCACATCCAACCGCTGAAAAAAGCCCTCGCCGGCCTGGAAGCCCGCGGGCTGAAAGTCATCGTTGAGGACGGACTGGAAGAGGTCGCCGACCGCGAAGGGCTGGCGATCTCGCTGGATCTGATCGGTCACGACAAGCCGGGTATCGTCAGCCAGATCTCCCACACGCTTGCCGCGCGGGGAATCAGCGTCGACCGCCTGGAAACCGCCCTGGTCAGCGGCTCCATGTCGGGCGAAGAACTGTTCAAGGTCGAAGCGGATCTGCGGGTCCCTGCGGACCTGGATATGGACCTACTGCAGGATGATCTGGAAGCGATCGCCGCCGACCTGATGGTCGATATCAGCCTGAACAAATAAGCCCCCCCCCCCCGACCGCCGCGCCCCGTACAGGCCGGCGGTATTTCTAAGCGTACTGATTATCTAAGCTGACGTACTGATTTTCTAAGCCGACGTACTGATTTTCTAAGCCGATATAGTAGGACGACAGCTTACTACCGAGCAATAAATCAAAAACCGAACGGGTCGGTATTTTAATGCCCGGTTAACAGACTGGTACGCTGATCAGGTCGGTCATATTATGCAGGGCCGAGGAATCATTGTCCTGGCGCCAGGCGAAACACAGCGCCATTTCGCAACTATCGAGTTGATCGAGTCGGATAAAGTGAATACCGGGCATGGGATGCCAACTGCTGGCTGCCGGGACGATGGTGATGCCCAAACCGGCAGCCACCATGCTCAGGATGGCCGTATTATCCGCACCGTATTGCACGATCCGCGGGTTAAAATCCTGTTGCTGGAAATGGGCTCGCACACGGTCAAAGTACCCGGGCGAGGCGTTACGGAAGCCCCATATGAAGTCCGCGTTTTTAAGCTCGGTTAAGCTACGCGGAGGCGACTGAACCCAGTGTGAGGTCGAGGGCACCGCCAGAATCAGCTGATCACGATGCAACAGTCGGGTCGACAGGCCCGGCTGCCCCTCCTCGTCGAGGTAAAGAATGCCGGCATCAAGCTTACCTTCTCTCAGTCGCTCGAGCTGCGGCCCGGAAAGCATGGGATAGACCTCGAGCGCCACACTCGGGTAGCGCTCACGGTATTGGCTGAGAAGCTGCCCGACCAACGGCACCCATAAGTGGGTAACCGTGACCCCCAGGCTCAATGTACCGGTCAGCCCTCGACTCAAGGAGGACAGCCGCGCCTTGATCTGGTCGCGGCGATTCAGCAGCTCCTGGGCTTCCTCATACAGCACTTTTCCTGCCATGGTGAGCTGCATGCCACGTGCATGACGGGTGAAAAGACGTGACTCGAGCGATTCTTCGAGTAACCGGATCTGACGGGTCAGCGCCGGCTGTGCAACGAGCACACGACGGCTGGCCGCCGACACCGAGCCCTCCTCCACCACCGCTATAAAATACTGCAGCTGCTGAAAATCCATACGTCTACCTACCGCCCACAGAGATACAATAATTATATAGAAACCATACAAAATAAGTATTTTTTATATAGCTCTGGCTAAACCACAATGAGTATACCGATAATGATAACAATCGCTCGGTACACCGAGTCTGGAGTCTAGAATGAGTAAAACCTATCACGTTCTGGTTGGTTTGCACTTTACGTTGTGCACCCTCGCCATGATCTGGCCAGGAGCCTTGATTGCCAACCGCATAGAGCCCATCGTCTGGGGTCTGCCCTTCCTGATGTTCTGGTACGTTCTGTGGATACTGGTGTTGTTTATCGGTACGGCGATCGCTTATTTCGTCCGTCATGGAGGTGGCCGCGATGCCTAATTCCATCATTGTTACCGGGATCACGCTGGCCTACCTGGCGATGGTGCTGTGGGTCGGATTACGCTCTCGCTCCCAGGAGAGCTCAAGCCTCGAGGGTTATGTTGCGGGTGGGCGTCATGTCGGCGTGGTACTCCTGTTCTTTATCCTGGGTGCAGAGATCTTTTCCGCCTTCGCCTTCCTAGGCGCGCCCGGTTGGGCCTACAAACACGGCTCCCCGGCCTTTTATATCCTCGCCTATCTGTCACTGGTACCGATTATCATCTGGTCCATGGGACCGCGCGTCGCCGAACTGGGCCGGGAAAAGGGCTACCTGACCCAGGGCGACCTGCTCGCCGACCATTACGGCAGCAAGCCGCTGGGGGTGATCGCCGGCATCATTGGCGTCGTAGCGATGCTACCCTACCTGACCATCCAGATTGCCGGTGCCGGTTTGCTGTTCCAGGCGGCCACCGATGGCCTGGTCCCCTTCTGGCTGGGCTCCCTGCTGGCGTTTCTGGTTGTCGCTGCCTATGTGTTCTGCAGTGGTTTAAGTGGCATCGGCTGGACCAATCTGATGCAGGGCATCATGATGATCGGTATCGCCTGGTTTCTGGGACTGGCAGTACCCGATCGGCTCTATGGCGGTGTGACTGAGATGTTCTCTCAGATCCAGCTGCACATGCCTGAGTATCTGACGATGCCCGGCGCTACCGGCATGGGCTGGGGAGCCTTCAGCACGGCCATCCTTATCAGCGCTTTCGGCGGGGCCATGTGGCCGCACCTGTTTATGAAGTTCTATTCTGCCGACAGCGGTCGAAGCCTGCGTCGCGTCAGCGTGTTGTACCCCCTGTATGCGTATCTGATCGTCCCTCTGCTGTTCATCGGCTTCGCCGGTATTCTGGCTTTCGCTGATACGCCCCTGGAGCGTGCCGACACCGTGCTGCTGAAACTGGTGATGGAGGTTGCGGACTTTTCACCCTGGATTATCGGGCTGATGCTCTCCGGTGCACTTGCAGCCGCGATGTCTACCGGAGCCAACCTGGCGCATACGGCGGCCACGGTATTGGTGCGTGATGTACTCGGCACCACCCTGATGCGCAACGCCAGTGACCAGGCCGCCGTTTCCGCGACCCGCTGGAGTGTTGTTGGCCTCTCGCTGGTGGCTTATGTTATCGCCTTGGTCAACCCCTCTTCCTTGGTGCTGATGTTACTCGGGGCCTATGGCCTTATCGTGCAGCTGTTCCCCATGATAATGGGCGCCCTGTTCTTACCGAAGCTGAAACTTGCCAGCGTATCGGTGGGGGTCATCGTCGGCAGCGCCGTCTTCCTGATCTTCGATTTCCTAATCGATTCGCCCTTGGGCTGGCACGCCGGTGTCTGGGGCCTCGCCGCCAACCTGGCTTCGGTATTCCTCTGCCAGCAGCTGGTGACGCAAGCACCCCGTGTACCTAGCGCCCGCGCCTAAGCATAACCCAGGGATCATACTACGGAGTTATTTATGTCGAACCATCAAATTATCACCACGCTGAAGACCGCTATTGATGACCAGATCGAACACGTCTACGACGGTGTTCACAGTCTCTATTGCGACCTGCACCAACACCCGGAACTCCCCTTCCAGGAGTTCAATACCAGCAGCAAACTGGCCGACGCCCTGGAAGCCCAGGGGTTCGAGGTCACCCGAGGTGTCGGCCAAACCGGCGTCGTCGGCCTGCTCCGCAATGGCGATGGCCCTACGGTAATGTTACGCGGCGATATGGATGCCTTGCCCATCAAAGAGCAGACCGGTCTGGACTTTGCCAGTTGTGTGACCGCCGAAACCCCGAGCGGTGAGCGCGTGCCCGTCATGCATGCCTGCGGGCACGACCTCCATAGCAGCTGCTTGGTCGGGGCCGCCAGCGTACTGATCAAACTCAGAGAACACTGGCAGGGAACCCTTATGGTGGTCTGCCAGCCGGCGGAAGAGATCTTCGGTGGCGCTCAAGCCATGCTCGATGATGGTCTGTACGAACGCTTTGCGCGCCCGGACATCGTGTTTGGTCAACACAATATGCCGGCTCTGGCCGGTACCGTCGGGCATATCCAGGGCCAAGCCATGGCCGCCGCCACCACCCTCGGGGTGACCGTACACGGCAACGGCGGGCATGGTTCCATGCCCGCCCAAACCGTAGATCCCGTGGTGATCGCAGCACATATTGTCACCCGTCTGCAGACGATTGTTTCCCGTGAAGTCCCACCGAGCGAGACCGTTGTTGTCACCGTGGGCAAGCTGCATGCAGGCACCCAGGGTAACGTCATTCCACACTCTGCGGAGCTCGAGATCAATGTGCGCAGCTTCGACGATGAACTGCATCGTCAAGTCCTGGCGGCTATCGAACGCATTATCCGCGCCGAATGCGACGCGGGCCGCTCGCCGAAGGAACCGGAATTTCGTGTACTGACGGAAACCATCACACTCAACAATGATCCGCACAGTGTCGACCGCGTGCGCCAGATCCATGCCGAGTACTTCGGCGAAACCGGACTGTACGACATGCCCCGGCTCAATGGCAGCGAAGACTTTCCTTACTTCGGTAACGCCGAAGCTGGGGGGTTCAAAGGCGACGATATACCCTATGTCTACTGGTTCCTGGGGGCAACAAGCTCACAACGCTGGCTCAACACCCCGGGGCAGAGCGTCGCGGCCAAGATGAGCCATCTGGATATGCCGCATTCCCCCTACTATGCACCCGGCCATAACGCCACGCTTAAGGCCGGAATCGGTGCCATGGTTTCGGCAACGCTGGGATATTTGGGCCGCTGATCCGCGCGCCTCGATGGGCGACTAACGGCAGTCTAGGCACTGCCCGGTCGCCCGGTACCGGCTTATCATCCTCTACCATGACCTCGTGACCGGCAGCGGTCACGAGGGACCGCTGCGCCTAATCAGCACCACTCTGGCCGAGATCAGCCACCAATACCCTGGCACCTTTGCGGACTACTGCTCGACAATAGCCCTACCAGGGCGCCGGCCTTATCGCCCTCAAAATACCGAATAATGGATCGGTATTTTGAGGCCCGGTTAATAATAGCTTTCTCCCTGTTGCGTACTGGGTCAGTGACCGCCATAGACTTCATTCGGCAACCAGGTGGCCAGGGGCTCAAACCAGAACACCAGCGCCAGCCCCAGCAGCTGCAGAGCGATAAAGGGCAAGACCCCCAGGTAGATATGACGGGTGGTGATTTCCGGCGGGCATACGCCCTTGATGTAGAACAGGGCAAAACCCACCGGCGGTGTAAGGAAGGAGGTTTGCAGGCAGATAGCGAACATGACGGCAAACCACACCGGCTCAACCCCCATGGAAAACACCACAGGCGCCACCAGCGGCAGGATAATCAGGGTAATTTCCACCCAGTCGAGGAAAAAGCCCAGCAGGAAGGTGATAAACAAAATAATCAGCAGTGTGCCGGTGGTGCCAAACGGCAAGCCGGTAATGGCTTCACGGATCACATCATCCCCGCCCAAGCCGCGCAGCACGGAGGCAAACACAGTCGCACCGATAAAAATGCCGAAAATAAAGGCGGTGGTTCGACTGGTCTGATACAGGGATTCTTTCAGGACTGCTAGATTCAGCCGACGACTCAACAGCGCCATCAGCAAGGCACCGGCAGCACCCACCGCGGAAGCCTCGGTCGTGGTGGCAATACCTAAGAAAATGGAGCCCAGCACCGCCAGGATCAAAACCATCGGTGGTACGACCGCCATGAACACACCTAGCAACGCTTTCCCGTCGAGGCGGTCGTGGTGTTTCGGTGCCGGTGCCATATCTTTTTTCAGCCAAGACAACACGACGATGTAGAGGATATACATACCCGCCAGCATCAGACCGGGGATCAGCGCGCCCATAAACAACTTACCGACCGACGCTGCGGACGTACCCAGGCGGTCTGCCATCAACACCAACATGATGCTCGGCGGTACCAAAATACCTAAGGTACCCACCGAGCAGGCCGTACCTACGGCCAGGGATTTATTGTAATTCGCCTGCATCATGGGCCCAAGGGACAGCATGCCGAGCAGCACCACCGAGGCACCCACAATGCCGGTGGACGCCGCCAGTAAAACGCCGACAATCACGACGGTAATGGCATAGCCCCCGCGCAAGGGGCCGAGCACCCGCACCAGGCTGTGCATCAGCTTTTCGGCAATGCCAGAGCGATCGAGCATGATGCCCATAAAAATAAACAATGGCAGCGCCACCATCAGTTCGTTGGCCACGATGCCATAGATACGCGCGTCCAGCACACCAATGGTGCCATTCCAGGTAAACCAGAGATTGGCGTCAAACTGTTCGACCATAACATGGCCCAACGCGGCAAATATTAGACCGATGCCCGCCAGCGACCAAGCCACCGGAAAGCCCAGCAACAACAGCACCATAAAACTGGCGAACATGGCCATAACAAGAAGGGGTTCTAATTCCATGAACAGCTACCTCATGAGTCAGGGATGGGGGTGGTCGCTATTGCTACTGTTGCCGGGCATGGCTGTAGAACGGAGAAAGCCGAACAGCAGCGTCATGCAGCGTAGGGCTCTGGAGAACAGCGCTATGGCGACTAGAATAAGACCCAGGGAAAGAGCGCTTTTGAAGATAAAGCGATACGGTAGGCCGCTCGGTGCCTGGGACCGCTCGTTATAAACGAAAGCCTTATAGGCGTACGGAATAAGGGCGTCGATCATTAAAAAGACAATGGGCAGGGCCAACAACAGTATGCCGGCCAACTCGATAATCGCCTGAGTGCGCAGTGAGAATTTTTCCCGCAGGACGTCTACCCGCACATGGTCATCACGCACCACTGCGTAACCCAGCGTCAGCATCATAGCGATACCGAATAGGTGCCAGGACAACTCTTCCAACGCGATGGATCCTGCTGCAAGCACGAAGCGGCTGAAGACGTTGGTCAGCACCACGATCAGTACCGCTAGCCACAGCCAGGAACTGAGCCGGCCCACCGCCACCACAATACTGTCCAGCAGTCGGGAGAGACTGTTGGTCGGCAGCTCACTGGGCCCGGCTTCGATAGAATTACTGTGTTCAGTCACATGAACCTCGCTAAACCAGTAGAAAGAGAAAAGGCAGGCGCCGTCCACGCCGGGCCTGCCACTGGATGGCTATTAAGGCGGCAGCTATTAAGGCGGCAACTTATACCGAGCAAAAAGCCTCGCCTTAATAGACTGAACCGCCATGGCATAAAGCCACGTAAAACAAGAACGGACATGCGCTGGCCTTGTCGCCACCCAATACCGAACGGGTCGGTATTGGATGGCCGGTTAACAGCCTAGTCGTACTGGTAGAAATCGCGCGGCAGGTAGCCCTTGCCGTGCCAGATGGAATGGTGCTCCATAAACGTACGCTGACTGGTGAGTACCCGCTTGAACATCTTGTCCTTGGCGGCCATTTCATCCAGCACTTTGTCGGTGACCTTTTGCAGTTCACGCAGCACCGGCTCGGGCAGTACCTGGGCCGTTACACCCTCTTTTTCATAATCGCGCAAGGCGGTCGGCTGGGCCCATTCACTCTGTGCGAAACCCTTTAGGGTAGCGGATTCACAGCCCATCTCCACCAACGCGCGGGTTTCGGGCTTGAGCTTGTTCCACACATCCTTGTTCACCAGCAGGTGCGAAGTGGTCAGCGTCTGGTGCCAGCCGGGCATGATGTAGTTTTTCACGATTTGATCGAGACCTAGCATCTTGTCAATGGCGGGCTGAGAGAACTCGGTGGCGTCGATGGTGTTGCGTTCCAGCGCCTGGAAAATCTCGGCACCGGGCACCATGGTGACCGAAGCCCCCAGTTGCTCAAGTACCTTGCCGCCGATGCCGGCGAAACGGATACGCAGACCGTCGAAGTCCTTTAAGTCGGTTATCGACTTCTTAAACCAACCAGCACCTTCCGGGCCGATGATACTGCACAGCATGGGGTGGATATTGCGCGCATCGTAGATCTCTTCCAGCAATTTTTTACCATCGCCCTCGTAATACCAGGCCAAGTAGGCCGGCGGCTCCATACTGAACGGCGACCCTGAATACAGCGGCAGGGCCGGAATAGTGCCCTGATCGTACCCAACCCAGGTGTAGCCCGCGGGGTACTTGCCGGAGCTCACCGCATCCATAATCTCAAAGGGTGGCACCAATTCACCCGGCTCGTAATAGCGTAACGTGACAGCACCCCCGGAAATCGCACTCAGGGACTCAGACAGGTGTTTAACCGGCGTGGTCAAACCCACGAGGTGGGACGGAAATGCCAGCGGCACCTGCCAACGCACCTTTTCAGATGCTGTGGCCGGAGCGCTCAGCAGGCTGGCAGACAGTACAGCGGCCGTAGCCAGCCCGTAGCTCATGTTCAACAGCTTCTTTTTCATCGACATTTTGTTATCCTTCTTCTGGGGTCGTTGCTCTGCCAGCCCGGCGGACAGTCATTGTATCTGCCTCTGACCAGCCCTTTGCCTACACACCAGAACACAAACAACGACAGAAATCAAACACCTATAAATCAACCATTTAAACCATGTCGATCGAAGAAGAAAGCGGATCTGTCCTGCTGCCAGGACAGATTATTCTCCGACAGCATTGAAAGCTGTCCTGAATAACGGACATCTGCCTGTCAATCAGGACAGTTTGGCAAGTTTTTCGTAGAGAGCAGAACGGGAAATTCCCAGCAACCGAGCAGCCTTCGAACGATTACTGTTACAATTTTTCAGCGCGACGCCTATGGCGGCGGCTTCAGCTTCGGCCAACACCTCCGCCAGCGGTCGGGCGGCCGTGTTTAATGGGGAGGTAACCGCACCACCGGCCACTTTGGGTAGCACCTGGTCAATGGCGTCTGCATCCAGTATTCCGCTGTCCTCACTCATGGTGAAGGCGCGCTCCAACACGTTGCGCAACTCCCTGATATTACCGGGCCAGTCGTAACACTCCAGCACATTGATGGCTGCATCGGTGACCTCGGCGCGCAACGCCTGCCCGGTGCAGATATCTTCCAGCAGCGTTTCGCACAGCACACCGATATCTGACAGCCTCGCCCTCAACGGCGGGATCGAGATTTCCAGTACATTGAGGCGGTAGTACAGATCGGAGCGAAAACCGCCCTCTGCCACCATGGCATCCAGGTCACGGCTGGTAGCGGCAATCAGCCGCACATCCACCGGGATCACCTGGTTTGAGCCCAGAGGCTCTATTTCACGCTCCTGTAGCACCCGCAGCAGCTTGGCCTGCAGAGCCAACGACATGTCGCCCACTTCATCAAGAAACAGGGTGCCACCGTGAGCCAGCTCGAACTTGCCCTTACGCATGCGCCGGTCGGCGCCGGCAAACGCTCCGGGCGCCACCCCAAAAAACTCGGCTTCCAACAGATTTTCAGGTATAGCCGCCACATTCACGCCCACAAAGGGCGCATCGGTCCGGGACGACAGGGAATGAACTGCCTGGGCCAACACCTCTTTACCGGTACCGGTTTCACCCAGCAGCAACACAGGCATATCGCGGCCGGCGGCCAGTCTGGCCCGGCGTTTAACCTCCAGAGCCTCTGGGCTGGCACCCGCAAAATCGTTCAAGCTGTAGCGGGTGCCACGGTGCGTTTTTGCCAGCGCTTTTTTGGCGGTCAGCAGATCCTGGTGCAACTGTCGGTATTTGCTGATCAAAGGCGTAAGCGGCTGCAGATCATCATAGAGCACAAAGGCCACCGCGCCGCCGACCTGGCCTGTGTCATCAAAAAACGGCAACCGACTAACCACTAATTGCTGGCTTTGATACTCCATGATGTCCAGCAGCAAGGGCTGGCCGGATTGCAAGACCTCCGGTAGCCGACTGCGGGGAATAATGGCACGCACCGGGTGACCAATTGGCATCCGGGGATCCTTAATGCCCAGCAGGCTGGCATAACGGGTATTAATCCAGGTGATACACCCTTCCCTGTCCACGGCAATCGCGCCCGCACTGGCCTGCTCAAAAATAGGAAACAGTACTTCGATCAGCCCCCGGGTGAGGCCGGTATTGTGCTTGTTATCAAATGGAGCGGGCATAAGTTTGATCCCAGACCGAAAACTTCGCTCATGTTAACAAAGCATTGCCGATATAAACATTATCGAAGCGGGCGAAAAATGCAGTCACTTTAGAAATAGCCCGCAGGGACGAAAAACAACAACCTTTAGGGCGCATCTCTGGCTTTCACAATTCCGCGCTACGATTCCGATATACAGTGCCGCCGTTGGCGTTGGCCGCCATCATATCGCGGAAATCGAAAAAGGTGCGTGGCAGTTGAGCGGTCTCCATCGCCGTCAGCGCTTTCTGGCTAACCCCCAGGATGGCCAGACCCGTGGTCAGCATAAAGCCTTTCTGCGAGCCAGAAACGGCGATATCAACACCCCAGCCATCCATCTCGAACGGCATCGACGCCAGCGAACTCACGCAGTCGACAAACAGCATCGCCGGATGGCTGGCCGCATCCATGGCATTGCGAACGGCACCGATATCGCTGCGTACGCCGGTGGCGGTCTCGTTATGGGTGGTCAGCACGGCCTTGATTGTATTGCCGCTGTCGGCCCGCAGGGCCGCCTCAAACTGATCAGCGGGAGCACCGTCTCCCCACGGGCATTCAATGATCTGAACGTCCAGACCGTGGCGTTGGCACAGGTCGATCCAACGGTGCGAAAACATGCCGTAGCGCGCGATCAGCACTTTGTCACCGGGTGACAGGGTGTTGCTGATGGTCGCTTCCCAACCGCCGGTGCCGGTCGATGGGAATATGATCACCTGGCCGCTTTTGGTACCGAACACCTTTTTGCAGTCTTCGAGCACCGGTGAAAACGTTTCGACGAAATTCGGGGCGCGGTGATCACTAGTCTGGATGTGCATCGCATTGAGCAAACGAGCGGGGCCGATGTAGCAAGTCCCGCCCACGGTTAACCTGGCATCATAATACCGATCCATTCGGTCTTTTGATGACACCTTAATATATCGACTTACATAACCTCGGCTTACATGGCATAGGGTAGAACGATATGATGATCCGCCGCAAAGAAGAACTCATCGCAGTTATGCCCCTCCCCCCCTCGATCAATAACAATAAAGTCCTGGTCTGGTTCTAGCGCCAATACAGGGTGGTGCCAGACACTGCGGTGGTAGTTAACACCCTGCCGGCCATTGGTTAAGAACGCCCTAAGGTGCTCCGGCTCGACGGTCTCTCCCCGGGGGGCGACCAATACCAGAAAAGGGGTTGTTCCCGAGGGAATAAACGCCTGACTGGCAAGCGGATGCCGCTCCATCATTGTGACCGACAGAGGCATCTTCAGGGGCTGGGCCCGAAAGATGCTGATAAGCGGCCGGCCTGCGGCTTCTGACACATCGACGCAAGCCAGGTCATGAAAACGTTCGGTTGAACCGTTATTAATGGGAAAGTGCTCACTGCCCTCGGTTTCGATAACATCGCCAAACGCGGCAAAAGCAGCCCTCGTCAGAGGCTCAACAGTAAGAGTAATATTCATCGGCTTCTCCTCCACGTAGTTGGTCCATTTGGACCGATCGAAACTGTTCGCATGATCAGACCTGCTCATCCTGTCGCTTCCATCGTATTCATTAATTCGGCCGCCCACAGAACGATAGCCTGTAGAGCGGCAACGGCGCAATTTCGAATTACTTTTTAGCCTGCTGAGGAGGATGATTCTCGTGCCAGTGCCGTGCGATATCGATACGCCGACACAGCCAGACGTCTTCATGCTGCTGCACATACTCAAGAAAGCGCGCCAAAGCAGCGATCCGGGCCGGACGACCCACCAGGCGGCAATGTAAACCCACCGAGAGCATCTTCGGACTGTCTTCACCCTCGGCATAGAGGGTATCAAACGCATCCTTAAGGTAGGTAAAAAACTGGTCGCCACTGTTAAAACCCTGATTGGTGGCAAAGCGCATATCGTTGGTGTCTAGCGTATAAGGGATGATCAGCTGGGAACGCCCTCCTACCTCGGCCCAATAAGGCAGGTCGTCATCGTAGGCATCGGAGTCGTACAGGAACCCACCCTCTTCGGCGACCAGACGGCGCGTGTTTGGCCCCGTGCGACCGGTATACCAGCCCAGCGGACGCTCGCCGGTTATCTCCCGGATAATAGCGATCGCCTTTTGAATATGTTCGCGCTCCTCGGCTTCATCCATATGCTGATAATCGATCCAACGGTAGCCATGACTGCAGATCTCATGACCGGCTTTTACCATCTCCCTGATCAATTCCGGATGTCGCTCAGCGGCCATGGCCACCGCAAAGATCGTGAGCGGGACGTCGTGCTTCTTAAACAGCCGGAGCAAGCGCCAAACGCCGGCACGGCTACCGTATTCGTAGATAGACTCCATACTCATATGACGCACACCGGGTAGCGCCTGCGCCCCCACTATTTCCGAAAGAAACGCTTCTGATTCGTCATCGCCGTGCAGCACACAGCGCTCCCCCCCTTCTTCGTAATTTAAAACAAATGAAACAGCGACCCGGGCATTGTTGGGCCACTGGGGATTAGGGGGCGTTTGCCCGTAACCGACTAAATCTCTGTCGTAACCATCACGCATAACAGACTCCTCATCAAAAGATTTGCTTTTCATCCAGGGTCAGCGACCAACGGATATCGACGCTGTAGAAAAAATCATAGAAAATAGATTGTTTTCCAAGATATCCACCATTGTTAACAATGTCTACTGTTTTTCTGCGACCAATTCAACGCGATCAGTATGCGCACCTTGGTGCCGTTGTTGATGAAGTGCCCTATATACAGCGACTTATACAGGACAACGATGAATAGCGACGGTCCGTTCATACGGGTTCATTGCGGCAAGGACCGAAGCTAGCGCGCGTCTATCTTCAAAGAAGACGGTCTTCAGCGGCAAAGACAGCCCAAATAACACCCAGAACACTTAATAAGAACACTTAATAAGAACACCGAACAAGAACACCCCATAAGAACAATATTAGCCAACAAAGACGCGGACGACAAAGCAACTTATATAAGCAATTCGTTGACATTACTAACACAAATCGTGCACGATTCTCCTATTGAAAATCCCGGCAGATATTCCTGCTATCCGTACTGATACATAATAATAGCGTTAGAGGAATGCACCATGCAGATTCGCTTGATCAACCCAAACACCACGGCGAGCATGACCGAAAAAATGGGCGAAGCCGCCTCTCGCATCGCCGCACCGGGTACTCATATCATCGCCACCACTCCCCGCAGCGGACCGGTTTCCATCGAATGCCATTTTGATGAAGCCATCAGCGCCGTCGGCGTGGCCGAAGAGGTACGTGCCGGCGAGGCGGAAAATACCGACGCCTATATCATTGGCTGTTTTGGCGATCCCGGGCTGCTGGCGGCGCGTGAACTGACCCAGGCCCCGGTAATCGGTATTGCCGAAGCCGCCTTCCATATGGCCACCCTGATCAGCACCCGGTTCTCTATCGTCACCACCCTGGGCCGCACCGGCATCATCGCCGAACACCTGCTGCAGAGTTACGGTTTTTCTCACCACTGTCGGCGTATTCGCGCCGCCGAGATTCCGGTACTCGACCTCGAAGACAACGGCGACCAAGCTCTGGACCGCATTATCCAGGAGTGCCTGCGCGCCAAAGCCGAAGACAACATCGGCGCGATCGTGCTGGGCTGCGGCGGGATGGCCGATCTGACACCCATTATCCAGAAGGCGGTCGGCCTGCCGGTGGTGGAGGGCGTGACTGCCGCCGTTAAACTGGCCGAATCTTTAGTCAGCCTGGGCCTGGGCACCAGCAAATACGGTGACCTGGCGTACCCCGGCCCCAAGGTCTTTACCGGGCAATTCGAACACCTTTCACAGGGAGGGCGTTAGATCATTATTACACCCCTTATCGCTATTTTGCGTTTGTGACGGCGCTGACGGGTTCGAAAACCCACGCCGGAACAAACCGTTGAGCTTAGGCCTGGACTAAAGGGATACGGTCATCACGCGCCTATTCTCAACACAGAATAACAATAAAATGATCGGGAGCAGTACTCCCGCGAGGATTCCATTATGCAAAACGAACACGTACTACCCCAGTCGGCGATTGTCGATGAACCCATCGGGACCAAAGCGGCTGGCGACGAGTCGCTAGCCCCTCAGAACACCCGAATTATGGGTCGACTCTCCTACCTGCTGGCCTGGTTCGGGGGCTGCGTCTCGATCGGCACCTTCGCCATGGGTTCAAGCCTCGTGGGCACCCTGAACCTGCTGCAAACCAGTGTGGCAATCGCAATCGGTTGCTTCATCATCGGTATTGCCCTCACACTTAACGGCGCGGCTGGCTACAAATATGGCATTCCGTTTATGGTTCAGGCACGTAGTGCTTTCGGTTTCTCCGGCACCCGTTTTCCAGGGCTCGTTCGAGCCGTACCTGCCATTGTTTGGTACGGATTCCAATCCTGGGTTGGCGCCGGCGCGCTTAACGCCGTATCGGCGACCCTGTTTGGTTTTGACAACCTCATTTTCTACTTTATCACTTTCCAGTTTCTGCAGATTGGACTGTCGATCTTCGGTTTTCAAGGCATCAAGTGGCTAGAGAACATCGGTAGTGGCTTTATTCTGCTGTCGCTGGTTTATATGTTCTACAGCGTCATCAACAAGTACGGTGCCGAGATCACCACGAACCTGGTGAATGTTGAAGGCACCTGGGGCGCCCCCTTCTGGGGAGCCACCATGCTGTTCCTGGGTATTTACAGCACCATGATGCTGAACGTCAGCGACTACTCTCGCGAGCTGCAGAAAGGTACCGGGCGCGGTCTGTTGACCACGATCTACGCCATGTCCATCCTGCCCTGCACCCTGTTTATGGGTCTGATCGGCTTGATGGTATCCGGCGCTACCGGCATCAACGATCCTATCCAGGTATTCTCCAGCGCCGTAGACAACACGCCGCTACTGGTCACCACGCTATTGTTTATCGCCTTCGCCCAGGTCACGACTAACGTTCTTAACAACGTGGTACCGCCCACCTATATCCTGATGGACGTCTTCAAACTCAAGTTCCGAACCGCCACCATCATCGTCGGCCTACTCGCCTTCTGCACGTTCCCCTGGGAGCTGATCAAAGAAGAATCTTCCGCCGGCCTGCAACTGTTCGTGCAGACCTACTCCGCCTTCCTCGGCCCGATCTTCGCGGTACTGGTGGTAGACTACTTTATTCTTCGTCGCCGCACCCTGAACCTCGACCACCTCTATAATGAAAACGGTCCTTATCAGGGTATCAATTGGGGGGCGGTCATTGCGTCTTTATTCGGCGCGGCGGTCGCTTTGAGCTTCTCATCCATCTCCTGGTACGCCAGCCTGATCCCTGCGGGCCTGACCTACTACGTCCTGATGAACAACTGGTCGGCCTGTGCGCGCTTTCGCTCCTAAGCCGCGGTCTTATTGAGACGGCAGCTTAATAGCGAGCAAAAAATGTCGCCTTAATAGGCGGTTCATAAATGAACCGCCGTGGCATAAAGCCACGCGAGACCAGGACGGACAGGCACCGGTCTTGTCGTTATCAAAAGTCATTATCAAAAGTCGTTATCAAAAGACCGAACGGATCAGTATTTTGATGCCCGGTTAATCAGTCACTAGCGCCACCTACTGCAACGTCCTATTCTTTATACACTCAAAAAATAATTAGCAGGTAACACCATGCCCCACTCGATGACAGACAACCCTACACGGCTCCTAGACTGGTTAAGCACAGACTACCGACACCCTATGTCTAAAAAATTCCAGCGCTCCGGAGGGTTCCATGTCTGAGAATCTTGAAATTAAGAATATCGATTCCTGCCTCTACAATGAGGATCTGGCACCCCTCAAAGAGCAAGACCGTACCTGGGGGGCCTTTGAGATTTTCAACGTCTGGGCCAACGACGTACAAAGCCTATTCGGCTATACCCTGGCCGCGTCCCTGTTCATCGCCTATGGACTTAATGGCTGGGCGGTAATGGCCGCCATCATCAGCGCCGGAATTCTGGTCATGTTCCTGTGTAACCTGACGGGCATACCCAGTGTCAAATACGGCATCCCCTGCCCCGTAATGGCACGAGCCAGCATGGGTATCTATGGCGCTAACTTAGCCTCCATGATGCGCTCCATCGTCGCCATCTTCTGGTACGGGGTGCAGACCTACTTCGCATCAACCGCCGTCACCCTACTGATCAATGCGCTGTTTGGTACCAGCGGCGGCGAGGAATTCCTCGGCATGACGGCCGTCAGCTGGTTCTCTTACGTCCTGGTGTGGTGCCTACAGCTGTACATGTTCCTGAAAGGGATCAGCTGGATTACCCGCTTCCTCAACTGGGCAGGCCCCTTCGTCTACATGGTAATGATCGCATTGATGATTATGATCTGGGTCGAAGCCGGTGACCGGATGCTTCCCGCGGTGAACGATATCTTTAAAGGCACCGGTGACTACGATGGCGGCCCTATCATGGCCTTCCTGGCCATCATGGGCACCATGATTGCTTACTTCGCCGCGGTGGTGATCAACTTCGGTGACTTCTCGCGTTTCGTTAAAACCGAAAGTAAACTCAAGTTAGGTAACTGGTGGGGGCTACCGGCCAACGTCGCGGGGTTCTCCTTTATTGCCCTGTTTATCACTGCCGGTACCGTGGTCCTCTTCGGTGAAACCCTGACCAACCCGACAGACATCGTCGAACGGGTCGACAGCCTACCGCTGACCATCATTGCCGCGATCTGCTTTTTCGCCGCCACGGTTGGTATCAACCTGGTCGCCAATTTTGTACCGCCGGCCTACGGCCTGGCCAACCTACTCCCCAGTAAGATCAATTTCCGCATGGGTGGTTTGATCACCGCAGTATTGTCCTTTTTTATCGGGGCGTTATGGGTTTCTGTTATCAGCAACATGGGCATCGCCAGCTTCGTTAACACACTGGGCGCGGTACTGGCCCCCATCTACGGCATCATGGTCTGTGATTATTACCTGATTAAGAAGCAGAACCTGGATATTCAGGACCTGTTCTCTTCAGCCCCAGAAGGCAAATACCACTACAATAATGGCTGGAACAACAAAGCCTTACAAGCCTTCGCTATTGGTGCCGTCTTCTCGGTCGCGACCGTTTGGGTGCCCGCACTCGAGGACATGGCAGGGTTCGGCTGGGTAGTCGGCGCCCTGATCGGTGGCGTGGTTTACAGGGTTCTCATGAATAAGGTCATCAGCGATCCCGCCGTAAAAGCACGTCAAACCGAAGCCTAAAGAAAAGCACAGGGCATCGCCGCTTCTGCGCTTCCCTGCGCCCGCGGCATACCGCCCATCCCTGGGCATAAAAAAGCCAGCGCCGTTACAACGCAAGATCTAAACATTCGCATCCTGTCAAGTGTTATAGTCGTCCTCATCAGACATGGAGGGCGACATGGCACCACGCTACAAAGTAACGCTAACAAAAGAAGAACGTTCAGATCTGGACGCGATGTCAACTAAGGGGAAAGGGCTGCTCGTACCGTTTTATATGCTCGAGCATTGCTCCTGCTTGATGCTGGAGAGTATGGTCCAAAGTGGATCGTGGCGCAGGTTTCTGAAGCCTTAGGGACCACACCTCGAAGTCTCGAGCACTTAAAAAAGCGATTTGTTGAGAAGGATATACAACAGCAATCCGGTCCCTGTCACGATAACGCAAAACCTTGCAAAACGGAAAGAGACCATATATAGATTTAATCGAACAGCGCCCCTGTGAGATAATAACGCAGCCCTCACAACGATCGGATAATGATAATGAATCGCTTTGTCACTGTTGATCGCGATACTACCTATCTGTTACCACCCTCCGCATCAGACGGGCTGACTGAGGACCATCTGGCAGGCTTCGTCGTAGAGGTTATTGATCGACTCGATCTGTCGGAACTCACCCGCCAATATACAGGGCGAGGATCGAAGGCCCGCCATCCGGCGGGCCTGCTCGGCCTGCTGGTCTACGACTACGCTACCGGCGTATTTTCCAGCAGAAAGATTGAGGGTGCGACCTATGACTCCATTGAGTTTCGCTACATAGCTGCCAATACACACCCAGATCACGACACCATTGCAACTTTTCGGCGGCGATTCTTACCCCAGCTTAAAGACCCGTTTGTCCAGGTTTTATTGTTGGCGCGTAAGATGAAATTAGTGAAGCTGGGGCGAATCGCGTTGGATGGCACCAAGATTAAAGCCAACGCCAGCAAGCACAACGCGCTCTCCTATGCCCATGCAAAAAAGATCGCGCAGCAACTCAAATCAGAAGAAAAAGCCCTGACAGCGCAGGCCGAGGCGGCTGACCAAGCGCCGGTGGTCGATGACATGGACCTTCCTGCTGAGATTGCCCGCCGTGAAGTTCGGCTAAAAGCCTTGGATGCAGCAACACTAAAAATTGAGGCGCGAGCCAAGGAGCGCTTTGACCGAGAGCAAGCGGAGTACCAGAGTAAGCAAGCAAAGCAGCAGGACCAGAAGGACGCTGAAAAAAAGCCTAAGGGCCGGGAGCCGAAACCACCGCAACCCGGCCCTAAGGATAAAGATCTGGTAAATTTAACCGATGAAGAATCGCGTATCATGCCGGTGTCTGGCGGCGGTTTTGAGCAATGTTACAACGCACAGGCCAGTGTGAATACGGATACGATGCTGGTCATGAGCTCGCATGTGACGCAGGCCACCAATGACAAACAGCAAATAGAACCAGCCCTGCAAAAACTGGACGTCCTACCCGATGAGTTGGGCGCAGTAACGGATCTGCTGGCAGATACGGGATATTTTAGTGCTAACAATCTAGAGCTTTGTATGCAGGCAGATATCCAACCCTTACTTGCCGTTGCGCGTGACCACCATCACCTGTCCGTTTTTAAGCGGTTCGCACTCGATACCCCCACGCCGGAGACGCATGACCCACTCCCCCTCATGGCGCATCGACTGGCGATACAGGCGGGCCGAGCACTCTACGGGTTAAGAAAACAGATGGTGGACCGGTTTTCGGCATCATCGAGCACGTAATGGACTTCAGGCAGCTCTCGATGCGAGAGCTGGACAAAGTGACGGCCGAATGGACGCTTGCCACACTGGATTGGAATGTAAAACGGATGAATGAAAGTCAGTGCTTATTTTATTAACCGAGCACCTTTTGCTCGGTATTAAGTTGCCGCCTTAATACCGCTGAAAGCCTCATGGTTGCAGAGTTTGAGGCATTCCAGGCGGATTCTATATCACTGATTCAGGAGCATATCAATGAGGTTCATTTTGTCAAAATATTCAATGATCTTCTTTTATTTACTGGCGACTCTTTTTTGTCCTTTTTTTTCATCGTACTCAACCGCACAAGAAGCCATTATTATGGCCTACGGTCATAACTATCGTCCCTTTTCCTGGGAAGAAAATGAGAAAATGATGGGCTTGCAAATCGATATCGTCAGGGAAATATTTGAGAAAAGAATGGGAATACCTGTAATTAACCAAGGTTACCCCTGGAAAAGAGCACAAATGCTTGTGGCGCAGGGTATTGCAGATGGTCTCTTTACGGTGGATACACCAGATCGTCAGAAATATGCACAGGCTGGTGAAGAGACGCTTATCACCATCAACAACACTTTATATACCTACAAAAACCACAAAAGTATAGATAAGATAAAAAAGATAGATTCTTTCGAAGGCTTGAAAAATTATCGCATCGTAGATTACATTGGTGGAAGCTGGTCGAAAGACAAACTAAAAGAATCCAATATATATAGAGTTTCTGAGATAGGCAGCGCTCTTGAGTTCCTATCGAAAAAAAGAGCCGATATATTTATTCAAAGCGCCAGAATAACGGACTACAACATCAAAAAGCTTGGCTTGAGCGACAAAATTATAAAAACAGATGTTATTTTCAGCACAGAGCACCATCAATTATTGATCAGAAAAGATTCTAAATTTTCCGCAATCTTACCTCGGGTTGACGAAGTCGTTAGAGAGATGAAGCGGGACGGCACGATGCAGGCTATTTTTCACAAATACCAATAGCTCACCCCCCGATCACGACAACCACAAACGTAAGCAATTGACTTATAAGAATTTAATCTTTAAACCTACCACTAGAGCAGCGATAACTGTCCTTTTCCGCTCGGTTTGCTGACCTTAAGTGACGCTACCCCCCCCCTCCTGTTCAGTGCTAATGGTTGAGATCCCCGTCATCGGTTTGTTATTCACCTTGATGCTGTGATGCTGAACACGGCGTAGCTATTAACCTGGCACGTGACTTTATGCCACGGCGATTCATCCATGAACCGCCTATTAAGGCGACATTTTTGCGCGGTATTACGTTGCCGCCTTAATATTAACCCACCGGGTTGATAGCGTACTGGCTGGTTAATGCCACTTGAGCGTGAGTGTTTGATCTCAATGCCCATCTGGTCTTCAGCCCGCACGAATGCTGGGCGGCTTTCTGGGGCGCAAGCATCAGCGAACCCGGTGCCAAAATGCTCTGGTAAGGTTTGCAGGTGTTGAATACGGCCATGCAGGCCTTCGATGTCATGAACAAAATGCGATCACAAAGCTGACTTATGTGTAATGGAATGCAGTTAAGGAGAGCTCACCCAACACTATCTATCTTACGATCACCGCATGCTAACCACTGCTCATAGCTGACGCGGGGCAATTGGAACTGATCACGGGTTGAGGTGTAAGTATCGGCGTGCATTCTTGAGATCGGGCAGTAGGCAGGCGAGCGGACTCGCAGACGCTCAATGTCAATATATTGATCCTGCACATGCATATGGACCACTTGGCCAAAGATGATGGAACGGTTGCTGTACTCGATACTCCGCTCCAGGCGGCATTCAAAAGCGACCGGTGCTTCCAGAATCCGTGCGGCGGAGACCTGGTCACAGGGGGCGCTGGTCAGCCCCGTAGCCGCCAGCTCATCGACCTCCGACGGAAAGTCGATAGACGATACGATCATCTGCTCAGCAATCGCCTCATCGACCATATTGACCACGAACTCCCCCGTTTCCCGAATGTTGTGCGTGGTATCCTTAAGGACAGCCCCCGGCTTATGCTGAATACCCAGAATCAGCAGCGGCGGCTCATCGCTGAACACATTAAAAAAACTGATCGGCGCCGCGTTGTTGACGCCATCGGGGCAGCGGCTGGTGACCAGTGCGATGGGCCGCGGTACCACAAAACTGACCAGCAGCTTGTACTTTTCCTCTTTGGTGAGGCGGTTAAAGTCATATTTCATAATGATTCTCCCGGGTGCAATCGCGCCCGCAGGTTAACGGTTATTATAAATTGCAGCATTCAGACTGCCCTGCAGCAACCTTCAACCGGTGAATAAAAAAGACCAGCCCGACCCTAAGCCGGCTGGCCAACACCGTACCGGAGCGAGGTACAGTAATGTAAAAGACCGTCAGATTCTTGGCTAAATTCGACCCTCTTCAACGGCGTGGCAAGCCACCACCCCCCCGGCATCGGTGGCGATATTGGCCGGTGCCTCAGCCTTGCAACGCGCATTGGCATGGGGACATCGGGGATGAAAGGTGCAGCCGCTCGGCGGGGAAATCGGGCTGGGAACTTCCCCGCTGACCGGCGTGCGTGCGCGCCCACTCATCTCAAGATCAGGTATCGCATCGAGCAACATACGGGTGTAAGGATGACGGGGATTGCGTAGTAGTTCCTGGGAGGGAGCCTGCTCAACCATAGCCCCCAGATACATCACACCGACCCGGTCGGAAATATGGAACACGACCGCCAGGTCATGACTGATAAAGAGATAGGTCAGCTGGTACTGACGCTGCAGGTCGCGCATCAGATTCAGTATCTGAGCCTGCACCGACACGTCCAACGCCGACGTGGGTTCGTCGCAGACGATAAAATCCGGATTGCTGGCCAGGGCTCGGGCAATCGATATACGCTGGCGCTGACCGCCGCTGAATTCATGGGGATATTTATCTCCGTCAGCGGGCATCAGCCCCACCTGGGTCAGCAGTTCAGCAACCCGCGCCTCAATTTCCGCCTCTGTTTTCAGCAGACGAAATACGCGGATAGGCTCGGCGATAATTTTTTTGACCCGCCAGCGCGGATTAAAGCTGGCATAAGGATCCTGGAAAATCATCTGCATACGGCTACGCAACGGTGCCATCTGCTTGCGATTCAGCGGGCCAATATCGACGCCTTCAAACTCGACACTTCCACCACTGGGCGAATACAGACCGACGGTAAGGCGCGCCGCGGTTGATTTACCGCATCCCGACTCGCCCACCAGCCCGAAGGTTTCACCCTTTCGAATTTCGAAATCAATGCCATCCACAGCCTTCAGAAGCTGCTTTGACTTTCCTTCGAGAATCCGATTTAGCAACGGCGGAGAGACATCAAAATGACGTTTCAGGTCTCGCACACGCAGAATTGGCGTCTCGGATTCGCGATCCGCAATCGGCCGAAGGTAATTATCATTCACGTTGGCATTCATCATTTAGCCCCCTCACCACATACCAAGATTGGTTTGCTCACCGGCTCTGCGGCAGTCACGGTCTTGTAAGACAGCCCATCCGGCTTCTTGCTACCTTCAAACATCTGCCTGGGATCTGTACCGGGTTCTGCGTCATCCCACAACCAGCAAGCCACCTGATCGGCACCAACGGATAACAGCTCCGGCTTTTCCTCCCGGCAGCGCGCGGTGGCATAGGGGCAACGAGGACTGAAGGCACAACCTGCGGGGATATCGGTCAAGCGCGGCATAGCACCGTCGATTTGAGTCAAATACTCAACCTCCTCACCCAGTTTGGGAATAGATCCCATCAACCCTCGGGTGTAGGGATGCCTGGCTCGCTTGACGACCTCCTGCACCGGGCCGATCTCAACCAGACGACCGGCATACATCACGGCGACCCGATCGCAGGTCTCTGCGATCACACCCATATCATGGGTAACCAACATCACCGCGGAATGGTGCTCGTGACAGAGATTTTTCAACAGCGAGATAATTTGCGCCTGCACCGACACATCGAGCGCGGTCGTTGGTTCGTCGGCGATCACCAGCTTCGGGTTGACGCACAACGCCAGGGCGATCACCACACGCTGGCGCATGCCACCGGAAAACTGGTGGGGATACTGGTCGATACGATGCTCCGGAGCCGGAATACCAACCTCGGTGAGCATCTCGATAGCACGTTCCCTGGCCTGTTTTGGAGTCAGATCGGTATGAGTCCGAATCGTCTCAATCAGTTGCCGGCCCACGGTATAGAGGGGATTCAGACTGGTAAGGGGGTCCTGAAATATCGAGCCGATCTGCTTGCCTCGAAGCCGGCGCATCTGCTCGGGTGGCAAGTTATCGATACGCTGACCGTTAAAGCGGATCTCACCGCCGGCTACACGTCCCGGGCGCTCAAGCAGGCCAGTGATCGCTGTGCCGGTCAGCGATTTGCCGGCACCCGATTCGCCGACCACACCCAGAATTTCGCCGGCACGTATATTCATCGAAATTCCGTCAATTGCCGTCAGCACACCGCGACGGGTGGGAAACTCGACACACAGTCGGTCGACTTCGAGTAAAGGGGCAGCGTTATTATCGTTATTATGCATCCTAAAATTCCTCTCAGCGTAGTTTCGGGTTAAGTGCATCACGCAGCCAATCACCCAGTAGGTTCACCGCTAGGACCAGCAGTGCCAGAGTGATGGAGGGAAAGATCACGACCCACCAGATCCCGGAAAACAAAAACTCGTTGCCGATCCGAATCAGGGTTCCCAGGGAGGGTTCGGTGGGGGGCATACCGACACCGAGAAACGAAAGCATCGCTTCGGTCAGCACCGCAAGGCCAAGGTTGATGGTCGCGATAACCAGCACAGGCCCCAACACGTTGGGTAGCACATGGCGAATCATAATCAGCATAGGCGGCAAACCGATGACCTGAGCCGCCTGCACATACTCCTTGGACTTCTCCACCATGGTTGAACTGCGTACGGTCCGGGCGTATTGCACCCAGCTGGTCAGTGCGATCGCCAACACTAGCACATAGATAGCAGACTCGTGCATGGCCTCCTGAGACAGGAAACTCAGCGCGATACCGTTGATCAGCAGCGCCACCAGGATTGCCGGAAAGCTGAGAATCATATCAGCGATACGCATGATAATGGCATCGGTCAGTCCACCCATGAAGCCACTGAGCAGCCCCATGCCAACACCGATCACCATGGCCACCAAAACGCCGGCAAAGCCCACCACCAAGGAAACCCTAAGGCCATAGAGAATTGATGAGAACACATCGCGCCCCTGGCTATCGGTGCCGAGAAGAAACCGAGGATCCCCACCCTCCATCCATAGGGGCGGCAGTTCACTGTTCATAAGATCCAGCGTGGCCACATCGAAGGGGTCGTGAGGCGCAATCCAAGGCGCGAACAGCGCCGCAAGTATCAAGAACAGCGTCACCACCGCCGCGACCATCGTGATGCGCGAGCGACGAAAGCTGTAAAAAATATCGCTGTCCAAAAAGCGGTGCCAATCATCGGCGAATGTCATTAATCGTTGCATTGTCTTAGCTCTCCTCAGTGCGAATTGGCGCTGGCGCGGTCAGCACGTAACCGCGGATCGAGGAGGTAATACATCATGTCCACGATCATGTTGATAACGACGAATATCAGTGAGACCAGAATCAGATATGCCGACATGACCGGGATATCGACAAAATTGACCGCCTGAATAAAGAGGAATCCCATACCGGGCCACTGGAACACCGTCTCGGTGATAATCGCGAACGCGATCATGGCCCCGAGCTGAAGCCCGATGATGGTAATAACCGGCATGAGGGTATTTTTTAACGCATGGCCGAAATTCACAGCCCGATTACTCAGCCCGCGAGCACGGGCAAAGCGGATATAGTCGGTCCGTAACACTTCAAGCATCTCTGCCCGCACCAAACGCATAATCAAAGTGACCTGGAACAGGCCCAACATTATCCCAGGTAGAATAAGGGACTTAAGGCCACTCACTGTGAGCAGTCCTGTCGACCACCAGCCAAGCTCTACCACATCACCACGACCAAAGGCCGGCAACCAGTTCAATGTGACCGAAAAGGTCAGAATCAGCAGTATGCCGGTGACAAAGGTGGGTAATGATATTCCAACCAGAGAAATGGTCTGAAATAGATGACTTAACCAGCTGTTGGGCTTAAGCGCGGAATACACGCCCATCGGCAGGCCGACCAGCAGGGAGATAACGAAAGCGACCGCAACCAGCTCCAGGGTTGCCGGCATGCGCTCGGCAATCAGTTCTGAAACCGCACGCTGATTACGATAGGAGATACCGAAATCCCCCTGGACGACATTCGAAACGAAGGTCGAGAACTGGACGAGAAGTGGGTCATTGAGGCCCAAATTTTCCCGCAACTGCTCCCGCTCCTCGACCGACGCGTCCTGAGACAACATATTGGTAACAGGGTCGCCGACAAAGCGGAACATGCTGAAGGCCAGCAAGGCCACAGCCAACATGACCAAGACGGATTGACCTAAGCGGCGTATAAAAAAGCTAAGCATAGAATTGACTCCTTCGAACGATGGTATAAAAGCGCGTCAGGGCCGGCGCGTCAGGGCCGGCTAACAGTCAATCATTTAATGTGGGCATACCACAGTCGTGGCTTGTTGTCCGCCGTCTGCGGAAGGCTAACCTCTTCACGGACACCCCAGGAAAGGGGCTGCTGGTGCAGCGGAAGAAGCGCTACTTCATCGCGAGCAATTTTCAACGCTTCGGCCAACATCTGGCGGCGCTTGGTTTCATCAAGCTCCCCGGATACTTGATCGATAAGTGTATCGATACGTGTATTGGAGTAACCGCCTGGATTCCAGGTGCCGAGCTTCTCGGCTGGCGTGGCAAGAAACCCGGTCAGTGCGCTGAAGGTATCGAGCATCGGCAACGTTGCCCAACCGAACATGTAAATATCGGAACCACCACCGAGCATCTTCTGGAAATGGTTGCCCTTACTTTGGGCGGTCAAGTTAGCCTTCACACCGACCCTCGCCCACATGGACACCACCGCCTGGCAAATCTCCTCATCGTTGACGTAACGGTCATTGGTGCAATCCAGACCCACTCTGAAGCCATTTGGGTAACCCGCCTCGGCCAGCAGAGCTTTGGCAGCCTTGGGATCATAAGGGAACCGCTCATTCAGCGAGGCATCAAAACCGGGCACCTCGGGTGCTACGAGCAAGCCGGCGTTGCGTGACTTACCACGCATGATTTTTTCACGAATCAGGTCCATGTTAATCGCCTGATAAAGAGCCTTACGCACTCGTTGGTCCTTAAGCGGATTGGTGCCTTTGATATTGGAATCATGCAGCTGCGAGTCACGCTGGTTGAAGCCGAACATGATGGTCCGAAGCGAGGGGGCTTCCATGACCTTAACTCCAGGAGTCGCCACGATGCGATTCACATCCTGCAACGGAGCGGGGTACATCAGATCAATCTCTCCGGAAAGTAGCGCCGCCACACGTGTGGCGTCCGAAGAGATGGGAGTAAACTCAATTTTAGTCAGGTTATGCTGGGGCTTATCCCACCACTGCGTGTTGACCACCAGAACGGTCTTGGCATCAGGCTGACGGCTTTTGAGTTGGAAGGGACCAGTACCATTCGCATGGGTGGTGGCATAACTTTCTTCACCTTTGCGCAGATCAATGGCCTTGAGCGCGTTGTGCTCGACCATCCACTCTTTGTCAAAGACATAGACATTGGTTAGATAATTCAGTAGCAACGGATCGGGCTTACTCAGCACGATATCGACGGTCATCTCATCAACCTTTCGCGCATCCACCACGGTCGGAATATTGACGCGAATGGGGGCATTGGGATCAACTGCACGTTTTATCGACGCCACCACGTCGTCGGCCGAGAACAGATTACCATTGTGGTAACTGACCCCCTCTCTCAGCTTAAACCGCCAAATATTGGGCTCCACCACCTCCCAAGAGGTTGCCAACGCCGACTCCAATTTCAGCTCAGCATTATAACGGACCAAGGGCTCATAAATATGATGCAGGAATCCTAGCGTATTGCTCTCCGTGACCGAGTAAGGGTCCAACGAAGCGATATCGGAAGCTTCCGCTATCCGCAGCGTGTTAGCCATTACCGGTGCCGTAACGGCAAGGCCAAGGGTCATCGTCATGATTACAGAAGTTATTGATTTTCGCATTTTTATTATCTCGTTTTTTCAGCGTTATAATCATCAAATTGGAACTGAGTCAGCTGCGGGAAAGCAGAGTAGCCGCAGCCTAAATTGCTAATGAAATAATTCTTTTCGTTAACAATCCTAATAACCATACAACTCTTAGCACCCCCAAAAGTCAAGGAAAAAGTCACTCGCCGCAGAACACGCACCAATAAGAAACAATTAATCGAACAACAACATAACACTATGTTTTACAGATCTTTGTATGTACAAGACAAGCAACGAAAGCGAAAAACTCGCCTTTATAATAATGATAAAAACAAAGGTGATTGTTAACAATCATGTATTGAATTGGACCACGAAAATGAATAGCATGGGCATCAACACTACGACAAATCGGCAGGGCTCACGCAGATCAAGCACCATCCCTGACCTCGCCGATAAGTCCGTTCAATTTTCACCACAGATGGGCTACAGCCTATGCTTCCAGAGATCTCCCTGCTGACCCAACCAGAACCGTTGACCGAACGGGGTCAAGGAAAAAAACCTGAGCACAGGGATGTTGATATCGCCTTTCAGCGGATCTGGGTTGCTATCGCGTCCCATAAATTACTGCCGGGCACGCGGCTTAAAGAAGAAGAGCTATGTGAAGCCTTAGGGATCAGCCGAGGGTTTGTGAGGATACTACTGCGACAGTTGGAGCATCACAAGCTGATTGCCCACGTCCCCCATAGCGGCGCTTTTGTAGCCGAACCTACGCGAGAGGAAGCCCGGGAGGTATTTCGAGCCCGTCGACTCATTGAGCTCGAGCTTGTAGGAGAGCTTGCCACCCGGTGCACCCCCCAGAACAGGGTGATCCTAGAGCAACATGCCAAACTTGAACAGGAGGCCCACCACACCGGAGACCTAGGCACTCGAATAAGGCTTGCCGGTGAGTTTCATCTGCTGATAGGGGCGCTGGCAAAACGCCCCGTACTATACCCGTTCCTGCAGGAGATTATTTCACGCTCCTTACTGATCGTGGCGCTCTACCAGCAACCCCGTTCGAGTAATGGCTGTATTGCCGGCAACCGTGCCTGTACTGAACACCATACGCTCATCGAAGCAATCGCGTCGCGTGATGTCGCGTCGGCAACCGCATTGATGGAGACCCACCTTAATGAACTGGAGAAGCAGCTGAGTCTGGATCCAGAAGAAAAGCAACAGGTCGATCTTAGAAGCATTTTCTCCTGAGCGTTTGCCTGTACCGCCCGGTCCTAGCAAGAGCAGCGGGAACGCGTACAGGAGCGCTGCCCCCATAAATGACGAGCCCCACCCTTATTGCAACCTGAGGAATTTAACGGATGAATACCAACAACGCCCTACTAATTCGTAATGTCCGACCACTGGGCAGGGCAACTTCGGACCTACTGGTGATCGAGGGGCGTATCGAAGCCTTGGGGAACAACCTCCAGGCACCGGAGGCGAAGGTCTTGGACGGTGCCGGCCAATTGCTGCTTCCCGGTCTGGTGGACGCGCACACCCATATCGACAAGACATTCTGGGGGCAGCCCTGGCAGCCACACCGCGCCGGTCCACGCATTATCGACAAAATAGAAAACGAGCGACGCGTCCGGAAAGAGCTGAAGCTGTCCCCTCGGATTCAGTCGGCCAACCAGGTCCGCCAGGCTATCAGCAAGGGCACCACCCACATCCGGACCCATGTCGACGTAGATACCGATGTCGGCTTGGCCAATATTGAGGCGGTGCTTGCCACACGTGAAGAATTCAGCCAAAGCGTGACGATGCAGCTGGTAGCCTTTCCACAAAGTGGCGTGATGATTCGCCCGGGTACTCAGGCCTCTCTGGAGGCGGCCATCGACGCAGGGGCCGACCTGATCGGCGGCATCGACCCGGGCGCTATCGATCGCGATCCCGCCGGCCACCTCGATACCATCTTCGGGATCGCCGATCGACGCGGGGTGGGTATCGATATTCATCTGCACGAGCCCGATCAGCTCGGTGCCACCTCGATGGAACTGATCATTGAACGGACAAGGGCACTCGGCCTGCAGGGGAAGGTGACCATTAGCCACGCCTTCTGCCTCGGTATGTTGGAAGACGCCTATCTCCAGTCTCTGATCGAGCAACTTCACGAGCAGGATATCGCCATCATGACCCACGGCCCCGGCCATATCGCCTTCCCTCCCATCAAACGGCTTCGAGAGGCGGGCATCCGGGTCTGCGCCGGCTCCGATGGCATCCGCGATGCCTGGGGGCCCTACGGCAACGCCGACATGATCGAACGCGCCATGCTGATGGGGTTTCGCAGCAACTATCGCTGCGACGACGAGCTGGAAATGCTGTTGGATATCTGCACCTTCGGCGGTGCCCAGGTGATGGGCATCGACGACTACGGCCTCGAAGTCGGGTGCAGCGCCGATTTCACACTGGTGGATGCCCAGACCATCGCCCATGCCATCGTCAGCCGACCCACCCGAACCCTGGTCTGCAAAGCCGGCCGGATTACCGCACGCAATGGCGAGTGCCTGGCCTGAATCAAGGAGACTCCGTATGACCTGCACCCGAATTACCGGCCGCTATATCGTCGGCTTTGATGGTAAACAGCATCGCCTGTTAGAAAATGGTGAGCTGGTCTACCGTAATGACACCATTATCTTCTGCGGCCATGGCTACACCGGCCCCGTCGACCACGAAATCGACGCCGGATACGCCGTGGTCGGACCCGGATTTATCGACCTGGACGCCCTCGCAGACCTTGATTCCACGGTACTCGGCTTTGACAACGGTCCCGCCTGGCGCTGCGGGCGGGTGTGGGCGAGCAGCTATGTCGACGGCGGCACGCGGGAGGTCTACTCCGCGCAGGAAGCCAACTTCATGAAGCGCTATGCCTTTACACAGCTGCTGCATAATGGCATCACCACCGCGCTACCCATCACCTCGCTGCTTTACCGCGAGTGGGCCGAAACCTACGATGAGTTTGCCAGCGCCGCCGACATTGCCGCCGAGCTGGGCCTGCGTGTCTATCTTGGACCGGCTTACCGCACCGGACTTTCAACCATCAGCCCCGACGGCCGCTTCGACATGCATTGGGACGAAGCCCGGGGGTACCGCGGCCTGGAGGAGGCCATACGATTCGTCGAGACCTTCGACGGCCGGCACAACGGGCTCGTGCGGGGCCTGCTCGCACCGGACCGCATCGAAGGCTGCACGCAGGCGCTGCTTGAACGCACCGCCGCCGCCAGCGCCAGTCTCGATTGCCCGGTACGCCTGCATTGCTGCCAGTCCCAGCTCGAGGTCGATATGCTGCAACAGCGATTTGGCATATCCTCGCTGGAGCTGCTGCACAGGCTTGAATTTTTGGGCCCACGCACCCTGCTACCGCACGGCCTGTTCCTCGGTGGCGCGAAGGCGGATCCCGCCCAGATCGAGCGCGAACTCGGTTACCTGGCCGCGTCGGGCGCCACGCTGGTTCACTGTCCCATCGTATTCGCACGCAGCGGCAAAGCCCTCAACAGCTTCAGCCGCCTGCGCAGTCTCGGGATCAATATCGGCCTGGGCACAGACACCTTCCCGGCCGACCTGATCAGCAACATGCATACCGGCATCATGCTCAACCGGGTCATCGAGGATGACCCGCAGGCGGTCAGCGCCGCCGATTACTACAACGCCGCCACGCTGGCGGGCGCCAAAGCCCTGGGCCGCGACGACCTCGGTCGACTGGCGCCAGGCGCCAAAGCCGATATCACGGTGTTTGACCTCTCGGGATTCCACCTGGGCCAACGAGTCGACCCGATTCAGACCATGATCATGAATGGCACGGGACGGGACTTCAAAACGATCATCATCAACGGTCGAACGGTCCTGGACGGTGGCCGAATCGAAGGGGTCGATTACAGCGACTGGCAGCGCCAGGCGCAGAATCAATACGACAAACTCCGCGAAAGCTACCCAGAACGCACGCACCGTCATCCGCCAGTCGACGAGATATTCCGCCCCAGCTTCCCGTTCCTGGACCCCACAGAAAAACGGCAGGCGTAGTGGGACGTTGCGTCCTGAAGACACTAATCCTAGTTACCCATTTCCCCGTACAAGCGCCGGCTTTCAGCCGGCGCAGGAGGCCCGAACATGCCTACAGAAGAAAACGGTTACCGGGGGCTAGGAATGCGACAGCGAAGCCTTGACCTCTGGCCGTTGCTAGTAATCGCAGCCTTGGGTATCAACCTGCGCCCCATTCTGACCTCGGCTGGGCCGCTGATTGAGGAGATCCGCAGCGCCACTGGCCTGGGCCTGCAGGGAGCCTCACTCCTCACTGTCATCCCCATGTTATGTATGGGGCTTTTCGCGCTCCTGCTTCCCTGGCTGAGTCGTTATATACGCGAGGACCAGGGAATGGTCAGTGGGCTGTTGGCCATCAGTCTCGGCTGCCTGTGGCGCCTTCAACTGGAAGGCGCAAGCATGTTGATCGCCAGCGCCATCCTCACGGGGAGCGGCGTGGCGATCATTCAAGCTCTGGCTCCAGGTGTCATCAAACGCTGGTATCCTCGGCATGTTCCTCTAGCCATGGGAATCTATTCCGCCGCCTTGATGGGCGGAGGGGGGGTCGCGGCACTGGTAAGCCCGTTGGTGTCAGATCACTTCCATCACTGGCAGGCGGGCTTAGGCATCTGGCTAGTGCCTGCCCTGCTCACGCTCCCCCTCTGGTGGCGGGCTCGACCTCGCGATACCCCAACCCACGCTCGCCCTAGCACCGCGCCGAATTTTTTCCGCAGTCGCAGGGCTTGGCTGCTTGCGGCCTACTTCGGATTGGCTAACGGAGGTTACGCCAGTATGATCGCGTGGCTGCCGATGTATTCTCAGCAACTGGGCTGGAGCACCCGAGAAAGCGGCGGGCTCATAGGCATCATGACACTCTTTCAGGTGTTGGCGGCCCTAAGTCTGCCCCTAATCAGTAGCGGCCAAGCGGACAGGCGTCCGGGGCTGATCCTCGCGCTCTGCCTTCAACTGGTTGGATTCTGCGGTCTGTTGCTGTTTCCAGGGCCGTTGATGACGCTCTGGGTTGCGCTTATCGGATTTGGCCTCGGCTCCTGCTTTGCGCTTAGCCTGACACTGACGGTCGACCACCTGGCGACACCAAAGCTGGCCGGATTGTTGGCCGCTTTTGTTCAAGGCATTGGGTTCATTATCACGGCGATCATGCCTTATCTGACAGGCCTGCTGAGGGAAGTGAGTGGCAGCTTTGCCGCCTCTTGGGTATTAACCCTGACAACTTTGTTGCTGATGCTTGGAGTAACCCGATACTTCTCGCCGACAGGGTATTCTCAAGCAATGGGCGTTATCACACCTTCGGGTAACGAATCAAAAAGCGTGTTAACCGGACGGGTACCATCAACACGTTAAAGCGTGCAACCGAGCGAACAAAGGCAAGCATTCGCGTCAATATTAAGCATCCGTTCCGGCTCATAGTATTTAAAGGACATGGCACTTCTAATTCTTTTCCTGATGTAACTATTCAGCTCATATCTGCCGAGATCATTAAAATGGAACCTTATCGGTATCCATAAACGCAGGGCTTTTTCCCTGAAAGAGTAAAGCCAGCGCTTCTGTGGCCGAACCCCCCTATGTACGACTTCCGGCTACCTCCTTACAGGTAACAAGTTTTGATCCATACCCCCCTCTAGATTTTCTAAACCGGACAGCAGTGATTAAGGCTGCTAGCCAGCAAAGAGACTCTTCAGATCCACCGTCTCTTTCGGCGGTGGTTCTAAGTCCAGCATATTCTCAATACCCAGGAGATGATCACGCATCAACTGCACCGCCTGATCGGCGTCACCATTTTCTATGCTATCAATCAAGGCACGATGGTCCATGCAGGGCGCACTGCCCACGTGCCCTTTAACCGACTTGCTGCGTTCATACAGTGCAATAATCAACGAGGTACGTGAGATGATCTCACGCAGAAATTCGGTGAGCACTGGTTTATCCGCCAGCTTTCCAATCAGCAAATGGTATTCACCCGACAATCGAATGCGCAGATTATGATTTCCCGCATCGTGAGCGGCCTGCTCGTGGGCCACATGTTCCTCCAGCGCTCTGCGTTTATCGGGAGAAAATTGTCGGCAAAGCTCCTTGACCAGCTCCGTTTCAATCAGGCGCCGGGCCTGGAATACCTCCTTAGACTCTTTGATAGAAGGCTTGGCGATAAAGGCTCCACTATTAGGAATAATTTCGACCAGATTCTCGTGCGCCAACCGCTGCAACACCTTTCTGACCCCACCTCGACCGACGCCAAAAACCTCACAGAGCTCCTCCTCCTTTAACCGGGTCCCCGGCTGGAGCTTACGCTCAAAGATGGCACCTAAGATCTGATCGTAGATAAACTCAGTGCCACCACTCCTAACTGTTCTTTTCTCGGTTCTATCGTTCATCTTTAGCGGGTTCTATTACTATGCATATCGAAATGTAGGATGTAGACAAGTCTGGATCATTCCCCCCTTTCACCGAAAGCCTTGGGGGCCATGCGTACAAAGCAAAAAGGTGAGCGGCTAAGCCCCCAACAATGCCAAGATTGTCGCCACTTATTTGAGCCAATGATAAACGATCTCTCTTCATGGCGCACTCTCTAGCACGCTGGATCGCGGCGATTCAATGCACGATTGGAAGTATTGAAGGCATAATTACGATAGGAGATATAACTGTTCGAGCGATGGGTTGTCGAACTCAGCCCCCTAACCCCGGCAACCGCATCGAACTCCCCTCTTTCCATGTTTTCCAATGCTTTTAAACGCGCAACAGGCATCTGCACCGCTTTCAAACTGTGACCGCCCTCTTTCAAGGACGCGCGAACGATATCGATCTCCAGCCCACCTTGACCGGCTCCGCCCACGGAGGGCGGGCGGTTCTCCCCGAAAGCCACGACGACCTCTTGCGCAATAGCGATAGAAAAAAGAGACGACAGAGAAACGCTGGCAGCCGCTAGAAACATACTTCGCGTGCATACCGCCTTACGTAGCCTCAACATCGCTATACCTCCGCCCATCGATATCGTGCCCGCCTCCTTACAACTCTAGTCTCCTTACAACTCTAGTCTCCTTACAACTCTAGTCTCCTTACAACTCTAGCCTCCTTACAACGCCCCCCTTAAAACCAGGCCGCCTTAACGCTCAGCTCATTAAAACTATAGCTAACACTCAGACCCTACTTGTCTGTAAAAATGCATATTATTTATTCGTAACGAAACCATGGCGATTAACCCCAG
>JBFGZS010000039.1:0-42197 GCA_041586615.1 Motiliproteus sp. | reverse complement strand
TCAGTGCCGGCTGGGGCGACAGTCTCAATCTCAGCGAAGATGACAGCGATGGCAGCGTCACCGTCACCACAAGTGGGGTGGAAGATGGCCAGGTTGTCACCCTGACCCTGAACGACAGCAACTACACCGGTACCATCAGCAGCAGTAGCGCCACCATTACAGTGCCGGCCACCGCGCTGCAGGCTCTGACAAGCGGTAGCGATCACACCCTGACAGCCAATGTGGCCGATGCCGCCGGCAACAACGCCAGCGCTCACAGCGCTACCACGTTCACCGTGGATAAAGCTGTGCCATGGATCGACAGCGTCAGCGCCGACTGGGGCAGCAGCCTCAACGCCAGCGAGGATGACAACGATGGCAGCGTCACCGTTACCACCAATTGGGGGACAGTGGAAGATGGCCAGGTTGTCACCCTGACCCTGAACGGCAGCGACTACACCGGCACCGTCAGTAACGCTAGCGCCATCATTACGGTGCCGGCCGCCGCGCTGCAGGCACTGAGTACCGGTAGCAGCTACACTCTGAGCGCCGATGTGGTCGATGCCGCCGGCAACAGCACTACCGCCAGCACCAACGTCAGCGCCGACGGCGCTATCGCGTTCACCGTGGATAAAGCCGCGCCGGCGATCAGCGGCGTTAGCGCTGACTGGGGCGGCAGCCTCAATGCCAGCGAACAACACAGCGATGGCAGCGCTACCGTCACCACCAGTGGGGTGGAAGATGGCCAGACCGTCACTCTGACCCTGAACGGCAGCGACTACATCGGTACCATCAGCAGCAGTAGCGCCACAATTACCGTGCCGGCCGCCGCGCTGCAGGATCTGAGTACCGGTAACAGCTACACCTTGACCGCCAATGTGGCCGATGCCGCCGGCAACAACGCCAGCGCCCACAGCGCTACCGCGTTTACCGTGGACGAGGATGGCACCACGGGCGGTTTTTACGATGGTTACACCATTGACGGTAATTCGACGGATGATCTCAGCTACGACCCGAATGAGTTTTCGAGTATCGAAGGCGGCGGTGCGGTCGACAGCTCTGCAGAGAACGACTCTCAGGACACCCTGGACGTAGGCGTGAGCGAGGTCTTCAACCTGGGCAGTTCTGACATGGACATCTATCTGGAGTCGTTTGATGCTGGTTCTGCCAGCGATGACGACGGCATGGGAGTGGACTCGTCAATCGACTATATGGCACAAGATGACAGTTCAGGCTACGTACCGGAGGGCGGGTTCGACTATGGGATGGGCAGCGATCCCTCAAGTTTTGCCGTTATCTAACATGCCCGGAACGCCGCCGGCACAAGCTGGCGGCGTCCTATTTTGGAAAACCTAAATATCAGGAAAATCATTATGAATCAGAAAGTTGACGAAATGAAAGCCGCGCAGGCGCGCGAGGCCGCTGCTTTGCAGGAACAACAGAAAAGAGAACTGGAGGCGATTGCTGCCCAGCAGGAAGCGCAGTTGAGTGCCATCAAGCGGCAGCAGGAGCAGCAGCTGCAGGCCTTGCGAAATAGCCAGCAGGCACAGCAGAAGTCACTGCGTGCTCGTCAAGCGGCACAGCTAGCCTCTATGCCTGCCGCGAACGGACAATGATGGCGAAGAAGCGTTTCGGGAGATGTAAATGACATATCCGCAAGAGATGGTTAGCTAAACGCCCTAGTACGAAATCGCGGCCAGGGCCCGAGAGCCCGAGTCGGAGCCCTGGGTACTGATTGTGCACGGCCGGCTGGATAATGCCGCCAGTTTGATCTGCTGGCACCGCTACTGCCCGGCTTTTGTCTCGTGGCCATCGATATGCCGGCTATGGTCTCTCTTCACACCGAGCTCCCGGCGTGGTGTATCATTTTGTGGATTTTGTCTCCGATATGATCGCCGCCGATGGCCCGGACTTGGGCGCCATGGTCGAGGCCCGGGTTCGGGCGGGGATATCAGCCTCTGCGCGGTAAGGCGCATTATCGAGCGGGCCTCCCATTCCCGCGCTATGTTTCCGGTTATTGATGGGCTTCTATCATTTGAACAGCCATACCCGCATCATCGAAATCAGCTTGTCTACATCGACCGGCTTGGTGCAATAGTCATTGGCCCCTGCGGCTATGCTCTTGGCCTTGTCTTCGGGCATGGCCTTGGCGGTCAGGGAGATGATCGGCAGGGATTTGAACTGTGGCTGCTGACGGATTCTACGCATGGCCTCATAGCCGTCCATGACCGGCATCATGATATCCATCAATACCAGCTCGATATCCTGCTCTTCGGCCAGTTTTTGCAGTGCCAACTCTCCGTTGTCGGCCATGCTGACCTCCAGGCCATGCTCGCGCAGCACCTTGGACAGGGCGTAGGTATTGCGCAGATCATCGTCGACCAGCAGGATCTTGCGACCCTGCAGCAGTTGCTCAGGGCTGTGCAACATCTGGATGATATTACGCTGATTGAGCGGCAGAGAAGACTCCACGCTGTGCAGGAATAGGGTGGTTTCATCGAGCAGGCGCTCCGGGGAGCTGACGCCCTTGATGACAATACTGCTGGTGTATTCGCTCAGCTCCTTGTATTCCTCGGTCGTCAGCTCCCGGCCGGTGTAGACCACGATGGGCGGCAGGGTGATCTGCTGGTCCTGGCTGAGTTGGTTAAGCAGCTCGAAGCCGCTGATATCGGGCAGGCTCAGATCCAGGATTACACAGTCGAAGCTGTCGGTCGCCAGCTTGGCATAGGCGTCCCGACCGGTGCCGACCGCGCAGATTTCCACATCTTTGTTGGCAATCAGGCGGGTCACCGCCTGGCGATTATGGCTGTCGTCCTCCACCAGCAAGACCTGTTTGATCGACGCTTGCAACAGAGATTCCATCTTGCCGAACAGGGCCTGGATTTCTTCTTCCGTCACCGGCTTGGTCAGGAAACCCACGGCACCCATCTGTAGGACTTCGTTGTTTTTATCCTCGGCCGACAGGATATGCACCGGGATATGCCGGGTCTTGATGTTCTGCTTGAGCTGCTCCAGCACCTGACGCCCGCTGATATCGGGCAGCCCCAGATCCAGGAGGATGGCACTGGGCTGGTACTGCTCCGCCAGCTGCAGGCCGGCGCTGCCGGTCAGGGAAACCAGGCACCGATAGCCCCTATTGTGAGACAGGCCGAGCAGGACCCTGGCAAAAGCCGGGTCGTCTTCGATGATCAACACCGATTTGTCTCCCGGAGCCAGGGTATCCCGATCGTCGGCCGGCTGTGCGCTGTTGCCGGTATTGATGGGTTTGGCGGCCGTGGGAACCGCTGTCTTCGGTGCTGGGGTAGCGGGTTGAGCCGGCGCCGCGATGGCGCTCTGCGGGTCGTTCACCCGGGCCGGCGAGGTGATGGCGGCCAGGTGCTCGAACGGTACATAGGGCTTGCCTTGCTCGCCGGCAGGCAGCGTTTGCGGCTGCACCGACTGGCCATCCAGCGGTAGATACAGGGTAAAGGTACTGCCCTGGCCTTCTTCACTCTGCAGCTGGATTTCGCCGCCCAGCAGCTTGACCATCTCCCGGGAAATGCTCAATCCCAGCCCGGTGCCGCCATAGACCCGGCTGATGGAGCCATCTCCCTGCTGAAAGGCTTCAAACACCGACCGTTGCTTGTCGGGCGCCATACCGATGCCGGTGTCGATCACTGCAAAGGCGAGTACCTGGTCCGGTTTCAGGGCCGGATTTTTGAACGGGATCGTCGGTTCGGGTCTGTATACCTTCAGGCGCACTGAACCCTGGTGGGTAAACTTGAGGCCATTGGATAACAGGTTACGCATCACCTGTTCGACCCGCAGCAGATCGCTGGAGATGCTGGCGGGGAGCCCGGATTCTTTCTCCAGAACAAGCTCGATGCCCTTGTCGGCGGCGACGGGGTTGAACTGGGCGCGCAGGGTGTCGAGCAGGGTGTCGATGGGCATCTGCTCGAAGTGAATATCCAGTTTGCCGGCCTCCACCTTGGACAGGTCCAGGATATCGTTGATCAGGCTGAGCAGGGACTTGCCGCCCTGATAAATCACCTTGGCATCTTCCTGCTGTTCTTCGGTCAGGTTGCCCTGGCGGTTGTGGGACAGCGACTGGGAAAGGATAAGCAGGCTGTTGAGCGGGGTGCGCAATTCATGGGACATATTGGCCAGAAATTCGGACTTGTACTGGCTGGCCTTGGACAAGTCACGCGCCTGAATTTCCACCGCCTGCTTGGCCAGCTCGATATCGCGGTTCTTTTCTGCGGTTTCGGCCGTCTTGCGTTCCAGCTCCTCGGTGCGTTCTTCCAGCTCGGTATTCAGCTGTTGCAGTTCTTCACTCTTGTTGCGCAGAGACATCTCCGATTTGGCCAGCATCTTGCTGTGTTCTTCCAGCTCTTCATTGGCGGCCTTCAGTTCTTCTTGCTGGGTCTGCAGCTCTTCCGACTGCTGCGTGGACTCTTCCAGTAACTGGACCAGTTGTTGCTGGGTGCGAGCCACGTGGATACTGATAGCGATGCTGTTCGTCACCTTATCGAGAAATTCCAGCTCGATATCGTTGAAACGTTGGTTCACCCCCAGTGCCAGCACGGCCTCGACCTTGTTTTCATGGATCAGCGGCAGCACAATGACGTCACCCGGCTGAGACTCGCCCATACCGGCATTGATGGTTAGCTGCTGTTGCTGATCGTCAGGCATTTGGCTATAGAGGATACTCTGTTGCTCCAGGGCGGCCTGACCGATCAGCCCTTCGCCGAAGCGGAACTCGTTATCGCTGTTGTTGCGTTTTTTATAGGCATAGCTGGTGACCAGCTTCAGTCGTTCGCCTTCCGCAAGATAGAAGACCCCGACCTGGGCCTTGAGGTAGTTGGCCAGGTAGGTTATCACCAGCTGGGCCAAGGGAATCAGCTCGTGTTCGCTGCGCATCTTGTAATGCAGATCGGCCAGCCCGGACTTCAGCCAGTCCTGCTCCTTCCGATGGATGGCCAGGTGCTTGAGGCTGTTGGACATCTGGTTAACGGACTTCGCCAGCTGATCCTTTTCACTCAGTACCTTCACCTGCATGGAGAAGTCCTCGGCCGCCGTGGCGGTGGTGACGGCTTCCACATGGCGCAGACGCTGTACCATCTGATTGAAGGTATGAGCGAGGGCGCCGGTTTCATCATTCGAGTCTATTTCGACGTCGACATCGAGATCGCCCTGTTCAAATTTTTTGCCTGCCGTGACCAGGCGTTTCATGCGCCGGGTAATGCCTGCGGTGGCAAACAGCGACAAGCCGATTCCCGATCCGATAAGCACCAGGGCGCAGATGATAAATCCCGTGCGGGCCGTTTCGGTGGTGTTTTTGACCCGCTCCAGTTGTTCGCTTAGCTGTTGCTTTTCTACCGCTTTCAGCGGGTCCATTTTGGTTTTTATTTGTTTCAGCAGGGCGTTGTTCAAAAGCAGAGTGTCAATCAGTATCTGCTGCGTTGTTTCTTTATCTTGTTGTATATGCAGGACAATCTTGTCGACTTCACGGGTTATCCAGTCATCGGTCAGTTGCTTTATCTCGGCCAGATACATCAGCTTGTCAGGCTGATCGGACCAGGCATGTTGTAGCATATCCAGCTCCTCGACGAGCTGGTAACGATCGGTATAGAAGGAGTCATAAAAGATCCTGTCGCCGCTACTCAAGTATCCCTGGGCATTGATGACCAGCGAGCTGATTAACTCACTGGCCGCCAGGGTATGCTGTAAGTTTTCATTTTGGCGATTCAGTTCTGCATCGGTCTCGAGGATGGCGTTGGTGCTGTATAGCACGACCATTATCAACACAGCGCCAATTAGCCCCCGTGCTAGGTTGACCAGTAAAAAATGTGAGGTCATGGACCCCTTGTGCAATGCCATATGCTGCTACCTGCGTGCGCTCGGAATGTGGAGGTCTTTGGTCACGGCAAAGGAGGGCGCAGAAGGGGGAAATAGGCGATAAAACGATGGGGGTATCCAAGCGTCCTCGGGCTCTTCTGCAGCTCTGCTGCCATAGAGCGAACTCATTAGGCCAGAAACTTTGCGTCACCATCTTTCGACAGTTTTGCCTTTTATTGAACCTGCACGCTAACGGGGCAAGTTGTGAGCAATATTCTCCCACAAGGGGGGAGAGCAGACAAGCCAAGACTAATATACACTGCCTGCACGCGCCATGTTCTGCTTGTGGCTGCTATGGGTTTTCTTCGAGGCTCTGACCAGCATGTCTTCTGCCGGCCACAGCATGGCTCAGTAGCGGTAGCGGTAACGGTAGCAGTAGCAGTAGCAGGGCCTGGGTTTCATTCTGGCAGGGGATGTCTGTTCTTCCGGCTGCGGTATCGCCACCATGCCAGGTTAATAGTCTTAAGGAAGATGTTATATGCGTTTTATTCATACCTCTGACTGGCATATCGGTCGACTGTTTCAGAATGTCTCTCTTCTGGAGGACCAGCTCTATTTTCTGCAGCAGATAAAAAATTATGCGGTGCAACACTGCATTGATGCGCTGGTGATCGCCGGGGATATCTTCGACCGTTCGGTGCCGCCGGCCGAGGCGGTAGATGCCTTGAATAGCTTCTTGGAGGACTTCACGCGCGAGCTGTCTATTCCTGTCATTATGATATCCGGCAATCACGATAGCGCTAAACGGCTGCGTTTCGGTTCTCAGTATATGCGTCAGGCGGGGCTGCATATTCTTGGCGATATTCGCGGCGTTGCTCAGCCGGTGGTGCTGGAAACCGCCACCGGTCCTGTGCACTTTTTCGGCCTGCCTTACCATGACCCGGTGGAGGTGCGTGAAGCCTTTTCCTGTGAGGTGAAGACCTATGATGAGGCGCACAGCTATCTTGCCAACATCGCGCTTGAGGCGCGCACGCCCGGCACGCCCTCGGTGTTAATCAGCCATTGCTTTATCGACGGCGCGAGCGAAAGCGATTCGGAACGGCCGCTGTCTATCGGCGGTGCGGATCGCGTGTCCTATCAACCCTTGTCCGATTTTGATTATGTCGCGCTTGGCCATCTGCACGGCCCCCAGTACAAGGGTGAAGCGCATATCCGTTACAGTGGCTCGCCGCTGAAATATTCTTTTTCAGAACACCAACAGAACAAAGGTGTCTGCCTAGTTGAGATGAACGACCAGGGGTTTGTGTCACAGCAGCATCTTGAACTGATTCCTAAACGTAATCTGAGGATTATAGAAGGCGAGTTGGAGGCACTGCTAGAGCAAGGCAAACGTGATGCGGCGGCGGATGATTATATCTTGGCTCGCTTGACCGATAAGCACGACCTGCTCGACCCACTCGGGCGGTTGCGCCAAGTGTATCCCAATACCTTGCAAATGGAATTAACCCAATTTTCTATCAACAGTGGTAGCAAGCTGGTCGCCAATGTGGGCAATGAACGTAGTGAAGACCAGGTCTTTACCGACTTTTTTACGCAGGTCATGGATACGGAGTTGACGGATGCGCAAACCACGTTGCTGCATGACGTGATTCTGGAAGCGCGCGCGGCCATGGAGGGCAACGTATGAAGCTGCATAAACTGGAGATCAATGCTTTTGGTCCCTTTGCCGGTACTGAGATCATCAATTTTTCCGATCTGGGCGAAAACCCCCTGTTCCTGATCGATGGCCCGACTGGTGCCGGCAAGTCCTCAATACTGCACGCTATTTGCTATGCGCTCTATGGCGAGACGACGGACAAGGAGCGTAAGGATGTAGGGCTGCGTTGTGATCATGCTGCCCCGGACACGCTGACGACCCTGACCCTTGAGTTTAGCCTTCGCGGCAAAACCTACCGTATTACGCGGGTACCCACGCAGATGCGACCGGCTAAAAAAGGCGGGGGCGTCACCGAACAGAAATCCTCGGCTCATTTCCGCCTCGTGCATGCCGATGGCCGCGAAGAAACGCGGGTGGCTAAAAAAAGCACGGATGCGGATAAGGAAATAGTCAAAACGATCGGTCTTAGCGCCAGCCAATTCAAGCAGGTGATGGTGCTGCCCCAGGGTCGATTCCGTGAGCTGCTGCTGGCTAATTCTAAGGACCGGCAAGCGATCCTCTCGACGTTGTTTCAGACTGAGGTTTATGCGCAGATCGAGAAGCGACTAGCCGCACGCGCCGCGGACATCGATAAGCGCCACAAACAATTTGAGGACAGTAAGCAAGAGGCGCTGCTGGAGGTTCAGGTGACCGACCAGGAAGGGCTCGTCGAGGCGATCGCACAATCGGAGACGCTGCTGGCGGCGCGTAAAATCGCGAAGGACTTAGCCGACCAACATCGGCAAGAGGAAAATAATACGCTCAAGACGGCTAACGATCTGTTGGCGCAGTTCGGTCAGCAAACGCAAAAGCAGGAAGCCCTCAACCGTTTGCTGCAGGAGAGCGACAGGCACGAGGCCAAGCGTAGCCAATACACCCGCGCAGAACAGGCGGCTCAGATTGCACCGGTCTGGCGTACGCTACAGGAGACCAGCGCCGATATTCAGCAGAAACGCGTGGATATCCGCGCGGCACAAGCCAGCGAAGCCGCCGCCCAATCCCGCGAGGCTGAAGCCGAACAGTCGAGGATGGCCGCGAGCGCGGCCTACCAACGGCGCGATGGCCTAAAGCAGCGCGAAACGCAGCTGGAAGGGTACCGTGGCATCCTTAACCAATATGGGCAGCTGCAGACGGCGGATCGCGAGGCTCAGACCCAGCTCGATCGGGCCAAGACAGAGCTCGCCGCGCGGGAAAAGGACCGGGGTACGAAAGAACAGGCGATAGACCAGCTAACGTGCTTAATTGGCACGCTGGGGCAGCGCACCGCCCAGAAAGCGGAGGTGACGGCCGCGCTGCTTTCCGCCAAGGCCAGGCTGGCGCTGCGACAGCGTCTCGATACTGCCAATATCGACCTGCAGCGCTTGAGGGTCGCACAGCAAACCGCCCAAACCTCCTATGAGGCCCGTCGTGCGAAATACCAGCAGATCGAAGAGCAGGCCGATCGCCTCGAGTTGTTGCTGCGTAAAAACCAGGCGGCACTGCTGGCCGAAAAGTTGGGTGAAGGCGAGCCTTGTCCTGTTTGCGGTAGTGCCGATCACCCCCGGTTGGCGGCGCGCTCTGACGATGGCAGCGATATTGATCAGGATGGCGTTGATCAGGCGCGCAGCAAGCAAAATAGCGCCGCGACCGCCCGTAATGACGCGGATAAGCGGCTTGAAAACAGCAGGTCTGCGGTGGGTGGCAAACAGCAAGAGATCGCGGCGTTAACCGCCGAGTTGGGCGAGGATGCCCTGCGTTCGCTGAGCGAGCTGGACAATGAATACAATAGCCTGGCCGTACGGCTCGATCAGATCGTCCAGGACGAGCAGGCGCTAGCCCGGCACAAACAGGATGTGCAAACCCAAGAATTGGCATTGAAAGGCACCCATGCCGCGTTAGCCAGCATGCAGCAAACACTGCCAGGCCTGCTGCAAGCGAAAACGTTGGCCGAGAGTCACCTGAAAAATGCCGAGAAAAATCTGCCGGAGCAGTACCGCGGCACCGAGGCGTTAGAAGCAGCCATCAAGGTCACCCGCGCAGAGATCAAGCAGCTGGAAGAGGCACTTAAGGCTGCCGAGGCGGCCTTAAGTGTTGCCAAGCTTGCCAACGCCAAAGCCCTGGCTGACGTTACAGGTCATCAACAGAACCTGACCGAACTCGACGCTCGCCTGCGTAGCCGTACCGATGAATGGCAGCAGGCACTGGCGTCGAGCCCATTCGCCTCTCAGGCGGAATTCGAGGCTGCCCGATTGGAGGACGCCTCGATTACCCGGCTGAGTCAGGCGGTTCGTGTCTACGATGATCTGCGAAAGACGCTCACTGCCGAGCTGGGTCTGCTGGCGCAACAGCTAGCGGGTAAACAGGTACCCGATCTGACGGCGTTGCAGGAACAGGCCGATGCCGCGCTAAAGCGCTTTGACGCGGCCGATAGCGCCTGGACTGAAGCGAACAACCGTTGCGTCTTGCTCGCACGCGTTCACCAGCGCCTTCATCAATTGGAGGCGGAGCAACAGCACGTGCGTGAGGCGTATGAGGTCGTGGGTCATCTGTCCAAGGCTGCATCGGGTAATGGCAAGGTGCGGGTGAGTTTAGAACGTTTCGTGTTGGGCAATTTGCTTGATTCGGTGCTTAGCATCGCCAGCCAGCGCCTGCGCATTATGAGCAAGGGGCAATATAGCCTGGTGCGTCAGAACGAGGCCGAGCAGAAGCGTAACACCACCGCCGGGCTCGATCTGGCGATTGACGACGCCCACACCGGTAAACCACGCCCGGTCGCGACATTGTCGGGCGGAGAATCCTTTCTGGCATCGCTGGCATTGGCGCTGGGACTGTCCGATGTGGTGCAGCAACGTTCTGGCGGAATTCAGCTGGATACCCTGTTTGTGGATGAAGGCTTCGGCAGCCTGGATCAGGAGTCGCTGCAACTGGCGATCAATACCCTGATCGACCTGCAATCGACGGGGCGTACCATCGGTATCATCTCCCACGTTTCAGAGCTCAAGGAACAGATGGCCCAGCGCATCGATGTGGTCGCCTCACGCCACGGCAGTGCGATCCGGACTGTCGCGTAACTAGGGCGAGGCAGGGAAGCCGAGCCCGATTGTCAGCACGGGGATCTGCTGTCGAGTGCCCGCTGTATTGACTCAGCGCGCAGCGTACCCGCAGGGCGGCGAAGCGGGGCTTGCTGGTACGTAACAGTGCTTTCTTGGTTCATTCTTTCATCGCGCGTTACAAAGCATGAGCCTGTCCGGGGGGGGGGGCGGGATAAGATCCCTCGGCTCACGCAGGTAATTAGCGCTGACTGGCTTGACCCGTTTTGACGAATAGGTGACCCTGGGCGAACTTTCGCCGTCGCCAAGGATTGCTCACCATGCACAAGGATACCGTTGATTATTACTGTCAGCACGCCGAAGCGTTCCTGCACGATACGCTGACGGTCGACATGTCCTCCCTGTACCGCCACTTTCTGCCGCTGCTACCACCTAACGCCTATATCCTCGATGCCGGCTGTGGATCGGGACGAGACACCCGCGCCTTTCAGAATCGGGGGTATCGAGTCACCGCCTGTGATGCTTCGCCGGAACTGGCCGTGTTGGCCAAGCAGCACCTGGGCGTTGCGGTTGAGGTCATCGCATTGCAGGCGATCAGCTGGCAGGATCAGTTCGATGCGATCTGGGCCTGCGCCAGCCTGCTGCATATTCCCCGGCTCGAATTGCCGACGGTGCTGCGGCGTTTTTATCAAGCCCTGAAAGCCGATGGCATTATTTACCTTTCCTTTAAATATGGTGAGGGCGAGCGATACCAGGGCGGTCGGTATTTCAATGATATGACTGAAACCAGCCTGGCGCGCTGTCTGGCGGATCTGACTGGCACGAACGGTACGGCGCTCTTTACGGTGCTGGACTGCTGGACCAGCGCCGATCAGCGACCGGGGCGGGAGCAGGAGCGTTGGTTAAATGCGTTGATCAGGAAGCAGGGCGGATGAGTCCGGTACCCGCCCTGATCACCGGCGGCCCTGATGATCCGCTGTTGCCGCGTCTGCTGGAGGAGATCAACCAGGCCAGTGAGATCGAACTCGCGGTCGCTTTTATCAAATCCAGCGGGCTGAATCTGTTGTTTGACGCCTTGCAGGATGCGGTGCAAACCCGCGCGGTGACGCTGCGGGTGCTGACTAGCGACTATCTCGATATCACCGATCCCCAGGCGCTGCGCATGCTGATGCTGTTGCAGGAGCGGGGGGCGGACGTGCGGCTCTATGCGTGTAACGGCAACAGCTTTCACCTCAAGAGCTATATCTTTCTGCGCACCGGCGAGGGGCGCTGGTTGCAAGGTAGCGCCTTTGTTGGCTCCAGCAATATTAGCCGCGCCGCCCTCACCGACGGACTGGAATGGAACTACCGGGTGGTGTTTCCGGACGCAGAATGTCAAGGGCAACCGCCGCTATCCGCGGGTGGGGCTGAGGCGTCGCCGGATAAGAACGATAGTGTAGGCAACAACATTGCTCAGCAGCGTTTTGCTGCGATACGGGTGGCGTTTGACTGTCTGTTTGCCGACGCCCGTGTTCGGCCGTTGGACTACCCCTGGATCGAGGCCTACGAGCTGCGCCGTAAGGTGGTTCCCCTGCGGGTCGCGCCGGGCAGTGATGATGCACCGCTGCCGCCACCCGAACCGCGCGGGGTGCAGATTGAAGCACTCAATGCGCTGCGGGAGAGTCGCGAACAGGGATTTCGCCGCGGCCTGGTGGTGATGGCGACCGGTCTGGGTAAGACTTACCTCGCCGCCTTCGATGCGCAGCAGATGAACGCCCGGCGGGTGCTGTTTGTCGCACACCGTGAGGAAATTCTGCTCCAGGCGGAAAAGACCTTTCTGAGTATCTGGCCGGCGGCGCGGGTTGGTCACTACAACGGTAAGCAGAAAGCGAGCGATGTCGATCTGCTGTTTGCCTCGGTTCAGACCCTGGGGCGAGAGGCGCACCTGTCGCAATTTTCGGTTCACCACTTCGATTATCTGGTGGTGGATGAATTCCATCATGCGGCGGCGGCGACCTATCGGGATCTGCTGCATTATTTTATGCCGCGCTTTCTGCTGGGCTTAACCGCCACTCCGGAACGTACCGATCAGTCGGATATTCTCTCTTTTTGCGATGATAACCTGGTCTACAGCTGTAACCTGTTCAGCGGTATCGATCAGGCGCTGCTCTGCCCATTTACCTATCACGGTATCTTCGATGAGCAGGTGGACTATCAGGAGATCCCCTGGCGTAACGGTCAGTTCGATCCGCAGCAGCTCTCCAACAAGTTGGCGACGCTGGCGCGGGCCCGTCACGCCTTGCGCGAGTGGCAGGCAAAGGGGAAGTCGTGCACGCTGGCGTTCTGTGTATCGATTCAACATGCCGAGTTTATGGCCGAGCGTTTTCGTGGCTGGGGGATTGCGGCTGCCGCCGTCTATGCCGGCTCGCCGCTGCGCCGCGCCGACGCCCTGCAGCAACTGCAGGCGGGGGCGTTGCAGGTGATCTTCTCGGTGGATCTGTTTAACGAGGGGGTCGATCTGCCGGCGGTGGATACGGTGATGATGTTGCGACCCACCGAATCCAAAGTGCTGTTTCTGCAACAGTTAGGACGCGGGTTGCGTCGCCAGGCGGGTAAAGAGCGGCTGGTGGTTCTGGACTTTATCGGCAACCACAAAGGATTCCTCAATAAGCCGCAGGCGTTGTTTAACGTCGGCAGCCGCCCGCGTGACTTGGTGGAATTTGCCGGACAGATTGAGCGTAATGAACTGCGTCTGCCGGCGGGCTGTTTCGTCAATTATGACCTGGCGATCATCGACTTTCTCAAGCAGCTCGACGGACAGGGTTTGCAGCCTGAGTATGACGCCCTGCAAGCGGCGCTCGGGCGTAGACCGACGCTGCTGGAGCTTTATCGCAGCGGTATTGCGATGACTCGCTTACGTCGTGAGTACGGTTCCTGGTGGGGAATGGTGGCGGCGTTTACGGGTCTGGACGCTGCCGAAAACGCCTGTCTTGCCCGCCATCGCGACTGGTTTCGCGAGCTAGAAACCACCGCTGTGACGAAAAGTTTCAAGCTAGTGTTGATCGAGTCCCTGCTGGAACATAACGGTTTCCGCCAGCCCCCGACCCTGGAAGCGGCTTCTGGCTATGCGCTGGCTCTTTTTCGCCGCCGCCGTACCTTTATCACCGACCTAAAGACTGAATATCAGGCTATCGATCAGGTTAGTGATGCGCAGTGGCACCGTTACTGGAAAAGTAACCCCATTAATGCCTGGCTGGGTGGTCATAAAGCCTCTGCTAAGAAAATCTGGTTTGAGAATCGTGCGGGGCGCTTTACGCCGAACTTTGATGTGCTGGCCGAGGAGAGCGCCACTTTTAATGCGATGACCCAGGAGCTGCTTGATTATCGGCTAGCGATATACAGCGAAAGCGCAGGGTCAACAGAGACCGCGTCTTCCACTCCGGTCGGGGCGTTGGAGACCGCAGACAGTAATAGCCGCACGGAACTGGCGTATTTCCCGGATCTAAAGATCGCCTGTGGTCACTTTCGAACCGGTTCGGCGGCGGCCGACGAGCTGCGCTCGCTGGGTGCCGGCTACGGCAGACTGAATCCGGCCCATCATTTTATCGCCCAGGCCTCGGGGGATTCGATGAACGGCGGCAAGCAGCCGATCCACGATGGTGATTACCTGCTGCTGGAACAGGTATCGCCCAGCCGTGCCGGTTCCATCACCGGTGATATTATGGCGATCGAACGTCAGGACGTTACCGGCGATAATCAGTATCTGCTACGCAAGGTGCTAAAGACCCCTGAGGGCGGCTATCTTCTGAAGGCATTGAATCCGGCCTACCCCGACCTGGACGCCGATGACAGCATGCGCACATTCGCCCGCTTTCGCGCCGTGATCGATCCGTTGGCGATGGCCGTGGGGCAGTGCTTTATGCGCCAGGATATTCCGCCACTGTTTGGTCAGCGTTTCAATCCGGGTAACTGGCAAAGCGGGCATGTGGTGCTGAACGAGAGCAACAGGCATATCCTGCTGGTTACGTTAAATAAGCAGGGAAAGGCGAAGGATCATCGTTATTTGGACTACTTTATCGATAACGGTCATTTTCACTGGCAGAGCCAAAATGCGACGGCCCCGGAGAACAAGAAAGGGCGGGAGTTGATTGAACATCGCCAGCGCGGTATCGATATACACCTCTTTGTCCGCGTGAATAAGCTGGAGGGAGGGACCGCCGCGCCTTTTCGCTATTACGGCAAGGTTCACTATCTGCGCCATGAAGGTAGCAGGCCGATGAGCGTGGTATGGGCGCTGGAGGCGCGGTGATCTGTGGGGAGGTTAGGGGCGGGCGAATTAGCGTATGGCCGATCTGCCTTTACCCTTCACCTTGCAGCGACAGCGGCAACCGATGATGGGCGTCGCGGCCCGTAAGCTTGGCGGTATTGAATCCGATCTTTATGGCTTTCCGCTCGATGCGTTGCAATGCAAGACGGGGCGCAAGCGCCGAAGCCCGGAGGAGGGGGAAGCAGCCAGGCAGGCCGTTTCGATCAATCTGCGGCTTATTCTCCGAGTAGTTTGAGGACCGCGGGGATGCGCTCCTCAGCCTTGTTTATGGGCACGAACCGCTGGGGGTGATCGGCAAGAAAGACGCCGGACTGGGCCGGGTCGCGCAAATGAAGAAACCAGAGGCCGCGCTGCCCGTCCCGGTAGTCGATATCGGTACTCAGGCGCGGCATTGGCCCTCGACGCGGCAGGGCGAGGAACAGTATGGTCGTATCCGGATCACCCTTGAGCATGCGCTCCACCCGGATCACACCCAGGTTGATAGGCGCCGCACCGTCGGCGGTGGCGATCTCGGCGCGGCCCATTAGTTCACCCACCACCACGACCGAGGACTGCGCCAGCAGCTGTTGCTCCGTTACACCCATGAACATCGCAAGGGCGCTCGGCGTGATGGTCGCCAGGGCGAGGCAGAAAAGCGCGCGGTTTCGCACATGGGTTATAGCTCGAATCATATTGAATCTCCTGCGGCGGCTAAGCCAATGGCTGTTTCCGTCGAGGTTACGGACTATGGGTCGAGCATGCAAAAAAACCGCGGGGTGCGCCCCTCGGCATCCCGCGGATTTGCTCAGGAAGTTGTGCTGTGCTTGGCGGGCTGCCGGCGGGATGCGCCGATGCCCAGCAGACCCAGGCCTACCAGCGCGAGGCTCATGGGCTCGGGCACGGATATCGCTGCCCCGTAGATCGACTGAATTCCGGCAATGTCGTCCGCGTGAAGGGCGCGGCGGGGGCCGGCATAAATCGCTTCCATGACCGAACCGACGACTAGGGAGTGGCCCAGACCCAGTGCGTGACCGAACTCATGCAGTGCGACGGTATGAAAATCGATGGTACCCCCGGCGCCGCCGTCTGACCAGGAATTGCTATTATCAAAGTGCGTGTCGCCGCCATAGGTGTCGCCAAAAATACCCACGGTGCCGGGTTGGAACGCGTGTGCGAGAACATTCGAACCGGCGGAACCATCGATAAAAATGGCCCCGACGCGGATATCGCCGGCGACGGCTGCCAGATCACCAATCGATGCCCCGCTGTCGGCGACCATGCCGAGGTTGCTAAAACCCGACACCGCCGCCCATTTGTCGAGCGTGATACCGATGGTCGTCATTTCATCAACCCCTCCGGCGTACAGCGCGGACAAGGCGCTCGTCGTGGCACCGCTATGGGGGTCAAGCCCAAAAGCTGAATCACCGATGCCGGCGCCCATGATGCTCCAGGTGGCAGCACCCGGTGCGGGGTTTCCGGCAGCCGACCGGGCCGTACCCGCGCCTGGGTCCCATGCGGTGGTCAGAGTCGTAAAATCCGAGGGGGCCCCTATCGTCGAAGGCCCCCCTAAGGACAGATAGCCCGCCGAGGCGGGTTGCGTGAGCGCCACGCAGGTTGCTAGGGCTGCACTCTTGACACAAACGGCCAGTGTATTTTTCTGCATAATCGCGTTCCTTTCGCTTGGCCCCTTGCGCAGTGGCTGTGGGGCGGTATAGGGGTCTTCCAATGGCGCATTCTTGTCTAGCAATTTGTATGCCATCTGTTTTATTTCAATGCGTTGGCGCGATATGACGATGTGGGAGCGATGAATGTGTAAAGAATTCTGACAGTTAGCCGTCTCCGACACCGAAGGCTGTATGGTCCCCCGCGGGGCTTTGTTGAGGGGCCTGTTGGAGCGCGGCGAAAAATGTTGACTTCAGCAGGGAGGTATTGCGGTAGTGGCGCGCGAGCTCGAGCTTGAGGTGGCGCGCGGTAATCTATCGCGTATTGATCCATGAACCGCCGATCAAGGCGACCTATTTTGCACGGTGTTACGCTGCTACCTTAATAGCAACGCCATCACTGTGCAGCAGTACCTGCGCCGCTCATAGGCCGGCTCGGTCCAGGCTGGCGTCTAAAATTTCTTTTTTCTCTTGTGCGCTAAACCGGTTTTGAGCGCAGGTAAACAGGTCCCTTTCTTCAAATCGAACGTGGTTTGCGAGCAAGCTGCCGAAACGCCCCAGCAGCTCGGCTTCAGGGCGCTGCGTGTTGAACACACAGGCCTGTATCAGGCCGTGATCCTCCAGGAGTTTGTTCATCAAGCGATCCTCTCCCAGGCGTTGTAAGGGGGCGATAAATGTCTGTTCTTCAATATGAAAGTGAGGCCGCAGTGTGTGCAGAAACTCTAATGTTACTTCGTGCCATAAATGGGTGCAGGCGGCCACATCCCCGCTTTCAGCGACCTTCTTGCAGCGGTTGGCCAGTACCAATGCATGGTGGTGATCGTGGGACAGGGGATGTAGTTCTGAGATGCGTTTCATTAAAGGCTCCTTAACGAACTGAAAGAGGTTGTGTTATACGGGGGGGGGGGGTACGGGAGTCGTCCAGCTACCATCAGCGCGCGGGGTGATGGCTGGATAAATACGCACATTAAAGAGCATCCTGCTTGTATCTTAGTCGGTTGTCAATTCTCAGCGGTTGTTGACGCAACGGTTAACCCCATCAGGTGTATCGTGCAGGAAATCCACGTGCTGTCTGTGTCTTGTGCGGCTGTTGCGCTGATTATCGCGTTGATTGTTGCGTTGATTGTTGTATTGATTGTTGCGTTGATTGTTGCGTTGATTGTTGTATTGATTGTTGTATTGATTGTTGTATTGATTGTTGTATTGATTGTTGTATTGATCGTTGTATTGATTGTTGTATTGATTGTTGTATTGATCGTTGTATTGATCGTTGTATTGATCGTTGTGTGCGATTGCTGTGTGCGATTGTTTCATACGGTTTTGAAAATAAACTTGCATCCAAAATACTTCTTTTGTAAGGTGTATTTCAAATGCTTGTTATGTCGCAGCCATGCCGGACTCATGTGGGTTTAGGTGAACGTTATAAGAGGGGAATGCCATGTCATTTTCGGTAAAAAACAACATTACTTGGGTCGGTAAGCAGGATTGGGAATTACGTGAGTTTCACGGGGCCGAATACACCACCCACAAAGGCTCTAGCTACAACAGCTACCTGATCAAAGAGGAGAAAGTCGTACTGATCGACACGGTCTGGACGCCTTACGCTCAAGAGTTTGTCGATAACCTGGAGAAAGAGATCGATCTGGATAAGATTGATTACATCATCGCCAACCACGGTGAGATAGACCATAGTGGCGCGTTACCTGCTCTGATGGCGAGAATTCCCGATACGCCCATCTACTGCACAGAAAATGGCGTTAAATCCTTGCGGGGACATTTTCATAAGGACTGGAACTTTCGGGTGGTCAAGACCGGTGACACCCTTGATCTGGGCAACGGTAAGCAGCTGGTTTTTGTCGAAGCACCGATGCTGCACTGGCCCGATAGTATGATGACCTATATGACTGAGGATGCGGTGCTGTTCAGTAACGATGCCTTCGGTCAGCACTATGCGAGTGAGCAAATTTTTAACGACTTGGTTGACCAGAAGGAGCTTCACCAGGAGTGTCTCAAATATTACGCTAATATTCTCACGCCATTCAGTCACTTGGTCAGCGCCAAGATTAAGGAAGTGTTGTCGTTTAACCTTCCCTTGGACATGATCTGTACCTCACACGGCATTATCTGGCGTGACAATCCCGCTCAGATCGTTGAGCAGTACTTGGATTGGGCCGATGATTATCAGGAGAACCAGATCACGCTGATCTACGACTCTATGTGGAACGGCACCCGGCAGATGGCCGAAGCGATCACCAAGGGCATTCGCGCGGTGGACCAGGACGTGGTGGTTAAGCTGTATAACCTGGCCAACTCTGATAAGAACGATGTCTTGACCCAGGTGTTTAAGTCCAAAGGTATTTTGGTTGGCTCGCCGACGGTCAATAACGGCATGCTGCCGCACGTGGCAGCCCTGCTGGAAGAAATGCGTGGCTTGCGGTTTAAAGGCAAGCAGGCGGCGGCTTTCGGTAGTTACGGTTGGAGTGGCGAGGCGGTAAATACGATCGGGCAGCGCCTGGAAGAGGCCGGTTTTAATGTCAGCGAAGGTATTAAGGCGATCTGGAAACCTACCGAAGGGGCATTGGACGAATGTGTAGCCTACGGCCGTAACCTTGCGCGTCAATGGCAGGCCGATCTGCCCGCCGAGGGTGCCAGTACGATGACTGGCGATGCAACGCGCGGCGGGGCTGCATTTTCATCCCAGGCAACAGGCTCTAGCCGGCACGCCGCGCCGAAAAAATCCCCCGAGGTCGTCATGGGCGCGACGCTAAGCGATGAAACGTCGCTCAAATGCCGAGCTTGCGGCTGGGTCTACGACCCGCAAAAGGGCGAGCCGAACCAAGGTGTCGTTGCGGGCACGCCCTGGTCGCAAGTGCCGGATAGTTTTCTTTGTCCGGAGTGCTTTCTCGGTAAGTCGGAGTTTAGCCCCATGCTGGCTGAGTCGGTTAGCAGCGGCGCCGCTGCGGCAAATGAGGGCGTGAATACGGCGCCGGTGGTCGTTATCGGGGGCGGCAGTGCCGCCTACCAGTTGGTGCGTTCTTTTCGGGAACGGGATGCCGATACGCCGGTGCTGTTGATCACCGGCGATGATGGCGCCGATTACCCCAAGCCGCAGTTGAGTCATGGCTTCAGTCGCAAGCTGCAACCCCGGGATTTGGTGCAACGCTCGGCGGAGCAATTGGCAGCGGAGTTCAATATCAGCATTAAAACTCACACACGGGTCGACGCGATCGATGCTGGGGCTAAGACGATAAGCTGCCAGAATGAAACCCTGGTTTACCGAGACCTTGTCTTAGCCTTGGGCTCAAGCCCCTGGGTACCGCCGCTTCAGGGCAGCGCTGTCGACCAGGTGATTACGCTGAACAATCTGGCAGATTATCAGACCTATCTGCAGCGTCTCGCTAAAGGCGCGCGGGTGCTGGTGATCGGTGCGGGATTGATCGGTGTCGAGATTGCGATGGATTTAGCTGAAGGCGGTAAGCAGGTGGCATTGAGCGACCTGGCCCCTCGTACTGTCTCCAGCTTGCTGCCGGAGTTTGTTGGCCAGGAACTGGAAGCCACGTTGATGCGTAAGGGTTGCCAGCTGTACCTGGGGCGCAGTGTTGCTTCCATCGATAGCTCTGACGGTGGCATTAGGGTGCGGCTGTCCTGTGGTGACACCTTTGAGGTGGATACGGTGGTGGCCGCAGCGGGAGTCAGGCCCCGTATTGAGCTGGCACAAGAGGCGGGGCTGCAAGTGAACCGGGGTATTCAAGTGAATCAACACCTGCAGAGTAGTGTTGAGAATATTTACGCGCTCGGGGATTGCGCTGAAATTGAGGGGTTGGTACTGCCCTTTATGCAGCCTTTGGCGTTGTCGGCAAAGGCGCTAGCCAAAACGTTGACCGGTCAGCGTACCCCGCTTCGCCTGCCGGCCATGCCGACCTTGATCAAGACCCCTGCCTTGCCGATTCAGCTGAGTGGTTTGACGGTGGCTGAAGGTATTCGATGGGAGGTTGAATCCGATGCGACCGGTTTGACGGCCCAGGCCCGCAACGATCAAGGCGAGTTGGTTGGCTATGTGGTTACCGAGCAACACCTGAGCAATGGCATGGCGCTGTTAAAACAGTTACCTGCACTCATGTAAGGTCTCTGCAGAGAGAGTGAGGGTGAGGGGGCGTTCCCTCACCCTAAATCATGTATGAAATTAACGAGGTTCTCTTCGTCGTTATTCTGATATTCGGTGTCGTATTCGGCAAACGCTGTTTCGGTAACCGTCCTGCACGCCAGCCCTGTACGCAGTCACGACTCTATGTTCGAAGAGGGGTGAAGCGTTGGTGTTGTGGGAAGTGTTATCGATGATGTGGCGCGATATTGGTGTGCAACAAAAGGAGTATTTTATATATATTATAAAAGCCTCAGGTATGTTACGCTTTTTCCTGTAAGGCATTCAGGCTTGTCTTTAGCGCCTTGTTGGATCGTGTCGATCAAGCCGGATGCCAACCATATGATAAGTTGAGGCCGGCAATGCAATTGACCAAATATACCGATTATGCCTTTCGGACACTGATTTTTCTGGGGATCCAAAAGCCAGCAGAACTCGTCACTATCAGCAACGTCTCCGATCATTTCGAGATTCCCCGCAATCACTTGGTCAAGATTGTCCATCGTCTCGGTAAGCTGGGGTATGTCGAGACCGTTCGGGGTAAGGGAGGAGGGATCCGACTCGCTCGCCCCGCTTCCAAGATCAACCTGCGGGAGGTGTTAGAGGCGGTGGAAGAAACCCTGGTTCCTATAAACTGCGATAATCCGAGTTGTCGAATTGTGTCGACCTGCAAGTTGAAGGGGATCGTGGGCGAGGCGCAGGAGGCTTTCTTGGATGTCTTTGGCCGTTATCACCTTGACGATCTACAGAAGGAGCCGCAGCGTCTTGAGCAGCTTCTAAAATGGTACCCATACGCAAGCCCATCGCGCTGATCAGCGCTCGGGGCTTATCTTATCACTACCCCTAAGGGTAAAAAAGAACACGCGAGTCGCGGTGGCTCCTCGATCGTCCTGTAACCGTATCTATTCGTATCTGTTCGTATCTGCGCTTCCTGCTCTTTGACGGTGATGGCTAAGACCAAGGCCTTTGCGACGCTGGCCCGCGCAGGCAGGCGCGACAACCGTTGGTGCGAGCTATGGCTGGGTCAGAGATCAAGGCTATAGACAATTATTAAGGTGTATGTATAATGAATCTTATGGAGGTTGGCAGAGAGCCTGACTGTTGCGCCTCCGGCAGTTTGATTTTTGATACACCGTGAAATAAGCGGATAAGGAGCGCCCCATGAAACGAACAAATGATCCTGGATTTTATTCACTCGAAGACGGCAGGGCCGAGCATTCCGTACAGCAGCTGAATAGCCCGTGTCGATGTGGTTGCCCTCGTGGTAAGACGCTCAGTGGGACGCATGACCGCGACCCTGGGCAAACGCTTGAGGAGCCTTACGAATGGGATTTGTTCTATTAAGGCAGCGGTGTCATTAAGACACGCCCGTGTCATTAAGACAGCGTTTTTTGATGTCTTAATGACACATAATGAGTAATTTCTTTTAAAATCAGCGCGCTAGTTGTTGGCATGTAATGTGCAATATTAAGCGTATGCTCAATCATTCACTCACAGGAGTTAGCATGAACACTATCACCGAACAGGTACTTATCGAAGTGCTGATCAGCTCAGAAACACCGAGATGTGATAAGCCTTGACCGCCGGCACATTAACGCACGTTCATTCAGGAGAACACCATGGCTGACAGTTTTAACAAAGGCATGGCTAGAAATATCTACTACGGCGGCGGGGCCTTCTTCTTCCTGCTGCTGCTGGGTTTGACCTTCGACACCATGCTTGAGCTACCTAAGCGCGATCATCGCGAAAATATTACCGAATCCGTCGCCCACGGTAAGGAGCTCTGGGAGAACAACAACTGCATCGGCTGCCACAGCCTGATGGGTGAAGGCGCCTACTTCGCCCCAGAGCTGGCCAACGTCTATGACCGCTACGGTCAGGGCAGTGAGGGGTCTTTCAAGCAGTTTATGCAGGCCTGGATGGCGATGCAGCCGCTGCAGACCGAAGGACGGCGCAAGATGCCTCAGTTCAACCTGTCCGAGGAGGACGTGAGCGACATCGCAGACTTCCTTATCTGGACGTCGCGCATCGACGATAACGACTGGCCACCGAACAAGCAGGGTTAAAGGAGAGCAACCGATGAAATTTCAATCACAAGCGGTGGCGAAGCCGTACTTTATCTTCGCCCTGGCCCTGTTTGCTGGCCAGATACTGTTTGGCCTGATCATGGGGCTGCAGTACATTATCGGGGACTTCCTCTTCCCCTATCTGCCCTTTAACGTCGCGCGGATGGTGCACACCAACCTGCTGGTTGTCTGGTTGCTATTCGGGTTTATGGGCGCCAGCTACTACCTGGTTCCGGAAGAGAGCGACACCGAGCTGCACAGTCCCTGGCTGGCCCGCGTGCTGTTCTGGGTGTTCGCCGCTGCCGGCGTGGCGACGATTCTTGGTTACCTGTTGGTCCCCTACGCCGAGCTGGCGGAGATCACCTATAATCACCTGCTGCCCACCATGGGTCGCGAATTCCTGGAACAACCCACCATTACCAAGATTGGCATCGCGGTGGTCGTACTGGGCTTTATCTATAATATCGGCATGACCATCCTCAAGGGCCGCAAAACCGTCATTAACATGGTGCTGATCACGGGTCTGATTGGCCTGGCCGTCTTCTGGTTGTTCGCCTTCTATAACCCTGAGAACCTGGCGCTGGATAAGTACTTCTGGTGGTTTGTTATCCATCTGTGGGTCGAAGGGGTATGGGAGCTGATTATGGGCGCCATCCTGGCCTTTACCCTGATCAAGGTCACCGGCGTCGACCGGGAAGTCATTGAGAAATGGCTGTACGTGATTATCGCCATGGCGCTGATTTCAGGGCTGATCGGCATGGGCCACCACTTTTTCTGGATAGGACCTGGTCCTTACTGGCTGTGGCTGGGCTCCATCTTCTCCGCGCTGGAGCCGATCCCCTTCTTTATGATGGTCGTGTTCGCTTTCCGCATGGTGCGTCAGCGTCGTATTGAGCACAATAACCAGATCGCCACAACCTGGGCGCTGGGCTGTGCCGTGATGGCCTTTCTGGGTGCGGGTGTCTGGGGCTTTATCCATACCTTGGCGCCGGTGAACTACTACACCCATGGCTCCCAGATCACCGCGGCCCACGGCCACCTGGCGTTCTTCGGTGCCTACGCCATGATCGTACTGACCATTATCTCCTACGCCATGCCCATCATGCGGGGGCGCCCTCAGGGCAACTCGCAGGCGGCGCAAAAAGTGGAACGCTTCGGCTTCTGGGCCATGTGTCTGAGCATGCTCGGTATCACCCTGGCGTTGACGGTTGCCGGCGCCTATCAGGTGGCGCTGCAACGGCTACCCGATGACAGCCTGGCGCTGAGCTTTATGGCGACACAGGCCAAGCTGATGCCGTTTTACTGGGTGCGTTTAGGCTTTGGACTGACCTTTGCGGCGGGCTTGGTGGCATACTTCGCCAGCTTCTTTGTCGGTGGCAAGACCGCTGCCGTTGCCGCGCCGGTTGATGCTGAAAGGCCGTCTATTGAGGGTGCTGTAACTAGCTAAAAGGCACCCGCCACCCGCGGCGGCTTGATCATGTAACTGTCGGGGCAGCCTATGCGTGCTGCCTTGACGGCTCAGGTCGTCATTGAGGAGGGGGCTGAGGTGCATGCTTTAGCCGTTGTATGGCAGGTTAGCAGCATGGCAGGTTAGCAGCGCTTACACGGTGATTAAAAATCAAACGACATAGCGATCAAGGAAAATATGCAATGAGGGCTTGTCGATGAGTGTCCAGTCTTTTGCAATGTCACCGCAGACGAGTTCGTCATCCCCAGGGAAAGCACTGCCCGGTGACTTGGCGATGTGGTTTTTTATCTTGTCTGAGCTGACCGTCTTCGCGTTGCTGTTCATTCTGTTTAGCTGGATGCGTGCCGGTGACCGAGAGCTGTTCTTGGCGGGGCAGCAGTTGCTCCATCCCGCCGCGGGCCTGATAAACACCCTTGCGTTACTCACGGCCAGTGCGCTGGTCGCGCAGGGGGTGATCGCCAACCGAAAAGCCAAACAGGATGCCGCGGCAAGATGGTTATACGGGGCCATGTTCGTCGCGTTGATCTATGTTGGGGTCAAGGTCTGGGAATACTGGCAGCTGGGCAGTGCGGGCTACGGGTTGAATGGAAACCAGTTTTTTATGGGGTATTTTCTCCTGACCGGATTCCACTTCTTACATGTTTTATTGGGGATGTTGATACTCGGATTCATGGCTAAAAAGCTGCAACGGGGTGGTTACGGACCCCGCAACGTTGTTGGGCTTGAAAGCGGAGCCTGTTACTGGCATATGGTCGACCTGCTATGGATTGTTCTTTTCCCCATCGTTTACGTGATCCAGTGATTATGAAAACAAACATATTAATTTGGGTGGTGTTAACCGTTTTAACCCTGCTTAGCTTTTTTCTTACGGAATCGTCGACATTAGCCTGGGTCGCCGCGGCTATCCTTATCATGACCGCGGTAAAAAGCGTGTTGATAGTCGACGGTTTTATGGAGCTGAAAGGGGCTTCTCACGTCGTGCGTACGGCAATGCTCCTGTACTGTCCCGTTGTGGGTGGTATCATTTTTGTAGTGCTAACGGTTTGACGGTGATCGCTGCGCGTTTTTGCTGAAGCTTATCATATCTCCTTCAGATACCGATCCGTCCCTGCCCCTCCGGCAATGGCAGGCTGTAGCGCTCGGCCATCAGCGCGCTTCTAGGCCGGACGTGAGTGTCTTTGAGGAGAATACCCATGAACCTCCATGTGGAAAGGGTTACGACCCCGCTATGTGTGACGGTGTGACCCAGGGCCAGGATGGCATGGAGCTCAGTCTGTTCAGCCGCGATACTATCGCCATGGCCGCCGCCGTGGCGCTTTCCCATAATATGTTTGACGGTGTGCTCTGTCTGGGGGTCTGCGACAAGATCGTTCCGGGCTTGCTGCTGGGTGCACTGAGTTTCGGCCATCTCCCGACCGTCTTTGTCCCTGCCGGTCCGATGACTTCCGGGCTGTCAAACCCTGAAAAAGCCCGTATCCGACAGCTCTACGCCGAGGGTAAAGCCGACCATGCGGCGCTGCTGGAATGCGAATCCCAGTCCTACCACGGGCCGGGAACCTGTGCCTTTTTGCATCCAACGATCAGAATTTTTTCCATTGGCTTCACCTCTCTGTAGGTCTGGGGGATTTTACTGATTTCGCTTATTAGCAATCACTAAATTGCGCGGGGTTTTAGATCAGATTGTCACTGGACATAAGCTATGTTCTTGCATTTGTTCACAAAAGAGTCGGTCAGTGCCGTCGCGGTAACGGGGCGTTATACCTTGACGATAAACGAAATGTTCAATAATCAAGATTTCGTAAGTGGATCCTTCGCGATCAATCTTGAGTAGGTAGCGGAGACTCTATTGTTGCTGGGGCGCTGAGTAGTATCCTGTCATTGAACCTAATAAGTGAAAGAAGCGCCGCCATAAAGAGGCGTTCTCTAAAACGGGTTGAGCCAGCTTTCTCGGCTGGTTCAAGCCTGCGCTGCAAGACCCGCAGATAGACCCCTTACTTCGCGCTAACACCGCGCACCTCTTGTTCGTAATCCTGTATCCGTTCAGCTCAGGCCGGCTTTAAGGCATCGGAGTACGCGCGGGTAACGGAAGCGGAAATCTTCTGTCCTTGGCTATAATGCGGTGCCGATCAAGGACTACAGTGTATTTTGAAATCAAAGAACGTGGATCTTTGTCTATGTGGTTTTATTTACTAAATATTACGTAATTAAATTACATTACTGTTGATTTTACCGGTTTGTCTTTGTTATTGTGTTTCTTAGTTACCAGTCGGGCTGTCTGCAAGTCGTTCTGAGCCATGGTAATGGTGGCTGAATTTAGGCAGATATGAGTGTCTCGAGGAGAATAAGAATGAATCGCAGTGTGGAAATGGTTACGGCCCGCATTATTGAGCGCAGCCGCGTCACCAGGGCTGACTACTTGTCACGAATGACGTCGGCGCGCTCCAATAAGCCGCATCGCTCGGAGCTGTCATGCGGTAATCTGGCTCATGGGTTTGCAGCTTGTGGGCAGCAGGATAAGTCCGCGCTCAAGCTGATGAACAAGGCTAATATCGCCATCGTATCTGCATACAACGACATGCTTTCAGCGCATCAGCCGCTGGAAGCCTTTCCGGCTCAGATTAAAGAAGCCGTTCAGGGAATGGGTTCGGTGGCACAATTTGCCGGCGGTGTGCCCGCCATGTGTGACGGTGTGACTCAGGGGCAGGATGGCATGGAGCTGAGCTTGTTCAGTCGCGATACTATCGCTATGTCCACGGCCGTGGCGCTCTCCCATAATATGTTTGACGGCGTTCTCTGCCTGGGGGTCTGTGACAAGATCGTTCCGGGTTTGCTACTGGGTGCGCTGAGTTTCGGCCACCTTCCCACTGTTTTTGTCCCTGCAGGCCCTATGACCTCCGGGTTATCTAACCCTGAAAAAGCCCGTATCCGTCAGCTCTATGCTGAGGGAAAGGCCGACCGTGCGGCGTTGCTGGAGTGCGAATCCCAGTCCTATCATGGTCCGGGTACCTGCACGTTCTATGGAACAGCCAACAGCAATCAGCTGCTAATGGAAGCGATGGGTCTACACCTGCCCGGCGCCTCTTTTGTGAATCCCAACACCCCATTGCGCGATGCGTTAACCAAGGCCGCTGCCGAGCAGGTATGCCGGATCACCGAACAGGGCGACTACCGTCCGCTGGCCTGGGTGATCGATGAGAAGGCCATCGTTAACGGTATCGTGGCATTGCTGGCGACCGGCGGCTCTACCAATCACACCATGCACATTGTGGCCATCGCCCGTGCGGCCGGGGTGTTGGTTAACTGGGACGATTTTTCTGACTTGTCGGCTGCGGTACCCTCACTGACCCGGATCTACCCCAACGGTAGCGCCGATATCAATCATTTTCATGCTGCGGGTGGCATGGCCTTGTTGTTCCGCCATCTGCTGTCGCTTGGTTTGCTGCACGAGGATGTGCTGACAGTCACCGGCAAGGGGCTGAAGCAGTACACCGGTGAACCCTTTTTGGACGACGATAAACTGGTCTGGCGCGAAGGCCCTTCGGCCTCGCTGGATCGGAGTGTGATTGCCGACCCCGAAAAGCCGTTTGACGTCGATGGTGGGCTCAAACTGATGAAAGGAAATTTGGGGCGCGGGGTTATTAAAACCTCAGCGGTCAAACCCGAACATCGGGTGGTGGAAGCTCCCGCAGTGGTTATCCATGATCAGAATGAACTTGAACCGATGTTCAAGCGCGGTGAGCTGGATCGTGACTGTGTGGTGATAGCCCGGTTTCAGGGACCACGCGCCAATGGTATGCCTGAGCTGCACAAGATGACGCCGTTCCTGGGCGTGCTGCAGGATCGCGGCTTCAAGGTGGCGCTGGTCACTGATGGTCGCATGTCGGGCGCTTCCGGCAAGGTGCCGGCTGCGATTCATGTGACCCCGGAGGCTTGTCAGGGCGGGGCCCTGGCACGGGTCAAAAACGGCGACCTGATCCGTCTGGATTCGCTAACCGGTGAGCTCGACGTGCTGTTAAGCGCAGAAGCGTTTGCCGCCCGCGAGCCGGTCATTGCGGACCTTTCCGCTAACCAATATGGTATGGGCCGTGAACTGTTTGCAGGGATGCGACAGCAGGCCACCGGGGCGGAGCAGGGGGCCAGCGTGCTTTTTCAAGCTGAAGGCCATCGGGCAGAGTCGTCGACATGAGTCCGACCGCCGTGTTGTCATGTGATTAATCTGTATGGGACGGTGGCTATTTATCAGGTCATGGTCATAGCGAGGAGAGAGTATGAGTATCCATGTTGAAGCCGCTCTAAACACGTCGCCAGTGATGCCAGTGTTGGTGATCGAGCGTGTTGAAGATGCTGTGCCGCTGGCAAAGGCTCTGGTTGCCGGTGGCCTGAAAGTGCTGGAAGTGACCTTGCGCACTGACGCAGCCTTGGATGCGATTCGCGCCATTGCTGCAGAGGTGGAGGGGGCTATTGTTGGTGCCGGTACCGTAACCACCCCCGCACATCTTCAGGCGGTAAAGGAGGCCGGTGGTGTCTTCGCTATCAGCCCGGGTGCGACCCCTGCGCTGCTTGAGGCAGGCATTGCTATCGATCTGCCATTTCTGCCGGCGATCAGTACGGTCTCTGAGCTGATGGTCGCGATGAGTTACGGCTATCGGGCTTTTAAGTTCTTCCCCGCCGAATCTAACGGCGGTGTTCCGGCGCTTAAATCGATTGCGGGTCCCTTTCCTGAAGTGAAGTTCTGTCCTACCGGAGGCATTGGTCCCGGCAATTTCCTGAAGTATCTGGCGCTGCCCAACGTGGCCTGTGTGGGTGGCTCCTGGGTGGTGCCTGCAGAGTTGATTCAAAAGCAGGACTGGGATGGCATCGAGGCCCTAGCTGCAGAGGCTGTTGCCTTGGCTAAAGCTATGCAGTAAGTGGGCAGAGCCTGTAAGGCCCTGATCCATCAAACCAAATCCAACAAAATCACCAGAAACCCTGCCTTGCTCTTGAATCTTCTTTGACAGGGCTTTCTTCCATGTGGTGTTTTTAAATTACATTTTGGCTCGCCAAAGGAGTTCGATAATGAATGCCTCTCTCCAGGATCAGCCCTGTGACTTTGTCCTTTTTGGTGCCAAGGGAGATCTGTCGATGCGCAAGTTGTTTCCCGCGCTTTATTACCTTCACGGCGCGGGTTTATTGCATCCCGATACGCGGTTGGTGGGGGTGGCCCGCGTAGACGAGACTCAAGCGGTGTTTGTCGAATCGATCAAGGCGACCTTGCAGCGCTTTCTGCCTAAGGAGGACTTCGATGAGTCGATCTGGCAGGGGTTTTCCCAGCGCCTGAACTACCTGCAGGTCGACTTCTCGCAGGCCAAGGAGTTCTTTCAGCTTGCAAAATTCGTCAATCATAGTGAACGAGTTATGGTTAACTATCTGGCGACGCCACCGGCGATCTACGGTGATATCTGTAAAAACCTTCACGCTGCCAAAGCCCTGTCGGACAGCACCCGTATCATTCTGGAAAAACCGATCGGGCAAGATCTCGCGAGCTCCAAGGTGATCAACGACACGGTCAGCAAGTATTTCAATGAGAATCGGATCTACCGTATCGATCATTATTTAGGCAAGGAGACGGTCCAAAACCTGATCGCCTTACGTTTTGCCAACAACCTGTTTGGTTCTCAGTGGAATCAGAATTTTATCGACCATGTCCAGATCACCGTGGCCGAAACCGTGGGCATTGAAGGCCGTTGGAGTTATTACGACAAGGTGGGCCAGATGCGCGATATGGTACAGAACCATCTGTTGCAGCTGCTGTGCATGGTGGCGATGGACCCACCCAGTCAGCTGACCGCCGACGGTATTCGTGATGAAAAACTCAAGGTGCTGCGAGCGCTTCGTCCCATCACGCAAGAAAATGTCACTAAACGTGCTGTTCGGGGGCAATACACCGCCGGCGTGGCACAAGGGAAATCCTGCCCCGGATATCATGAGGAGGAGGGTAGTCAGGGCGCGAGTCATACCGAAACCTTTGTCGCTCTGCAGGCCAGTATTGATAACTGGCGGTGGGCTGGCGTGCCGTTTTACTTGAGGACGGGCAAACGGATGCCGACCAAAATGTCGGAGATCGTGATCTTCTACAAGAATCAGCCACACTATATCTTTGATCCTAAGCAGAAGGCGATGGTGAATAATAAGCTGATTATCAGACTTCAGCCTGATGAAGGGATTCAGTTACAGGTAGTGACCAAGGAACAGAGTCTGGAGAAAGGCATGGCGCTGCAATCCCGAGCGTTGAATCTTGATTTTTCCGACCGAGATGAGAGTCGCCGTATCCCGGACGCCTACGAGCGTTTATTACTGGAGGCGATGCGCGGCAACCAGTCGCTGTTTGTCCGGCGAGATGAGGTAGAAGCCTCTTGGGCCTGGTGTGATGCCTTGATCGATGCCTGGGCAGAATCCCACGAAGCGGTTCGACCCTATTCAGCGGGAACCTGGGGGCCGATCGGATCTATCGCCTTGATAGAGCGCGATGGCCGTTCCTGGCATGAATAGGAGGTTCTATGAATGATTTTACCCTGGCAAAACAGACACCCATTCGCTTCGAGGATCGAGCGGCACTTGATCGCCAGCTCTGCAGCGATATTGCCGGCCGGTTGCGCCGTGCCTTAAAGGAGCGTGAGCGGGCGTCCTTGGTGGTGTCCGGTGGACGCACGCCGGTGGGACTGTTTGAGGCGCTTTCCCGCGAGGTGCTGGACTGGTCGCGGGTGGTTGTTACTCTGGCAGATGAACGCTGGGTTGAGCCCGATACCGAAGAGAGTAACGAGCGCCTGGTACGAGCCCATCTGCTGCAGAACCAAGCGGTGGCGGCTCGATTTATAGGGCTTAAAACACCGGCCCTGACCGCCGAGGCCGGAGTCTTGGAGTGTCAGCAGCGGCTTACCGCGTTGCCGAAGAAGCTGGATGTGGTGATCCTGGGGATGGGGGAAGATGGTCATACCGCTTCTTTTTTTCCGGGTGCGAAGGCCCTCGATCAAGCGCTGGATCGGAAGTCGCCTGTCGATTGTCTCGCCTTGACGCCGGTCACCGCAGCCCATGCTCGCATGACGTTAAGCCTTGCGCGACTGTTGCGCTGCGACCAGCTTTACCTGCACCTGTGTGGCGCGTCCAAATTGCCAGTGCTTGAACAGGCCTTGCAAAAAGGGGCTGAAGAGATGATGCCGGTTCGTGCTGTGCTACGCCAAAGTAGGGTGCCGGTGGCGATCTACTGGGCTCCTTGACGGGGTCCACTCGTCGCTTGGAAGGGGCCGGAGAGGCTATTGACCAGATGTTTGAGCGTAATATAGAGGCTCAGACGCACTGCGTTAGGGTCAATGACGTCAAGAAAAGAGCGCTTGGGTTAGCCCATATCCATCGCCGGGCAAGAATATAATAGTTGTTTTTAATCAGATTTTTAGGCGTATCCGCGGTCTGTTATACGCCTGTCAGCGCACTAATTCACAATAGTCTAGGATTCAGGGAGGGCTTGCCTCCCGTGCTCAATCGGCCTCTACTAGAAGGCGTATATCCCTTTAACTCCCTACTTGGCGTTTACATCCGACGAAGGAGGACAACCAATGACCGGCGGCTTGAAAGCCAGTTTTCTACTGGGGCTGATCGTCCTTGGGATGGGCAGTCAGACCGATGCGGCGTCTACGCTGGTGTTTGCCACCACCGAGCGCCGCCCCTACATTGGCGAATCCTTACCCAATCAAGGCTATGTGCACCAGTTGGTCGTTGAGGCTTACCAGCGTGTGGGACTCGACGTGGAGATTCGATTCTATCCTCAGGCTAGGGCGTTGGCCATGGCGCGAAATGGCGGGGTTGATGGCTTGCTACCCATCCACGCCTCCTCGGCACTCGGATCGGACTTTATCCTCAGTGCGCCTTTTCCGGGCGACCGGGTGGGACTGTTGAAAAAAAAAGATCGGAGCTTGGGTCTAGACTCCGGTGCAGTCCTTAGCACCGAGGATCTGCTAGAGACGCTTAAGCCTTTTCGCATTGGTGTGGTGCGCGGTGCGCTCACCGGGCGGCAATTTGATCAGACCGCGGGGTTGAATAAGGAGTTGATCTCCTCCGATGCACTGAATCTGGAAAAGTTATACCGGGGCCGCATCGATCTGGCGGTGATCGATAAATTTACCGCGGCCGACCTGATGGTCAGTCAATTCCCACAGATGATCGGTCAGCTCGAATTTGTCCATAGCAGCCTGGCAGAAGCGGATTTCCATATCGCCTTTTCGATGGCCGCTGGTGATGCCTCTAAGGCCCATGCGGCCTTCAACGTAGGCCTGCAACGCCTTGTCGAGGCAGGGCGGCTGGATCAGATTCTCGCCTATCATGGCCTGGTTAACGACCATCATGCTGCAAGTGGCCGCACAAAGGTGCGTATCGCTGCCGTCGACAATCCACACGTGCGGACTCTAAAGCGGCTGTCCCACCGGTTTGAACAGATGAACCCCGATATAGAACTGGAATGGATGGTCCTCGATGAACCCATCCTCAGGTTGCGTACGCAAGCCGATCTGGCGATTGGCGACGGCCAGTTCGATGTGATGGCCATCGGCCCCTACGAGGCCAAAAATTGGGCCGACAGGGGTTGGCTGACTCCGTTAGTCGCTTTTCCTGAAGGCTATGATTTAGAAGATATTATCACGCCGGTGCGTAAGGCCCTCTCCTATAGGAATAGGCTCTATGCATTGCCGTTGTACGCTGAAAGCTCCATGACCTATTACCGAAAGGATCTATTCGATCAGGCTGGGATCCAAATGCCCGCTGCACCGAGCTACGACCAAATCCGTCAGTTTGCCGCTCAGCTCCATGACCCGGATGCCGGGGTCTACGGTATCTGCCTCCGGGGCAGGGCGGGCTGGGGCGGCAATATGGCGCTGGTTACCACGATGGTCAATAGCTTTGGCGGGCGCTGGTTCGACGAAAATTGGAATCCGACCTTAGACACCTCGGCCTGGCACGGTGCACTGGGACTCTACCGGGAACTGCTGCTAAACCACGGCCCCCCCGACCCACACTTGCTTGACTACAACCGAATTCTGACACTTTTTTCCGAGGGCCATTGCGCGATCTGGATTGATGCGACTAGCTTTGCGGAACCTCTGTCCGACCCCAGTCGATCTGCGGTTGCCTCGAATCTGGGTTGGGCTCGAGCACCGGTAGCGCGTACCGCTATCGGTGCGCAGTGGTTGTGGGTTTGGGGGTTGGCTATTCCCGCATTTTCCAACGAGAAAGAGCATGCCATGCGGTTTATCACCTGGGCCACTTCGCCAGCCTATAGCGAAACCCTGATAGAGGTCGAAGGTCGGCAATCGGTGCCGCCGGGGACGCGCCACTCAACCTATAGTCACGCTTACCTGGAGCAGATTCCTTTTGCGGGAGCGGTTTATCGGGCGATCACTGCCGCCAATCCAGAACACCCGACGCTCAAGGTCGTCCCCTATCAGGGCATTCAGTATGTTGATATCCCCGAGTTTGCATCAATTGGCATGCGGGTTGGGGAGAAGGTAGAACAGGTGTTGAAAGGTCAGCTCGGTATCGAACAGGCGTTACGGCAATCGCAGGCGCTGGTGGGCGAGCAGATGAAAGCATCCGGATATTTGACGATTAAGCCGCTTCGGCGGTAGCAGGTGAGTTTGCTATGAATAAAGAGAAACAGCGCATCCAGCCGGAGTTCGAATGGGTTAATCAGCCGCTGGATGAGTCCGTACGCTATCTTCATCATGGCTACCCCAGCCCGCTGGTGCGTTGGCATTATCATGAAGAGTATGAACTCCATCTGATACTGGAAACCTCAGGAAAAGTCTTTGTCGGTGACTATATTGGTAACTTTAGCCCCTGCAGCCTGATGCTGGTGGGGCCCAATCTGCCCCATAATTGGATCAGTCAGATCGACAAGGATGAGCAGGTTGAGCTGCGAGACCGTGTTATTAACTTTTCGCATAATTTCATCCAGACCTGCGAGGGTGTGTTTCCCGAAATGAGAGCGCTGCAGCCATTCTGGGCCCGGGCGCAATACGGTATCGAGTTTCTCAATATCAATGAAGTCACTGAAGCCGTTGACCTGTTTAAAGAGTTCGCGGAATCGACCGGCTTTCGACGTCTGACCCGTTTCTGGTCTCTGATCGAGTTGCTCGCGGCGATGCATGAGTATCGCGTACTGTCCTCAACGACCTATATCCCGATCACCGATGAAAAGGTTCTTGATCGGCTAAATCAGGCGGTTAACTATATTTTTGACCATTATGATGACGAGATCTCCCTCGAAGAGGTCGCCGAGCAGTTGCAGATGAATCCGACCTACTTCTCTAAGTTTTTTAAGAAAGCCACTGGCCACCGATTTATTGAATTCGTCAACGGGCTGCGAATCAACAAAGCCTGTGAGCAGCTGGCTCATGGCGACGATCCCATTACTGATATCTGCTTTCAGGTCGGGTTCAACAATATCGCTAATTTCAATCGCCGCTTTTTCGACGTTAAGAAGATGACGCCATCAGAATACAGGAAGTCGTCCATGGATGGTTTGTACAAAGGCTGAGCACCGATAAAAGAAGCTTTGAGTACGTAATATATTCGTCTTTTTGCTCTGCTTTTTGTCCTTTTTATCGCTGTGAAATACGATTTATCAGTACTTTATAGTCATAGGTCGGTTTCATTAAAGTCTTTTTAAACAGTTGGTTGCTGTTTTCTTGTCTGCATAAGTGGTTTGCATATGCTTTAGTAATGGCAAAAAAGTATAGAAACAGGGCAGGGTATGTATTTGTTCGTTTTTGCCGAAAGGTGTGTAATGAGTCAACCCCATATCGTGAATCCGAGCGGCTGCTGAGAGGTGCGATCCAGGGTTAAAAAGATTGATCACTATCGACCTATTCAAAAAATAAAAGAGGTTCGAAGATGAGTACGACACGACTCCTTCCCGCTATGCTCGCTGCCGGCCTGGCCGCGGCTGTACCCTTCGTCGAAGCGGCCACAAAAGTGACCGTCGGCACTGTTAATAACGGCGATATGGTTCGTATGCAAGGGCTTTCCGTTGCTTTCGAAAAAGCCCATCCAGAGATCGAACTGGAATGGGTTGTGCTTGAAGAGAATGTTTTGCGCCAGCGCCTGACCACAGACATCGCGACCAACGGTGGCCAATTCGATGTCATGACCATCGGTATGTACGAGGCTCCTATCTGGGGCGGGAAAGGCTGGTTGACGGCAATGGATAATCTGCCGGCAGATTATGATCTGGCCGATATATTCCCCTCGGTGATCGGTGGCTTGTCTGCCAAGGGTACCCTCTACGCGTTGCCCTTTTACTCCGAGAGCTCGATGACCTATTACCGTAAGGATCTGTTTGAGCAGGCGGGATTAACCATGCCTGAGCAGCCGACCTGGGAAGAGGTCAGGACCTTCGCTAAGGCATTGCACAAGCCTGAAGATGGTCAGTATGGCATCTGCCTGCGTGGCAAGGCGGGCTGGGGAGAAAATATGGCGCTTATTACCACCATGGCCAACGCCTTTGGTGCGCGTTGGTTTGACGAGGGTTGGAAGCCAGAATTTTCCGGCTCTGAGTGGAAAAATACGCTCAACTTCTATGTCGATCTGCTCGGCAACTACGGTCCTCCGGGCGCCTCCTCCAACGGTTTCAATGAGAATCTGGCATTGTTTAACAGCGGTCGCTGTGGCATGTGGATGGACGCTACCGTCGCCGGTGCTTTTGTGACCGATGAATCCCAGAGCAAGGTCGCTGATAAAGTCGCTTTCGCCTTGGCGCCCAAACAGGTCACATCCAAAGGTGCAGGTTGGCTCTGGTCCTGGGCATTGGCCGTACCGGTCAGCTCCGATGCTAAAGACGCCGCCAAAACCTTTATTACTTGGGCAACATCCAAGGAATATAGCCAGTTGGTGGCTGACACCAGCGGCATCAAGAATGTCCCTCCCGGTACCCGTGCGTCGACCTATGACAACGCCGAGTATATGAACGCGGCCCCCTTTGCTGCCAAGACTCTCGAGTCCATGGGCAAAGCCAATCCCAATGACTCCACGCTGAAACCTTCCCCCTATGTGGGTGTTCAGTTCGCGGCTATCCCCGAGTTCCAATCGATCGCCACCCAGGTCGGCAAGCTCTTCTCCGGTGCTCTGGCTGGATCCATGACCGTGGACAGGGCGTTGGAAAGTGCCCAGAGAGTCACTACCCGAGAGATGAAGCGCGCGCGTTACTACGCTAAAAAATAGATCCTTCCCAGTAATTCAGTAATTTTTCTAAGACCTTGTAAGACAGCAGAGGCTGCCCCGGCAGCCTCTGTTGCCCCCTTGCCGGTCTACAATTACTTCCGTGAGATTTCGCTATGAATACTACAGCCATAAAAGCAGGCGCTGACGTAGTCGTCTCGTCTGGCGAACGCGGAGAGAGTGTTATGGGTATCGCCAAGAAGAATGCCAGGATCAGCCGTTATATGGTGTCGCCGTCGGTGTTGGTGTTGTTGGCGTGGATGATTGTGCCACTGTCCATGACTATCTACTTCTCGTTAATTCGCTACAACCTGCTTTACCCCGGTGAGAACGAATTTGTCGGTTTAGAAAATTTTGAATTTTTTCTAACCGATGAAGGTTTTACCGCCGGGATGGGCAACACATTGATTCTGGTCGGCGCTGTTTTGCTGATTACCGTGGTGCTCGGCATCCTGATTTCGGTGCTGGTCAATCAGAAGTTTTTTGGCCAGGGCATCGTTCGAGTGATGCTGATCTCGCCGTTCTTTATTATGCCGACGGTCAATGCCCTAGTGTGGAAAAACCTGCTGTTGCACCCGGTCTCTGGTGTCTTTGCTGCGGTGTCGATCTTTTTTGGTGCTGAGCCGGTCGATTGGTTTACCGACTACCCGTTGTTTTCGATCATTATGATCGTTTCCTGGCAGTGGCTACCCTTCGCCATACTGCTACTGATGACTGCGTTGCAGTCGCTGGATCAGGAGCAGCAGGAGGCCGCTCGCCTCGATGGTGCCGGGCCTATCGCGCTGTTCTGGCACTTGACGCTGCCCCATCTGGCTCGACCTATCGCGGTGGTCGTGATGATCGAGACCATCTTCTTGCTATCGATCTTCGCAGAGATATTTACCACCACCGGCGGTGGGCCGGGCTTTGAAACAACCAACTTAGCTTATCTGATCTATAGCCAGGCGTTGTTGCAGTTTGATGTCGGTTTGGCATCAGCAGGCGGCTTGATCGCCGTGTTGCTGGCAAACATAGCAGCGTTCTTCCTGGTTCGTTTGGTCGGCAAAAGCCTGACCGATAAGACCTAAATATCCGAGGTTACCCCATGTTTACTAATGTGCTTAGCCTAGATCGACTCAGTCTAAAAAGCCGCCGCCGCCTCATCAATGTGCTGCTGGGTACGCTGGCCTGGGGCGTCGCGCTGGCCGTATTCTTCCCGATCTTTTGGATGATACTGACCAGTTTCAAGACCGAAATTGACGCATTTGCAACGCCGCCACAGCTGTTCTTTTCGCCGACCCTGGAAAACTATGCGCTGATCAACGAGCGAAGTGATTATTTCCATTTCGCCTGGAACTCGGTCGTCGTGTCATTCGGCTCAACGATAATTGGCATGATGATCGCGGTGCCAGCGGCCTATTCGATGGCTTTCTTCGAGACCAAGCGTACAAAGTCGACGTTGCTTTGGATGCTGTCCACCAAGATGTTGCCACCCGTAGGTGTGCTGGTGCCTATCTATCTGCTGTTCAAAGATCTGGGGATGCTGGATACCCGCCTGGGTTTGGTGATCATCTACACCCTGATTAATCTGCCGATCATGGTTTGGATGGCCTACACCTACTTCAAGGAGATCCCTAAAGAGGTGCTTGAAGCCGCGCGCATGGACGGTGCCTCTCTGTTTCAGGAGATCTGGCGGGTGCTGTTGCCGATGAGTAAGGGCGGGCTGGCCTCAACGGTTTTGTTGTCACTGATTCTAAGTTGGAATGAAGCGTTCTGGTCGCTCAACCTGACTGCATCTCAAGCAGCACCACTGACTGCCTTGATTGCATCCTATTCAAGTCCTGAAGGGCTATTCTGGGCCAAATTGTCAGCGGTCTCGACGCTGGCTTGTGCACCGATCCTGATCTTCGGCTGGATTAGCCAGAAGCAATTGGTTCGCGGTCTTTCTTTTGGTGCAGTGAAATAAATGACTTTGGCGCAGTTACATAATTGAGAAGTTTCAAGTTTTAGGAGTCCCCATGGCTGATTTAACAATAAAAAATCTAAGAAAAGCGTACGGCGATATTGAGATTCTTAAAGGTATCGATCTGGAGATTAAGGACCATGAATTTGTTGTGTTTGTTGGTCCGTCGGGATGTGGTAAGTCAACCCTGCTGCGCTCCATCGCTGGCCTGGAAGAGGTGACCGGTGGTCAGATCTTCCTCGATGACAAAGAGATCACCGAGCTTGCACCGGCTAAGCGGGACTTGGCGATGGTATTTCAGAGCTACGCCCTGTACCCCCACATGTCCGTGCGCAAGAACATGTCCTTCGCATTGGAGTTGGCAAAGCAGGACAAGGCCACCATCAATGAAAAGGTGGCAGAGGCGGCCCGAATTCTCGAGCTGACACACTTGCTGGACCGTAAACCCAAAGATCTTTCCGGTGGCCAGCGCCAGCGTGTTGCTATTGGCCGCTCGATTGTCCGCCACCCGTCGGTGTTTTTGTTTGACGAGCCGCTGTCCAATCTGGATGCGGCGCTTCGAATTCAAACCCGCCTCGAACTGGCCCGGCTGCATCACGATCTTAACGCGACCATGATTTATGTGACCCATGATCAGGTGGAGGCGATGACGTTGGCCGACAAGGTTGTTGTCCTAAACGGCGGGCAGATAGAGCAGGTGGGGTCTCCCATGGAGCTTTACCACCATCCGGTTAACCAGTTCGTTGCAGGTTTTCTTGGCATGCCAAAAATGAGCTTTCTGCCTGGCCGGGTACTCTCCGGCGACCAGAGTGGCATCAATGTCGAGTTGGAATCCGGTGTTCAGTTGCAATTGCCTATTTCCGGCGAGAAGGTAGCCAAAGGCAGTGATGTGACCCTTGGCGTTCGGCCTGAACACATCACCGTGACCGATAAAGACAGTAGCACCTTCCAGGGCCGCTTGGATATCGCCGAGCATCTGGGAAGCGATACCTATTGCTACGTGCAAACGGAAACGAAGCAGACCCTGACGGTACGAGCCCCCGGAACCTTCCCGGGAGCCTATGGCGATACCGTTGGCCTGAGCCTGGATCTTTCCCATTGCCATCTGTTTGATGCCCAGGGTAAGGCCATTCATAAGCTCAGTCGCTCTGCTGCCTAGCGGCCGAATGTTCGTTTGGACGGGTGTTTGCTTCTCCCGGTCAGATAGTTGACCAAGCCGTGCGCTAACCCCGTGTCCAGACCGTGCGAATCCTTTTTGTAAATAACGTTTTCAGTCGCCTCGCGCCTGGAATAAGGCGCTTTTGTCCTTAACAGGCCGGTGTGAACTAGGGTGAACATTATGAAGCTAGGCAATTTGAATCTAAGCCAGCTGGATAAACAGGTATCGACTCCCTCCTACGCCAGGGAGCAGTTGAAACAAGGCATCGTTCATATCGGTGTCGGGGGCTTTCATCGCGCGCATCAGGCGGTATATACCGAACGCCTGTTGCAGCAGGGAAGCAGTCAGGAATGGGGAATCTGTGGCGTTGGGTTGCGCGATGCCGACCGAGCGATGCAGACGGTGCTGGTTGATCAGGATTACCTCTATACCCTGGTCGAGCTGGGAGCCGACGGCTCCAATACGCTGAGCGTGATTGGTGCGATCAATGAATTCCTGTTTGGGCCGGATGATCCCATTGCTGTTATTGAAAAACTCGCCGACCCGGCAGTGCGAATCGTCTCTTTGACCATTACCGAAGGGGGATATAACGTTGATGACCATACGGGGCTCTTTAATGGGGAGCACCCTGACATTATCCATGACTTGCAGAATCCGGAAAGCCCGCGAACTGTCTTCGGTTATCTGATAGAGGCACTGGTGCGGCGGCGAGAACGCGGACTTGCACCTTTTACCGTCATGTCCTGTGACAACCTTCCCCACAACGGTGATGTGGCGCGTAAGGCGATATTATCCTATGCGTCGCTTCGCAATCTTGAGCTCTGTGGCTGGATCGAAGAGAAGGTCACCTTTCCGAACAGCATGGTCGATCGGATCACACCCATAACAACACCGGGCCATAAGCAATGGCTCAAACAGAATCAGGGTATTGAAGATAGTTGGCCTGTGGTCTGTGAACCGTTTATCCAATGGGTGCTTGAAGATAATTTCTGTAATGGCCGGCCGGCGTGGGAGCGTGTCGGCGTGCAGTTCACCCGGGATGTCGAACCCTATGAGAGGATGAAGCTACGCCTGCTGAATGCCGGGCATTCGGCAATGGCTTATCTGGGGTATCTGGCAGGTTATAGATACACCCATGAAGTGATGGGTGATCCGCGCTTTTCCCGCTTTATCCGTGATTTTATGGACAAAGATGTCACGCCGCTGCTGGGAGATGTTGAGGGTATCGATATCGAGGTCTATAAACAGACCCTGATCGAACGCTTTTCCAACCCCCAGGTTGGCGACCAGCTTGCCCGCCTCTGTATGGACGGCTCCAGCAAGATCCCGAAATTTCTGCTTCCCACCATTCATCAGTTACTAAAAGAGGGGCGCAATCTGGATCGAGTGGCGTTAATTATCGCCAGCTGGGCACTGTACTTACGAGGCCAGGATGAGGCCGGTGAACTGTACGATATTCAGGATCCCATGGCCCAGCGGTTGCGGCAAGCCGCCGAAGACCGAACACAACTCGCCCAGAATTTTCTCAATCTTCAGGATCTGTTCGGATCAGAACTGTTGGACTCTGATGAATTTAGACAGGCGTTTAATCACGCGCAAGACCGACTCCAATCGCTGGGTGTTTTTTCTGTACTCGAGTCGCTTGATTCAGTCGCTGCCTAGACTGTGCGATCTCCGGATCCCTCTTGATGCTGTTGCAACTGCATGAGATTGCAGCTTTAAGAGGGCGTGTATCGGCCTGGCGACCGACCTTAGCTCATCGTTGGGTTAATAGGCCGTTTTTAGAACAGCATTTCACGTATTACAGTACGCGGTTTTGCAGTTCATCGTTGGTTAACCTGAATACGGTCGCAGGGTTTAGGCGATGAAAGCCCACATGAAAACCGGCTACAAGAATTCAAATTACGAGGCCTCCCATGTACAACCTCCGTTCCTCTGTTAGTTGGAAGAAACTTGAACAGCTCGCCGAACAAACCCGCGACGATCGGATAGCCGACTATTTTTCCAGTGATTCAACACGTTTCGACAAGATGAGCCTGCGTCTGGGCGAGCTGTTTCTGGACTACTCCAAGAATAAGGTCTCCAACGAGGTCTTTGCGTCGTTGTTGCAATTGGCGGAGCATTCACCGCTTCGCCAGCGTCGTGCCCAGATGTTTTCCGGCGATATTATCAACGTCACAGAAAAGCGCCCGGTGCTGCATACCGCACTCAGAAATCGCGGCGCTGACTCGGTGGTTGTCAATGGCCAGGATGTGATGCCTGATATACAGGCGGGCCTAAAAAAGTTGAAGGAATTCAGTAATAAGGTGCGCAACGGCAAGTGGTTGGGATATACCGGAAAGCGGATTCGCAGCATCGTCAATATCGGTATCGGCGGCTCGGACCTTGGTCCCAATATGGTATGCCGGTCACTGCTGCACTACAAACACCCGGAGCTCAGTTTTCATTTTATCTCCAACGTCGACGGGCAGCATATCAAGAAGACCCTGAAAAACCTGGACCCGGAAACGACGCTGTTTATTGTTTCCACCAAGACGTTCTCGACTCAGGAAACGCTACTTAATGCCAACAGTGCCAAGCGTTGGTTTCTTGAAAAAACCGGCGCTTCATCAGCGGATCTGGGGCAGCACTTCGTGGCGGTATCCACTAACAAGGCTGCGGCGATGGAGTTCGGCGTCAACGAGGCGTGCATCTTTGAGTTCTGGGCCTGGGTG
>JBFGZS010000038.1:0-42656 GCA_041586615.1 Motiliproteus sp. | reverse complement strand
GGACCGGATCGGTGAGGCGGATACGCTGGAAAAACTAGAAGCACTGCTGCCTTGGAATACGACCCTAGAGCCGACTCCCAAAAAAGTGGCTCAGTACGGTTAGGTCAAGTGGGTCGATTTAACGGCGCTTACGATAAACTCCAATTAAGTCGATTGGTCACAGGCGGTGTTTTTGATTCGAGCAACCCCCTTTTGCAAACCCTGTCGATTTCTGTTCGTAATGGGGGGCTTTTATGGCACTGGCTTCACACAGGATCTGACACTGCCGGTGACATAACCTTCGACAGTTCCGGATTGGCAAGCACGATAGACTATTTTGAAGACTGGCCTGCTTCGTTGATGCAGGAGCTGGAGACCGCTGCATCCAACGCTGATCAGACGTTGCTTAAGGATTTTAACAAGACGGCATTTCAGCACATCTTTGGCGATATTCTTATCACTTCCCGTTGGCTGCCAGTGAGCGATCTCTCCCAGAATTTCGTGCTGGCTACAGTGATCGAATTTCTGTCATCGTTGGTCGATAGTCACCCCAAGAGCACGCGTGCCAATGTGGCCGATCTTTTGTTGACGGTGCCAGAAGCCGCTGCCGTGCTGAGCACTACCCAAGAACAGGTTTATCGGCTTTACCAGGAGGGTTACTTAGAGCTAGCCTTCAAGCCGCAGCTGCACCAAAAGCTAGCAGCCCATAAACCAGCCTTTTATCTCCGCCAGGTCGTTGAGTTACGACAAACCAGAATGCAGTCAGATTCCGGTCTGGCAAATGTATATCTCCCTGTAAGGTAATCTAGGATATGGATTTCGGTCAGTTACTAGAGATTGAGCAGGAGGCTGAAAGAACGGATGCCATAAGGCGGGCTTTTGCGCCGTTTACGGAGCCTCTGGATGTCACGGGTCGTGAAGAACAGGCTGTCATCGTATTGGTTAATCTTTCGCTGAAACGTGCAGATGTCTCTGATCTGCTGGCTAAGCGGTTGGCTGTAAATACCCTCAAAGATGAAAAGCATGTACAAGCTTGTTTGTCAGAAATGCGCTGGCTGCATACTCACAATTTGAAGTATCCCGATGCGCGCGTGGCGGGTCAGCGAATCATAGCGTCTGTCTCGGAGGCGGTTCCTGGTTATATTTCATCCGCAGGACTGCCTTTAATGCAGGGCTGGTCGCATAACTCCAGCGCGGTGAATAAGGCCAAGCTATTTGGTTCGATGTTTAGTTGGAACGGACAGGTTTTCAACCTAGCTCAGCTGGTGACTGAGGATAATGCGGTTTGGCGTAAAGCGTTAATGGCCCTTAGCATACAGGCAAAGGACGTCAGAGCCTGGGGTGAACTGCTTTCGCAATGGATGTCACCGGCAACTGTACCGGAAGACGTTAGCGATTATTCGCCGCAAGTGCGGCTGCCCTATCGTGGTGGTTACATTGCGGTTACGCCCGTGGTCTCGCATGCCGTTCTATGTAAGTTGCAAAATCTAAGGGTGGCGAATCAAGGGCATTTTGAACAAATCAAACACGCGCATCCGGCGAGTGTGGGTGATCTGTCGGCATCACTGGGCGGTAATGTTTCGGTTTTGAGTTATCCCCCTCCGGTATGGGCATCGTCCAGGCTTACATTGCATCAATCTCGCGCTAGCAGAGTTGGCTCCGGCAAAGAGGTGCTCGATATCGGGGCTATCTTGAGTCGGGATTTTTTAGCTGCTTTGCAACGATTGATCGACAGTCATAAATCACTGACACGCAATGATCGCCGACGATCACGAGTCGCGAGCCTAAGGGTTATACGAAAAAAGCTGATGGACTGGTTTGCTCCAATTTTGGAATGGAGAGATGCATATCAGGAGGGAAAGGATGTTGCTGATGGACTGGACTCCGCGAGTTTGGAGTATCTGTTGATCCACTCGCAGCTATCCGACTTTATATCCTTTGTTACGCCGCTCAATCAGCGCCTGCACCATCATCTCCAACGTCATCGTAAGGCTGAAAAATATGCATATCATCCTGCGATACTGGAGCCGTTGAATAGCCAAATTAGAGCACTGCTTAATGGCTTCGCCACGATGAAGGCTGGGCACGCGACCATAACCACCGAAGTGAAGTATATCCACCTTGAGGGATTAAGGGCCTACGATACCCGCTCCCTTGCCAACCCTTACCTAAACGGCATTCCATCGCTGACGGCGATGTGGGGGTTAGTGCACAACTTTGAAAGGCGAATAAATGAGTTGATCGGCATTGACGTGCATTTCAGTGGGGCAGCATGGTTTATTCGAAGCTATTCACGCGTGCCTGGGAAAAAATTGCCCGAGCAATCGCTGTTGAAGCCAGACGGTCAGTCCGTTTCAAGGCCTGGAATTATTGACTCAAAGCACTGCGACCTGGTGATGGATGTTGTAGTAAGAGTCACTCCAGGTGATATGGGGGCATTATCAGAATGCGATATGAACTTTATACAAGCCGCATTTCCTTCATCATTTGCGGGAGGTTGCCTTCATCCGCCTTCTCTTTACGAAAACAGGAACTGGTGTCAGCTGTATTCAGACATTCAAGGACTATTCGCTAAATTGGCAAGACTTCCCAGGAATGGTTGCTGGGTCTATCCGGATGAACTGGGATGTCGGAGTTTCGATGATCTTCTACTCAAGACAGGCTTAAATCCCTTTCTTAAACCTGCGATGTTGGGCTATGGATTGCTCGGTGAACCAATGGCTAGGGACGGCAGTATCGAGCCACTTCATTCGTTTGCAGAACCTATTACCGGGATAGCTCGATGTTTGTCTCCCGTTGAGGTTCGTATGAAAGGGGCTGATAACTTTTATCGTAGTGCATTCTGGGGGCTAAGGGTTAACGAGGGGGCTATGCTTATGGAAAAAGCATAGGGGGGCATTATGGAGCTCTGTAAGCACCTAAATTATACCGGTTCGCTTAGGCCTGGTAAGGCAGTCTTCTTTTACAAAACCCAAGATAGTGATTTCGAGCCGCTTCAGGTGGAAGTTAATAAAATAAGCGGTCAGAAATGTTCCAGCACAGAGGCCTACGCTGGTAATGGCGCACCGAAGAACCTTCAGCCCCAAGACCTGGCGTATAGCAATCCGGTTGTTATAGAGAGCTGCTACGTTCCTCCGACGGTATCCGAACTTTGTTGCCGATTTTCACTTCGAGTCCATGCCAATTCGCTGCAGCCATCGATGTGCAGTGACCCAGAGGTCTACACCCAGCTCTGCGAATTAGCGAACAGATATAAGGTCTTGGGTGGGTATCTGCACCTCGCAGAGTGTTACTGCAAGAATATCTTCATGGGTAATTGGCTCTGGCGGAATCAGCACGCGAGGAGCCTTGAGATCGAGGTGCTTACTTCAAATGACACTCTGTTCCGGATCAAAAATGCCAACCGCTTTGATTGGAATGCCGAGTGGCCGCTGGAAGAGCGGAATATGTTGCGAGAGTTAGCTGATGAAATGGCTGCCGCATTATCAGATTCGTCGGTGTATTACTTTCTCGATGTGACAGCGACTATTCAAACCGAGTTTTGCCAGGAGGTTATCCCGAGTCAGCGGTTTACCGAGAATGTCAGTCGTGGAGAACCCTCGAGAGAGTATGCCAAGGTTATCTGTCCAGATGGAAGGCAGGCCGCATGCTTTGGATCCGAAAAGGTTGGAGCTGCGCTGCAGCTGGTTGATGACTGGTGGAGCGAAGATGCGGATAGAAGACTGCGTGTGCATGAATACGGTGCGGATCGACAGCTTGTCGTTGCGCAGCGTCGGCCTGACCGCGGTAATGACTTTTACACATTGCTAAGAAATGCGGACGCATTTTCGGGCATGCTAGCTGGCTTGAAAGAAGGTGAGTCAATATCAGGGGATATTCACTACCTGATGTCTGTCCTGGTCAAAGCTGGCATGTTTCAGCGCGGAGGGACCGCATGAAACGCTATTTTTTCACCGTAGAGTTTCTGTTAACGGACTCAGATCCTGAACTGCTTTCCGGGCGCTGCATTTCAATTTTGCATGGTTTTATCAAGGCGCATCAGTTGACTGGGATAGGCGTGTGCTTTCCTCTGTGGAGCAAAAGCACCATCGGACGGATGATAGGATTCGTCTCTACTAATCGCGAACATCTACTTTCACTTCGTTCACAGCCCTACTTTGAGAATATGTCGCTAGGCGGTTTTTTTGCCTTGTCTGAGGCTCTACCCGTTCCGGATGGTGTTAGAGAGGCTCGTTTTGTGCGTAACCAGGCCATTGCGAAGTGCTTTGTCGGAGAGAAGCGCAGGCGTCTTTCACGAGCCAAACGGCGAGCAGAAGGGCGTGGCGAGGTATTTGATCCAACGCAGTTAAGCTTTGAGCGCAAACTCGAGCATTTTCATCGAGCTGTCATGGACAGTCAGAGCACGGGGGAGCGTTTTGTTCTCCATATCCAGAAACAACAAGTGGAGGGGGATTTGAGCTCTGAGTTCAATCATTACGGACTGGCAACCAATGAGGGGTGGCGCGGAACAGTTCCTGAATTAACGGGGGTTGTCGGTACCTAAATCTTATGCCCATCTAAAAATAACAATTATTTCAATGCGTTGTTATTTTTTGTTAAAAAAGGGTGATTCTTGCTTTTGCTTAATATGTATCTGATTACTAAGATTAACTAGCCTGTTAGTCACAGTGTCCTGCCGCATAGGCAGCTGAGAAAAATGTAAGTAAACTGTCGTGGCAAACGACGATGTGTCCTGCCGCATAGGCAGCTGAGATAAGGACCGGAAGAAAGCAATCACAACGGTGAATTTACACCTGCCGCAAGGCAGAGTTATGCAACAAAATCCCCGGCAAACGCTGGGGATTTTCTCGTTATAGATCAGGAAGTATCGGTAGTTAAACTACAAAAATGGTTTTAGCACGTAAAGTGAGAACTAATTTGCAGACTTATGCTGCAATTCTATGCAGGCTTATACCGGATTTTTAATCCGTAACTCGTTGGTTTTGTGAATGCGAGTATGCAGACTTATGGTGCAGGCGACAATTTTTCGTTTGAGTCATATCGTTCCTTGTATCATCCGTCTGTGTAGGCGTTCTCCCTGCCGTAATACGCGATAAAAAATCGTCGTAAGCGCTATATTCTAACCATCATAATCTCCCTCAGTTTTAAATACCTCAACCCAAAATACGATGCAGGCTGTGGCTACTGGACCGGTGCTAATCAGCCTTGATCTGCAGGCGGCGAGAATGAAGCGGCCTACAGTTTTAGTCTGACTAAGCCAGCAAATGCCCCGTCTTAACCCAGATTAGCGTGTCTTGCTCGGTGTAGCGGTTGTGCTGGCTTTGGTGCGGGCTGCGAATCCAGGTGCCTGCCGGGTAGTGACCCAGCTCATCGATCAGCTCGCCTTCGATCACATAGATCTCTTCACCGCCGAAATGGGTGTGGGGTTGGAACGTTGAGCCGGCGGGCCAACGAACCAGCGTAACCTGTTCGCCAAACCCTTCATACAGCGGTAATACACGGAGTTGTCCGGGCCCCGGGAGCCAGTCGCCTCGATCTGTGTTGATGCAAACATGTTGGCGATCCTGTTCCGCAAATTGATGCAGTTTCACCAGGATCTCACACCCTTCGGTACTAAACGGGGCGTGGCGGAAACCTTCAGGATTGCGAAAGTAAGTACCGGCGGGGTAATCCCCCGACTCATCGGAAAACGTGCCCGACAGGACCAGAATCTCCTCCCCTCTGGGGTGGTCGTGTCTGGAGAAGTGCGCGCCGGCGTCGTAGCGCACAATGCTGGTGGCATGACCCTGCTCAGCATCTTCCCGTGCCAGAGGTTTACGCCAAACCCCAGCCATGGGGCTGGCAAGCCAGGGCTGGTGGCGGGTGTCGATCACGACGCGCTGGGAAAAATCCATATTTTTCATTCAAGTTCCTCCGTTGTTGTCGTCAAGACAGGGGTTTCAAAACCGTTAAGCGTTGACCGGAACAGCCCCGAATGACCAGCGGCTACCTAAGCCCAATGCCCGTAGTCAAGAGGTTCGCTGTCTGTCGGCTTTCCCGCAGCAGATCGGTGTCATGTCTCGGTCAGCCTGCTAGAGCTTGGTATGGGCTTCCATCTCTACGCCGATCTTTTTGCGCATCTCCATCAGCGTGATGGCCGATTGCTCCAGCTGTTTGTCTTTTTCGGTCTCGGGGATCCACTTGGGAACGGTTGTCGGCCGACCGGCATCGTCTACGGCGACCATGATCATCATGCAGTGGGTGGTGAGGTGGCGTTCCGGGTATTTGGGGTCGCCCGCGCGAACATCGACCCCGATATGCATCGAGGTCTTGCCGGTGTAGATGACTTTGGCGCCAACCTCGACCAGGTTGCCCACATGGATCGGTTGCACGAAACGGATACCGCCGGCATAGGCCGTGATGCAGTAACGGCCACTCCAGCCCGCCGCACAGGCGTAGGCGGCCAGGTCGATCCATTTCATCACGGCGCCGCCGTGAACTTTACCACCGAAATTGACATCGGCGGGTTCAGCAAGAAACCGCAGGGTTTGCTGTCTGTCTTGACCGGACATAACTGACTCCAAGTTAAAGCGACTGTATAAGCGTTTATAGATAGCGTTCGTATAAAGCGACAGTACACTATATTGCGGGTAGGCGTGATAGGCAGTGCCGAGGCTAGGGGTATTTTATCGGCCAGAATACGTTAAGCGCGGGCCCGTACGATGGCGGTTCGTCGGTGTTTACAGGGCCGCTGCGGCGATAACAGCTGACATTGCCGCCCAGAATCAACCGCCAGCGTCACGCGCGTTAAGGTGCCCACCTGCCTTTGAGAAAAGAGTTAAGCCATCAGCTCCTGAATCGCCGGTATAGGTCTGTGATACCGTTAACGAGGACGAGCGCGACGCCTCCAGCGATAATGCCCGCAATCCCGTTCAGCAGCGCCGGGGTGAGTGCGGCCAGCAATGAGCCTATGCCGGGCAGTCTGGCGATCTGCAAGGCCGCGTGTTTGATCAGCACCGCCAGGCGATGGATACCATGCGTCAGGATGCCGCCCCCGACCAGGAACATCGCGGCGGGGACCGGAATCAGTTTGTTGCGAAAGGAGCCCTTGGCAACGGCTCACACCACCGGTAATTCGCGGTCCGCTTTTACGCCTGAGACCTGCTCGGCATTCAGGGTCAGGTCGTCGCCCAGGACGCCGGCTGTTTTTTTAGCAGCGATCTTGGTCATCGCAGCGACATGATCGAGGATGGTGGTGCTGCCGGCGAAACCGTGCTCATACGAGGTGTTGGTTGGGGCGAAAATGTCCGGGCCTGCCGCCTTATCCGGAAAAACTGACAAGAACGTTCCCTATCTCAAAAGCGCTTGAGCGTGTAGAATAGTCGGCTTTAGGCGCAGCTCCTCCGTGCGCTGTCGATCTCTAATCGCCCTGGTTAAAAAACATGAGTTATCAGGTTCTTGCTCGCAAGTATCGTCCTGCAACCTTTGAACAGATGGTGGGGCAGGAACATGTCTTAAAGGCGCTGGTCAATGCCCTGAACAGTAACCGTCTGCACCATGCCTACCTCTTCACCGGCACCCGTGGCGTGGGTAAAACCTCGCTGGCGCGTTTGTTTGCCAAATCGTTAAATTGTGAGCAGGGCGTGAGTGCCTCGCCCTGTGGGCATTGTTCTAATTGCAGCGAGATCGCCCAGGGCCGGTTTGTCGACTTGATTGAAGTGGACGCGGCATCGCGTACCAAGGTCGAGGACACCCGCGAACTGCTGGAAAATGTCCAGTACGCCCCCTCTAAAGGTCGGTTTAAGGTCTACCTGATCGACGAAGTTCACATGCTCTCCAGCCACAGTTTCAATGCGCTGCTCAAGACGCTGGAAGAACCGCCGCCGCATATCAAATTTTTGCTGGCGACCACGGATCCGCAAAAGCTGCCGGTCACCATCTTGTCTCGCTGTCTGCAGTTCAACCTCAAGAATATGACCCCCGAACGGGTGGTCGAGCATTTGCAGACGGTCTTGCAGGCAGAGAATGTACCTTTTGACGAGCCTGCGCTGTGGCTGCTGGGCCGCGCTGCCGATGGCAGTATGCGCGATGCCTTGAGCCTGACCGATCAGGCGATCGCTTACAGCAGCGGTGCGTTGGTCGAAGCCGATGTGCGCAGCATGCTGGGGAGCGTTGACCAGCATCAGGTGATGCAGGTTCTTGAATGTCTGGCCGATCAGGATGCCGCCGGAGTTATGGCCCGTGTCGCGCAGATGGCGGAATACGGCTTCGACAGTGATGCGATACTGGCTGAGTTATTGAATCTGCTGCATCGCGTGGCCATGGCGCAGATGTTGCCGGGCAGTGTCGATAACAGCCTGGGTGATCGGGATCAGATGCTGGCTGTCGCCGCCCGGCTGCGTGGCGAAGATGTACAGCTGTTCTATCAGATTGGCCTGAGTGGTCGCCGCGACCTGCCGTTGGTGCCGGTGGCCCGCGACGGGCTGGAGATGACCTTGCTGCGCATGCTGGCGTTCCGGCCGGTACAGGCGGGTGAGGTGGCGCTGCCCCAGGGAGGTCGTTCGGCTCCCGCGGCGTCGGATACCGGAGCGGACCGTTCAACCGCTTCTGTCGCCGCAACAGCGGCTTTTCCAAAGGCTGAGTTTCCAAACGAGCCGGGCGTTATCGAGAAGCATGTTAACGAGCAGAATGGCGCTGCGAGCAATGTTGCTCAACAGGCTGTTACTCATCCCGCGGCAGCGCTCGAACGCCCTGCGGCGCATCCCGAACCAACGCCTGCCGCTGTCGGTCGCGACACCGCATCGCTGCCGGCATCGAACCAAGAGCCTTCAGCGTCGAACCCAGAGCCCTCGGCCTCGAACCCAGAGCCCTCAGCGTCGAACCCAAAGCCCTCAGCCTCGAAGCAAGAGCCCTCAGCGTCGAACCCAGAGCCCTCGGCCTCGAAGCAAGAGCCCTCAGCGTCGAATCCAAAGCCCTCAGCCTCGATCCCAGGACAATCTACGTTGCCAGCCGCGCACGTTACCCCGCCGCCACGCCCGTCTCAAGAGCCACCGCCCTGGAATGACGCACCGCCCTGGGGGGATGGTGCGCCGCACCAACCCCTGCGTAGCGAGCGCAACGACAGCAACAACGGTATATCCGTAAAAAAGCCTTTGGTGCGGACGCAAGGCGTTGACGCGACCGCGCAAGGGCAAGCACCGTTAAATACGGCTTCGGCGCCGGGCTCATTAGCAGGTCAGCACGACGTTGAGTCGGTTGCTGTACCGCGCGCGCCGGTTTTTCAGTCGCCCGCTGTCGCCCGCGAACCGGTGCCGGTCAGTGAGCCTATGCCGGCCGCGGAACGACAAACGGCACTATCACCAACGGCATTAACAACAGCATCAATAACGGCATCAACAACGGCATCAACAACGGCATCAATAACGGCATCAACAACGGCACCGGCATCGACAGCTACCTCGACAATAGCCGCGCCACCGTCTTCAACGGGTTCGCAAGCCGCTACGCTGTCGCAGGTGTCTGATACGCCGATTATCGACCGGTTGGCTGATCTGGATGGCTTGACCTGGATCGGACTGCTGGACCAGTTAGGGTTGACGGGGATGACCTACAACATCGCCGCCAATGCCAGCATCAAGTCGGTGACGGCCGAGGTGGTGACGTTGCTCGTGTTACGTCAGCAGATGTCACTGTTTAACGATACGCACCGCAACCGCATAGAAGCGGCGCTGAACGACTATTTTTCCAGCACGCTGCGGGTGGATGTTGAGGCCGGGGAGCCTGTGCAGGAAACACCGGCGCAGCATCAGGAGCGTTGTCGGTTAGAGCGCTTGGCGCTGGCGGTGTCAGCCATGGAAAATGACAGCACGGTCCAGCAGTTGATCCGTCGCTACGATGCCCGGTTGGATATCGGCTCGATCACACCGATTGATTAGACATGGGCGATAAGTGGCAAACTAATGCTACAAGCTACAAGCTACAAGCTACAAGCTACAAGCTACAAGCTACAAGCTACAAGCTACAAGTTACAAGGGTGCTGAAGGTTTAAGACCTTCGCAATGATTCCAGACGTTAAGAGCGAGAGTGAGGCGAACACAATGTTGAAAGGTGATATGGGTGACCTGATGAAACAGGCACAGCAGATGCAGGAAAAATTGCAAAAGACCCAAGCAGAGATCGCTAACGCCGAAGTGACCGGTGAGGCGGGTGCGGGCTTGGTATCGATTATCATGACCGGGCGTCACGATGTACGGCGTGTACAGATCGACGCCAGTCTGATGAGCGAAGATAAAGAGATACTGGAAGACCTGATTGCTGCGGCGGTGAATGACGCGGTACGCAAGATCGAGACGACGTCGCAGGACAAGATGTCACAGCTGACCGGGGGCATGGGCATGCCACCGGGATTTAAGATGCCGTTCTGATCCATGTCTTACAGCCCCTTAATGGATCAATTGATCGGCGCGTTGCGCTGCCTGCCCGGCGTGGGCGCTAAGTCAGCCCAGCGCATGGCTTTCCAGTTGCTGGAGCGGGACCGGCCTCGGGCCAGGGTGCTTGCTACAACGTTGGCGCAGGCGATGGATAAGATCGGCTATTGCCGCTCCTGTCGTACCCTGACCGAAGAGGAGACGTGCCGGCTCTGCCGCAGTCCCCGGCGTGACCGCCAGCAGATCTGCGTGGTGGAATCACCGGCCGACGTGCTAGCCGTGGAGCAAGCCGGTAGTTATAACGGTCTGTATTTCGTCCTGCGTGGCCACCTCTCGCCTATCGACGGCCTTGGGCCGGAAGAGGTGGGCATTCCCGAGCTGTTGGCACGGGTCTCTGGCTCGGAGGTGCAGGAGATGATCATCGCAACCAACCCGACCGTCGAGGGGGAGGCCACCGCGCATTATATTGCCGAACAGGTACGGAGCCTGGGTATTGATGTGACACGTATCGCCCATGGTGTACCGCTGGGTGGCGAGTTGGAGTTTGTCGATGGTGGTACGCTGGCCCACGCGTTTGCTGGACGGAGTCGTTTGTGATTAATAGACCGATAGATGCACAGCAACTGCAGGCCCTGCAGGATGCGACCATGGCCCCCGAGTGGGTCAATAGCGCCGAGCGGTTGGCTGAACTATGTACGCAGTGGCGGCAGCAGCCGTTGGTCGGCCTGGATACCGAATTCCAGCGCACCGATACCTTCTATCCCAAACCCGGATTGATTCAGGTGGCCAGTGAAGGGCGCTGCTACCTGGTCGATCCCTTGGCCGTGGATGACCTCAGCCCGCTGGCTGATCTGTTGCGTGACCCCGATGTGTTGAAGGTGCTGCACGCTTGCTCCGAAGATCTGGAGCTGTTTAACCTGATGTTGGGCTGTGTTCCGCGTCCGTTGTTCGATACGCAGACCGCCTGCGCCTTTTTGGGGCTGGGGCTATCGATCGGTTATCAGCGCCTGCTGCAAACCCTGTTTGAGCTCGACGTCGAGAAAGAGGAGACGCGCTCTGACTGGTTACAGCGACCACTGAGTGCATCCCAATGCCATTATGCGGCGCAGGATGTTGCCTACCTGGAAGCGATCTATCAGCGTCTGCAGCCGGCCCTCGAAGCCGAAGGTAAGTATGCCTGGCTGATGGCTGAATGCGAGCAGATGCTGACACCCGCGGATACCGATGAGGCAAAACACTATTCTGTACGCTTCAAACAAGCCTGGAAATTGCGCCCGCAGCAGCTGGCCGTGTTACAGGCGCTGTCGGTGTGGCGTGAGCAGGAGGCGCGATCGCGGGATATGCCGCGAAACTTCGTAGTGCATAATCAGTCGCTGATGGCGATGGCCAGCCGTCCCCCCGCCAGTCTGCGCGAGCTGTCCCAGATCGAACAGGTTCGCGGACGGACCCTGTCCAAAGATGGTGCCGTGCTACTGGCGTTGGTTGCAGAGGCGCGGAATCGCCCGTTAGCCGATTGTCCGCCGCCGCCGCCGCGTCCGCTGCCGAGCACCTGGAGTAAGCGTCTCAAGGCACTCAAGGCGCTGATCGAAACGACAGCGAGCGGATTGAACCTGGCGCCGGAGTTGCTCGTGCGCCGCAAAGAGCTGGAGGCGCTGGTTCGCTCGGGGATGGCGGATGACCGTTATGTGTTGCCCGCAGCCTTGCAAGGCTGGCGCGAAGACGTGATCGGTAAACCGTTATTGAAATTATTAGCCCAGCTATGAATTAGCCAGCGATGAAATAGCGGGTTTAAAAGGCCGACAGGACGCTGTTTTGATGCCTGGTTATATTGTCCACACTATCCTGAGAGAGTCGCTATGAGTTTACCCAGAAGAATTTGCGCCATTTATAAGAGCGTTCATAAGGATGAGATGTACCTCTATGTGGATAAGCGCGAGGGGTTGGCCCGGGTTCCCGAGGCGTTGCTCGAACAGTTCGGTAAACCCCAAGATGTCATGACGCTGCTGATCTCTGCCGACAAGCCGCTGACCCGGGTTGATTCGGCGAAGGTGTTGGCGCAGATTGCCGCACAGGGTTTTTATCTACAGATGCCGCCTGCGAAAGAGCCGTACCTGCTGGACCTGTACCGGACGCCGACCGAATCGCGCTACTGATTGTCACCGCACCGACCGATAGATACCGGAGTTTGTAAATGGCCGCTCGCCCATTCTGGATAGATAAACCCCTTTCTCAGCTCAACACCGAGGAGTGGGAAGCCTTGTGTGACGGCTGCGCCCGCTGTTGTCTGCATAAGGTGGAAGATGAAGAGACCAACGAGCTGCTGTTCACGCGCATCGCTTGTCGTTTATTGGATGTACCAAGCTGTCGCTGCACCGATTATGCAAACCGCTGCAGCCGCGTGCCGGAGTGTCTTGATCTGAGTCCATGCGATCCACAAGTCTTTGCCTGGTTGCCGAAAACCTGCGCCTATCGTCTGCGCGCTGAATCAAAGCCGCTACCGGAATGGCATCCCTTGATTACCGGTGATCCTGACTCCGTGCACGAGGCCGATGCCTCGGTGCGTGAATGGGCGGTGAGTGAATCGGACGTGGATGAGGATGATGACGAAGCCTGGGCCGAACTGGTGCTCGATGGCTATGATATTTGAGCAGAGGGGGGGCTTTGTACCCCGCAACCGGCAGATATTAGGCGGCAGCTTAATAGCAAGAAAAAATGTCGCCATGGCGTAAAGCCATGCCAGGTTAATAGTGCCAATGTTAACGCATCCCCGAGTTCATCTATTAACCCGTCGGGTTAATAGATACCTTTTGTGTCAGTCTTTTCTTCAGCGCAGTTTGTGACGAAAAATAGCTCGTCGTCGTTGTTGTGGATAATGTGTTTATTTATACTTTGCTATAGAAAACATCAGTAAAAGCATCAATATAAAAAGAAAAAAAGCGATAAGCGAGCGCCGACGATAAGTAAGCCCTTCGGGTGTTAGAGAGCCAGGGAGAATTAGCAGGTTGATGGGGTTTAAGAGAAACTTAATGCTGAATAGGCTAACGCCTTTTTTACGACCATGTCGGAGCATTTTTATAAAAAAATAAATACTCCGAGTGATAAGAAAGGGGGCTATTAACCAGCTTAGCGCATAAGTTAAGAACATCGTGCTGTAATAGGTAGCATCAGATAAACTCAAAGCGGTATTGTTCAAGTATGAAAAATAATAGTAAAGGCTGAGTGCAAAAACCATTATTGCTGACAAAGAGTAGACGCAATGAGTGAAAAGCTTTTTTGACTGTATTTTGATATATTTCATCTTTCACTCTGCTTGTTATATAGGTGTATTGATTGAGCTATAAATCTAATAAAGCTTCTCTGGTTTTATTGACGTAGCCGGTGCGTTGTTTTCGTGTTCAGACACGGCGTTTTGTTGATTGTTACTCGAGGGGTTCGTGATTTTTTCTTGTTTTGCAAGATTGCTTTTCCACTGGACTATCTCTAAATTCTCGTATGCTGTTTTGTAGTAATTTGGACTTAAGTCAATGGCCTTTTGCAAGAAGAATTCTGCTTCATAAAATTGGTTTTCAACCAGACAAATATACCCTAAATCGTTATAGGCCTGTGCCTTTGTGCCTACTTGCTCGAATGCCGCAAGCGCCTCGCTGTATCGTTGCTGCCGGATATACAATAATCCAAGATTTTTCCACGCCAAGGCGTAACTACTGTCTAATGAAATCGCTTTTTGGTAGTGCTTTTCAGCTTCTATCCAGCTTCCCGCTAAGTAGTAGGAGTAAGCTATATTGTTATGAATAGAGAGGTTTCTGGGGTTTTTATCCAAAATCTGAAAATAATGTTCCAACGCTTTGTCAGGGTTGTCTTCCAAATCATAGATTATGCCCATCGTTGTATAGGCAGAAACGGGGAAAACGACGCTGTCGGCATTTACGTCGGCTAAGGCGGTAGCGTTTATTATGGCTTTATTGGCATAGTACCTGGCCTGATCGGAGCGGTTGTTTTTTAGAAGAAATACGGCAATGTTCTCTAGCGCGTCAATATTTTCAGTATCCAGTTGCAACGCGGCCGTATAAGCCATATTGGCAATAGCATAGTTTTTTAATTTGTTATGGGTTGCCCCGATTTTCAGATAGGCGTTTAGGTTTTTATCATCGAGATCCAATGCACGTACATATTCAAATAATGCGCGGTTGAAGTCTGCTGAACGAAAGGCGAGGTCACCATTACTGATCGCGTCTTCGACTGATTGAGGTTTAGGAAGGCCAAGATAAGGCAGTGATGCAGATTTATTGATAAAATCCCCGCTTCTTGATTTCACAGCTTTTTGTGCCGATTGACTGGCGCATCCGGATAACATGAAGCTGATAATTGCAGTGAGTGCCAGTGTGCTTAGCCATCTACTACCAGCCTGTATTCTATGACTGCTCATCGCTGATTTGAGATTGTTGTTATGCATCGCCATATCTTACTCCCCCAGCTTCTTGGCTCTTATTTTCCAAAAGCGGCCATGACTTGCAAAATGGCAGGTCCTACGGCGATGATAAAGAAGCCAGGCCAGAGGCAGGTAACCATCGGGAACACCATTTTTGTCGATATTTTGGCTGCCATCTCCTCGGCCCGTTGCATTCGTTTATCGCGGAACTCTTCCGAGTAGACCCTTAGACTATCGGCAATACTGGTACCGAACCGGATGCTTTGTTCCAAATTGGTGATTAATCCCTTGACCTCATCGAGACCGGTTCTTTTAGCGAGGTTTTTAAACGCTTCCTGACGACTTATCCCGGCCCGTATTTCCATGTTGACCCTGGCCATTACCTCACCAAGTTCAGGACTACTGACTTCCATATTTTCTGATACGCGTTGAAACGCGGAGGTTAATGACAGACCCGATTCGACACAGACGACGAGCAGATCCAGAGCGTCAGGAAACCCGTTTCGAATCAATTTTTGTCTGCGAAGGATCAGTTTGTTAAGAACGATGTTCGGTAACATAAAACCCAGTAAGAACAGCGCTATAACAAGTAGGAATGTTTGTTTTGGCTCTATCTCTGGTCTGAACTGAGCGATTAGAATGCCGATAAGCAGAAGGGAGAATGCAGTGATGATTTTTGCAGAATAATATAGCGATAGGCTTTCTTTTTTTTCAAAGCCAGCCATAACAAGCTTTCTTTGAGTATTATCCCTATCTGCTTCTGTGTTTGGAATAATCTTGCTTAATGCAAGGATAAGAGTGTTGTGACTTTTTTCAGGAGCCGTTACCGGTAGATCATCTTGTTCTCCATTCAACGCTTTAATACGACGACTGTATGGGCTTATTAGACCGTTTACGAGCAGATAAAATGCCATGACTAAAGCTAAGGTTGAAATAAATGCCAGAATGCTAAATAAGATCCTGACTTGATGAGGGTTTTTAATTTCGCTAGATAAAACAGCCAGTATATAATCGAACATATTAGACCTCGATTCTTAACAATCTGCGTATCCAATAGATGCCTATTACCATCCCTGTCATGCCGTACATGATCAGTTTCTTCCCTTCAGGGCTGTCCGTCAGCGCCGAGAGGTAATCGGGGGTCGTGAACCAGATAAGGAGAAATAGGACGAAAGGGACGAGTGTTAATATAAAGGCAGATAGCCTGCCTTCCGCCGAGAGCGTTTTTACTTTACGGCTAAATTTAAATCGTCCACGAATGACGGCGCTAATCTTGTTGAGTACTTCCGCGAGATTACCACCACTGTCTTTATGTATCAGAATCGATGACACAAACGCCACCAGCGTAATGCTGGGAACTCGCTCCAGCAGCCCGCTCAGGGCTTGGCTTATATCATTGCCGTAATTCAGGTCTGCATAGGTTAATGCAAATTCTTTTGCTATGGGGTCCGGGAACTCCTGAGAAACGATCTGAATACATTCATTGAAAGGGTGCCCAGCCTGTAGCGAACGAGTCATCAGATCGAGCGCTTCCGGAAATAGCTCTTCAAATTTCTCGATGCGGGTATGGCTGTCACGGTAAAGTTTTACAAACGGGATGATCAGCAGCAGCACAGCGGCGCCAAGCGCGAACCCTATCTGCTGGGTGAACACCCAGGTTACCAGTCCTGCCACGATTGAAAAACCGATCCGTAGCAGGATAAAGCGGTATGCCAGTTGTTCATGCCCCGATTGCTCGAGTAGCCGTGCCAAGCGATCCAGTAAGGGCAGTGATTCCAGTTGCTGCTCCCACGGCGATAGCTGTCGCAGATATTTCTGGCGGATAATCGATTGTGCTGATTTATATTCACTGCTGACAGCAATATTTTTAAGGCGATTTTTAAGGCGCTTTTTAACTTGTTTTCGCTCGCCGAAGACCGGAACGGTGACGCCAACCATCAATATAAAAACGGCAAAAAATACCGCGGAAATAAAAATCAGAGTACCGTTATTCATGAGGCTTCCTCGGTTCTTCAGAGAACACCTCGATGGGCAGGTCGATACCATACTGTTTCAAGTTTGGATAGAAGCTGGGTACAATCCCCGTTGCCGTAAATTCGCCGATTACGGCGCCATTTTTGTCGATACCCTGGCGTTGGAAGCGAAATATCTCTGACATAGTGATGATTTCTCCCTCCATCCCGCTCACTTCCTGAATGCTAACCAGGCGCCGTTTACCATCTTCGTGGCGTTGGATCTGGATAAGGACATGGATGGCGGAAGCGATCTGTGACCGTAGCGCTTTTATGGGGAAATTAATGCCGGTCATGGCAACCATGTTTTCAATTCTGGATAGCGCATCCCTGGCCGCATTAGCATGCACCGTCGATAACGACCCATCGTGACCGGTATTCATGGCCTGAAGCATATCGAGCGCTTCGGCCCCTCGGACCTCACCCAGGATGATGCGGTCGGGCCGCATTCTTAAGCTATTGCGCACCAGGTCACGTTGCGTGACTTCACCCTTGTTTTCGACATTGGCTGGACGCGATTCCAGCCTGACGGTGTGCGGTTGCTGGAGTTGGAGCTCGGCAGAATCTTCAATGGTGATAATGCGCTCCGATTCAGAGATGCAGGCCGATAAAATATTCAGCAGCGTTGTTTTACCGGACCCCGTCCCCCCGGAAATCACCACATTCAGCCGCGCCTTGATGATCGCTTCCAAGACGGGCACCATGAACGCCGGGACGGTCCCCAGCTCGGTCAGGTTGTCCATGCTGAGCCTTTCCACCGCGAAGCGGCGGATAGACACCACCGCACCGTCAATTGCCAGCGGGGGGATAATGACATTTACCCGAGAACCATCGGCTAGCCTGGCATCGACTAGCGGCGAAGATTCATCGATTCGCCGCCCAACCTTGGAAACGATTCGGTCGATGATATTGCTGAGGTGGCTATCTGTCGTAAAGCGTAACGGACAGCGTTCGAGCTTTCCTTTGCGCTCCAGATAGATACTGTGGGTCCCATTGACCAGAATATCCGAGACCGTCGGGTCCGCGAGTAGCGGTTCGAGTGGGCCGAGTCCGATAATATCATTCTCAATATGTTGAATAATCTTCAGCCGGTCCTTATGGCTGAAACGAGCATCCTGTTTCTCCATCATCTGCATGCTGATGGCTTGTATCTGACTTTTTGCTTCGTGTCGGTCGATATTATCGAGCAACGACAGGTCGAGTATCTTGAGCAGGGCTGTATAGATTTGTTGTTTGCACTCATCCTCGGCCGCGGATAAGGGCGAATACAGGGGCTGACTGACGGTGTTGCCGGAAGATGGGGGCGCTTTTGGCGCTTGCGCGGGGATGGGTTGTGTATTCGGTGCTTTAAAAAACATAGGACTAGGCTCCGTGCAAGCGGGCAAAAAAGCGAGAAATAGCGCCTGGCTGGCCGATGGAATGACCACCTATATGGGTTTCAAACTTCATCAACTCTTTGGTGATGTGGGCGCGCCTGGCGATTGTATGTAGCGGCTTGGCACTCTGGATGCTTTCCGAAACCTCTTTGTAGGCATTGGGTAAGGCACTGTATGGCACATGTTTGAGCGCTTTCTCGATATCTCGCAAGGTAATATCTGATTTCTTATCAAAACGATTAACCACGATTTGAATGCGTTCCGGGTTGAGTACAATATCCCGTTTAAGAAAGCCAAGTAGCCGTACGGCATCGTGCAGGCTGGTCAGACTCTGCTGTACCACGATAACCACCTGGTCAGATTGTTCGACCACGGTGGTTGCCAGCAGGTTAATATGCCGAGGTAAGTCGATGATCAGTTGATCGTGGTTTTTGGCGATAAGCGCGATTAACTTGCTGACCTTCTCGGGCTCTATATCATCGACCATTTCCAAATGATTGCTGCAACTGCCCAAGACATGCAATCCGCTGGCATGCTTGACAAAAAAACCGTTGATCGCAACTTCATCCAGCTCGTTGACGCGTTCAATGGCCTCGATAATGCCGTATTTCGGGGTTAAATCGAGGTAATAAGGTAGACCGCCAAATTGAATGTCCAGATCGATGAGCGCCACGTTTAATTTCGATACTTCGGCCATGATATGCGCCACATTTGTCGCGATCAGGCTGGCTCCCGCACCGCCTTTGGCATTCATGAAGGTGGTTAATACGGCCTTGGATTCGTTGCCTTTATCGAGGCATTCGCGGACCAGTTGACTGACCGACTCCAGCAGCGCGTCGGTATCGAAGGGCTCGATAAAGAAGTCGCGGGCCCCCGCTTGCATTGCAGAGCGCAGCATATCGGCATCGTCATGTTCTGACAGAACCAGAATCATCGGTACCGATTGTGGCGAGCGGTCTTTCAATGTTTGCAACTCTTCGCGCCAAGCGTCTCCGGCTCTGAATATCAGGATATCGGGAAGTTCCTCTAGCCCGTAGAGCGGATCGCAATGGCCGTTGCAGATCAGACGGGTCGAAAATACCGGCCCTTCGATGCGCTCTGCTGCCCGCATAATCTGATCAAGATCCTGTTGGCGCCGGCTGGCGATAAGCACCGTGACGTTTCGGCCGCGACGATTGTGCCTTGATTGCTGCGGTTTCTGCTCTGGCGCTTGAAAAAACATGTTATTCCCTCCTAACAGGGCGGGGATACGAAACCGAATGGCGCTACGCCAAGACTTTCGCTGGGTAGCGTGGCTATGACATCGGGAGCCGTCAGTGTTATGTCGATAAATGGCACCAGAAACCGAAAGCTGAAGTTGCTGACAATCACGCGCACATAGCGTATGGCACTAAAATCGGCAGAGGGATCGGCGATAATGCTGGTTCCGTCGGTTGGCAGATACTGAACGTTGACCGTTGTTTCACTGCTGTTTAGACCGGCTATAAAACTACCGCCGAAAAGTGCCTTGTCTTGAATGGCACTGGTGCTGGTAACCGGGCACACCGCCGCCAGGCGGGCGCCCCTGCGTGCACCTTCTTCCAGCAGATTCCAGACAAAAAGTGCGCGTCCTACTTCCAGGACGGCAAACAGCAACAGAAAGAACACACTGCTGACAATGGCCAGCTCGACGCTCTGCATACCCCGCTGTTTGTGCCGTAACTGTCTTCGCATCGGTCTGTCCTCAGAGCGCCCGCATAACCATGCTGCTGCGTAACGGAAAGCTCACATTGATGTCCGGTCCATAACCAAACGTCGGAAGGGTCCCGCCCCAGATCGGGGTGAAGTTATAGGCAACATCCACCCGGATATGTGTCGAATTGACCACGCTGAGGGTGATGTCCGCCCTGCTTAAATCTTTTAGCAGCGGCGTGCCGCTACCTGTTTCATTGCCGTAAACAATCAGGTTTCGGGTCCTGTCCGCATTGGCGCCCGTCGCTTCGACCAGTTCGATCACCTGGGTGGATCCCTTGAACGCATTGGCCGCCAGGTAGCGAGCGCCATCCCGCTGGGCCTGAGTCAGGCTGTTATAGAGGTAGAGTATTCGTCCGACCTCGCTGACAGCCAATAGCAGCAACAGCAGCAGCGGCAAGACCAGGGTCATCTCAGCGATGGCCAAGCCCCGTTGTTTTTTTGCTGTCAGCGTGAGGTTGTGCGTTACGTTGCTCATCAGGAATCTCCGCTGGCCGAATCCTTGTAGAGTATTAAGCGTGTCGGACCGGTGCCGGCCCCGGTGGGGTTCTGCAGGAAACCGCCTTCGGCTTCGCATTCGTGAATAAATTGGCCATAAACTTGCGATTCGTTGCCTTTTTGTGTGACGGGTTGAAGCATAAAAAAACAGCCAAAACCTGCTATTTGCACATATTCCCGGCCGGAAGTCGTACCGTCGCAACGGCCAATGGGGATGGTCAATACGCGTCGGTTAGGGATGCCGTCACTCGGACAGGCACCCGGGGCGGGGCAGGTACCATTCGCTAGGTCGGCGACGTAATCGGCATGGCTGTAGAGCGTGCCGCTAATAATATTGCCGTCGGGATCAATAATGTTGCCGTCGCTGTCAACACCCGCCAGGATATTGCCAAAACCATCGATAATATCGCCGGTGTCTTTATCTTCTTCTATTACCGGGTCCATGGAATAGGTGATCGCATCCGGCGGATATTCCGTGCGACTCAGTGGGCCCGAGGTGCCGCCCAGGCGCATATTGAAGCCCTGTACCGTCGGACCGACCTTCGCCCCCGGCTCACTCAATACCTGCGTATCGGGCGACGCGGTGTCAGTGGTGGAGATGCAATCTTCGTTGCTACCTGCGGCGACCTCCCGATAGGACGCTCCCCCTGTATCGTAGGCGGCGATAATCTGAAAATTACCCGGGCCCAGGGTCGGGTCCGACCCGGCGGCCAGCTTTAAAATTTCAACTTTTCCCGGCAAATAACCCCAGCTGCCCACCGCGCCGGGGGACATATCACCGCAGGCCATGATCGGTGCGATATCACAGGCCTCGGCTTGCAATACCGGACTTTCACCCGCGACAGCGCTGGCTCTGACGGTTTTGTCGCTAAAACCAACCACCTGACTGAGCCAGACCGGTAGCGGAAAACTGTTGACGGTAACGCGCACGAACGCGGGGTCGGTGAGCGTGGCATCGGCTGCAAAGGGGTTAATACTGTCCGAATATTCGACGTTCACGCTGATATTCTGTGCTGTATAGGCCTCTGCCAGCTCATGGTTACCGGTCGCGGCGGCATTCAAGACGAAGGTGTTCAGCGCATCGGTTCGCGCCGTATCGACATCTTCGCCCTGGCTCAGGCTTTTGGCTGCGCTTAGAACGGCGGCGTCGACCGTATTCTGCAGGCGGGTCTTATTCAGCAGCATATGACCGCCGTCCAGAGCCAGGCCGGCCATCGCCAGCAATACCACCATACCGACAGATACGATAACAATGATGCTTCCCCGCTGATGGTCACGCCATCTCGGGACCGTTTTACTTACCAATATTGACGTGGATTTCATTATTAACCTCCGCCGGCTTGGCAATGGCCGTGCGAAATACCCGCATGACTTCGGCTGCCTGTTGACCGTCTAGGCGGGCGCCGCCGGCGCGGGGTGGCGGCATCGCCAGTCTGCGGTCTGTTTGCAGTTGAATCAGGTGCTGCACCGATGCGCCAGGAGGGGGCCGGGATGGCGAAGAGGTACAACCGTTCAGGTTCATGACCAGAAGACCGGCCGTGAATGCATAAAGGTATGAAAACGTCATGGCTATTCTCCGTAGATTATTGAACGCTATGACCGAACCGACTTTCGCTCCCGCCCCGACTGCCGGCCGCGTTAACTGTTGCCGGTGCTGCCGCGTCCTTTTGACGCGCTTTACCGTGATTTCTGCCGAGCAGATAGAATTCGATGTCGCTGGGTTCCAGGTTGCCGTCGGTGGGTAAACTCAACTCATCCCGGGGTACGGGGCGAGCAATCTCCGGGGTCACCAGAATCACCAGTTCGGTGGTTTTTTTCTGATACTCCTGGCTGCGAAACAGCTGGCCAAGAATCGGCAGGTCGCCAAGGCCGGGGAATTTTTCGATCAGGTCGCGGGTGTTTTCGTTCATCAGTCCGGCGATACCGATGCTCTGACCGCTCGCCAGCTCGACGGTGGTATTGGCGCTGCGTTTGGTGAGTGCCGGAATCAGGAACACGCCGTTTGTATTGCCCGGTGACAGGTTCAGACCACTGGCGGAGACCAGTTCACTGACAGTGATATTAACCTTGAGGTTGATGCGATTGGAATCGAGAACCACCGGCAAAAACTTCAAGCCAACACCGAACTCTTTAAATTCTATAGTGGTTGCGCCATCGTCACCGGGAACCGGAACCGGGAATTCACCGCCCGACAGAAACTGGGCTTCCTGGCCTGACAGGGTGGTGAGGGTCGGCTCGGCCAGGATAGAGGCGGTGCCGTTGTTTTTGGCCGCGTCGATGGCAACATTGAACAGGAAGTCATGGCTAAGGAAGCTACCAAACAGGCCTTTATCGCCGATACCCAACGGCGAAGGCATAAATTCATCGACCGCGGGACCGACGGTTGCGCCGTTTAAAAACACCGGTGTGCGCAGGCCCTCCGAACCGAATATGGCGTCTGGAAACGTCGCCCCGCCATTGACAGCACCCAGCTGCCAGCGACTTCCCGAATTCATGGCATTGAATTTAATCCCCAGGCGTTTCAGCACGTCCCGGTTCATCTCGGCGACCGTGACTTTGAGCATCACTTGCTGCCCCCCGCCAACGCTGAGCAGGTTGATGACCTCCCCGGTCTCCTCTTTCTCGACCCGCTTGGCTTGTTGCGAAAAACTCTGGGCCAGCTTCAGGGCCGTGTCCAGTGCGGTGAGGCTGGAGACTTCGCCACTGAGCACAATGGCGCCTTGGGAGCTGTTGACCTTGATGTTTTCATCGGGTAATAACAGATGCAGTTTGGCCTTCAGGCTATTGAGGTCGTGGGTGACTTCAATATCGATACTGCTGATCAGGTTGTTGTCTTTATCCCAGAGCAATACATTGGTGGTGCCGAGCCCTCGACCCAACAAGTAGAGCTGTTGGGCGCGCATGATGAGCAGGTCGGCGACCTCGGGGTTACCGACCGATACTTTGGCCGCCGGGCTATCCAGACGAATAATCCGTGACTTGTAGATAGGTACATTCACCTGCCCGTTATTGCCGCTGAGTGCCTTGAATGTGCTCAGGTGCTGATCAGCATCAGCCGCAAGCGGCGTTAACATGAACAGCAGACTAAGGGCGATCAGCGCCACCATCACCTGGATTCTACCCGGGTGTGATTCTTGTGAATGCGTCATCTCGAACTCCTTGTGTCGGTGACTCTGCTGCTTTGGGCCGACGTTACGCGCTGTCGGGTAGTCATTTTACGGTGACTGGATGCCTTGTCTTTTAAAACGAGACCTTGGACTTTTTGACTTCGACGCCGCGGATGACCGTGACCGAGTTCATCGTGACGGGGCGTGCCTGTCTTCTGACGCGCGCTTTCGTTACAGGCGTGGCGGCAACCGCTATCTCCTCCTCCAACGGATTTCTTAGTGCCAGTTGAATACTGCCCTGGCCTTTGGCTTGCATCAGGACTTCTGCCTGTTTCGGGGTTACTTCCAGCGTCACTGCCCGGACGATAACCGGGTCGTTCTTGTCGGTACGGGCCTTCTGATCAACCGCCAGCACCTTGATATCCTTCAGGACCGTTTTGGTGACGATCTGTTTTTGCAGCTTTCGGGTTGCCAGGATATCGACGTGGTTGCCGGGTAATAGGAAACCGGCGACCCCGATCACGTCATCGACCCGAACCGTCACCGCGCGCATGCTAGGTTCGATGAGTGCTGCCAGTGTGCTGCCCTCCAGGTGCCCCGTTACCCGTTTGGCATGGATAATCTCGTCACTAAGCAGATCCTGCGTGCTGACCTTGCCTTCTGCATCTTCGAGTCGGTTCAGAGTTCCGCTGGGCACCCCATTGGGATCCAGATAGATCAGCTTGATCTGGTGGCTTTCGATCTTTTGGCCATAAGGTATGTCGACGGCTGCAACCACGACCGGCAGTCGGTCGTCGGCGAGGAGGGCGGGTTTTTGGTTTTGCAGCCAGGTGTTGGCGACCATGGCGGCTCCGCCAGCCATGAACATCGATACGATCAAAAGAAACACAGTTCTGCCCTTAAACATCCTAACCTCCTCCATCTCCGCATCGGGAGACGGCTTTATTCGTTAGCGGTGGGACCGATCCGCACAAAGTAGTTATCCCAGGCCCAGGTCAGCAGCGCCGGTGTTAGCGCGTAGTTCTGCTCCAGGTAGCGCAGTCTGTCGCTGGCGATACCGATCAGATCGCGGGGGTGGCAGGGGCACATCGGCACCTGCCGGGTCCGGTGCAGTGATTCGATCACGAAGTCTGCCTGGTTGGGGTCGTAGGCGAGGCCCTTCTCGGCGCAGACCTGTTGCCAGATCGAGTGATACTCCTGCGGGTCGATATGATCGAAATAGATCTTGTAGCCAATGCGGCGCAGGAAGGCGTCGTCGGCCAACTCGAGCGGGTTAATATTGGATGAAAAGATCAGCACCTGGTCGAACGGGGTTTCAAAATGTCGCCCGGCCCCCAGATTGAGGAAGTCGTGTTTGTCTTCCAGAGGGACGATCCAGCGGTTGAAGATCTGCATGGGCGAGGCCTGCTGTCGGCCCATATCGTCGATGATAAACAGGCCGTTATTGGCTTTCAGTTGCAACGGCGCGCGGTATTCGCGGCTGGCCGGATCGTAGTACACCTCCAGCATATCCAGAGTCAGTTCACCGCCGGTCATGACGATAGGCCGTTGGCAGCGGCAAAGGCGCGGATCTTCACCCTCTGCCAGCATCCAGGACTGTTGCGGCGCTGACTGCCCGGGGTCGAGTCGATGATGAATCAGGGGGTCAAACAGCTGTACCACCTGGTCATTGATATACAGTGCATGGGGAATCAGGCAGCTATCGGCAAACAGGCGGGTAAGACGCTGACTCAGAAAGGTCTTGCCGGTACCCGCCGGACCGTAGATAAAGATAGCGCGGCCTGAAATGACCGCAGGACCTAGCTGGTCGAGAACCTCCGGGCGAACGACGACACCTGCAAAGGCGGCGTTGATGGATGCCTGAGTGACGCAACTGGTGTGGATCGACTGGGCCGCCACGAGGCGGCGGTAGTGGGTGAGGGTAATCGGGGCCGGGCCTACATAGCCGCGCTGCTCGAAGGCGGCACGTGCGGTCTGCCGTCCACGGTCGGTCAGGGCAAAACGCAGCTGGCCGGTATCGGCGCTCTGGCCCAAGACTTCGACCTGTGCGTCGTGACGTAATTGTTGCAGCAAGCCTTCGACGATGCTGCCGCTTAAGGCGACTTTCTCCGCCAATTGGCGGATGTTCAGCACTCCGGAACGGTACAGATGCTTGGCGATCAGTTCGCCGAGAAAGCTGTCATCCAGGCCGGTATCGGCGAGGGTCTGTGGTCGGGGGGCCCATTGCTTGGCGTGGTCATGGCCGTGGTCGCGGCCGGTCGTCTCCTGCGCTAGATCGTCCACGCAACCGGGCGGCGGATTGTTTGGTGCTTCGGGCCAGGATATGTCGGTTCGGTGATCCCTCACAGCATCCCTCCCGGACTGAATGCGGCGACGATGCCCGGGTAAAATGCGGGATAGTCGTAGTCGATCAGGAAGGCAACGCCGGCGGCGATAGCCACCGCAAAGGGAAAACGTTGCGCGGCGACTTCACCGCGTGCCGGTTCGATATAGAACCAGTGCCCGGTGCGCAGCAGCGCCTTGAACATCTGTGCGTAGCGGCGCAGATAGGCACCCACGCCACCGTTGACGATCAGGTAGCCGATGCCGATCAGCGTGGCGGCGTTGATGCAGAACACCAGCGCCAGCAACGCCTGTTGCGGGTCGAGGAACGCGCCGACGGCGGCCATTAGTTTGACGTCACCGGCGCCGAGTCCCCCGGCCAGATATAGCGGTAAGAACCCCAGCAAACAGACCGCAAAGCCGCCCAGCCCCAGCCCCAGTCCCGGCAGGCCGAAGTAGTGGTAACGCAGCGGCAGGGCGACCAGCAACCCCCAGATCACCAGCGAATTGGGGATCCGGCACTGCACCAAGTCAACCAGCGCGGCGATCAGCACCAGCGACAGGATGAAGAAAAGCAGTGCATTGGGTAAGTCGCTGGAGACTGGCATTGGTAGCTCCTCTGACGGATTAACGATCGAGCGGTTTACGCCGTTACAATTTTACCTGCTAAAAAAGTGAGCCCTGCAGCAACCTGGGTGCCGAGGCTAGTAAAGGCCGCAACAGAGCCCGCCACAATCAAACTACCGGCAACGGCGTACTCGACGGTTTCCAGTCCCTCTTCGTCGCGCAGAAAGTCGATCAGTGCTTGTTTGAAATCTTTCATGATGTTGTCCTCATGGGTTAGTCCATTTAATCGGGAAGGGGCTGTTTACGGCTTCGCCTCTTCCTCGCAGTAAACTCTAGGAGGTGGCGGTCGCGGTTGCTGGTAGTTTGTTGCCGTTGGCTGGGAGTATGTTGGCGCAGTACGTTGCCACCGATGGCCGTGGCGCGGGCGAGCATGCCCCGACGTCGTCGAACTGGGCCCGTGACCACGGGCTTGCATTTGAGGCTGGCAGGGGAGGGATTACGATCAGAGCCGTGTTTTTACTGTGCTGATTGAGCTGAGGTCAGGCCCTGCGCCATTATTAAGGCGGTAACGTCATACCGAGCAAAACATGTCGCCTTGATAGGCGGTTCATGGCTGAACCGTCGTGGCATAAAGCCTGGTTAATAAGAGTCAGTTATTTTTACATGCGCCGCTATCACAGTGGTTTGAGACAAACAATAGGGGGCGTAGTCTATTTTATAAATCAAAGCCGTATGATTTATTTGGATTTATTGGCTTATGTTTTGCATTCATTGGTTTCTCAAACCGTTTGCTGGGTCGAATTTGTGCCTGAATAGGTCTTTTTCAGCGCGCTATACGCTAACAGGACAGAACTTGGCCTGAATGTGGATATCGGTGAAGAAGGCGTGCACCAACGGATTTGACGGCATGGCCCGGTAAATCATCCACTCCCAGAGGTATACGTGACTCTTTGGAAATAATAGCGTGTTGGGTTTGCTTGTGTCGGTTTAATTTTGCGCGCTCATGGATGGTGTCACACATGAACAGAGCACAGATGTTCTGGGTTGACCTTAACATTACGGATCAACCAGCAACCAATAAGCGGCTGTTCTCCGAGCAGTTTTTAATTAAACAAGAGCGACGAAATCTTATGAAGCTTGTACATGTCGGTGCGCGCACCCGGCAAGACCGGCGTCGTTCCGGCCAGGGAGGTTTTATCGGCTCGGTGCAATCTCAGATAGACCTGTGCTGCTTTGATTTTAATTATCCCGATCTGGCCAGTTTAAAACTGCTGAAAAGTGTTCGTCTGCGCTATCCTCGCCTGCCTATTCTTATGTTGACCGAGTATCACTCGGAGTCGCTGGCTATATGGGCATTACGGTTACATATTTGGAATCTGCTGGTAAAGCCGGTGTCGGAGGGCGATGTGAATGAGGTCGCGGAATCGGTTCACTATTTCCGTCACAATCGAAAATCTGGCGCGACGCTGCTTGACTTCCCAACCGCCAATTGTCTGGTTCCGGAGGAGTTGCGCATCCGGCTGAGCCCTTCCGCGCCCGAAGCACTCAAGCCGGCCCTGCAATTCATTGCCGATCATATCGGCGAGAAAATTACTGAAAAACAGGTCGCGCAACGGTGTGGGCTTGGACCTTACACGTTCAGTAAAGCCTTTAAAAAGCAGATGGGACAAACGTTTCAGGATTATCTGCAGCAGCAGCGTATCCGCGAGTCCATCCGCTTGCTGAAGCATCCTGCCGCTTCGGTTACGGATGTGGCCTTTCTGTCTGGATTTAGCGATGTGTCTTATTTCTCGAAGGTATTTAAGCGGTTGACAGGGATCTCCCCTTCAACTTTTCGGGATAATGGCAAACATGCTGGCAGTAAAACCCCGATGGGTAACGATGCCAATCTCTATATGGCCAACTTGAGCGATTCAGGATGACATCCAGTTTACCGGTGATCCTGACTCCGTGCACGAGGCCGATGCCTCGGTGCGTGAATCGGACGTGGATGATGACGAGGCCTGGGCCGAACTGGTGCTCGATGGCTATGATATTTGAGGGGGCGGCTTCGGGGCGGATAAGCGGCCACGCAGAATCGCGCCCTAACCCGTGGTTTGGGTCAACTATCCTCACCACAGAAGTGCACGCTGGCTCAGTTCAAGGACCGCGTTCGTCGTAACCCCGCATTCTTGAACTATTCTTTGGTGTAGGGATTCACCGTCTCTCGCTGCGGGGAGAAGGGGCTTTGCTATTTATTAACCTGTGTTGTGCTTCTCTCGCAGAGAGAAAGGACGAAACGATTATGCCTAAGAATACGCTGACATTGCGCGACAACCGCACCGGTAAAACGCTGGAGCTACCGATTCAGCACGGGGTTGCCGGCCCTCCTGTGGTTGATATTCGCGGTCTTTATGGTGAACTGGGGCTATTTACACTGGACCCTGGTTATAAATCCACAGCTTCGTGTACCAGTCAAATAACCTTTATCGATGGTGATAAGGGTATCTTGCTCTACCGGGGCTACCCCATTGAGCAGCTGGCGGAGCACAGCAGCTTTACCGAAACCGCTTACTTACTGCTAAAAGGTGAATTGCCGGATAGCCAGCAACTGCAAACGTTTAACAACCGGATCAACAAGCACACGATGGTGAACGAGCAGTTGCTGAACTTTTATCATGGGTTTCGTCGGGATGCGCATCCCATGGCGATTATGGTCGGTGTGGTGGGGGCATTATCGGCCTTTTACCATGACTCACTGGATATTCATGACCCCCAGCACCGGGAAATTTCCGCGATTAGGTTGTTGGCAAAAATACCGACGATCGCGGCCGCTTCCTATAAGCATGCCATCGGGCAGCCCTTTATCTACCCGGATAATCGCCTGGATTATGCCGGCAACTTGTTGAAAATGTTGTTTGCCGTCCCCTGCGAAGATTACGATGTCGATCCGATCGTGGCCGGCGCGCTGGATAAAATACTGATTCTGCATGCCGATCATGAGCAAAATGCCTCCACCTCAACCGTGCGTCTAGCCGGCTCAACGGGCGCGAACCCGTTTGCGGCGGTTTCTGCCGGCATTGCTGCCTTGTGGGGCCCCTTGCATGGGGGTGCCAATGAGGCCGTACTGGCTATGCTGCATGAGATCGGCAGTGTTGAAAATGTCCCCAAATATATTAAGAAAGCCCGTGATCCTAACGACCCCTTCCGCTTGATGGGCTTTGGGCATCGGGTCTATCGCAACCATGACCCCCGTGCCCGTGTGTTACGTGAAGAGGCCAGAAAGGTGCTGGCAGCGCTAGACCGGCAGGACGACCCCCTGTTTAAGCTTGCACTTGAGCTGGAAAGGATCGCCCTGGAAGATGAGTATTTTGTTAACAAAAAACTCTATCCCAATGTCGATTTCTACTCCGGTATTATCGAGAGTGCGATGGGGATTCCTACCAATATGTTTACGGTGATGTTCGCCCTGGCGCGCTGTGTCGGCTGGATTGCACAGTGGAAGGAGATGATGGTCGACCCGGACCAGGTTATTGGCCGGCCACGGCAGCTTTACCAAGGGGCGGCCGCGCGTGACTATGTTCCCATGGATAAGCGTTAATGCCTGGTAAAGGTCAAGAAGGAAAAGACCATAATTAATGCTTCTCATCTTAGCGTTTCTAACGCAAAATCAGCCTATTATGCGCGCTAGGCTGTTTTTTTTATGCCGCTGCTTGGCTGCGCTGGTCATGGCGACCTGCACCGCCTAGGCGTGTTGTCATGTGGCCGCGTTAGGCGGCGAGGCGTGCAGGGTTAACCGGTGAGGAATAGCATGTTTATCTGGATACTGGCGATCATAATCTTGATGGTGTTTGCCGTGGTGAACTGGGCGGTGTTGGGTGAAAGAATGAATGCTCGGGCCATTCGCCTGCAGCTTCTATGGGCCGGTGTGGCTGTCGCGGTTTGGCGACTCAGTGCCGAAGGGCTTAAACCTTACATCGCATTGGAAGAAGTGGTTGCCTTCGCATGCTTTTTAGCCGTCTTGGCCGTGGGGTATTATCAGCTGCATATTCATCGGCAGCGCTCATCGGTACCGGCAGCAAAAGGTAAAAAAACTGCGCGTAAGAAAAGTCGAAAACGCCGCACGTAATCACCGTATTGCGGGTTAGCGCATCTGCTTATAGCGTCATGTATTTTAAGGTTTAGCGGTTAGTCTCTGCTTGATATCGGGTTGTGTTAACGCAATCTGCAATAAATTTATCCTGTTATCCACTTGAGTCTTTCCATTATGGATCTCGCCTCCCTAGCACCGTTTTTAATCGTGACAATGATTGCCAGTTATATTCAGACGGTGACGGGTTTTGCCTTTGGTTTGATTCTGGTGGGCGCGGCCAGTGCGCTGGAGTTGGTGTCTATTGGGTTTGCGGCAATTGTCGTCAGCTTTACGTCGCTGGTCAATGTAGTGGTTGCGTTGCGCGGTTCGAGGGACGGCATTCAATGGTCAATGGCGCGAAGCCTTCTATGGGGCTTGATTCCGGCGTTGGTGATGGGGGTCGTTATACTCGATCATCTCAGCAGCACGACCACAGAAAGCCTCAGGGTCTTGTTAGGCTTGACGATCTTAAGTGGCGGGTTACTGCTCATGATGAAACCCCACCCTTACCCCCAGGTTTCCAGGCCGTGGAGCTTTATCGCAACGGGGGCAATGGGCGGGATTACCGGGGGGCTTTTTAGCGTATCGGGGCCACCCATTGTTTTCCACCTTTACCGACAACCCATTATTTTATATCACTTAAAAACCACGTTACTGTTGGTGTTCGGTGTCTCCACATGCCTGCGAATTATTCTGGTGGGGGTTCAGGGACAGATCAGCAGCGACATCTTGCTAACGTCGGGCTTGGCGGCACCCTTGGTTATGGCTGCGACAATTGCCGGCAAGCGTTATCCACCGCCCTTATCTGACCAGACGATTCGTCGTTTTTGTTTTTTATTGCTGGCTGGAATGGGATTATCGCTGATCGTACTCTAAAGCAAACCCGCTGGATTAAACGCGATAATTGCGGATTGGAAATAGGAATAGCCCGTTGTTATTAAACAGGGGGAATAAACAGGGGTAAATAAAAAGGGGTAAATAAAAAGGGCAAAACGATTCGTTCGCTATGTGTCGCATCATTAGACACGCTTTTTTAGAATTTTACCGGTGCTGCAGCCTGGTATCGAGTGATGTATTAATCACCCCGCTTATTCAGCGCTGCCTGGAATTCCTCCATGCTAACGCCCGCCTTCGCCATCAGCCCCATCATATCATTTAAATTACGCTTACCTTTTTGCTTCAGAATACGTTCTTCTGAGCCTTGTCGGCGCTCAATAATTAATTCATTTATATTTTCCTTGAGGGCAAATAATTGCGGTGAGGATAACTGCTGACAGCTGGCGATTAGCACACTTTTATCGAGTAACGTTTTAATACTGATCGGCATGGTTCGTGTTTGCAATCTTCTGACGTCGTGATGACGGGGTTTTTAGCTATGAACCTGGCATCAAAATAGCGATCCCTTCGGTCTTTTGATGACGACAAGGCCGGCGCCTGTCCGCCCTTGTCTTACGTGGCTTTATGCCCCGGCGCTTTATCCATGAACCGCCAAGGCGATATTTTTTGCTCGGCATTACGCTGCCACCTTAATGTTGGACGTGAAGTATAGCCTTAATAAGGCGTCGAAGGCATTATTTCAACCCGGCTACCGCACTTTTCGCCGGTTCTTTTCCGGGAAGTTCCGATGAGGGAGTCGCGTAAAAAAACAGTATAGACAAAAAAGCCCGTGCATCCAATGGGAGGCACGGGCTATGGGTGACTGGTCGGTAGCAACGATGACCAGTCTACTCGCAGGGAATAATTACCCTGCGATAGCGTCTTCTGCAGGGACGAAGTCATAACCTAGCACGCGAGCTACTGCCTCGTAGTTAACGCTTCCGCGGTGAACGTTCAGGCCGTTGCGCAGGTGGGCGTTGTCCTGAAGGGCTTTTTTATAGCCTTTGTCTGCCAGTTGCAGCGCATAGGGAAGCGTCGCATTGGTTAGTGCGAAGGTCGATGTGCGGGCGACGCCGCCGGGCATATTGGCCACGCAATAGTGAACGATGCCATCCACCTCGTAGGTCGGGTCTTGGTGAGTGGTAGCCTTGGAGGTTTCAAAACAACCGCCCTGATCGATCGCAACATCGACCAGCACTGCGCCGGGCTTCATCATGCCCAGCATCTCGCGAGAGACGAGTTTCGGTGCTGCAGCACCCGGTATCAACACGGCACCGACGACCAGATCGGCTTCCTTGATGCAGCCTTCCAGCGTATCGGTGGTTGAATACAGGGTCTTCAGACCTGGGCCGTATAGATTATCCAACTCTTTGAGTCGATCCAGTGAGCGGTCCAGTACGGTGACGCTGGCGCCAAGACCCAGTGCCATGCGTGCCGCATTGACGCCAACCACACCGCCGCCAATAACAACCACATTGCCTGGCGCGACACCGGGTACGCCACCTAGCAGGGTACCGTTACCGCCCTGAGCTTTTTCCAGCGCATGAGCACCGGCCTGAACGGCCATACGGCCGGCGACTTCGCTCATCGGAGCCAGCAGCGGTAGGCCACCACGGTTATCGGTTACTGTTTCGTAGGCGATGGCGACAGCGTTGGATTCAACCAGCAGGCGTGTTTGCTCAGGGTCCGGGGCCAGGTGCAGGTAGGTAAAGAGAATCTGACCGGGACGCAGCATGCGGCATTCGTCGGGCTGCGGCTCTTTGACTTTAATGATCATGTCCGCTTGCGCAAAGATCTCTGCGGCGCTATCGATGATGCGCGCGCCCGCTGCTTCATACTGGTCGTCGGTCAGGCCGATCGCGGTGCCGCCATCACGTTGAACAATAACGTCGTGACCGTGGGCGATCAGTTCGCGCACGCCGGAAGGGGTCATACCAATTCGGTATTCGTGGTTTTTAATCTCTTTAGGGACGCCGATAAGCATTTTTATTCTCCTGTTGCATGGCCTTGTGATTTTTCTATGATATGGCCTTTTTTGAAGAATATGTTCTCGTATTTTGTTGTTTGGCCAAGAAAATTGCTGATATTTTTGGTTTTTGTAGTTTTATTAATTTGTGCAATGCAAGGTTTCGCTTGGGTAACTCGCTTACCCTTTGAATCGCCTCTATTTAGTGTAGGCGTGATATTTACGCGCGGAACCTTTTGCCCTTTCTACCGGGTACTTTTCCTCATTTTTTGCCATTTTACGCACCAGTGCTGCCGAAAGGTCGGTTCCCGTGACAGAAGCGAGGCTAAGCAGATAGGCCAGAACATCGGCCATTTCATCCTCGATAGCCTCCCGTTCAGTGGGCTGCTTGAGTGCCTCCTCGACCTGTGCAGCGCTCTTCCATAGAAAGCACTCCTGCAGTTCCCCCGCTTCAATCGCCAACGCGGCTGACACATCTTTGGGCGTATAAAATTGCGCCCAATCCCGCGCATCGCGGTAGCGCTCGACAAGCTCTTGAAGGTCTAAAAGACTGGATTGCATGCGTGATTCCTTGGGTTAGTGAATGCGGGTGGGCCTATGCCATATAAAGGGAATCGAAGCACGATGGTCGTATTCTAATTACTTTATAAGCAGATGCTTAGCCATGAAAGTGTTTAGGCGTTTATCATCGTGATTGCAATATTGGCTGTCTGTATATACAGTTGTTTTCTGGTTGCACGTTTTGGCTAGTGTCAGATTGAGTCGTCTAATCCATCAACTGTCCTCCCGATGTCTATAGATCGAAAAATCATTCATTGCGACTGCGATTGCTTTTTTGCCGCCATAGAGATGCGCGATGATCCGGCGTTACGGGATATTCCCATCGCTATCGGGGGTGATCCGGGACGACGGGGTGTCATCGCGACTTGCAATTACCCTGCCCGGGCCTTCGGTGTGCGTTCGGCCATGGCATCGGCGCAGGCGATTAAATTATGTCCGTCATTGAAAATTATTCCCGGCAACATGGACAAATACCGGCTGGCCTCGCAACAGATTATGCGCATATTTTCCGATTACACCGCGTTGATCGAACCGCTATCGCTGGATGAAGCCTTTCTGGATGTGACCGAATCGACGGCCTGTCGTGGCAGTGCCACCCTGATCGCCGAGGAACTGCGCCAGCGGGTGGCGGCGGAAGTGGGGATCACGATTTCGGCGGGCGTGGCGCCGAATAAGTTTTTGGCCAAGATCGCCAGCGACTGGAACAAGCCCGATGGTCTTTGGGTGATTACCCCGCCGCACGTGGCTGATTTTGTCGAAACATTGCCCGTACGAAAACTGCATGGCGTTGGGCCGGCTACCGCTGAAAAGCTCTTAGGCCTGGGCGTTAGCACCTGCGCCGATCTACGTCGGTTGGGGGCGGTACGGCTGGTTGAGGCGCTGGGTGGTTTTGGCGAGCGCTTGTTTCAGCTGGCGCAGGGGGTCGATCATCGTCCGGTATCCACTGAACACCGGCGCAAGTCTGTCAGCGTTGAGCATACCTATGTTCAGGATCTGCCCGGTTTAAACCAGTGTGAAGAACAACTGCCGGAGCTGCTGAAGCGGTTGGAGATGCGCAAGGCGCGCCTGGATGGCAGTTATCGGATCAGCGGTGCGGTGGTAAAAGTGAAGTTTTCCGACTTTGTCCAGACGACTGTCGAGGCGGCCTGTGCAGAACCCGATGCCGCCGTGTATCGGGTTCTGCTGCAGGAAGCCTTACAGCGCCACCCGCCGCCGGTGCGCCTGTTGGGTGTCGGGGTCCGCCTGACCGATCGACTGGAAGCGAGCGGGGGCCGGCAGCTGTTGCTGTTTGATAATGAGCCTGGTGATAACGCGCCTGGTGATAAGAAGTCTATCGCGTAGGCCCGCGTGCTCTCGCCTTGCGCTATTGGGACGGTGTTTGCCCCGCCCCGGTATCGCTCTGCGCGAACCGGTCCTCCCAGCCAAACCAGCGCGCCAGGGTGTGGCGCAGATTTTCGATCATGGCCAGCAAGGACGGCACAACCAGCAGGATCAGTACGGTGGCGAAGGCCAGACCAAAAACGATGGAGATTGCCATCGGGATCAGGAATTGCGCCTGGCGGGATGTTTCATACAGAATCGGGCTTAATCCGGCAATGGTGGTCAGTGAGGTTAATAAGACCGCGCGCAGGCGTTGGCAGGCGGACTCCACGATCGCTTTTTCCATCGCCATTCCGGCCTCGCGGAGCTTGCGGTAAAAGCTGATCAGGACGATGGAGTCGTTGATCACGATACCGGACAACCCGAACAGGCCAAACAAGGACAAGATGGTCAAGGCCTTACCCATTAATAGGTGGCCGAATACGGCGCCGGTCAGGCCGAGGGGGATAACCGCCATGACCGCCAGAGGCCAGATATAGGAACCGAATACCCAGGATAGGATGATGAAGATCAGCGCCAATGCGATGATAAGGCCCATTTTCATATCGGCCATGGTTTCGCGTTCGTTGGCTTTTTTGCCTTCGAAGCTGGCCTGGATGCCGTAACGCGCGGTCAGCTCCTCCAACGGGCCGGTCTTGAGTGCTTCGATGACCTCATTGGCGTTTGCTGCTTTGTCATCCAGGTCGGCCGTGACCACGACGGCCAGCAGGCCGTCGACCCGTTTCAGGGTATCCAGGCCGCGCTTGGGTTCAAAGTTGACAATATTGGCCAAGGGGGTAGTGCTGCCGTTGGGGAGCACCATGGGGAGTTGCTCCAGTGTGCTTAGGTGGTCGCGTTCCCGGTCGGGCAGCATGACCCGGACTTCGATCTCATCCTGATCCTGATAATAGATCTGTACCAGTTGCCCATCTAGCGCGGCCCGGAGTCGGCGTCCGACGGCATCCAGGTTGAGCCCCAGGGCTTTGCCGACCGGCGTCAGATCGAAGATCCACTGCTCGCGGCCGAAGGGCATATCGTCATCGATATTGCTGACGCCATTATAGCCTTTCAGAATATCCTGCAGCGCCAGGGAGGCTTGCTTGAGGGTGTCAACATCGGCACCGGTCAGCTTGACCTCGATGGGTTGACCGGGCGGGCCGCCGGAGCGTTGGGTGATGCTGAGGCGTTCCATACCGGCACGCTGGGGGATGTTTTTTCGCCAGGCGTGCAGCAGTTCGTCGTTGCTGCGTTGGCGCTCGTCGGCGGCGCGCAGCTGTACATACAGGGCCCCGTATTCATCGCCGGAACCTGCGCCGGCGCTGTCTCGTGAGAACAGGGAACGCCGCTGGTGCTGAATAACCGATTCGACATAGTCTCCTGGCAGGGATGTCTCGGCCTCCCGGAGGGCGCTTTCTATCTGATCGAGGTAGTGATCGACTGTCTGTGTACTGGTGCCGGGTGCAAATTGCACACTGGCGGTGAGTACGTCGCCGTCGACGGTGGGGAAAAAGGTGAATTTTACCCGTCCTCCGGCGACTAACCCGATGGCCAGAATCAGGCAGGCGATGGCCCCTGCGACGGTGGCCCAGCGAAATTGCACCGCCAGGGTGACCAGCCGGCGAAACGGTTGGTCGCGAAAGTGATTAAACGCCCCGTCGAGGCGCTGGCGAAATCGGCCGGGTTTGATCTTGTCCGCCCGTTTCAGGCTGTGATGCAGGTGGCCGGGTAGAATCAGGAAGCACTCGACCAGCGAGGCGATAATGACGCAGATCACCACGATCGGGATATCGATCAAAATATTCCCGATCGTTCCTCCGACCATCAGCAGCGGCAGAAATGCGGCGATGGTCGTCAAGGAGGAGGCCATAACGGGCGCCAGCATACGCTGTGCACCCCCGATAGCCGCGCGCTTGCCCGGCTCACCTTGCTGAAAGTGGGTCAGGGTATCTTCGCCGACTACGATGGCATCATCGACGATAATACCCAGCGCCATGATTAAACCAAACAGGCTGATCATGTTGATACTGCCGCCGATCAGATGCACAACGGCCAGTGTGATCAGGAAGGATACCGGGATGCCGACGGTGACCCAGAAGGCGACCCGGACATTAAGAAACAGAAACAGCATGGCGATCACCAGCACCAGGCCTCCGGCACCGTTGCGCAGTAATAAATTGATACGATCCTGTATCAACTGCCAGCTTTCGTTGTAGGTGATCAGTTCGACCCCGGGGGGCAGGGTGGGGCGGGTATCAGCCAGCCATTGGTCCAGAATACGGGCGGTGGTCAATGTGTCATCGGCCTCGGTACGGCGCAGGACGAGTTCGACGGCGGGGCGTTGCAGGTATTCGAGGTAAACCTGATCGTCCTGTGGACGTTCGGTTATCTCGGCAATATCGCCCAGTCTAACCAGCTGGCCGTCTTCGAGGGTAATGAGGGGCAGTTGTTCAAAACCGCCGACATCCCGTTGTTGGCTCAGGCTGCGAATCTGGCGTGCGCCATCCTGGCGGCCTGCGGTGCCGGCGGGCAGGTCGAGGCTGCGCTGACGAATCCGCGTGGCGATGTCATTCAAATCCAGCCCAAGGGTGTGTAATTGGCTAGACGGCACCTGGATGGCCAGTTCTTTATCCGGCAAGCCTTCGATATCGATCTTACGAATACCGAGTGCCAAGAGCTCGCGCTCGAAACGGCGTACCATCGGGCGAAGTTCTTCACGGTTATCCGTGCCGGTCAGGATCACACTGGCAATATTCTCATAGCGGGTGAAGAGCTGGACGATAGGTTGCTCCGATTCTTCGGGCAGGTTGCGCAGGCCATCAATTTTCTGTTTAACGTCATCCAGCACGCGAGAGGCATCGATCCCTTCATCAAGCTCCAGACGGATGGACGATACGCCACGGTTTGATGTGGAATAGACCTTATCGATACCGTTGACGCTGGTGAGCTCCTGCTCGATAGGGACGGTGATATTTTGCTCGACATCTTCAGCGGCTGCACCGCTCCAACTGACCTGAACAGTGACGAGATCCAGTTCAAAGGAGGGGAAAAATTGTGTTTTCAGCTGTTTAAGGCCCCAGGCTCCCGCCAGTATCATCAGCATCATCAAGAGGTTGGACGCCACACGGTGGGTGGCAAAATTGGCGATGCTGCTTTCGAGAAACCCCTTTTGGCGACTCATTTCAGCGGGTTCCTGTCTGTGTTTCACCCGCCGAAGCAGGGCAAGAGCTGCCGCTCAGATCCGCAGCGGTGTGCTGTTTATGGGCAAGAGACGGCGAGTTAGGGGTAAGAGATAGCGAGGCGTGCGTCATGTCACAGCGCTCCCACATTCACTTTAAGGCCGGTGATGGCGTTGGGAAGTTGGGTGGTGACTAACTTGTCGCCGGGCCGAATGTCTGGACTCCTCAGCAGCAGGCGCCGCTGTCCGTCGATATGGGTCTCGCCTAGGCGCTGTACCAGAATCCCCTCCAGACGTTCGTTACTGACGCGGTAGATCCGGTCCGTCCCGTATAAGGCCTGCGGTGGGACGGCGACAACCGCGTCTATGGGTAACAGGTCGAGTTCCAGTTCGAGACCGCGGCCCAATGCGAGATCGTTGCTGGGATTGTTGAAGCGGAGCAAGGCATCGATGCCTGCGCGGCCGTCACCCACTTCGCCCGATAACCTGAGCAGGGTTAGAGAAAGGTGCTGCCCGTCCAGTTTGCTGGTTGCGAGGATGGGCGCGTCTGCCAGGAGTGCTGCACGAATCTGCGCCAGATAGCGGCTGGGGATCTGCGCTCGAACGATCAGGGCTTCGGTGTTGTAAAGGCGCAGCAATACGCTGCCTGAACGCACCAGGTCGCCGGGTGCGACCATGACGTTGGCGATACGGCCGTCAAAGGGCGCTTGGACACGGGTGCGATCCAGATCGAGCAGGGCGATATCCAGTTGCGCCTGTGATTGCTGTCGCTGCGCCTTGAGCTGAGCGAGCCGGTTAGGGTGGTCGTCGATATCCCGACGTAGGTTATTCAAGGCCAAGGATTGTTGCTGGTAGGTACGCTCCGCATCTTCCAGTTGCGTGTCCGAGGCGACGTTGCGGCCTTTAAGGGCTTTGAAGCGAGTGACAGCACGGTTGGACAGTTCCAGTAACGTGGTCTGAATCGTCAGTGCGTTGCGATCGGCTTGGTAGCGATTCAGTTCGGCGGCCACTTTGGCCTCGCTGCTGGCCAGGTCGGCTTTACGTTGGGCGACCTGTAGCCGTACATCACGCGGATCCAGTTGCAGCAGTGTCTGACCTTGGCGCACAGATGTGCCTTCATCGATGTCGAGGCTCTGAACAAAGGCGGTCAGCGTGGTAGAAAGCTCTGCGCTGCGCGGAGATTCGATACGGCCATACAGCGTAATACGCGGTGCATAGCGGCCAGGGGAGGCGTCAACGGTGTTCACCGTCCAGATTTTTTCGCTAACGGGCTTGGCGGGCGTGGCCGGTTTGGAGGCTTTCAATGAAGTAAACGCAGCGATGGCCAGGGCGATAAACAGGATGGGGAGCGCTATTTTCAGTAAAGTCCGTGACATCAAAGGAGCCTTTTCGTCGTGTTGCTGTGTCATCCTGACCGGTAACAAGTGTTCAGGGTTTTATGTGCTGCACTGGTCGCCGCGTGTTAGTACAGCGCGGAATGTCTCGGCACTTTTCGATGGCCTATAATGCCTCCATGCCTAGCGGTCTTCAATCGATTACGTCGCTTTGGGCTGATGGCGCACGGTCTGGGCTGGCTACGTGTTGCCGTTCGGTTCAGTCGCAACCTCCATTGACCAGAATGGGATACCTTAATTCAGTCTGACTTTTATTTCGTCAACATTTACAAAACTTTACCTGATAACATCCTAAAAACGCTCTTGATTCAGACGTGGAGGTTTAATGCGCAGTCACCGTTTCCTGGCGTTGAATGCCAAAGGTTTTCATCGTGTCGCTTACCATGAATGGGGGTCGGCGGATAATGATCGAGTGCTGGTCTGCGTGCATGGTTTGGCACGCAATAGTCGTGATTTTGATGATATCGCGCGGGCATTATCGCGGGATTATCGCGTGGTATGCCCGGATATTGTCGGACGCGGTCACAGTGACTGGCTCCCTGAAGGTGTACCGTACCAGATTAACCAGTACCTCCAGGATATGACCGCGCTCATCGCCAGGCTTGATGTTCCCGATATAGACTGGTTGGGTACATCCATGGGCGGCATTATTGGTATGTGTCTGGCTGCGCAGCCCCAAACGCCTATCCGCCGACTGGTTCTGAACGATATTGGTGCCTTTGTTTCTAGTCGAGCACTGCAGCGTATTGGGTTGTATGTCGGCAAAACGGCGGAATTTTCCGACCTGGATGCGGTAGAAGCCTATTACCGCGAGGTGTACGCCGCCTACCGAGGTATCAGCGATAAACAGTGGCGACATCTTGCGCAGCATGGCAGCCGAGAGCTACCCAGTGGTGAATGGGTGTTGAATTATGACCCGGTCATTGGCGATTATACCCGTGCCAGCAGTTCCGAAGATATCGATCTTTGGCCGGTGTGGCGTCAGGTGCGTTGTCCCCAGATGCTCATGTGGGGCGAAAATTCAGATGTACTGGACCAAGAGACCGTTGCCGGCATGCGCGCTGAATGTGAATCGTTGACAGTCAACCCGTGGCCGGGAATAGGCCATGCGCCGTCTTTGATGGAGCCAGAACAGGTGCAGACGGTTGTGGACTGGCTCCGGAACCACAGAGATAGGGGCCGGTAAACGGCTGTGCCATGGCTTAGGCTAGAACGTGGTTGGAAGGCGACGTGTGTGATTTACCTGCTTCTTGTTCGAAAATATCGGGAAAAATTTAAGGTCTGATGACGTTGAATTTCGGCCATTGGTGTCTATCTCGATAAGATTTCCCTACAGCGACTAAAACCCATAGCGGCTATACCCTACAGCGACTATAGCCTACAGCGACTATAGCCTACAGCGACTAAAGAGGCGTTCGAATGAGTGTGCTAACCCACTGGCCTAGCGATTATACCTGCCTGTCTGCGGCCGAACGCCGCCAGGCCGTCAGCGCGGTTGAAGCGGCGTTTTCGTCCACCTTGGAAACGCTGAAAGTGGATATCGGATTGGTCGAGATGCTTGAGGCGATCTACGTCCCACTGGCCGCCTGGATTTATGCACATCGACAGCAGCGTAAGGGACCGTTGATCGTAGGGATTAATGGCGCCCAGGGCGCCGGTAAATCGACACTGTTCAATCTCTTGGAAGTCACCCTGTCGCAGGGGTTTAGTCAACGCGTTGTCGGCTTTTCTCTAGATGATATCTACAAAACCCGGGCCGAGCGTCTGCAAATGGCTAAGGATATCCATCCGTTGTTTGAAACCCGCGGTGTGCCGGGTACCCATGAGGTGCAATTGGGTATCGATATACTGAATCAGCTGAAACAGGCGGGCGATCAGCAGGTGACCCGCATCCCGGTATTTGATAAATCGATTGATGATCGCTGCCCTGAGGTGGTCTGGCAAGAATGGATCGGGCCGGCTGATGTTGTTGTGTTGGATGGTTGGTGCCTGGGGGCCGCACCGCAAACGGTTAGCCAGCTGGTCGAGCCGGTTAACGAGCTGGAAGCTGCTGACGATGCACAGGGGCTGTGGCGCGATTATGTGAATACGCAGCTTGCCGGCCCCTATGCGGAGCTGTTTGGCATGGTTGATCTGTTGTTGATGCTGAAAGTACCCAGCATGGACAGCGTCTATGAGTGGCGGATGCTACAGGAGAAAAAACTGGCTGACCGGGCGCGATTTTTGGCCCGGACCCAACCTGGTGCCGAGCCGCTGCGCATTATGAGTGAAGACCAGATCCGGCGCTTTATTATGCACTATGAGCGATTAACACGGGATATGCTGGAAACCGTGCCTGCCAGAGCCGATGCAACACTGTGCCTGAATCGAAATCACAAGATTGACCGCATTATCGTCCAGGGTGACCGTCCTTGTTGCGATTAGTCTTTGCGAGTAAGTGACGGCATATTCCGGCCCATCGCTTGCGAGCGATAAAAAACGCGCCTGGTCTTGAGTGAATGGGAAAACCTAATGTTGCGTTGCAGCATTTTTGGGCTATAGTACCTGTATGTATTAAATAGTACCTGTATGTATTAAAAGCAGTAATCTACTGTTTTCCTCCGTGTCACAGGCCTGTGACTTTCGCCCTCAGCGGGTTCTGAGGGCTTTTTTACATTCAACCTAGAGAACTGATAGTTATTTTAGATCATCATTAGATGGTCTATTTTTTTGACTTGCTTAGATTAACACCTATACCTATAGTTAGATAAAATAGATCCAGATAACAGGCGCAGAATGGAGCATTAT
>JBFGZS010000037.1:0-43347 GCA_041586615.1 Motiliproteus sp. | reverse complement strand
ATATCGTCTGCTTTGTCGATGTCACCGAAGTGCTGCTGGCAGCATGATTTTCCGCAGTTTGGTCGCCGGGGATGGTTCTTTTGCTGTACACCTCGGAAGTGGTGGTGGCCCGAACTTGAACCGATTTCAACCTAGCAAAACGGGGTTGAAGATAAGCAATGTCTGCTTTCTCAATGGCACTTAATCTGGCGGGCTTATTCCTGGTACGGCGGTATCTTCAGAGCAACGGTTTTTTCCGAATCTTGAGGATATACGAGCCTGTATCCGAGCATTATTCGCAGCTTCTGCATCGATCCCATGGGCCTTGTCGAGGGCCTGGCAAAAGTGAATACCGCTTCCCAGCCGGAAGCGGTCGCGGGTTTTAACGGCGCCTGGTTTGACCGGCAGCGGCATATTCTGCCGGGATTACTGACCACCCTGTGGGCCGCGCGGGATGTGGCCAAGGCCAAGCGCGATGAGGCGGTATCGCGTGCTATCAAGATCATTATGAATTCGTTCTACGGCGTGCTGGGATCGCCGCTGTGCCGCTTCTTTGATCATCGCCTGTCGGGTTCCATCACCCTGCGCGGCCACCAGATACTTACCGAGAGCGCGGCGTTTATCGAAGAGAAGGGCTACCAGGTGATCTACGGCGATACCGATTCGTTGTTTATCTGGTTAAACCGGGAATGCGACGATGGCGGTGCCGATGCCATCGGCAACGATCTGGCCCGGCAACTGAACAGCTGGTGGACAAATCGCTTGCAGCAGGAATTTGGGCTGCAGAGTTTCCTGGAGATCGAATACGAGACCCACTATCGACGCTTTTTGATGCCGACTATTCGCGGCTCGGAGCGCGGGAGCAAAAAACGTTATTGCGGGCTGGTGGACGATAGCGACGGACAGCCAAAACTGGTCTTTAAAGGCCTGGAAACGGTACGTAGCGACTGGACACCGTTGGCGCGCCAGTTCCAGCAGGAGCTGTACCGGCGGGTGTTTCTGGGGCAGCCCTACAAGGACTACGTGCAGCGGGTCGTCGAACAGTTACGGGCCGGCCAGTTGGATGCACAACTGTACTACCGCAAACGCCTGCGGCGTGCGCTGGCGGACTATCAAAAGAACATCCCGCCGCAGGTACAGGCGGCGCGGTTTGCCGAGTCGCAGGGGCAGCATTTTCGCCGTGGCGATGCCGTGCGCTATCTGATGACCCTGGCCGGCCCGCAGCCGGAGGGGTTTATCAGCAGCCCGGTCGATTACGACCACTACCTGGCGCGCCAGCTGGAACCGGTGGCCGATGGCTTGCTGCCGTTTGTCGGGGAGGGGTTTAAACGCTTAACGGAAAAACAGATCGACCTGTTTTAAGGGGCTAGGGGCTAGGGGCTAGCAGCTAGGACGGCGCGTTGCGCCTGCTAGGGACTAAACAGAAAACATAGCGGCAGGCGGCAGGCGGCAAGCGTCAGGCGGCAGGCATGGTACGTGCTGTGGCTTTTGCCGTTTAGTCCCTAGCAGCCGCGCAGCGGCGTCCTCGCTCCTCTGCCCTTAGATATCCATCGATTCGTAGTTGCCATCGTCGCTGTTATCGCTGTCCCAGCCGCGCCGACCGTCGGAGTAGAGGATCAGCTTGCCGTTTCCTGCTTGGCCGGTACCGGCTTTTGGGGTCGCCAGAATGCGGTAACTGGTGGCGGTGATGTTGGTCACGGTAAAGTCATAGCGTTCGACGACGCTGTTGATGGCCGGGTCCAGGTCGTACACCCTGGCCAGTGGCTTGTTGGCGCCGTCGACGCTACCGGCGTAGGTGCCGTTGCGTTCGGCAAACTGTTCCAGCCGGGCGGCAATGCCCATCATCACCCCGATGGCATTGTGCCGATGGGTTTTGCTGATATGCCCCTGATAGGCCGGATAGGCAACCGATGCCAGGATGCCGACGATCGCGACGGCGATCATCAGCTCCAGCAGCGAGAAGCCCTTTTGCCGCTTGCTAGCAATGCTTCTCAACATCAGAACAACAGCTCGCGCCAGCGCAGCCGACCTGTTTGCTGATCGGGTCCGCTGGTTGTGACAGATTCGCTGGTACCATCCGTGGCCGGGGTCCCCGCACCGCCGCCGGCAGACGGATTAAAGACCATATCGTCATTGCCGCTGATGGTATTGTTGACAATCAGCTTGTCCAGAGCCCCATCCCAACTGGCGATACCACCAATGGTATCTTCTGCGGCACCATCTTTGACAACTCGGGTTCCGCCGCTGCTGCCTTCAGTGAAATCGTCGCCACAGCTGGCCTGCACATCGAGTTCCACACGCTCGATAAACTGTGATGCCAAACCGGAGTCGTCCATATCCAAGGTCCACTTATCGACGGTTTCGGTGCCGTCAAAGGTAATGGCAAAATCGAAGGAGCGATTGGAGCGGTGCAGGTCGGTATTACCGAAATAAAAGCGTAGTCCATTAGCTCCGGTGGTAGCGTCGTCACCACGTCCTAGGGTGCTCGAGATAACGGCCAGATCACCAGCGCTATCCGGATTATGGAAAATGTTCAGGTCAATTGCGTCGGTGTTGGCGTTTGAACCGGCATAGTGCACACACCCGGGTGCGGAATTACATGCAGCAGTTCGGTACTCCGCTTTATCGATGTACTTCAGGTTCGAAATTTTAATATCGTAGGTCGCTGTGCCACCGACATAGCCGGTAAACGTCAGACCGTAGGTGCCGCCGTCGTCCAAGCCTTTATCCCAGCGAAGATCGACGCCCAGTTGATTGCAGACCGGCGTGGGGAGGCCGCCAATGGACGTGGCGGTATTTTCATTCCAAACATTGATCAGGTTGTGGTCAAGCTTGCCACTGCGCAACACCCTGCTGGAGGACACCAGGTTCCCTCCGATCTTCTTGGCCACGGCCCGTGTACCCGGGGAGCCGATGCTTATCCAATCGGGGTTATCTTCCGCAGAAAGAATGCCGTTACCGTCCCGGTCGTAAATGGTTTCCAGTGGTTCGCCACCATGGGTATAGCTGACCTGCGTTAGCCAACCGGCTGTGGCGCCAGTGGTCAGATCATTCACCATTAGCTGAAGGCGAGAGTCTCTGACAAGCGGCGCTGTTAATATATGCTGGTGCGCGTTTAACAGATCAACATACCAGCCTTCATGGCTGGACCAATCGATGCTGTTATTGGTGACACCCAGCCAGTCGCTGGTGATGGACGATAGCGTTTGCGCCAGCAATGTACTGCGCCGGGTTACTTCATCCGTGTCGTTAATGATGCTGGCCAAGCCGCTGTGGTCTCGAATGCCGTAGACGCTTTGAATGGCTGCGCCGGATGACATGCCGGCTGAGGTGGGGAGGCCAGAGGTGCCGACGTACACCATATAGCCTGCTTGCGTTGGGTGCTTGGCGATATCCGGAGCCGCAATAATTGCCTGGCTTTTGCCTGCGCTATCGGTTGTTTTTAGCAATGCCGTAGCGGAAAGTGATGCGGCGTTGGAAAAATCAAATTTCCAGAGCGTGCCGGCCAGATCCCCCGCGTAGACGGCATCGATGGTGAGGTCTTCATTGGCGTCGAGTGCCACGGGGCTGCTCAGCCCATTGCTTCCGGCGACACCAACGGCCAGTTCATCAATTAATGCGCCCGTGAGTGCGTTAAGAACATAGATGCGGGCTTTTCCGTCTCCGCTGCCTGTGCTGTTGTCAAAATTGTCGTAACCGTTGGCGATAATAACGGTCCAGGTCGGAGTGCCGGCATTATTGACTCTGGCGATAATGGGCTTTCCGTAGCTATAGCCCATATGTGCGCTGTCGCTGGTATCCCATTCCCAGAGAAATTTAGCGGCAACGGCGCTGGCATCGGCGGCAGCGGGGTCAGTCACATCCAAGGCATAGAATCCTCGACCGCCAGCCCCCAAGCCACCGACCAGCAGCGTTTTCCAACTGCTGGTCGTGCTATCGTAAATGTCTGCCACCGTGATGGGGCCATCCACACTGTATTTGTGGCTGGTATCATTGCCCGCGGGAGTCAGGTCACTCAGCCCATTGTTTAACGCGCTAGGAATGAAGGCCCAGGCCTCTTTTCCGTAATCGGAGCTTGCCGGGTTCGCATTAATGGCGTGCAGCATGCCGTCATTCGCACCGACATAGACCTGCCCTGCTCGGGATGCACTGATCCCACTTGGGTAGTTATCAATGGTGTAGCCGGCCTTTGGGGGGCCAACGTAAGTCGGCCTGCTATGGACAATATCCCCGAGTATGCCACCCCGGACACGATAATCACTGGCGGTTGCGCCCTCGTTGCTGCGATCACCGCAGATATAAGCCGCCGCATTATCTGCTGTGCAGCTATAGGTAGCCGCGATGCTACCGTTTGATTTGGCCACCTTGCGGCTTTGCCACCAGGTGGCGGAGGCTGTTGCGGCATTGGTGAATTTGCTGTGCAGACTCCAGGCCGCAGTTGCGTTTATAGCGCCACTGGCGTCAACCGTGTTGGCTTTGATATCGCCATAAAAGTCCGTGCTGTGGAACCAAGGCCGGAATACCACGCCATTGCCGTCGCTGACGTTGAATTGGTTAATTTCCAATGGCGCAATCGTGCCATAGGGCGTTCCTGTCGGAGGGAAATTAACTATATCCGTTGCTGCACTGGCTAGAGTACTGGCCGCTATGCCTACCAGGGCCGTTGCTAGTTTTGATTTCATCCTGCTTCCCTAATGGATAGTGAAGAATTGCGATTGAATAAGTTTATTACCGCCCTTGGCAGACTGTCCTGACGAGGTGATGCGGTAGAGGTATTGCTGGCAGCCGGTATTATCTTCGCCCGCTGCGCATGAGCAGCCGGGCATGCAAATCGCCTTCAGGTATTCGACGGTGTAACTACCCACTGCTGAAGAGGCCGCCTCGCGGTACTTGCCAAAAAAGACGCTGCTATCGGTTATATTATTCAGCTCGGGGCCCGAATAATAGCCATCGCCGGCCGTATTAAATAACGCTAAGTCAGGCCCGCCGCCGCAGTTACCCGAACCGGGAATGTGCTGAAAAGCGCAGATATCTTGTTCCGCCTCTTTCAATATGTTTTCGGATGCGTTAAGTGCATCAAGCTGGGACTTCACACTGCGGGCGATCTTGATCTCAAAGGTGGATGAATTCATGCTGGTTAGCGCGACCACCGTTAAGATCACCATGAAAATCAGCGCAACGATCAGCACGGCACCGTGCTGGTTATTGCGGGCAGGGTGTCGAGGCCTCAATACAGGGCAGGAGTTCTTGAATGATGGCCGCATCAGGCACCGCCTCCGGTTCGGTTGCGCAGGGTGATGGTGCTGGATATACGCCGACGCAATCGCTTGTCGCTGCTGGCGGGCGTCACCGTGGCGTCGGCACAGTTGCTGTAGTGGGTGGCTTGATCGAGCATATTGTCACGGCTTTGCAAGAGCAGGCAGACCCGCACCGCGACCACACGGGACATGGCGGCGACGGAAACGGCCGGCAGGTAACGGTTGGCCGCCTGGTCGTTATCGGTGTCTTCGCCGTAGAGAATGGACAGTTCCTCGACCCGATTGGCCAGCACGCCGTCGTCGGTATTCACGGCGTTGTTACCGACTTCGTCGGCTTCATTGTTACAGACCAGATCATTATTGACGTTGACTTTAAATTCGCTGACCAGTTCGGTGCCGCTGGTGGAGGTGGCATTACCCAGGCAATCGGCAATGGGGGCGCTCATGGAACCGCCGGCTTCAACGCGCACGACGAGGCTATCCAGGTTGCCGTTGTCGGTGCCGTCGATGCCGCTATCGAGACTGGATTTGGCCAGATTGCTCTCTTGATAACCTGCCATCCGCACATAGCGCGAGATCATATCTACGGCTACCCGGCCCTGTTCCTGGGTCGTAATGGCTTCACGCTGAAACACGATGGAACGATTATTGGTAATAAAGGTCTGCACCACGGCCCCGCCGATAACCAGCCCAAGGGTCAGGGAGATCATCAATTCGATCAGGGAAAAGCCCTGCATGCGATTGGCGAAAGGCGCGTTCATAGCTGAAAACTCAACTGCAAGCACATCAGGTCTTCCACATCGTCGGTATCGGTCGGGCATTCGGTTCCCGTGGCGCCGCTGCGATCACCGTCCCAACGTACCGTCAATGTGTAGGAAATTTCCGCGCCGGATACGCTGCGGCTGACCTGGCCGGTGCCCGACGGCAGGGCCGTGGATGTCGCCGTTAACCAGCGGTTCAGGTCGTAAGCGGCAATCTCGGCGGTGGTGCAACCCGTGGTGATACAACCGGGATTATCGGGTACGCTGCCGCCGGGAGTGAAAACGTAGCTGGCAACGGCGGTGCTGCTTGCCAGGGTTTTATTTGCACGCATGAGCTCCATCATGTCCTGCAGTTGCCAGGTCGCCAGCATCGACTGATAGGCGCGTGATGTGACCTTCTGGCTGGTGGCGCCGAGTCCGGCGACACCCAGTACACCAAACCCAAACACCAAGATCGCCACCAGGACCTCGATAAGTGTAAAACCGAGGTGGTTACGGCTGGTTTTTATGCGAGGGAGGTTCAGCATCCGCTGCTCGCTTCACGGGAGTGTCCGGCCAGTGTCATGGTTAATGTGCGGCTGCAATCGCCGATGCTGATCGTGACGATAGCGCCGACAGAGGTCTTCAGTGTGCCGGTAGGGCCGAACATCACTTCTTTCAGGGCATTACTGGTGTCATTGCTGTCGACCACAGAGAAGTCGGTGTTGTCGTCAAGATGGGGGTTGGTCATGATGGCCATGAACGTCCCATCCACTTGCTGGAGGGCGACGATCCAGCCGTTTCCCCAGCTATAGGATCCACTGGTGTCGCAAGTAGGCGTAGCCGTGGGATCACTGGTAGGGACCCTGGCGCAGACTTTGGCGTTGCGGTCATGCTCCACGGCAACGTGTCGAGCCAGACGTAGCGCGCTCTTCAGGTCATCAATATGGGCGGTGACGTGGTTCGTGTGGGACAGGGACTGGAAGGAGGGAATACCAATGGCCAGCACGATGCCCGCGAGCGCAATGGTTATTACCAGCTCGATTAATGTAAAACCGTGACTGCGGTCATGACTGCTACTTACACACATAAGCTCTGCCGTACCTAAACATCAGGAATTGCTTCTAAGAAAAAATCTTAACACGAACCACAACCCGATCATTGCCTAAGGGGCTGATCTGGATCAGTTTTGAGAGGTGTTTAAGGGGGGGATTTAGTCTGTTCGCACTTTCGTTGATCCTGCGCAACAGTTGACCCTGCGCCACGTCTGAACGTCGCGCAACAGTTGACCCTGCGCCACGTCTGAACGTCGCGCAGCAGTGTGTCCCTGTGCTGTTAATCAGCCTGGTCGTTGTAGAACGCGGCCACCCGCGTCAGGTAGTCGCTTAAATGCTTACGGCTGACAACGAAGATATGGCCGATGTTCTTCTCGATGGTCCGATTCAGGCCATGGGTTGTGGTGATCTGATTGCAATCGGAGCAGGCGCCCCAGGTCAGACTCGCAACGCAGGATCCGGTCGGCGATATGGGGTCGCGGTCACCGCGATAATCCATAATGGCAACGCCGGCCTGGGTGAGCGCGCCCATATTGACGGGTTGTTGATCCAGGCTGGGTTCGCTGGACGCTAGCGTGTAGGTCCCCAGCCAGATCTGATTACCGATGAAGACGCGGCGGATCCATTCGCGGTGTGCGGTGGCGGGGAAGGCGGTGCCCTTGTTGAGCCAATGCAGAAAGGGGGCTGAATCCTGGATGATTTCCGGCTGTGTGGCCCGGTGGTAAAAGCCATTAGCGACGGTGTACTGCACGCCGGGTTGAATCTGGTTCATGCCCACTTCGATCAGCTGCGGGGGAATGTTCACGCTGCTGAACAGGTCGGTCATCATCTCTTCGTTGTACCAGGTACGGATCACGTCACGCATGGGGAGGTGGCCGCTTTTTTGGTCGTCAAACTTTACCGGTGTTGCCATGAGGGCGACCCGGGTAATGTCCATGGCTTCGCCGCGGGCAAAGCGCTCTTCAGCCCTGCGTGCCAGATAGGGAAGGATCAGCGAGCCTCCCATGCAGTAGCCCATCACGTGGATGGGCAGGCCGGGATGACGCTGTGTGACCAGGTCAAGAAAACGGTCGTGGATCTCTTTGCCGAAGAAGTCCAGACCCAGGTGGCTGGCATCGGGACCGACACCCGAATAATCGGTCAGGTACAGGTCGTAACCCATGCCCAGCAGACCTTCGATGACCGACTTGCCCGGTGCCAGATCAAAAATTTCTGGTCGGTTAATCAGCGGACTGCTGAGATAGACAACAGTATTGCAAGGGGTGACCCCGCTGGGCAGCGGGTAATGGCGCAGTCGCACCCCGTGTAGGCCGGACCCTTCGACTTCATTAAACGCACTGCAGCCGATAATGCTGTGGGGACTATTGTTGGCGTAGTCGACGATGTCAAACGCCTGCTCCGCGTAGAGGCTTTCGATCCGCTGGCGGCAGCGTTTTAGGTATTCGTCGAAGTCCTGCTTGGGGTTGCCCTCTTTGTCGTATTCAAGATAAGGCAGCAGGCCAGAGACCGGTGTCTGGGTTATAAGCATCAAGATGGTTTTGAGCAGCTCTTTAAGAGCGGCCATGCGTGTCAGGCCCAACGAATGGTAACGGTATTCCAATTGGGCAAATTCACCCATGTAGTGGTAGAGCATCTGGCAGCCCTGGCGGCTGCGGATAAGGCTGGTGGCGTGTTCGGGGTCGAACGTGCCTTCAATGAGAAAGTGCCCGCACAGGGTTTGCAATAGCCGCGCATACTTGCGCTCAAGCTCCAGGTTTTCTGCCCGGAAGGGATCCGGATGGTTGCCTTTGAGCACGGCATCCTGAGCCTGGGTTCGGATGGGGAGCAGCAGATTAACGTCGATCAATTGGCGTTGCAGCGACGCACCGAGCTGCATAGGATGCGGAATCCAGGGCGACTCGCTGACCGCGCCCAGCAGGGTGTTCCAGCTATACAGGTTTTGCAGCCACTGGGTGGAGAGGTCGCTTTTCCAATGTATCGCTGTTTTGTAATGCAGCGGGTTATCTGCGGGTGTGGCACCCCCCTGCAGGGCTAGAAGTTGGTCGGCAGTGGCGATCGTGCAGGCGGGTTGGTTCATGGTGCGTCCTTCAGTGGTCCATTGTCTGCATCGGCAGAGGCGGCGTAGCCCGGCCCTGCCGTTACAGCGAGTAAAGTGCGCCGTCTTGTTTCCTTTAACGGCGCATAACACTGGAGAGCATGCCGGTTAGATATTGCAGACCTGCTTTTCAATATGGGCGCGCAAGATTTCGTATTCGCCCGGGCATTCCGGTAGAAAGAAGAGCTTGTAGTAGGCGCGCTGATTGATCATGCGGTTTGAGAAACCGGGACGGTTCTCTTGATGGCTCGAATAGCGGTAGTCCATGGTCAGGTGGATAACGCGGCTATTGGGTGGGATGCTGAACGGGCCATGATCGACGGTATGACGGAGTTTTTCTTCTTTGATGGTATAGAACGATATTTCTGCGATCTGGTTTAGGTTGATCAGGAAGTGGCTGGTTACCGGGATAATAATCCCTTTTTCCATGCCGTTGTGTTCCATGAAGATGCCGCAGTTTTTCTTGATTTTAATAAACATGTATATGTTCCTAGTGTAGCGGATAGTTCATTGACGTGATGGCTGCAATTCTGGCCCAACTCACACCGTCTTGCCAGTAGTGACGACTGAAAAAATGATATGCATCAGCGCGCTGGCGATTGGTGCCCCCAAAAACAATGCATACAGTATAGGACGTTGCGTGGCCGTGTGGTGGCGGATTTATCTGAAACGGTCAGGGGGAGGGCGTAGCGATGTTAAGGTGCGGCAAGGGGGTTCTGGCGGCCAGAATTGACGCTGATATGTTATAAGGCGACATTTATTGCGCGGTATTAAGCTGGCACCTTAATACGATGGCCTGCCGCCGCGGGGAGCGGCGGCGTCTTGGCGAAGCCCCGGGGGGGGAATCCAGAGCCGCCCGCCAAGAGCAGCCCACCAAGAAGAACAGCCCACCAAGAGTCGCCGCTAGGATTCAGCCCGTATCTCCGTGCTCAGGCTGCCCGCTAGGGTTGTTGTGGCCGCATTTGTGGCCAGGTAGGATTCTCGATTAGTCTTCGACCAGTTCGGCCCACAAATCGTAAGCATCGGTATCGACCACGCGCGCGCGGACGATATCACCGGGTCGCAGGTGGCCAGCACCCTCAATATAGACGTTACCGTCGATCTCCGGTGCATCGGCATGGCTGCGACCCGCGCAACCATCGGGGTCCACTTCATCGATAATGACGTCGATCTCGCGACCGATCTTTGCTTCAAGACGGGTGGCGCTGATCCGCTGCTGCGTCTCCATAAAACGCTCCCAGCGCGCCTGCTTCACCGCGTCGTCTACTGGTTCCAGCCCCATATCATTGGCGGGTGCACCTTCGACCGGCGAGTAGGGGAAACAACCGACGCGGTCTAGCTGCGCCGCTTCGAGGAAGTCGAGCAGCATCTGGAAGTCTTCCTCGGTCTCGCCCGGGAAGCCAACAATAAAGGTGCTGCGAATCGTCAGGTCGGGGCAGATCGCGCGCCATTTCTGGATGCGTTCCAGGGTGTTGTCGATATTACCCGGACGCTTCATGGCTTTCAGCATGCGAGGGCTGGCGTGCTGAAACGGGATGTCCAGATAGGGCAGGATCTTGCCCTCAGCCATCAAAGGAATCACATCATCGATATGCGGATAGGGGTAAACGTAGTGCAGACGCACCCAGACACCGAGGCTGCCCAAGGCTTCGCAGAGCTCCAGCAAGCGGGTTTTGACCGGGCGACCATTCCAGAAATCGAGTTTATAGCGCGTATCGACGCCGTAGGCACCGGTATCCTGCGATACCACCAACAACTCCTTCACGCCGGCTCGCACCAGCCCCTCGGCTTCGCTCATAACCGCGGCCGCGGGACGGCTGACCAGCTTGCCCCGCATGGAAGGAATAATGCAGAAGCTACAGCTGTGGTTGCAGCCTTCGGAGATCTTCATATAGGCATAATGACGCGGCGTCAGTTTAATGCCCGACTCCGGTACGATATCGATAAAAGGATCGTGCCCCGCATCGTGGGGGGCCCACTCATGGACCGCGTTGACGACCTGCTCATATTGCTCAGGTCCGCTTACGCTTAGCACGCCGGGATGCACCGCCTTAATCGACTCGGCATCGGCGCCCATGCAACCGGTCACGATAACCTTGCCGTTTTCTTTGATCGCCTCACCGATAGTATCGAGAGATTCCTGCTTGGCCGCGTCGATAAAACCGCAGGTGTTGACCACAACCACGTCGGCGTTATCGTAATTAGGGACCAGTTCATACCCCTCCAGCTTCAGCTGGGTCAGGATACGTTCAGAATCGACCAGCGCCTTGGGGCACCCCAAGCTCACGAAACCAACACGCGGAGTTACTTTATTAGACATTACTGCTGTTACCTGCAACACGATGAGGGCGCAGATTATACATCAACCCAAAGTTGTCGTTGACCAGTTAATGAACAGTTTTAAAGCGACTAGTGAGATTTTTAAGGATTGATGCGCAAAGGATGCGCAAAGAGAGAAGGGGGCGAGCAGGCGATGGGGCGGGCTCCAATACCGCTACCTTAAGGGATGCTATCGCGTAAAACAGGGTTCAGCGTCAAACGCGGTTCGGGGTAACGCAGGGTGCCGTGCTATAAAAGGCCCTCAGCATGTCTGATGAGAGCCTTTTTAGGCAGCCGCTTACATTAATCCGCGTTTACGGTCGTTGCTTTAACGATAACGTCGTTACTTTCAGTCAGGATAGCCTGAACTTCAGTAAAATATGCCTTGGTGCTTTCCACGCTGGCTTGGGCCTCAGCTTTCAGCGCTTCAAGGTTGGCCTTGGCAATGTCAGATTGCTCAGTAAGGAATGACGTGAAGGCGTTAGCGTCTTTGATTTCCAGTGCTGCTTTAAAGCGAGCGTGTGACTGAGCCATTTGCTTTTCAGCAGCGGCTTGCTGAGCCTCAAATGCCTTAGTCACTGTTGCCGTGTTTAGTTCGATGAGTTTTTGAACAGGCGCGCCGAAAGCAGACAGATCGGCATTAAGAAGATTGTTGAACATACTTGCATATCCTTGCATAGTTTGGTGTTGATTGATCAGTTTATATCCTGTTATTTTTTACTGCAATAGAGAATCCCGCTGTGAGGGGCTATGGGGTCAGACTCGATAGGAAATCGCGCATTCTGGTCAATACAAGAGCCATCAGTCTGACCCAAAGTGACCCGTGACGACGGGCTATATTTCGTCGATCTCTTTCAGCACCTTGATGCCGATATAGGTCGCGTTGTTCGATCCGGTCGTTTCGGACAACCCGTTATCGTAGTCGATGATCACACCGACAAAATAAAATCCGGAAGGTACCCAGGCCGGAATGTTCACGGTCTTCTTCTTCGTGAACGCCGTGTTCCGGGACAGAGTGAATGAGCGCTCGCCAAGGAAAAGGTCGCCGGTCGTTATTTTGTTGTTACCGGACAGGTAATAGGCGGCTTTAACGTTCTGCTCATCCTGGCCATTGTTCTCATAGGTGAATTCGACCTGGATACTCTGGCCTTTTTTGACTTCATAATGGCGTTCACCCTGTTTGCTCTCACGGTCCTCGATCGCGTTGTCGTCCAGGTCATAGACCCGCGTCCGGGTATGCTGACTGTAATCGTCAAAGGGATCGTCACCTGCCGCCTCGAATTTCCAGTGTGAAACGCCGACATCCTGAATATGTGAAGACGCGGTGCCGTATAATTTTACGGCGCCGCTCGAGCCGTCCTCGCCCAGGTAGGTGCGCGCTCGGTTTCCGTTGGTATTATTGTGCCTGCTCGAATTACCCATCACGCCATAGGTCTCTATCGTATGCAAAAGCCCCATGACGTGGCCGAATTCGTGCATGATCGTCGTTCGTAAGGCCCGATTGTCTCCGCCATAAACACTCAATGACGCGCGGTCATCGGTATAGGTCCAGTTAATCAAAGAAAAATCGCCCTGAAGGACAACATCCGCCTCCAGCATCTCAGATTTGAAATGCGTGCATTTGTAACGCATCTTGGTCACGCCGGGGCGTTTTTTTAACGTATCCTGTTCGAATGAAAACCAGATTTCGTTCTGGTCATTGGCGAACGCGACGCTGTTATCATTCAATGCGAGGCTGAGTCGGAACTTGCTTGGGTTGAAATTGAAGCGGGTGATCTGCCGTTCAAGCGCACCGCGCATGGCATCCTGCTCGAACGATTCTGTATGGGCACGGAGCGTTTTTGTGTTGCTTTGCCAATCGATTTTGTTGCCGTCACAGGTCAAGTAGTAATAGGCATCAGCCGTGCCGACATGGATAGCAACGCTCAGGCCGACCAGCGCTGCGACGGTGAATCTGTTTGTCATGGCCGCCCCCTGGTCTCGTTGCGCTGCTGGCGCAGGTCGGCTTTTATTTCCTGTCTGCCGCGCCGCCGGAGTTCGCGCTCGAGAAAATCGCTCAAAAATGCTGCCGTGCGAGGGTCAAGAACCGGATCGTCGTCATTATCGCGGCTAAAGACCTCCTCGAGCCGGTCGGCTGTCAGAACGCCGCTGGCGGGCGGGGGCGGCTCCGGCTGAACGCGTGGCAAACGCGCCACTGGCGGTGCGGGATCAACCCTAAAGTCGTCTCCGCTATGCTGGGACCTAACCGGATCGGTCGGTGGAAGCAGGCCCGCCGCATCGAGATCTCGAAGCTTGTCAGCGACGACGGCGCGGAAGCTTTCTGCATCGTAATGGCTGCCGAAGGGCGGCAGGACGCGCGGCAACCCGGACTCATCGATCTCGGTCTCGCCCCCGCGGCCGATCTCGACCGGACCGACCTGGTTGACCAGGACCGCCGGTATTGCATGGAACTTGCCGTAGCGCACGAGGGCCTCATCGGTGGATACGATTTCGTGACCCTGGTTGTTGTAGACGAAGCGGTCAATCATCCGGTATCGGCCATGCTCACAGCCTACGAGCGGACAGGCGGAACGCCCGTTATCCTCGACCATCAGCAGATCGAGGTCATCCCGGTCAAATAGCGGTGTGCCCCAAACCATCAGGTAGTTGTCATCACCTTCGGGGCCGCCCATAAACCGCAGCGTCAAGCTATCCGGTCGTGGACTGTCATCATCACGGATTGACGGGCCGTCGATCCGGCCCTTGAAGATGCGGGTCACCTGAAACGTGACAAAGGTATGCGCCAAGCCGACGCGCTGGCCGGTTCCCGGCGTCGAGAGCGCGTAATTAACATCGACGACCCGGCCTTCGAAGACCAGGTCGGACTCGATAAGCCCGCGTATGAATGCCGAGTCGCCGTCGTGGGCAAAAACGTGAAAGGGCGAGCCCAGGCCAGCCAACATAGATAGGACGACATAGATGATTATTCTGCGCGCCATGATTCGCTCGATGTGATTAATGGCAGTACTTCTAATATAGGCCGGTTATCGCTTAACCGCAAATAGGGCCGAAGCCAGGCGCGTGCTTATTAACCGGGCATCAAAATACCGCGCCGTTCGGTATTTTGATGCCGATACTGCCTCCAAGCAGCGCTGGAAAACCGGGGATTGCCGCTTGAATAATGGCCGCTTAAAGCGACGTCCTTCGACGTGAACGGGGCTCGGGGTGGAAAAAAATACTATTTCGCGTACAATTCGTTAGACATCAAAGTAACTTGCGCGTTGCCTTAGTACGCGACGTTGCCCTTTGTTGGTTTCTGTAGTTGGTTGCTGCAGTGTTGAATCCCGATGATATAGGGAAAACTGGTGCGATTCGTCTCAATAGTATTGAGGTGTAAATATTAGATATGTAACTATTGTCGAGGTTTTGTGTTGAGTTACCCCTCCATCGAACTACGTCGTCCAACGGCAGAGGACGGCCGTTATGTTCATCAGCTGGTCGCGCAATGCTCGCCGCTGGACCCCAACTCCCTGTACTGCAATCTACTGCAGTCGTCCCATTTTTCCGCGACGTCAGTTGCCGCATTTTCCGCGCGCGAGCTGGTCGGTTTTATCTCCGGTTATCTGATCCCCGAGCGTCCCGATACGCTCTTCGCCTGGCAGGTGGCGGTTGGCTTGCCGGCACGCGGACAGGGGCTGGCGACAGGCATGCTGCGCCATATTCTGGCGCGTCCAGAGTGCAGTGGGGTCGCTTTTCTCGAAACGAGTATCACCGCCGCCAACGACGCTTCCTGGGCGCTGTTTCGCGGGCTGGCAAAGCAGCTAGATGCGAGCATTAACGAAACGGTGATGTTCGACTGCGCTGCGCATTTCGGCGGTGAGCATGACACCGAGGCGCTGGTGCGAATCGGACCGTTTTGAGCGTATAGGCGAGCGTATAGATGCGCGTATGGTGAGCTTATAGCACCCCCCCCCCCTTTTTTTTTATTTCAATGACCGCGTATTCCCTTAACAGGGTGCGCAGGAGAGGCAGATTTGAAGATTTTTGACGAGATTGAATCGGAAGTTCAGTGTTATGCGCGTGCGTTCCCCCGTATTTTTAACAAGGCGAAAGGGGAGCTGATTTATGACAACGAGGGGAACGAATACCTCGATTTTCTGGCCGGCGCCGGCACGCTCAACTACGGGCACAACAACGCGGTGTTTAAAGAGAAGCTGCTGGAGTATATCCATGACGACGGCATCACCCACGGTCTCGACCTGCATACTAAGGCCAAGGGCGAGTTTATGGAGGCGTTCAACGAGAAGATTCTCAAGCCCCGCGGGCTGGATTATGTGATGCAGTTCACCGGCCCGACCGGCACCAATGCTGTTGAGGCGGCGCTGAAGTTGGCCCGCAATGTGAAAGGTCGTGAAAATATCATCGCGTTCACCAACGGTTTTCACGGGGTCAGCCTGGGTGCGTTGGCGGCAACGGGCAACTCCCATCACCGGGGGGCGGCTGGCGTGGGCCTGAGCGGCACCAGTCGTATGCCTTATGATAACTATCTGGGCGATGATATCGATACCACCGCCTACTTGGATAAGGTGCTGTCTGACTCCAGTAGTGGGATCGACAAACCCGCAGCGGTGATCGTCGAGACAGTACAGGGTGAAGGGGGGATTAACGTCGCCAGCTTCGCTTGGCTGCGAAACCTGGATGCCGTCTGCAAAAAGCACGATGTACTGCTGATTATTGATGATATTCAAGCCGGCTGTGGACGTACCGGCACGTACTTCAGTTTTGAAGAAGCGGGTATCTATCCTGATATCGTCACCTTGTCCAAGTCCCTTGGCGGCTACGGCTTACCCTTCGCGGTGGTGCTGTTCCGGCCGGAGATCGATCAATGGAAACCCGGTGAGCACAACGGTACCTTCCGTGGCAACAACTTTGCTTTCGTCACTGCCAAAGCGGCGATTGATCACTATTGGAGCGACGACAGGTTCTCGCAGGACATCAAGCGTAAAGGCGAATATGTGTCGCGCCGTTTAGATGCCATCGTTGATCAGTACGGCGAGGGCAATTTCACGACCCGCGGACGGGGTATGTTCCAGGGGATCAACTGTGTTAACGGTGATCTGGCAGGGAAAATCACCCAGAAAGCGTTCCAGCAGGGCTTGATGATCGAAACCAGCGGTGCCGAGGACCATGTGGTGAAGTTCTTCTGCCCCTTGGTTATCAGTGACGATAATTTGAAGAAGGGTATCGATATTGTTGAGCAGGCGATCAAGGATGTTTGCGGCAAGGAAGATTCCATCCCAGAAGTGAAGGATTACTTTGAGCCGCAACAGATAGCGGTGTAGCGCTTCGTATGGCGAGGTGCCCCTGCGGGGTTCCTCCCGCGATACCGCAGAAGGCGTTATTAAATCTTACACGATAAAGAAAAAGGTAAAGCGATGATTGTCAGATGTTTAAGTGAAGCAGAACAAGGCGGTCGCCGTATCGTATCGCCCGATGGTAACTGGGAGAGCACACGGCTGTTGCTGAAAGACGATAATATGGGGTTCTCGTTTCATATCACCACCATTTATGCCGGTGCCGACTTTCAGATGCACTATCAGAACCACCTCGAGTCGGTGTTCTGCATGTCTGGAGAAGGTGAGGTTGAGACCCTCGACGATGGCAAGGTATACCCCATTGTTCCGGGCACTCTGTATATTCTCGACCAGCATGACCGCCATATTCTGCGGGCTTCCAAAGAGATGAAGATGGCGTGTGTGTTCAATCCGCCGCTCAATGGTAAGGAAGTGCATAACGCCGAAGGCGCTTACGAACTGGAGGCGGAACCCGCTTGATTAAGCCGCTGGCAGCAGCGAACAGGATGATGCCAGAGAGGGGAGTGCCAGGTTAATAGTCAAAAAAAAGGAGCGCAATGCGCTCCTTTTTTACTGGTCTAACAATTTTAACGGCCTAGCAACTCTAATGGTCTAACAGCAACGAATACTTAGTTGCGGTTTTCCATTTGTGCTTTGATCAGATCACCAATGGTGGTCGGACCGGCAGCAGGCTCAGACTGAGGCTGCTTGTTGAGGTGCTGGATAGCCGCTTTCTCTTCGGCAACATCTTTCGCCTTGATGGACAACGCGATGATGCGGTTCTTGCGATCGATCATGGAGATCTTCGCTTCAACCGCAGCGCCTTCCTTCAGAACGTCACGGGCGTCTTCAACACGCTCGCTGCTCAGCTCGGACGCTTTCAGCGTGGCTTCGATGCCTTCTGCCAGCTCAACAACGGCACCCTTAGCGTCTACAGACAGTACGGTACCGTTAACGATGGTGCCTTTAGGGTTGGTTGTCACGTAGTCGCCGAAGGGATCGCTTTCCAGCTGCTTGATACCCAGAGAGATGCGCTCTTTCTCGGAATCGATAGACAGGATAACGGCTTCAACTTCTTCGCCCTTCTTGAAGTTGCGCAGCGCAGCTTCGTTGTCGGCTTCCCAGGAGATGTCGGACATATGAACCAGTCCGTCCAGGTCGCCTTCCAGACCCACGAAGATACCGAAGTCAGTGATCGTCTTGATCTGACCGGTAACCTTGTCGCCTGCAGTGAACTTCTCGGCAAAACCAACCCAGGGGTTCTGAGCGCACTGCTTGATACCCAGGGAGATACGACGACGATCTTCATCAACGTCCAGGATCATAACGTCCAGCTCGTCACCGACCTGTACCACCTTGGAAGGATGGATGTTCTTGTTGGTCCAGGACATCTCGGACACGTGTACCAGACCTTCAACGCCGTCTTCCAGGGAAGCGAAGCAGCCGTAGTCAGTCAGGTTGGTAACGCGTGCACGTACCACGGTCTCGGATGGGTAGCGCTGCTTGATGTCGCTCCAGGGATCTTCCTGCAGCTGCTTCAGGCCAAGAGACAGACGACCGGACTCTTTGTCGAACTTGATAACCTTAACGGTGATCTCGTCGCCCGGAGTCAGCATGTCGCTGGGGTGAGAGATGCGCTTCCAAGCCATGTCGGTGATGTGCAGCAGGCCATCTACGCCGCCCAGGTCAACGAACGCACCGTAGTTGGTGAGGTTCTTAACGAAACCTTTAACGGTTGCGCCTTCCTGGATGGTGGCCAGCAGCTCTTCACGCTGAGCGCTGTTAGCTTCTTGAAGAACGGCACGACGCGATACAACGATGTTGTTGCGCTTCTGGTCCAGCTTGATCAGCTTGAATTCCAGTTCCTTGCCTTCCAGGTGATCAACGTCGCGCACAGGGCGAACGTCAACCAGAGAGCCTGGCAGGAAGCCCTGGATGTTGTTGATCGCAACGGTAAAGCCGCCTTTGACCTTGCCATTGATGACGCCTTTAACGGGCTCTTCAGCGTCGAACGCTTTCTGCAGCTCGTTCCAGGTTTCAGCGCGCTTGGCTTTTTCACGTGACAGGCGTGTCTCACCGAAGCCGTCTTCTACAGCTTCCAGCGCCACAACAACGTCGTCGCCGATGTTGATTTCCAGTTCGTTGCTAGCGTTCAAGAACTGCGAACGTGGAATAACCGCTTCAGACTTCAGACCGGCGTTAACTGTAACCCAGTCGGAGTCGATATCTACGACAACACCGGATACCAGAGAACCGGGTTGCATATCGATGGCTTTTAGGGATTCTTCAAAAAGGTCTGCAAAGCTTTCGCTCATGCTCATGATCTATCCTACGGATTCGGATCGAAATCCTAATCACATTTTAAGCCCGTACCTCAGCCTGTACAGGTCAGTTTTGGGTAAAGCCAGTAGCCGCTGGCTGAGTTCTGTGCGGCGTTCCGGCATTAAAATAGGTGCAAAATTATACAGCAGCGTTTAGCTATAAAATAGCCTAACAACGGTTAATTTGTCGTTGCTGGGCTTAAATGAGTGCGTTAACACGTTCGGACAGCATCTTCAGGCAGGGCTTTCTAATAGAATCAAGGTCTTTTAGCAGCTGAGGCTCGATGCGGGATTCGTCATTGTCACGCAGAAACGCGATCAGCGTGCGCTGTTCGTAACGGTTGTTCGTTACATGAGGCACGCTATCGCCCAAGCAAAAAGCGAACACCGGCAGGTGCTGCTTTAGGATGGCATCTTTCTCTTTTTGGCCGAAGGCTAAACGGTATTGGCGCAATAAATCCAGGTACGTCGCCACCGATGCGGCGGTCATGGCGTCTTTCTGGAAGTCGTCGAATCGTTGCGCATCGCTGGACGTATCAAGAAAGGCGCGAATCTGGCTCGCAGCCTGGTTACGCTCCTCCTCAAGGGGGGGGGGAGCGAAGCGCGTACTGTTATCAAGATAGTTTTTTGCTGCCACCAACTCCGTCTCCAGCTTCTTGACCTGGTGGTTAACCGCGGCGAGTTCTTCGAGCAGTTTTTCTTTCTGCTGGCTGAGGGAAATAATCACTTTTTCGGTTGGTGATAAGTTTTTGTTTGGTATGGTCGGCGGCAGCTGAACCTGGCCTTGGGTATTGGTGGTGACGCTGTTGATATCGGAACCTTGGCGTATAGGGATGACCTTGGTGCCGAAGTTAGCAAGGTTGTCGGTATTTTCATCATGTATTTCGCCGACCCGGACCGTCAGCAAATAACCGCCGGTCCCCAGGCCGATGACAAACAACAGCGATACCAGGGTGATAATCTGGAACTTAGGGGAGGTTTTCATTGGTCGCCTGGGTCACCCGGGTGGCGTTGGAGAGCGACAGCAAATCCAGCAGTAGATAGCTGCTTTCTTTGAGAATCGCATCGGGGCCCTCGTCGTGTCCTTCAACCTTGGCGGCATGCTTTTCCAGGTCGGCAAAGGAGCCCAGTAGCGGCTCGGACTTGGCCGCTCGACGCCGGTTTTCGAGGTCCAGGCGCCACTGTTCATCGCTACTGCGCATTGTTTTCAGCGCGTCTTCCTGCAGGGGAAGCACCATGTTTTTACGCCGCTCACGGGAATAGGTTATTTGTTCTTGTATGGCCGCAAAGTCAGGCTCGCTGGTGATGCGGCTTGCGTGAACCGCGCGTAATTGTTGGGTAAACGGATTGATGGCGGGATAGCGCGTATGTGGCACCGCGGCGACCTGGTCCCATGGCAGCGCCCGGTCGGCGGTGCTTTCGCCGATCTGTTCGGGATCATACAGAGAGGGAAGCTCGATATCGGGAATGACCCCCTTGTGTTGTGTGCTGTCACCGGATACCCGATAGAACTTGGCACGGGTTAGCTTTAATTGACCGTGGCTGAGTGGCTGCAGCACCTGGACGGTACCTTTGCCATAGGTCTGGCTGCCGAGCACCAGGCCGCGGTTGTAGTCCTGCATGGCACCGGCAAAGATCTCCGAGGCGGAGGCGCTGAGGCGGTTTACCAGGACGACGAGCGGAATGTCGTAGAACGTCGGATCCTGATCGTATTCAATACGGATGCGACCGAACGTATCTTTGATCTGCACCACCGGTCCCTTGGGGATAAATAGCCCGGCAAGATCGATGGCTTCGCGCAGCGCGCCGCCGCCGTTATTGCGCAGATCGATAATGACCCCTTCGACATTGTCGGCAATTAATGATTGGAGCAGTTTTTCAACATCGCGGGTGGTACTGCGATAATTTTTATCGCCATTACGTAATGCGTCAAAATCAATATAAAAGGTTGGAATATCGATCACACCGACTTTTTGTTGCTTACCCAAATAATCCAGTTCGATAATGCGTTTCTTGGCGGCCTGTTCTTCCAGTTTGACCTGGTTACGTACAATGCGAACCTCTTTGGGGATGCCGGTCTCACTGCCTGCGGCAATCACCGACAGGCGCACGACGCTTTGTTTCGGGCCGCGAATCAGATTAACCACTTCATCCAGCCGCCAGCCCACCACATCGATCATCTCGCCCGCGTCACCCTGAGCCACACCGACAATGATGTCGGCGGGGTGCAGCAAGCCACTTTTTTCTGCCGGCCCGGCGGGGATCAGGCGGACAATTTTTGTGTTCTCGTATTCTGCCTGCAGCACGGCACCAATGCCTTCGAGGGACAGGCGCATATCGATATTGAAATTTTCAGAGCGGCGCGGTGAAAAGTATTGCGTGTGCGGCCCGTAGAGCCGGGACAGCGTGTTCGTGTAGGCCTGGAAAGCGTCTTCACTGGTTGCCTGGGACAGTCGAAGTGCTTGGTTTTCATAGCGCTTTTTGAGGATTCCCTCGATCTCTGCCAGGGTTTTATTGCTAAGTTTGAGATTGAGCACGGTGCTTTTTAACCGTTTACGCCAGAGGTCGTCCATCTCATTCAGGTTACTTGCCCAGCGTGCCTGCTTGCGATCGGCGTTTAACGCCTCGGCGCGGTTAAAATCCAGTCGTTCCAGTCCCGCGTCTATCTGGCGCAGAAGGTAGTGCAGGCGCTCTTGGGTCCGCTGTTGCATGCGGTTGTAAATACTGAATGCCGGAGCGAGATTTTGCTCACGCAGGGCGTTGTCCAGCGAGGTTCGATAGCGTTCAAACTCTGCGACATCGCTGGCCATAAAGTAAAGACGGTTCGGATCGAGCTGGTCGAGGTAGCTATCGAGGAGCTCGGAAGAAAACTCATCGTCGATCTGGACTTTACTGTAGTGCCCGAGGCGTAGCGATTTGACGACGGCTTTTAACGTCTTCTTGTGAACGGACTCGGGAGACAATACCGGGATCTCTGGCTCAGCACTGGCGAAGGTTACCGAGGTGATCAGAGGGGCTGCCAGCAGAGCAAGCGACGCCATGACCGTGGAAAGCGATGTGGCTGTGGTGGAGCGTTTGAATATCGGCATAGGTTTGGTACTGCTTTTTTTTGAATTAAGTTGACGTGCTTTTTTTAGTTAAGTCGACGTACATAGGACCGGCTAATTCTTGACCAGTTCCTTTCGTGCCCCTGCCAGATTAATCGTCGGCCGTATCTCCCCTTAACGTCTGTCTCGACAGGTTGCCGCTTGATTTCGGTAAGTGCCACCCCAAAATTGCATTCCATCAATAAGCTATTGTGAATAGTATAGCGTTTCGTGCTTTCCTTGTAGTGATGTAAGCAGTAACGCAAGCCCTGATCACGCGTGACCGTCCATCGATAGGGCGCAGCACCTGTCCATGGCCGCCGTAATGCCGCCGTAATATTTTCGTAATACTGCCGTAATACTGCCGTAATATTGCCGTAATAAAGAGGTTTAATGTGACGCCACATTTATTGCTCAACCAGCCGTTCGATAGCGGCTTGCTGGACTATCTTGCCCAGTCCCCAACGCCCTTTCATGCGGTATCGTCGCTGCGTGCGTTATTGGCGCCGCAAGGCTTTCGTGAGGTTCATGAGCGCGATGCCTGGTCGCTGCAACCGGGTGGCCGCTATTTTGCCTGCCGCAATGACTCGTCGCTGATCGCCTGGGTGATGCCGGCGCAGGGAACGCTGGTGGATAAGGGGTTGCGCATGGTGGGGGCGCACACCGACAGCCCCTGCCTGAAGGTGAAGCCGCAGCCAGAAATGCAGGAGGCAGGTCTGTATCAGTTGGGCGTCGAAGTGTATGGGGGCGCGTTACTCAACCCCTGGTTCGATCGCGACTTGTCGTTGGCAGGGCGGGTGCAATACCTGGATGCATCCGGTGCGCTGGACAATGCCCTGATTGATTTTGTTGCACCGGTCGCCATGATCCCCAGCCTGGCCATCCATCTGGACAAAGAGGCCAATCAGAATCGGTCGATCAATGCCCAGCAGCATCTGCCGGTCATCCTGAGTCATGTGGCCGAGGATGACGAGGCGCCCTGTTTCCGGGCGTTGCTCAAAGAGCAGTTGTTGGAACAGGGCGTCGATGCCCAGGAGGTGATCGACTATGAGATCAGTCTGTATGACACGCTGCCCCCGGCGGTGGTCGGATTGAAGCAAGAGTTTATCGCCGCCGCGCGGTTGGATAACCTGTTGAGCTGTTATATCGGGCTACAAGCCTTGCTCCAGGCTGAAGGCCATTGCGGCGCGATGCTGGTCTGTAATGATCACGAGGAAGTTGGTAGCGTGTCGACCAGTGGCGCCGCCGGCGGGTTCTTATCATCGGTATTGACCCGCATCATGCCCGATCCCGAGGCGCGGAGTCGCATGCTGGCCAGCTCCTGCTTTATCTCGGCGGATAACGCCCACGCGGTGCATCCTAATTATCAGGATAAGCATGACGCCAACCATGGCCCGGCCTTAAACCAGGGCCCGGTGATTAAAGTGAACAGCAATCAGCGTTATGCCACGAGCAGCGCCACCAGTGCGATGTTCCGGCAGTGGGCCAAGGCGGTGGATGTACCAGTGCAAAGCTTTGTGGTACGCAGTGATATGGGGTGCGGGAGCACGATCGGCCCTGTGACCGCAGCGAAGCTGGGGGTAGCAACCCTCGATATCGGCGTGCCGACCTACGCGATGCATTCAATCCGGGAGCTGGCGGGCAGGCAGGATGCCTACGGTTTGTATCAGGTGCTGAGCTACTTTATGAACCTGGAACGGCTGTAAGCGCAGGGGCTAGGGGCTAGGTGTTAGGTGCTAGATATTAGGTGTTAGGTGTTAGCAGGCGCCCCGCGCCGACCCATAAAAAAACCGACGTTGCGTCGGTTTTTTTTGCCTGCAGCGTGGAGCCTACAGCCTATAGCTCGTCTTTAAGCATTGCCAAAATCGGAGGCTGTTTCTTCTATGTGAATCGGCTCCTCCGGCGCTTCACCGGCGTGTTCGGCGAGGGACTTTTTGGTGCGCTTTTCGATCAGGAGGTAAAGCACGATGCCGACACCCAGACCCCAGGCCGCGCCGTAGACCGCCAGGGCGACACCCATGGTTCCGGCAACGCCCATGGCTGTGGCGTTATCCACCTGCTCAACGGCGACGCTGATGCACAGGTAGCCGGTGATCAGCAGGGTGATGGACAGCGCAATCGGCAGTACGGGTTTGAACAGGGTGACCAGCGGCAGCATAAACAGCGCGATAAAGCCTACGATCCAGAAGATGCCCGCACCACTGTAGATGGTATCCATGGCAGAGCGGCCATAACGGTAGCGCTCGGCGATGGTGGCCATGGCGCCGGTGAACAGCGGGCCTGCCAGGCCGGGGTAGGGTGCGAACAGGCTGTGCATCAGGTTACGGATACCGGTAATGATATGGACGCGGTCAACGTCGACTTCGATTTTCTCGTCGGGACGCAGGTGGTCAACACGGTCGAGCAGGCTCTGGCCAACGATGATATCGCCGAAAGCAATGATGTAGGCGATGATCGCCGTCGGGATCGCCATCCACAGAATATCCAGGCCGGGGAAGCCGATTGTCCAGGGCAGGTAGTTCCACATATCGCCAAAGGCCGGTGCCGAGAAGCCAAACTGCACGTCAGGCATGTTGTATTCGCCGACGATCCAGCCGATCGCCATCGCGACCAGTGTTCCCGGTACCATACCGTAGCTGGAAATGATCTTGGCCCAGCGATGCTTTTCAATCAGGTCGCGGAAGGACAGGGAGAACAGCACGTAGCCGGTGACGGCAAAGCCAAGCATCAGCGAGATGGGGGTGTTGGCCAGGCGTCCGCCTTCGGAGATCTCACCGGTAATGGCCGCAATACCGGCACCCAGCAGGATGCCCGCCTTCATGGAGCTGGGGAACAGGTTTACCAGCTTGGTGCCCAGACGGGTGATGCCCAGGAAGAAGAAGATAAAGGTCACCACCAGCTGCAGGCCAACCAGCGCCTTGATGGCCTCGGGGCCGGGCTCGAACTGGCCGATAAACAGCAGCACCACCGGGATGGCCGGGGTGATCCAGCCGGGAACGAAGGGGCTGCCGAGCAGGTTGGGCAGCATAAAGCCAATGCCGCAGACCACGACGTAAGCCAGGGCAACGTCGTAGGGGAGGCCGAGGTATTTTTCCAGCAGCGGAATCATGGCCATGGCGACCACGAACATGATCAGTGCCTGGATGGTTTCCGCCATTTCCCAGCGGTAGTGGATAAATGGCAGGCGTATTTTGAAGGGGCCGGCCGGCCAATAGGGATGTTCTTCTCCGTGCTTGCGCTGAATTAACGCCATAATGCTTCCCTTGATAGAAAATAGATCGGATGATTGCGGGTTCTGGCTAAAGCGGATCCGTTCTTTTTTTTATATTCGGGTGCTAGCCAAGCAGAGGCAACAATACGTGTGGCTGGGGGCTTCGGGAAGGACTTGGCATACGACTTTGGTGGCATGTCGTGACCAAAGTATAAGGGAAAACGATTAGGTGGTATTACTTATATCAAAAAAGCGGGCTTATTGCGGTTGGACTGGGGCTGGTTGATGCCTGGTTAATAGCCCCCCCCTTTATCGAGCGCAGAGGGGGGTAGAGGAGGCCTGCAGAGAAGGCTTGTAGAGGGGGCTTCTGTACGGGGGCGAAAGCGGTTGTTTTCGGCTTATTCGAGAGACTCCAGCAGTGCCTGTGCGTCTGGCTTTTCACGGAGGGTGTCGACTCGTTTGTCGGCGAGAAGTGTGCTCAACACATTACGTGCCTCCTGTGTCCGACCGGCGCGGCTATAGCCGTAGGCCAGATGGTAGCGGTTTTGCAAGTCGCCGTTCAGGCCTTTACTGGCGTCTTCAACCAGCGCCAGCCCTCGTGTCACATTATCCTCAAGCAGATAGATCCAGCCTAGCGTATCGGCAATGGCCGGGTGTTCAGGCATCAGTTTGTTGGCCTGTTGTGCGTAGGTTTTTGCTTTAGATAGATCCTGCTCCAGGTAGAGCCAAGCCAGATTGTTAAGAGCCACGACATTATGGGGTTGCTGCTGGATGACCTGGTCGTATTCCTGGCGCGCGCGCGCCAGGTCATCCTTGCCCAAAAGCAGGTTGGCAAGCATCAAACGGTTTTTTTGATCAAAAGGATGATTGGTCAAATGGTTATCAATAAAGCGGATCGCATCCGCCAGCTTATTTTGCGCCAGCAGTACGCTGGTCAGGGATGCCGCCTGGTGTGAGCCGGCTTGCTGCCGATAGGCTGCGCGGTAGCTATTTTCAGCGGCCGGCAGGTTATTGTGGTAACGATGCAGGTCGCCCTGGATCAGCGCGATAAGATAGCCACTGGCTTTGCGCTGCGTGAGTGCGCGGATAGCGTTGTCGACCTGTTCGGGACGTTTTTGCTGCAGGAGTAGCTGGGTACGGGTTAACCAGGCGCTATCGTGGTTGGGCTGTGCGTCTAGAATCGCCTCTGTTTCGGACAGTGCTTGGTCGAATTCGCCCTTGCGCTGCAGCAGCCCGGCGAGTTGCAGGCGGTGCGCTATGTCGTTGGGTTGTCTCTGCAGGATCTGGCGTAGCGCCCTTTCGGCGCGCGTGAGATCGTTGGTTGCCAGCATGATACGTGCCCTTAAGGAAAGTGCCGCCGGGTGTTTGGGGTTGCGAGACGCGAATGCTTGTACGGCGCTTAACGCTTTAAGTGGCTGATGTTGCTGCAGATACAGCGATCCGAGCAAGCTTAATGTGGCACTGGCATCGGGGCGCGTTAGCATGCTTTTTTCGAGCCACTCTCGGGCCTGATCCTGATCATGACGCAGCAGGGCCACGCGTGCCAGTTCAAACTCGGCCTGGCCTTTCTTGCTGCCCGCCAGGAGTTGCCGGTAATAAGTCTCGGCCAACGGATAATCAGCGGCAGCGCGTGCCAGGTGCCCAAGCGCAAACACGGCGGGCGGGTAATCCGCACGGGCCTTCAGTGCGTGCTGAAACTGTTCTTGAGCCTGCGCGATCGCCTTCTGCTGCAGATACGCGGCGCCACGAAGCTGGGAAAATAACGGGTTGTCGGGCTGCTCCTGTTGCCAGCGGGCCAGGGTCGCGTGGGCCTGGTCATACTGCTGGTTCTGTATGTACGACAGTGTCAGTAACAGCGCGCTGTTATCGTCGCTGGCGTTGGGTTCTCCGGCGCGGGTCAGCAGATCGACCGCACTGCTACTCTGGCCCAGCATAAGGTTGATGAGTGCGCGTTGGTTGCCCAGTTGCGTGAGTCCAGGGCTGAGTTCGGCGGCTTTATCCAGGGCTTCCAGGCTGGCTTCGGTCTGCCCTGTTTGCGCCAGGGCCTGGCCTAACAGGGCGTAGAGCTTGCCATCTTCGATCCCGGCTTGAATCAGTGGCTCGATCCGTCTGACGACATTATCGGCCTCACCGTTGTGCAACGAGATAACGCTGTGAATAAGTACGGCCGGGACAAAGCCCGGTGCCACCTGGAGGAATCGGTCAAGGTACTCCAGGGCTTGTTCGTGTTGTCCCCGCCCGAACAGCGCCGCGCCCATAACAAAAAAGGCGGGGGCGTGGTTAGGCGTAAACTGCAATGTCCACTCGCTGTATTCTTGCGCCTGTTCAAAATTCTGCTCGGCGAGGCGAATGCGGGACATTAAAAAGGCCGCGCCGGGGTGGCGCCGGCTCCTTTCCAGCACAAATTTCAGGTCCTTTTCGGCCTCTGCTGTTTTATGTTGCGCTAACAGGATTTCGGCACGCTTTAGGTGCAGCCCCAGGTGATCGGGTGAGTGTTTCAGGCCTTCTTCATAGGCTTGCTGGGCGAGGGGCTGCTGGTGTTGTCGTGCGTAGATATCCCCCTCGAGTATTCGAGCTTCCAGCGTTTCGAGCCCGCTAGCGATGACCGCCTGCAACAGTTCGTGAGCCTGTGCGTAATTGTGTTCCTGTGCCGCGAGTCTGGCCAGACCGAGTGTCGCGCGCCCGTTGTTCTGAAACTGGAGTGCCCGGTTGAAACTTGTGCGTGCCGCGTGCAAATCACCTCGGCTGAGCTGTGCGTAACCACGGTACAGGTGGGCGGTACTCTTACCGCTGTCGCTTGAGGTCTTGTCCGGATCGACATAGAGCAGCAGTTTTTTGATCTTGTCCTGACCCATATAGGCTTGGGCGAGGGGCCGCAGCAGTCGTTCAGGATCGATGCCGAGATCCATGGCGCGTTCCAGCTCTTTTTCCGCCGCGGAAAAATTACCAGTGTCGAGATGGATCTGACCCAGCAGCAAACGACCCTCGGCATGCCGAGGGTCATCGCGCAGCAGGTTTTTTAATTGAATGGCGGCGGCATTCAGCTCGCCCTTGGCGTAATAACGTGTTGCATCCGGGTAGTAGCTGGCGGCCGCGGCCAGAGCGCTGACGCCGAGGCACAGCAACAGCGCGAGGCCTCGGGCAAAGAGGGGTAGGGTCGGGAAGACGCGCGGGGGATAGCGGGTACAGATCTTTTCCATGATCAGACTCCAGGGGGCTTATAGGAATGACGGGGCGTAACCGTCACATGGCCCTAACGATAGCATTCTTTTGCGCGCAAGGACGGTGCGGCGAATGTTTTCGACGGCGTGTCCCGTGCGGCCATCCTGTGTGGTTATCTCTTGTGGTTATCTCTTATGCTCAGAGCTCCAGCCAGCGACTGGCGATGAGGATAAACAAGCCGTAGGCGACCAAACTGGCGGGAAGCGCACGCTCGGCCAGGGGGTCGTTCTTCTTTGCCAGCTGGCAGGAAACCTGTATGCCGCCTGACACAAGGGCCAGCAGGAGGACCATAAACAGATAGCCTTCAGGTTGCGGTGTCAGCTGCAGCGGGGTGCTGAGCAACGCGAGGGCCGCAACGGCAAGGGAGAGTGTGGCAAAGAAAGACAGCAGCCGGATTTTCACAGTATGTCCTGCGGTTGAGGGCGTATGCCCAGGAGGTTGAAGGGAGGGTTATCTTGCCCACTAGGATCGGTATTGCCAAGCGTAGGATGGCAAAAAAAGGACGCGCGCGCGTCCCTGTGTGGTGTATCACGCCCGGAGGGGCGTGATGTCTTTGCTGCGAACCGGGATTTATGCCCGAAACCGCTAGCCCTTTGGTTATGCCCAGGGGAGCGGTTACAGGTTGTAGCCGGTCTCCTCGTGCTCGGCCGTATCCAGGCCCTGGATTTCGATATCTTCATTGACCCGCAGCCCGCCGACCATAAGGCTAACCAGTTTCAGGATGCCCCAGGTCACTATGGCGGTATAGAGGAAGGTCGAGACAATGCCGATCAGCTGCACGCCAACCTGGCCGCCCATGCTGTCGATGCCGTCTGCGTAACCGTAACCGCTGAAGACCCCGAGGCTGGTGCTGGAAAGAATACCGGCCATCAAGGTGCCCAGAATACCGCCGACGCCGTGGACGGGCATAACATCCAGCGAGTCATCGATTTTTAAACGGCGCTTGATATATTGGGTTGCCACGAAGCAGACGCCGCCGGCCAAGATGCCGATCAGCAGGGCGCCGCCGGGCCCTACGTAGCCGGACGCCGGGGTAATGGTACCCAGGCCCGCCACCATTCCGGTCACCGCACCCAGCACGCTGGGCTTGCCAAACTTGTACCATTCGATAAAGGACCAGACCAGGACACCGGCTGCCGCCGAAATATGCGTCACAAGCATCGCCATCGCGGCATCGCCGTTAGCGGCCAGCGCGCTACCCCCGTTGAAGCCGTACCAGCCCACCCAGAGCATGCCCGCACCCGTTACGGTCATGGTCAGGTTATGAGGAGGCATCGCCACCTGTGGAAAGCCTTTGCGCGGTCCCAGCACGATGGCTGACACCAGCGCCGCAACACCGGCGGTGATATGCACCACGGTACCGCCGGCAAAGTCGTACAGTCCCATTTGTGCCAGCCAGCCGCCACCCCAGACCCAGTGCGTGATCGGGGCATAGACCAGCACCAGCCAGATGCAGCTGAACAGCAGCATGGCGCTGAACTTCATCCTTTCGGCAAAACCACCGACGATCAGCGCCGGTGTGATAATGGCGAAGGTCATCTGGAACAGCATAAACAGCGGCTCGGGAATATCGCCCATCAGCGTGTCTTTACCGATGCCAGCCATCATGACCTTGCTCAGGTCGCCGATTAAGGCATTGCCTTCGCTGAAAGCCAGGCTGTAGCCGAACATCAGCCAGATAATGGACGCCGCGCCGGCGATCGAAAAACACTGCATCAGCACCGACAGGACGTTCTTGCTACGGACCAGGCCGCCGTAAAAAAGCGCCAGACCCGGCAGGGTCATAAACAGTACCAGCGCCGTGGATGTCAGAATCCAGGCGGTGTTGGCGCTGTTCAGTTCATCTGCAGCGGCGATACCGGGCAGCAGCATCAGCATCAGGGGGAGCAGTCGTTTCATCATGTATGTTACCTGTAGGGGCGTTACCTGTAGGGACGGTTACCGCGCGTCGTTGCCGGTTTCGCCAGTACGAATACGTATGACAGCCGTTATTGCGGTGGCCGTTATTGCGGTGATAAAAATTTTCCCGTCGCCAATCTTCCCGGTACGGGCAATCTTTACGATCACAAGCACTATTCATGCCATATTTTGGTGCCCGGTGTTTCAACAGGTTAGTGTCGCAGTGTGCGTATTTGGTGCTCTGTTGTGCGCCTGTTTTGTGCGTAGCGCCGATTTTGTGTTCGATTATGGTGCGGTCTGCGCGATCGCACCGGCCTGGCACAACACGCTGGGGGATGGCGGTCGCGTTTAGCGAATAATTCGAGGTTAGCGCAGAAACGGCGAAGTGCTTCGCCTGCAGGCAGGCTCCTACGGGAGTGCGTTGCCCATTGTAGGAGCGTGCCTGCACGCGATATCGGTGCATGAGTTGGCCCCATCGCCTGCAAGCTGACGCCTACGGCGCTATAGTCCACAATGGCAAATACGACCTAAGGGAAATGATATCCGAATATTTAAAGGATGCGCTGTACTAGGAGAGGACTGATGGCAGAAGAATCCCCTGACAACCCGGAGGTGCTCACCGCCGCCGAAGGGAGCGCAGGTTCGGCCTTAATGCTGCCGGACCTGAGTAGCCCGCAAAAGATATTTTTATTACCGGTAAATAACCGGCCTTTCTTCCCGGCCCAGGTACACCCGTTGCTGATTAACAGGGAGCATTGGGAAGCCACACTGCAGAAGGTCGGTGATGTGCCGCAGCATCTGCTCGGGTTAAGCTACATCGGTGACAAGAATGCGACGGACCTGCAGACTGATGATTTTGCACCCATCGGTTGCCTGGTCAGGGTAAACCACCTCAATCTGTTGGAAGAGCAGGGGCAGATTCAATTTATCGCCCAGGGGGTGAAACGATTCCGTATCCGCCGCTGGCTGAGTAAAACGCCACCCTACCGCGTTGAGGTGGAATACCCCGAGCCCGAAGAGGAGCCCGAAGACGCGGTCAAAGCCTACTGCCTGGCGGTGCTGCAGGCGATCAAGGAACTGTTGCCGCACAGTCCCATCTATAGCGAGGAGCTGAAATTCTATTTGAGCCGCATGAGCCCTAACGATCCCTCCCCGTTGGCGGATTTTGCGGCGGTGCTGACCGCCAGTAAAGGCGATGATCTACAGGATATCCTGGCAACGCTGCCGCTGTTGCACCGGCTGGAAAAAGTCTTGCTGTTGTTGCGCAAAGAACAGGAAGTCGTGCGGCTGCAGGGGCAGATTCGGGAAGAGGTCGAGCAGAAAATGACCGCCCACCAGCGCGAGTTTTTTCTGCGCGAGCAGCTCAAAGTCATACAAAAAGAGCTCGGCATATCGAAAGACGATAAGACCGCCGATGGGGATTTTTTCCGTGAGCGTCTTGAGGGGCTCGATCCGCCCGAACAGGTGCGGGACAAGATCGACGCCGAACTGGACAAGCTGAGGGTGCTGGAAAGCGGCTCGCCAGAATATGCCGTGACCCGTAACTACCTTGACTGGATGACGGCGGTTCCTTGGGGGTGTTTCAGCACCGATGTGCTGGATTTGACGCGTGCACGCAGGATTCTTGATGACGCGCACGATGGCCTTGATGATGTAAAATTGCGCATTCTCGAATTTCTCGCCGTCGCCAGCCTGCGCGGTGAAGTTGCCGGTTCGATTATGTTGCTGATTGGACCGCCGGGGACCGGAAAAACATCGATCGGCCGTTCCGTGGCCGAAGCACTGGGGCGGCAGTTCTTCCGCTTTAGTCTCGGCGGCATGCGCGACGAAGCCGAGATCAAGGGCCATCGTCGCACCTATATTGGCGCCATGCCCGGCAAGCTGGTGCAGGCCTTAAAAGAAGTCGCGGTCAGTAATCCGGTGATTATGCTGGATGAGATCGATAAGCTCGGTGCCTCCTTTCAGGGCGACCCTGCGTCGGCATTGCTCGAGGTACTGGACCCGGAGCAGAATCATGCGTTTCTGGATCATTACCTGGATGTGCGACTGGATCTGTCGCGTGTCTTGTTTATCTGTACGGCCAATCAGCTCGATACCATTCCGGCACCGCTGCTCGACAGAATGGAGGTGATCCGGCTTTCGGGATATCTGGCGGAGGAAAAGCAGCTGATCGCCCGTCATCATCTCTGGCCACGGGCGCTGGCGCGTGCCGGCGCGCGCCGTTCGCAAATTGCATTAAGCGATGTCGCCCTGAAAAAACTGGTCGAAGGGTACGCGCGGGAGGCCGGCGTGCGGCAGCTGGAAAAACTGTTGAATAAAATTATCCGCAAATCGGTGCTGCGCTTGCTGGAGGGCGCCAGCGCGCCGATACGTATCAGTGCCCGTAACCTGGAAGCCTTTGTCGGTCAGCCCGTTTATCGCCGTGAACGACGCCAGCAAGGCGTAGGCGTGGTGACCGGGCTGGCCTGGACGATGCTTGGCGGCGCCACCCTGACCATCGAAGCCGCCCAGGTGCACCGATTGCGCCGCGGCTTTAAGCTGACCGGCAGGCTGGGGGAGGTGATGCGAGAATCAGCCGAGATCGCCTACAGTTATATCGCCGGCAATATCCAGCGCTTTGGTGGCGACGCGGAGCTGTTTGAGTCGGGCATGATCCATCTGCATGTACCGGAAGGCGCAACACCCAAGGACGGCCCCAGTGCCGGAGTGACCATGGCCACCGCCTTGCTATCGCTGGCGCGTAATCGGGCAATCAAGCGGCCGTTGGCGATGACCGGTGAACTGACCTTGACCGGGCAGGTACTGGCGGTGGGCGGAATCCGTGAGAAGGTGGTCGCCGCCAAACGCAGCAAGATCAGTGAGCTGATCCTGCCGGAAGCCTGCCGTTACGATTACGATGAACTACCGGACGCGGTGCGTGCCGGCATGCAGGTCTATTATGCCGCCCATTTCAGCGACATCTATCAGTTGCTGTTTGCCGAGCGGCGCGGGGAGAGGGGCTAGTATGAGGGGCTTCTGTGAAGCTGCCGGGTACGGGCTAATCCCCCTGGAACAGGTGGTTAAAAAAAGTGCTAAATAGGGGGTGGAAGGGGCTATCACTCTCGGAATAAATATGAGAGATTAGCGCCCTTTCTGTCTGGGGTCTGTCGTGGTGACGGGCCGGTGTGTGACGCTAACGGTGTTCCGGTATTCCGGGTGTTCTTGTCTGAAACATTACCGTTGTTTTCCAACGTGGAGGCCTCCCGCCTTGAATAAAAAATTAACCCAATCTTGGTCTCCGGAATCCTCCGCAGAACTGTACGGAGTTCGTGACTGGGGTGCCGGTTATTTTGATCTGTCCGACAAGGGTGAAATGACCGTCAAGGTCGATTTTCCCAGTGGGCCGGTCGAAGTGTCTCTGATGGATATCGTCTCCGGGATTCGCCAGCGCGGATTGCCGCTGCCGACCATCCTGCGTATCGAAAACTTATTGCATTCTCAGGTGACGCGCCTGAATGAAGCCTTCGCCAAGGCGATCAAAGATGCCAATTATCAGGCGGCTTATCGTGGCGTGTTCCCGATCAAGGTTAACCAGCAGAGTCAGGTTATCGAAGAAGTCGCGAATTTCGGGCAAAAGTACAACCACGGACTGGAAGCGGGCAGCAAGGCGGAGTTAATTGTTGCCCTGTCTAACCTCAAGCCCAATGGCAGCCTGATTGTCTGCAATGGCTATAAAGATGAGGAGTTCATCGACCTGGGGCTACGTGCCGAGAAGTTGGGCTTTCGCTGTGTGTTTGTGATTGAAACCCCGGAAGAGCTGCCGATCCTGTTGGCCCGCGCCGACGCCCTGAATATCCGCCCACAGATCGGCGTGCGGGTGAAGCTGGCCTCCAAGGTGGGTGGGCACTGGAACGAAACCAGCGGTGACCGCAGCATCTTTGGCCTGACCACCAACCAGTTGATGGGGGTTGTCGACAGCCTGAAAGCGCACAAGATGCTCGACTGTCTGCAGCTGTTGCATTACCACCTGGGATCGCAGATCCCCAATATCCGTGATATCCGTACCGGCGTGCTGGAAGCCTGTCGTTACTACGCCGAGCTGGTCCGGGAAGGGGCCGCCATGGGCTATCTGGATCTGGGCGGTGGTCTGGCGGTGGATTACATCGGCAGCAATATCAACTACGTCCACTCCAAGAACTACTCGCTGGACGAATACTGCAGCGACATTGTTGAAGTGGTCATGAGCACGCTGGATCCGCAGGGTATTGCGCATCCGAATATCGTCACCGAATCAGGGCGTGCCACCGTGGCGTACTCCTCGGTATTGCTGTTCAATATTCTGGCGGTGACCCATTTCGAGGCGGCGCCACTGCCCGAGACCGTCGGCGCGGATGAACCCGACCTGATTCACAGTCTTTACGATGTCTTAAATAACCTCAAGCGGATGAATCTGCAGGAGTGTTATAACGATGCGATCTATTATCGCGATGAGATCCGCGAGTTGTTTAAGCGCGGACAGATCAACCTGCGTTCGCGCTCGCTGGCGGAAAATATCTTCCTGGAAGTGCTGCAGCGTATCGCCTCCAAGCTCGATAGCCTGAAACGGGTTCCGCCCGAACTGGAAGGGCTGAAGGACTATCTGGCCGATATCTACTACGGTAACTTTAGCCTGTTCCAGTCGCTGCCCGATATCTGGGCCATCGACCAGGTGTTCCCGATCGTGCCGATTCACCGCCATAACGAGCGGCCGACCCGCGAAGCGATTATCGCCGATATTACCTGTGACTGTGATGGCAAGATCGACCGCTTTGTCGGCACCAACGATGTGCGCACCACGCTGCCCCTGCATCCGTTGAAGGATGATGAAGACTATATTCTTGGTGTGTTCCTGGTGGGGGCCTATCAGGAAACCCTGGGCGATCTGCACAACCTGCTGGGTGACACGGCGGTGGCCTGTGTGCACATTAACGAAGACGGCAGCTTCGATGTGGTCAAGGAACTGGAAGGCGACAGTATTGCCGATGTCCTGAGCTATGTAGAATACCAGCCTTCGGAGCTGCAGGAGCGTTTTCGTGCCACCGCCGAAGGGGCGGTACGCGCAGGCTTGATCAGCGCCGGCGAGCGCCGGGAAATTTTGCAGGCCTTTAACGAAAGCCTGCGCGGTTATACCTACTACGAACATAACTGATACGATCCGACTGCCTGCGCCCCTAGCGTGGGCGTCGGTGATTTCGAACCCAATGCAACCCAATGGGGTCAGACTCGATTGCAATGTTCAATCGAGCCTGACCCCATTGAAAGATCTGAACGGAGAATATGTTGATGGCTAAAGTCCTGATTATTGGTGCCGGTGGCGTCGGTGGTGTTGTGGTACACAAGTGTGCCCAGTTGGCGGAAGTGTTTTCCGAGATCGTACTGGCCAGCCGGACGGAGTCGAAATGCAAAGCGATCGCTGCACAGCTGAAGCGGCCGATTGAGACCGCCCAGGTGGATGCCGATAACGTCCCGGAACTGGTGGCCTTGATGAACAGGGTCAAGCCGGACCTGGTGGTGAACGTCGCGCTGCCGTACCAGGACCTGACCATTATGGATGCCTGTCTGGAAGCCGGCGTGCATTATATGGATACCGCCAACTATGAGCCGCTGGATACCGCCAAGTTCGAGTACCACTGGCAGTGGGCGTACCAGGAGAAATTTGAGAAAGCCGGTCTGATGGCGTTGCTGGGCTCCGGCTTTGACCCCGGTGCCACCAACGTGTTTACCGCCTACCTGGCCAAACATTACTTCGACGAGATCCACACCCTGGATATCGTGGACGTAAATGGCGGCGACCACGGCTACCCCTTTGCGACCAACTTCAATCCGGAGATCAACATCCGCGAAGTGACCGCCGAGTGCCGTCATTTTGAAGACGGTGAATTCCATACCACACCGGCGATGTCCCTGAAGGAGACCTTCACCTGTCCGGAAGAGGTGGGTACCTACAACATCTACCGGATGTACCACGAAGAGCTGGAGTCGTTGACCAAGCACTTCCCGACCCTGAAGCGGGCCCAGTTCTGGATGAGTTTCGGTGACAGCTACCTCAAACACCTCGAAGTGCTGGGTAACGTCGACATGACCGGCATCGAGCCGATTGAATTTAATGGCCAGCAGATCGTACCGATCCAGTTCCTGAAGGCGTTGCTGCCTGACCCCGCCAGCCTGGGACCGCGCACCAAAGGCCGCACCTGCATCGGCTGTATCGTCCGTGGCATCAAGGACGGCAAAGAGAAAACTGTGTACATCTACAACACCTGCGACCATGAGACCTGCTACGCCGAAGTTCAGTCCCAGGCCATCTCCTACACCACCGGTGTGCCGGCCATGATCGGCGCCAAGATGATGTTGGAAGGCAAGTGGATGAAGCCCGGCGTGTGGAACATGGAGCAGATGGATCCCGATCCGTTTATGGCCGACCTGAACGCCCACGGCCTGCCTTGGGTTGTGGTCGAAGACGTCGACTACGACCTGGCACACTGATCGAAAAGACAGGAACTAGGTGCTAGGTGCTAGGAACTAGGACGGCGCTTTGCGCCTGCTAGGGGCGAAACTGAAAAAAAGCGACTAGCGGCAGGCGGCAGGCGACAAGCAAATCAGCCAGGGATTGAACCCTGGCTATGGCCTGCGATAGTTTTGCACTCTAGAGCCTGGTAAGGCGTTCTAGTTCTCAGCGGCCTTAGCATTTGTAGGCCGGATTAGCGCAGCGTAATCCGACAATGTTCGCATCATGTCGGGTTACGGCCATTGGCCTAACCCGACCTACGAAACTGGGTGTTTTCGTTTCTTGTTTTTTCGGTCGCAAGGCGTTGCTGCCGTGGGCACTCCATCTATTATGCTTGTAGCTTGTAGCTTGTAGCTTGTAGCTTGTAGCTTGTAGCTTGTAGCTTGTAGCTTCTCTTGTCTCTATCTCCAGGACTTATTCCCGTGACGATCAACAGCCAGACCTTTACCGCGTTCGATCCAACCCGTGTGCCTTCGCCTTGCTTTGTCGTCGATAAGGCGGCCATCGAAGCCAATCTGCAGATTCTCAACCGTGTACAGCGCGAAAGTGGCGCCAAGGTACTGGCGGCGTTGAAAGCGTTCTCTTGCTGGTCGCTGGGAGCATTAAATGCGCAATACCTGTCGGGTATCTGTGCCAGTGGTTTGCATGAGGCGCGCTTGGGCAAAGAGCACTACGGGGGGGAGGTACACGTCTTTTCCGCGGCGTACTCCGAAGCCGATCTGCGCGAGATTCTCGCCATTGCCGATCATGTGGTGTTTAACTCCTTCAGCCAGTGGCGGCGTTTTAAGGCGCTGGCGCTGGAGGTTCAGCGCCAGCGCCCGGGGCTCTCCTTCGGTCTGCGCATCAACCCGCAACATTCCGAAGGGGCGGTGCCGATCTACGACCCCTGCGCGCCGGGATCGCGCCTCGGTATTCCGCTGGCGCAGTTTGCCGGTGAGGATCTGAGCGGTATCAGCGGTCTGCACTTTCATACCCTGTGCGAGCAAGGCTTCGAGCCCCTGTCGCGCACCTTGGATGCCGTGGAGAAAAACTTTGGTGCGCTGATCCGGCAGATGACGTGGGTCAATTTTGGCGGTGGCCATCATATCAGCCACCCTGATTATCAGGTCGATGCCCTGATTGAACGCATTAAGGCCTTCAAGGCCCATTACGCTGTCGAGGTCTACCTCGAGCCCGGTGAAGCCGTGGCGATCCACAGCGGTGTGCTGGTGGCCGAAGTGCTGGATGTAGCCCATACCGACCGTGATCAGGCGATACTCGACACGTCTGCCACCTGCCATATGCCCGACACGCTGGAAATGCCCTACCGGGCGGAGGTGTTTGGCGCCGGTGAAGCCAACGAGAAAAGCCATACCTATCGACTCGGCGGCATGACCTGTCTCGCCGGCGATGTGATCGGTGATTACAGCTTCGAGGCACCGCTGGTACCAGGCCAGCGCTTGATGTTTGATGACATGGCCCATTACACCATGGTCAAGACCAGCACCTTCAACGGGGTCGGCCTGCCAGCCATCGCTATCTGGGATTCGCGCACCGATGAAGTCGAGGTCGTAAAAACCTTCGGCTATACCGATTTTCGCGACAGGTTGTCGTAAGGCTAGGGGACAAAAACCAGCTACATGCGGCAGGCTTCAGGCGGCAACCGGCTAAAAACCAGCGGCAGGCGCCAGGCGCCAGGCTGCAAAAACACTCGCTTGTAGCTTGTAGCTTGTAGCTTGTAGCTTGCCGCTTTTTTTATTTCAGGTAACAACAATGGAAGAATTTGATCAATTAGTCGCCCCGGATTACCCGGTGTTTCTCGGTTCAGAACTGAAGCAGCCCGCGCCGGATCAGGCCTATTTTCATGTGATACCCGTGCCCTACGAGGAGAGTGTCTCCTACGGTGGCGGCACCGGTCAGGGGCCGGCGTCGATCCTGCAGGCTTCCTGGCAGTTGGAAGCCTGGGACGGTAAAAGCGTCCCCTGCGACAAAGGTATTTATACCCAGCCACCGGTGGCGATGGACGCCGATGCCCCGGCGGTTATCCAGCGTATTGCGGCGGCAACCCGCTACGCGGTAGAGCAGGGTGCCATGCCGGTGGCGCTGGGGGGCGAGCACACGGTAACCTACGGTGTGATTAAAGGCTTGCTGGATGCCGGTGTGCGTGATTTTGGTGTGGTGCAGATCGATGCCCATGCCGACCTGCGCGACGCGTACGAGGATAACCCGCTGAGTCATGCCAGCGTCATGAAGCGCATCGTCGACCTGGATATCCCGCTCTATCAGCTCGGTATCCGCGCGTTCTGTGAAGAAGAGGTGCAGACCCGTCTAGACCACGCCGTGGGGCACCAGGACGCCGACGAACTGGTACCGAACAACATTAATGCCATCGAACTGCCGGCGGATTTCCCACCCAATGTGTTCTTTACCGTCGATATCGACGGCCTGGACCCCACCGTGTTCCCGTCCACCGGCACACCGGTACCCGGCGGCTTGGGCTGGTATCAGACCCTGGGCCTGTTTGAATCGGTGGCCAAACAGCGCAAGATCATCGGTTTTGATCTGATGGAGCATGCCCCCATTGCCGGGTTCCACGCCTACGACTTCGCCGCGTCACTGTTGGTGTATAAGCTGATGGGGATCGTGCGCCGCAACGCCGGGGAATAGGGGACGCGGGCGCCGCGGTTGCTAGGGTAGCGATAGCGTAAATAACACGCAGGGAGTTGGATCCTATGACCGCATTGCTTCGCATCAAAGGTTGCCTGCCTTTTATGGTGATGATCTTTCTGAATGCCTTCGTCGATCTCGGGCATAAGATCATCATCCAGAATACCGTCTTTAAGGTGTACGATGGTCAGATTCAGATATTGCTGACCGCCTTTGTCAACGCCTTGATTCTGTTGCCGTTTGTCTTCCTGTTCAGTCCCTCCGGCTTTATTGCCGACCGCTTTGCCAAACCCCAGGTCATGCGGGTCAGTGCGGCCGCCGCCGTGGTGCTGACCCTGCTGATTACCCTCTGTTATTACCAGGGCTGGTTTGTGGCCGGTTTTGCCATGACCCTGCTGCTGGCGGTGCAGAGCGCGTTTTACTCGCCGGCCAAATACGGCTATATCCGCGAATGGGTCGGCGCGGCGCGCCTGACCGAGGCCAACGCCATGGTGCAGGCGGTGACCATCGTGGCGATTCTGATGGGCGTGTTCGTGTTTTCAATCCTGTTCGAACACCGTCTGGCGACCCGTAGCTGGAACAACGAGGCCGAGATCCTGCGCGCCGTCGCGCCGGTAGGGTGGGCGCTGGTGGGGTTCTCGCTGCTGGAGCTGGTGATGGCCTACCGCCTGCCGGTCACCGAGGCGGCGGCCCCGGCATTAAGCGAATTTCGCGCCGCCGATTACCTGCGTGGCCGTTACCTGAAGACCAATCTGGCCAGCTTGCGCTCGGGGCGTATCATCTGGTTGTCCATTATCGGGCTGTCGATCTTCTGGGGCATCTCGCAAGTGTTACTCGCGGCGTTCCCCGCCTACGCCAAATCGGTCCTGCAGGTCACCGACACCGTGATGATCCAGGGACTGATGGCCTGTTCGGCGATCGGTATTCTGCTCGGTTCCGTCGTGGCGGGTAGCCGTTCCCGTCGTCATATCGAAACCGGCCTGATCCCGCTGGGCGCGCTGGGGGTCGTGCTGAGCCTGTGGCTCTTGCCGCAACTGACATCGCCGCTGTCCATCGGCCTGGCTTTCGCCGGTCTGGGCTTGGCCGGTGGCTTGTTTATCGTCCCCCTGAATGCGCTGATTCAGTTTCATGCCCATGCCGATGAACTGGGGCGGGTGCTGGCGGGCAACAACTGGGTGCAGAACCTGGTGATGTTGTCGTTTCTGGGCCTGACGCTGGCGTTTGCCTACTGGGGGCTGAGCAGCCTGGATCTGTTCCATATGCTGACCCTGATCGGATTGGCCGGCGCGCTCTATACCGTACAGCAGTTGCCCCACTCCCTGGTGCGGCTGTTGCTCGCCCGGGTGTTTGCCGGTCGTTACCGCATCGATGTGCTGGGCTTTGAACATCTGCCCGCGCGCGGCGGCGTCTTGATGCTGGGCAACCATATCAGTTGGGTGGACTGGGCCCTGGTACAGATCGCCTGTCCGCGTCCGGTGCGCTTTGTCATGGACCGCAACCTCTATTCGCGCTGGTACCTGAAATGGCTGCTGGATCGGTTGGGTGTGGTCCCCATTGCCGCCGGCCAGAGTAAGGCCGCGTTGGCGCACATAAACCAGCTGCTCAAGGCCGGTGAAGTGGTGTGTCTGTTTCCTGAAGGGGCGATCAGTCGCAATGGCCAGTTAGGCGAGTTTAAACGCGGCTATGAACGGACCGTGGACGGTGTCGACGGCGTAATATTACCCTTTTATCTGCGCGGTCTGTGGGGCAGTCGATTCTCCCGCTCCGGTGAGGGCTTAAAGAACCTGCGCCGCGTCGAGTTGCGCCGTGACCTGATCGTGGCCTTGGGTAAGCCGCTACCCATCAACACCGGCGTCGCCGCTGTCAAACAGCGCGTGTTTGAGTTGTCGCTGACCGCCTGGGATGAACACACGCGCTCGCTGCCGACTCTGCCCCAGGCCTGGCTTCAGACCGTGAAACGCCATGGCAGCGCCCTGTGCCTGGCCGACGTGCAGGGCGGCAGCGAACTGTCGGGTTATCGCGCCTTGAGCGCCGCGCTACTGTTTGCGCGGCGCTTTAAAACGCACAACCGGGGGCAGAACCTGGGGCTGTTACTGCCGACCAGCAGCGCGGGATTGCTGGCGAATATGGGCGGCCTGATCGCTGGCAAGACGCTGGTCAACCTGAATTACACGGCCAATCCGGCGGCGATACAAGCGGCAGCAGAGCAGGCCGGGCTCGAGACACTGATCAGCTCACGCCGCTTTATCGACACACTGAGCAAACGCGGCATCGACCTGGAGACGTTGCTGGCGCGCCAGCCCGTGATCTATCTCGAAGATCTGGCCGCAGGGCTGGGCAAGGTCGAAAAGCTGATAACCCTGGCCTGCGTGCGCCTATTGCCGGCGAGATTGCTGCGCCTGCTGTTTCTGGCCCGACGTGACCTCGAATCGCCGGCAGCGATCCTGTTTTCCAGCGGTAGCGAGGGTCAGCCCAAAGGGGTGGTACTCAGTCATAGAAATATTATGGGTAACATTCAGCAGGTGTCCGATGTGCTCGATACCCGCCAGGACGATCGGATCATGGCCAGCCTGCCGCTGTTTCACGCCTTTGGACTGACGGTGACCGGCTTGTTGCCGCTGGTGGAAGGCATACCCGCCGTGTGCCATCCGGACCCCACCGATGTCGTGGCCATCGCCAAGGGGATCGCCCGTTACCGGGTGTCGGTATTCTGCGCCACCGGTACCTTTCTGCGGCTATTCAACCGTAACAGCAAAGTACAGCCGCTGATGCTGGAAAGCCTGCGCGTGGTGGTGGCCGGGGCCGAGCATCTGCCTGCCGACGTGCGCGACGGCTTTGAGCGTAAGTTTAACCGTCCGATTTTTGAAGGGTACGGCACCACAGAAACCACCCCGGTGGCCAGTGTCAATATCCCCGACCGGCTCGACCGCCGTGACTGGCATCTTCAGACCGGCAACCGCCCGGGAACCGTAGGACTGCCGCTGCCGGGCAGCTGCTTTCGGATCGTCGACCCCGTGACCTTAGACGCGCTGCCGACCGGCCAGGATGGCTTGATTCTGATTGGCGGCACCCAGGTCATGCTCGGTTATCTGAATGATGCGCAACGGACCGCCGAGGTCATAATCGAACTGGACGGCCAGCGCTGGTACCGCAGCGGTGACAAGGGCCACCTGGATGCCGACGGCTTCCTGACCATCGTCGATCGCTACTCGCGCTTTGCCACATGGTAGCCTTTATCACGAAGGCAAAAGACAAGACCTGACCCCCGTGGCTCTAGTGTGGATTTGTACCGGCGTTATGGGTTATACAAAGTTCCAACAACAGCGGGCTGGAAACGAGCGCATGCCTTGGCGTGAAGAACATCGGAAAGCCGTGTGCGGGAAAACCGCACGCACGGTTTGATGAGGGAGGGCAGGCGATAGCCTGCTCTCTACTCTACCCCATCGCTTGAAAGAAAAGACCTGACCCCCATCGCTTTTCTTAAGGGGACACCCATGGTCGTCTTCATCACAAAGGCAAAAGAAAAGACCTGATAATCATCTAGCCGACTCCCCCCAGTGGCCGTATCGTTGATATGCAAACATCGACGAACTGCCGAAAGAGGAGCCGACCAATGAAACTTTATTCCGGTATTGATCTGCATTCAAACAATAGCGTCGT
>JBFGZS010000036.1:0-44032 GCA_041586615.1 Motiliproteus sp. | reverse complement strand
TTGGTCAGGACGCCTTAGAATGAACGGTTACCGCGAGACAGAGACAGGTATGCGCCGGTATCGCGTGCAGGCACGCTCCTACAATAGGTAACTCACTCCCGTGGCCTGCCTGCAGGCGAGGCCAGGATAGGTAGCAGAAAAACCATGAGCCCGCCGATCCCGTTCTAGCCCGCCTGCTTTTCCGTTAATGGGATGTCTCTATGGCTCGCAATATAGAAGGGCGGTTACTACGGTGAGCGTTCGTTCGACCCGGGCTGTTCGAGCAAGAACCCGGGGTCGGCCGGCGAGCAGGCTTAACCGTGGTTTATGGCGTACGGGAAGCGAGCCTCGGAAACTGTTTGTTCTTTGGCAACTTCGCGATGAAAGTAGTTGATTTTTTGGCAACTAATCGATATCTGCAGGCGTTGGCTGCACTTCATGCAGTTACAAAAAAACGGAATTAATCTCTTATGAAACAGGTTGTTAGAAATAATAATGGTGAAAACTAAACAGCTTGGCACAGTGACTGCAATACCTTGGCTGTCTTAAAAAAACAATAAGCCCAGGAGAATACCCATGACTGCAGCACTTCCCATGAATCTGACCGCTAAACCGATGACGCTGGTTGATCTGCCAGTAAATAAAGCACTGGATCGCACCGCGATGCAACAACTGGTCGGTGGTCACAGCGCCGGTGCGAGTAGCTCGACCTCGTACTACACCACCAAGCAAACGCAATCATACGGTTACTTTAAGCGTCACCGTAAGGTCTACCACTTCACCCGGGTTACCACCCAGAAGTGGCATGTCAACGGCCGCTGGGGCAGCTGGCATATTCACTTCTAAATAACAGCAACAATCTAATATCGACAATCTATCACCAATAATCCAGGGGCTTCGGCCCCTTTTTGTGGTTGTTCGATAAAAATTGGCCGATAACGCTCCTGAGTTAGTCTATTAACCCGCGGGGTTAATAGCGCTCAGTGCCTTGCGAACTTAAGAATATGCCCTTTGAACTCTTTGTCGAGATAGTCCGTATGGCTCGGCTTGTGTTGTGACGCCGTAAAGCCGAACGCCGTCATTCGAGTGCTTAATTTGTTTTTTCTTCCGCGCCCGGGGTCAACAATAATCACTTCGCAGACGGGTTTGGAGTGCTCCTGAATGAAATTAGCCAGTGATTCAATATGATTGTCTTCATACAGGAGGTCGCTGCCGATTATCAGGTCAAAAAAGCCGAGGTTGTCGTTTTTTCTCGTCCAATCGACTTGTTCAAACGCAATAGCGCGATCTTCATTAAGTCGTGCATTTCTTTGTAAAAACGTCTGCACTTCGGGGTGGTAGTCGGTTGCCGTAATATCGGCATTTTGTTTGTTGAGGAGCAAGCTGGATAGGGCCATGCCGCACCCCACTTCCAATACGCGTTTTGAGCCTGTTTCGTAGTCACAGATGTAGTGAGCAAGCACTAAGCTGGATGGCCAAATTACGCCGAAAAGAGGCCAGGCTGCCGAGGAAATACCGAGGTTTTCTGCTATACCGACGGGGTCATGAAACTCTTGCTTATCGCGTAACGTACACAGGTGAATATCTGTTTTTCCAAACTCAACGGTTTGGTAACATAGGCGTAGATTTGTCATGCGACTGTCTCAATAATTGAGCGCTAAGCCAGCTATCGAGGATAAATGACGAAACGAGGATGTACTCTCACCCAGAGTATACCCCCTAGCTTAAAAGGCAACGTATTTCAGCATCGACCAATGACGGTTCAGCATGAGCTTATTTCCGGGCATCTTCACGGGGTGTTCGGGCTAATAGAAAGCCCTGGCCCAGGCGTTTGGTCTCGCGAAGTTTGAGCAATAGAGGTTAATAACAGGGGGAAAGGGGCATGTATGCGCAGGCGGCCTCGAGTCAACGGATAAACCCTGCCAGTTTTTCTTGATCAGGATCTTACCTTCGCAGTGATATTATTGAGGATTAACCTTGCAGGAAACCCCACTGTCTGTTTTGTGTGATATCGCAACTGAAGCCCACAGGAGAATTCAGCAGGATTACATGGGTCTCGACCCCATTGTTGGCGTTAGTCAGAATATGCGAGCGTGCGGTATTCCTGCCGATGTCATGACCATCGATTGCCTGAAATCGACCAAACGAATTATTCTGATTCTGCATGATCAGCAGTCAGGGAGTATCAGTTACCAGTTATCCTATACCGATAAGGATCCGCGCGGTGAATTTAATATAATGCCTTTTAGCAATATGACTGCGGATACCTTATATGGGATTATCGTTACGTATTTTAATGCGCAATAAGCGCATGCGGCGCTGCGTGAGCCTTCACGAATTTCAGCGACGGATACGCCAGCGTTTTTGTTGCTCGGCAAATCGGTTCAGCAGGTCTTTAGCGGGGCGCTGTTTGCGCCGGGTCTGGTGCTGGCCGGGACTGACTCCAGGCATTATGAGGCCGTGGCCGATAACAATTACCGGTTTGCACCCATTGTGTTCGGGCCGCAGGACCTGGCGCGGATTCATGGGGTGAATGAGCGTATCGGTATGTTGATGTCAGGTTGATAGGTGTGCTGACTCGAAAAGCCACGTATTGATAGATGGTTTTATGTGGCGGGGCACATTTATTTTGACTCGATTCGCAGGTCGTCAAACCAGGCTTTGGCCTGAGAATGCGTGTTGTCAGTATCGGTCATAATGGCGATCGCGCCGACCGCTGGTGGTTCTTCGCCGAACAGCCGTCGGTAATCGTCTTTGACATTGCGTCGTTCGCTGACCCAGGTCCCTGCCCGTGTCTCTCCCGACTGCAGGGCCAGCATGATGGCGTTGGCGGTGAAGGGGTTCTTGATGTGGCTGTCCTTCGCGAGTTTGTTGGCCCAGATGTAGTTGATGCTACGGGTTTTGGGGAAGAACCAGTGCGGGAATATGACGTAGATCCTGGCTGCGTAATCATCACCCGCTTTGTGGCGGGCATCGCCGTTTTGCACGGTATGTTGAATCTTCCAGCGCCAGCTCAAAATGGGGTAGTCATCGAGCGAATACGCCTTTTCGAAGATCAGTCCGGAGGCGCTGTTATTGCTTGTGGCTTCCAGGACCCGATTTTGACCCTCGTTGACGATGCGGTAGCGAGTCTGGCCTTGAAACTCACGAATTTTGCTGTTGCTCAGGGCCGATTGCGGGTCTGTGCTGGAGGTTTCGAAATCGGCGATGGTAATGGTGTCGTCCGCCGCATACATGTTCGCGCTCATGAGCAGGCCGCTGAGGAGCGGGCCAATGAGGAAGATGTCGAGAGCGCGCGGCCAAGTGGTGACGGAGCGAGGCATGGTTATCCTGTGTAAAGTTCTGTGTAAAGTTCTGTGTAAAGTTGTCCTGTGTAAACGGCCCTGTTAAAGCGCAGGGGCGCAAGGTCGGGCGGTGCGGTCAGCACAAGGTTAATAGGCAAAAGGCAAGACCTGGTACCGTTGTTCGCTTAAGCCTTGCTTGATACTGTCAAATATATCACTCATCTTGACCACCGTAATTTTCTTTTAGTAACGCTCGTGGGATCGGTCTACCCGACCGTTTTGCCTGCCTCGCTTCATCCTGTCTGCAAAGTCGTAAAAACCCGCCTAGGTAGCGTCCAGCTGGTCACAACAGTTAACTCAGACATAGCCATTTATTTAGGTGCCTGCGGCAAGGGGACGTTGTGACGCGATACCCATGGCGAGGAGATAAGGCTTGCTGTGCTGGGCGTCGACAAAGTCGTGTTTGCTGTGCCAGCCTCGCCAGCCTATCTCGATCAGGCTTTGTGCGATAGCGCCGCCTAATGTTGCGCCGGGGCCGAGTAGGATAATGCGATCCGGTGCCTGCTCTTGCACCGCGACCTGCACCGCCCGGCTGAAGTCATAGGGTTGGCAGACTTGATGGTCCAGGGTGTAGTGCCGGAGGGCTTCAGGGTCGGTGGAGTAGGGCGACCATTGCGCACCGCGTCCATCGATTAGCGGTCGCTGGGGAGGCTGAAACAGATCGGCGCTTAATTGACGGCGCCCTTGCGCGGCGATTTCGCCGAGCAGCGGAGTATGGAATGCCGCATGGTTGTGCAAACGCATCGGGTAGCGGCCTTGTTCGGGCGTGAGTTCGTGCTGCAAGCGTTTAAGAGCGGCTTCGTTACCGCCAAACACACGCAGGCCACCCAGGCGGATCGACAGGTGCAGACGGCAGCCGGTTTCGGCGTCGATCTGCGTTGTCAGGGTGTCCAAATACTCACGTCGTCCTGGAATCAGCTGCCAGTTATCGTCCACCTCGGGATAGATGAGCTGCCCGCCGATCAGCGTCTGCTGCATCAAGGTGCCCATGCGGTTAATGACGCGAAAGGCGTTGGCTTCGGTCAGCGCACCTGCGCAACCGAGTGCGATGTACCAGCCCATGGAGTTGCCGGTAATGGCGCAGATGTCAAACTGCTCGCGGTCGATTGCTAGGTAGTCTGCGTAGGCGCAAGCCCAGATAAGCGCGGAGGCATTGTCCCCCCGGCTGTGCTCGGCGAGGCTGTAACGTTGACGGCTATCCAGTGCGTCGATGGTCTCCTGGTCCAGCGCGGTTCGCCAGTGGTCAATCTTCTCCAGTAAACGCTGTTTGTCCTGGTGGTGGCGGTGAAAGTAGCCGAGTTCTGGCGCGTTATAGCTGCCGCGACCGGGACAGATAACCAGGGCTTTTTGTTTGTGTGGCATGCTGTCGTTTCCTGCATCACATCGTCTATTAAGGCGGTATTGTTTGCGCGGTATTACGTTGCCGCCTTAGTAATAGCGTCAACGCGGCATCGATAATGCTGTCTCGTGACGGCAGGGTGCAGGTAGCGGCGCGTCCCAAGGGGATAAAGCTGTCTTCGGCGCTCAGGCGCTGAAGCGTGGGGGGCGCAGCCAGCCGTTCGCTGATCAGGCTGACCAGTCCTTCGCCGAGGGAGCCGGTCTGACGGCACTCGTCAACGATCAGCAGGTGCTCGCACGCGCCGACGGCGGCGAGAATGGCGGCTTCGTTTAGCGGGGCGAGCCAGCGCAGGTCTATCACGCGCAGATTAATGCCGTGTTGCTGTTCGAGGATGAGGCTTGCCTGCAGACTCAGATAGTAGCCGTTGCCGTAGGTGAGAATGGCCAGTTCCTGCCCCTCACCCTGTTGGCGCAGCTGGCCGAGTGTAATCGGCCGCGCCTGATGCGGTGGGCGATAATGGCCGGTCCAGAGGCCGTCACCCGTTTCGTGCAGGTCGCGGGTCATATACAACGCGATCGGCTCAATAAAGATCACCACGCGTTGCTCTTCGCGCGCCAGACGCACGGCTTCGCGCATCATTTCAACGGCGTCGCTGCCGTTGCTGGGGCACGCGATGACCAGGCCGGGTATATCGCGGAACACGTTGAGGCTGTTGTCGTTATGGAAGTGGCCGCCAAAGCCCTTTTGGTAACCCAGGCCCGCAATACGTATCACCATGGGATTGGTGAATTGGCCTTTGGAGAAAAAGGGCAGGGTGGCGGCTTCGCCGCGTATCTGATCTTCGGCGTTATGAACATAGGCCAGAAACTGAATTTCGGGGATCGGTATAAAGCCGTTGTGGGCCGCGCCGATCGCCAGGCCGAGGATGCTCTGTTCATCGAGCAGGGTATTGATTACCCGATGCCGGCCAAACTTTTCGCTAAGTTTGCTGGTGACGTTATACACGCCGCCTTTGGTGCCGATATCTTCGCCCATCATGATGATCTCATCGTGATCGCGCATCAGGTCGGTCAGCGACCAGTTCAGCAATCGTGCCAGATGCTGAGGCTGGGATAGCATCGATTGTTCGCGAGCGAACAGGCTGTCGCGTTGCACCGGGTCAGTGGGGTTGGCGGGCAAGGGTGTGCGGTGCGGCGGGATGATGCTGCACATCACGTCGTGGCTATTATTTAGCCTGGGACGCTGGATCGCCAGCTCGGCTACCCGGTTAACCCGCTCGCCCGTCTCGTGATACAGCTGCAGAAGCTGGTCGCTACGCAGGCCCGCCTGTTCCATCAGCGCGCGTGCAGCGTACAGCAGGGGGTCACGGCTTTCGGCTTCCTCGATCTGCACGCGCGTACGGTAGGCGGCCTCGGCATCGGAGCCGGCATGGCCCAGCAGGCGTACGCAGCCCATATGCAGAAACACCGGCTGACGGTAGTGGCGCGCCAGGCGTTCGGTTTCACGGGCCGCTCGGTAAGTATCGATAAGGTTCAGCCCGTCGCAGTAACGGTAATGCAGGCCGGGGCGGTTGCTGAAGTTGGCGTGAATCCAGCCTCGGGGTGTGGCGGTGGAGATGCCGATGCCGTTATCTTCGCAGATAAAAACTAATGGCAGCGGCACGTTCTGATACGCGGTCCAGCAGGCGGTGTTGATGGCCCCTTGGGTGGTGCTGTGGTTGGCCGAGGCGTCACCGAAACTGCACAGCACCACGCCGTCATGGCGCAGATTACCCGGGTGGCCGGTACGTTTCGCCAGCGGGATCGAATACGCGGCGCCCACCGCTTTGGGCAGGTGCGAAGCAATCGTGCTGGTCTGGGGTGGTACCGACAGGCGCTTGCTACCGAGCACTTTATGCCGCCCACCGGAGATCGGGTCGTCGCTGGAGGCGACAAAGCTAAGCAGCATATCCCACAGCGGTGTTTCGCCGGGTGTCTGGCGGGCGCGCTGAATCAGAAAAGCCGCATCCCGGTAGTGGAGGAAGGCCATGTCGTCGCTGCGAAACGCACCAGCAATGGCGGCATTGCCCTCGTGCCCGGCACTCCCGATGGTATAAAACGACTCACCACGGGCCTGCAGCCGGCGCGAGCACAGGTCCAGCTGGCGGCTCAGGACCTGGCTCTCAAACAGATGGACGAGGTTCTGTGCGCTCAGTCCGGCCTCGGCGAGTGTTACCGGGCGCTGGGGTAAAGGCAGTTCGCCCGCGGTGACCCGGCGGACAAAGTTGGCCTCAATAATCTCGGCACGATTTTGCATCACGACCTTCCTTTCATGACTAGCCGGACATCTCATGGCTAACCGGGTATCAAAACAGGTGCGCGCCTGAATAGCCGTTTGTGCACACCCCCGTATCAGGGCGCGTACATCGCGGGTGTCTTTGTGCGTATCTTTATACGTATTGTTTGTACATATTGTTTGTACGTATGGCCTTCGTACGTATTGTTCGATGCGCGGGTCATCCGTCAGTTCAGGGTAGTGCTTTTTTTGATAAAGGAATAATAGTCTGTTGCTTGGCCAGATACAGGGTTTGCCGATGGGCGCAGCACCGGGGCCGGATTGGGAGGGTGCCCCGGTCTGTGAAGATATGGTTTGGCGGCGCCGCAGTGATACCGAATTGGCGTAGCCGATCGGGCCGGCTGATCCGGCAGGTACGGCTATCTCTGCGGCGTTGGCGGCGGCGATGCGCGTGTGCCCGTATCGCTGGCAAGGCAATCGGTAAACGTGCTGGGCATACGAGGTTGAGACGGTTGCATAACGTATGTGACTACTCTAAGATCTCGCTGACTTTAGCCGTCGCAAATGTTCGGTAAGCGCCTGTCACAGTGCATTAAACACTCGGGCTAGCGGTTTTTTTGGGCGGTATTGCAAGATAAAGCTTGTTGGCTACGTTGTTTGGCTAAGTAGGATGGTTTTCCCGAAGAGGGAGAATCCCCAAGAGTTACCGCTTATTTAAAGGCGCTCTCTGGGCCCTTCAGCGTATTTGCCTCCTTAATAGAGTGAAACGCCCGCGTGTGTGGGCGCCTCTGTTATCTGTAAGGCGCATTCTTGTAGGATGCGCTTTTTTTATGACACAAAGATCGGTCAATTCGAGGGTGCCATGCTAGATAGTTTTAGGGAGAATTCCCAGGGTATTGTTGCGAAGGTTATCGTCGGCTTTATAGTCGTGACGTTCGCACTTTGGGGGGTGGAATCTCTGGTGAGTCTCGGCACTGCCGATAATGCGCCGGTCATTGTTAATGGCGTTGATCTCAGCGAGAACCAGATTCAGGAAGGGATCGACCTGCAGCGTCGTCAGTTGATGGCGCAGATGGGTGACGCGGCGGATCCGGCGCTACTCGAGGACAACATGCTGCGCGGCTCCGTTGTCGAAGGTCTTATCGAGCAGGAGTTGCTGGTTCAGTCGGCACGGGAGCTTGGTTTACGGGTATCGAGCCGCCAGCTCGATAGCATCATTGTTAACACCAAAGAGTTTCAGGTTGACGGGCGTTTTGATAAGAACCAATTCAGCAGTGCCTTGCGCAATGTGGGTCTGACGCCGCTGATGTACCGTGATTATCTGAGTCGTGATGTGATCATGGCCCAAGGCCGCAGCGGCTTGACCAGCACCGCGTTTACACTACCCGGCGAAGCGCAGCGTCTCGCCGAATTGGATCGCCAAACCCGCGATGTCCGCCAGCTTAACATCGATGTGAAGCCGTTGCTTGATACGCTAACCGCCACAGATGCTGATATTGATGCATTTTACCAGGCTAATCTGGCGCAGTTTGTTTCGCCGGAGCAGGTGGCGATCGATTATCTGTTGTTGGACAAGGCGGCGATCGCCCAAGGCGTTGCCTTCGATGAATCTGAATTGCAAGGGCAATACGACCGTCTGCTGGCGACCTTTGAGTCAGAAGAAGCACGTCAAGCCGCGCATATTCTGGTGGCCATCGGTGACGATGGCGATTGGGATGCGGCCAAGACGAAAGCGCAGGCATTGGCGGCCTCGTTGAAGGCCGGGGCGGATTTTGCCGAGCTGGCCCGTGAAAGTTCCGATGATACCGGTAGTGCTGAGCAGGGCGGTGATCTGGGCTTTATTGAAAAAGATGTGATGGTGCCCGAGTTTGAGGATGTGCTCTACGCTCTGGCCGAGGGCGAAGTCTCCGCGCCAGTCGAGACTGAATTCGGTTATCACCTCATTAAACTGCTGGCGATCGATCGCTCTGAGGCGCCTTCATTCGATGAGGCCCGTTCAGGTTTGATTGCCGATCTGCGTCAACAGAAGGCCGAGGCGCTGTTTGTCACGCAGGCTGAAGCGTTGGCCGATATCAGTTTCTCGTCCGCCGATCTGATCGAGCCTGCCGAGGTGTTGGGGCTGACCATTCAGAAAAGTGCGCTGTTTGATCGTAGCGGTAGCGAAGACCCCATTGTGGGTCAGCCGCGAGTGCTGAAAGAAGCGTTTTCTTCTGAATTGATCGAGGGGCGCATGAACAGTGATCTGATCGAATTAAGCAGCGAGCAGGCGGTTGTAATCCGGGTCCGTGAACACCATCCTGAACAGGCACTGCCGCTCGCTACGGTGCGCGAGCAGGTGATGGCGTCCGTCGTGCGGCAGAAGGCCGCTGCCGCGGTTAAGGCGCAAGCACAGCAGTTGCTGACGCAGGCACGCGAGCACGGATTGGATGGCATCGATGCATCGGCTGGTCGTTGGGACATTCTGACCGGCCTGGGGCGTGGTGATCAGCAGGTTTCTCGGGAAGTGAAGTCGGCTGCTTTCGCGATGCCGCGTCCCAGCGAAGGTAAGCCGTCGTTGCGCGTGATCGAGCTGGCGGACGGCAGTGCCGTATTGGTGGCGGTCGAGGCCGTGAATACGCAAGCGGTTGAGATGAATGAAGATCAGCAGCGAGGTCTGGAGCAGTTCCTGACAAACCGTGCCGCGCAATCGGATTATCGTCAGTTTGTTCAGTCGCTGCGCAGTCGGGCGGAAATAGAACGCTTCTAAGCCGCGCGCACCGTTGCCAACCAAAGCCGCTATGCGGCTTTTGTTGTTTTATGCAGCGGTTGTTCTCGTGTTAGACGTTCTCGCGTTAGACGTTCTCGCGTTAGTCATTCCGGTACTCGTCGTTCGGGTGTTGGCGGTTCTGGTAGTAGAGGCTCGAGGCTGCAGTTGCAGAGCGTAATAGTGTGCGAGGCGAAATATCGCCGGGAGTGGTTGTGACGTTGATTCTGGGGATCGATCCTGGCTCGCGAATTACCGGGTACGGGGTGATCAATTGTGTGGGCAGGCGATGCGATTATGTGGCCAGCGGCTGCATCCGGATAAAAGGTGAGGCGGTGCCTGAGCGGTTGCAGCAGATATTCGAAGGGGTGAAGGAGCTGGTGGCGCTCTATTGCCCGCAGGAGATGGCGATCGAGCAGGTCTTTATGGGTAAGAATGCCGATTCGGCGCTGAAGCTGGGTCAGGCGCGGGGGGCGGCGATTGTTGCGGGGGTTTCGGAAGGGCTGCCTGTGGCGGAGTACTCCCCACGCACCATCAAGCAGGCGGTCGTTGGCAAGGGCTCGGCGGACAAGGCGCAAGTTCAACATATGGTTCGTTCCATTCTGTCATTACCCGGCGCGCCGCAGGCGGATGCCGCCGATGCGCTGGCCATCGCCCTGTGTCATGCGCATACCCGCGTCGGTTTGATCAGTATGGCCGGTGTTGCGGGTGTACGGAATGGGCGTTTACGCTAATTCAAGAGAGCAGAGAGTATGATCGGACAACTTCGCGGTCAGTTACTGGAAAAACAGCCGCCGGCATTGTTGCTGGACGTGAACGGCGTCGGTTACGAGCTGGAGGCGCCCATGAGCACGTTTTATCGTCTACCGGAGTGCGGTAAGACGGTGACCTTGCATACCCATTTTGTGGTACGTGAAGATGCTCAGTTGTTGTATGGATTTGCCGATCGCAGTGAGCGCCTGCTGTTCCGTACTCTGATCAAGGTGAATGGGGTGGGTCCTAAAATGGCGCTAGCGATCTTGTCGGGCATGGAGGCGGATGATTTCGCTCGCTGTGTCGGTCAGAACGATACCGCTGCACTGGTGCGTATTCCCGGGGTTGGCAAGAAGACCGCCGAGCGATTGATCGTGGAGATGCGGGATAAATTCACCGACTGGCAGTCCGCAAGCGCGAGCTTCGAGCTTGACGGAGGGGGGCAGGCGGAAACCGTAGAGGCCGTCGCTGACTCGCGTCAGGATGCCGAGAGTGCCTTGATTGCGCTGGGTTATAAGCCGGCGCAGGCGAGTCGCTCCGTTACTCAGGCCTATAAAGCACTGGGCGCGGTCAGTTCTGAGGCGTTAATTCGCAGCGCCCTGAAAGGGATGGTTTGAGCGTATTTAGTCATCTGGCATCAAGATACCGATCCATTCATGAGCCGCCTATTGAGGTGGCATTTTTTGCACGGTATTAAGTTGTCGCCTTAATATCGGGTATGATGGCGCTTTTTCTGGGCGGGTGTTTACACGAAAATGATCGAAGCAGATCGATTTATAGCTCCTGTCGTTGTTGACCGGGCCGAAGATGTGCAGGACCGGGCGATACGACCCAAGCGATTGGAAGATTATGTCGGGCAACCGGCCGTGCGCGAGCAGATGGATATTTTTATCCAGGCGGCGCTCGGTCGTAAAGAAGCCCTGGATCATACGTTAATCTTCGGGCCGCCGGGGCTGGGCAAAACAACGCTGGCGCATATTATTACTAATGAGATGGGGGTGGCGCTAAAGTCCACCTCCGGCCCCGTGCTGGAAAAAGCCGGCGATCTGGCGGCGCTGCTGACCAATCTCGAAGAGGGCGATGTGCTGTTTATCGACGAAATACATCGCCTGAGCCCGGCCGTCGAAGAGGTGCTCTATCCGGCAATGGAGGACTACCAGCTGGATATCATGATCGGCGAGGGGCCGGCTGCCCGGTCGATAAAACTCGATCTGCCGCCCTTTACCTTGGTCGGGGCGACGACACGGGCAGGCTTGCTGACGTCGCCGCTGCGTGACCGTTTCGGTATTGTGCAGCGCCTGGAATACTACAACGTGACCGATCTGACCTCGATCGTCGAGCGTTCGGCACAATTGTCCGGCGTTTCCATCGAGCACGCGGGCGCTATCGAGGTGGCAAAACGCTCGCGCGGTACGCCGCGTATCGCAAACCGCTTGTTGCGCCGTGCCCGTGATTACGCCGAAGTCCGCGCCGATGGTGTCATCAGCGGTGCGGTTGCCGATAAAGCCCTGGATATGTTGAACGTCGATAGTGAAGGTTTTGATCATATGGATCGACGGTTGCTGATGGCCATGATCGAGAAGTTTGACGGTGGTCCGGTTGGAATCGACAGCCTGGCGGCGGCGATCAGCGAAGAGCGCGATACGATCGAAGATGTCCTCGAGCCTTATTTGATCCAACAGGGTTTTATTATGCGAACGCCACGGGGGCGGGTGTTGACCAGTCATGCCTACCTGCATTTCGGCCTTAAGGCGCCGGGAGACGATGCCCGTGGTTGAAGCCTGTGCGCCATTTGTCTTTAATATGCGTGTCTATATTGAAGATACCGATCTCGGTGGCATTGTTTATTATGCCAATTACTTGAAGTTTATGGAGCGGGCGCGTACCGAGCTGCTGCGAACGCTGGGCTTTGATCAGTCACAATTGCAACACGATGGTCTGTTGTTTGTGGTTCATTCGGTCAATGTGCGTTACCGTAAGCCCGCTCGCCTTGACGATGAACTTTCTATTGTGACCACAATCAAAGGCTTGTCTTCAGCCAGCCTGGTCTTTCATCAGGCGGTCGTGCGGGCGGCCGATTCGATGGCGCTGTGTGAGGGGGAGGTTCGCGTGGCTTGCGTTGATGCCGTGCGACTTCGGCCCAAAGCCCTGGATGCCATCTTTGTTCAAAAGCTTAATCCATTTTTAGAGTCTAACTGTTAGCGCTACGGGCGCACGAAGAGGGGATGGCGTGGCTGAAAAAATGTCGCTGTGGAGTCTGGTTGCTAATGCCAGCTTGGTGGTTCAGCTAGTGATGGTGATTCTGTTGATATTTTCAATATCCTCCTGGGTCATTATCTTGCAGCGTCAAGGGGCTATTGCGCGCGCCCGGCGTGAACTGCGTGCGTTTGAAGAGCGCTTCTGGTCAGGGGTTGATCTGACCCAGCTGTTCCGGGAGGTCAGCACCAAGCCGAATCCAGACAGTGCGCTGGAGAATATTTTTCGGGCCGGTATTCAAGAGTTTACCCGTCTGCGTAAGCAGACCGATGCCGATCCTGATGCGGTGATGGAAGGGGTGCAGCGGTCCATGCGGGTCACATTGGCGCGGGAAGAAGAGAGCCTGGAAGCGCATTTGCCGTTTCTGGCGACGGTGGGATCTATCAGCCCCTACATTGGTTTGTTTGGCACGGTCTGGGGCATCATGAATTCGTTCCGAGGCCTGGCGAATGTGCATCAGGCGACGCTGGCCAGTGTGGCGCCAGGCATCTCCGAAGCGTTGATCGCAACGGCGATCGGCCTGTTTGCGGCCATCCCCGCCGTGATTGCCTATAACCGGTATTCGGCTCGGGTTGAGTCGCTGATGAACGGTTACGAGACCTTCGCCGAGGAGTTCTCCAGTATCCTGCACCGTCGCGTTCACTCATCAACTTAAGGTCCGGTTATGGCGATCCGACGAGAACGTAAGCGACGTAAGTTGAATGCCGATATCAACGTGGTGCCCTATATCGATGTCATGATGGTGCTGCTGGTGATCTTTATGATTACCGCGCCGATGATGACCCAGGGCGTCGATGTGGATCTGCCGGTGGTCGGTGGTGATCCGGTGGATAACCGGGATCAGGAGCCACTGATTATCAGTGTAACGGCAAACGGCGAGTACTTTATTGATGTGGGTGGTGACCCGCTTAAGGCGGTCAGCTTGCAGGATGTGGCCGAGCGTACCGGGAAAATCCTCACGACCAATCCGGCGAAGCAAGTGCTTGTGCGCGGTGATAAGGCGGTGCGATACGAGCGCGTGGTCGAGTTGATGGCCAGGTTGCAAGCCGTCGGTGCCCCTAGCGTAGGCTTGGTGACGGAATAGCAGGGGATGGGCTTGAATAGTTATCGCTCGTACATAGTGCCAACGATCGTGGCGCTGGTTCTGCACGTGGGGTTGGTGTATCTGGCGACGGCCAGTTGGATTGATACCCGCGATGAAAAGCACGTGCCTATCGTCCGCCATATCAAGGCGGAGCTGATCGACTTGCGAGAGCAAAATAACGCCAAGCAAGCGGCAGAAGAACAGCAGCGCAAGGAGGCTGCCGCGCGGCAGCAGGAAGTGCGTAAACAGCAAGCCCGTAAGAAAGCGGCTGAAGAGAAAGCACGGAAGCAGGCGCAGGCTGAAAAGCGTCGTTTAGCGGAACAAAAGAAACAAGCGGCTGACGCCAAGCAGCGCAAGCAGCAGGCGGAGGAGAAAAAAGCTCAGCAGTTGGCCGAACAAAAGAAAGAGGCTGAGGCCAAAAGCCGTCGGGCCGCGGAGGCGGAAAAACAGCGCCAGCAAGATCTGGCCAGCAAGGCGGCCGCGCTCAAGGCGCAAGAGGTGGCTACGCTGAAGGCCGAGGCCAGCGCTAAGGCGCAGCAAGCCGCGAAAGAAAAGGCGCAGCAGGCCGAGAAAGACAAGGCGCGCGCGCAGGCCATGGCTGAGCAGCGCCGCCTTGAAGAGTCGCGGCGGCAGGCGCAGCTCGACGCCGAGATGCAGCAGATGGTAAAGCAGCAAGCGTTGGAAGCCGCGCGGCGGCAGGCTGACGCGCAGCGGGCCAAGGAGGCGCGGGCTGCTGCCGAGGCGTTTGCCGTCGAGCAACAAAAATTGGTCAACAGTGCCGCGGTGTTGATCCGCGACCAGATTACGGCTAATTGGCGTCGATCACCGTCAGCGCGTAACGGTATGGTGGTGGAGTTGCAAATCCTGTTGTTTCCTACCGGTGAAGTCAATGACGCCTATGTGCTAAAGTCTAGCGGTGATGAGACGTTTGATCGGGATGCCGTCAATGCTGTATTAAAAGCCGAGCGTTTCCCTGAGCTTCAGCAACTTGACCCGCGCGTATTTGATAGTAATTTCAGGCGATTAAAGCTGAAATTCAGACCAGAGGATTTACGCTTGTGATGCCTGTCGTGCTAAAACGAGCACTAAGGCTGATGGCCTTGAGTTTGGCGTTGCTGGTTCTGCCGGCACGCGCTGAATTGACCATAGAGATCACCCAGGGGGTCGATCAGCCGGTACCGCTGGCCGTCGTGCCCTTTGCCTGGAACGGTGCGTCTGCATTGCCGCAGGATGTGTCCGGAATTGTCTCGGCCGACCTGTATCGAAGCGGGCTGTTTTCGCTAATGGAGCGGCAGAACATGCTAAGCTTTCCAAGCGAAGGTAAGCAGGTTTACTTTCGGGACTGGCGGCTGGGTGGGACCGAATATCTATTGGTCGGGCGGATTGACCCGATTGCCGGAAGCGCCCAGGTCTCGGTGCGTTATGCATTATTTGATGTGATCAATGAACGTCGTCTGATCTCTGATACCATCACCGGCGACTCGGGCCAGCTGCGTACACTGGCGCATGGTATCAGCGATGCGGTTTATGAGAAGTTGACCGGCATCCCCGGTGCGTTTTCCACACGGATTGTTTATGTCTCTGCCGAGTCGCTGGGGGATGGGGCGTTCAACTACCGTCTGGAACTGGCCGATGCCGATGGCGCGAATATGCGGTTGGTGCTCGAATCCAAGGAGCCTATTCTGTCGCCATCGTGGTCGTTGGATGCGCGAAAATTGGCCTATGTGTCGTTCGAAACCGGCCGCCCAGCCATCTATATACAGGATCTGGCCACGGGACAGCGCGAGCAGTTGACCGCGTTCCGGGGTTTGAACGGTGCGCCGGCCTGGTCACCGGATGGTCGCCAGCTGGCTATTACCTTATCCAAGGATGGCAATCCTGAAATCTATATCCTGGATATAAAGACTCGCCAGCTTAAGCGTGTCACCCGTCACTTTGCTATCGATACCGAGCCCAGCTGGTCGCCAGATGGGCAGTCGATCATCTTTACCTCCGACCGGGGCGGCAAGCCGCAAATTTACCAGGTTGAGTTGGCAACCGGTTGGGTTGAGCGGCTGACGTTTGAGGGGGACTTCAACGCCCGGGCACGGTTGACGCAAGACGGTCGACACCTGGTCATGGTTCATCGTCGCGATGGCGTGTTTCATATCGCGGTACAGGATTTGAAAACCGGCCGTATCGATGTGTTGACCGAAACCGAGCTCGATGAATCGCCGAGTATTGCGCCGAACGGGAGTATGGTGATCTACGCCACCCAGGAAGGTACCCGGGGAGTGCTTGGCGCGGTGTCCATCGATGGGCGCGTCAAATTCAAGCTGCCGTCGCGACGTGGCGATGTTCGCGAACCGGCTTGGTCGCCTTATCTGCGTTAATCGTTAAATAACGCCGGCGATTTAAACCTTTATATTAAGAAAGCCACGCTGCACGCAGGAGGGTGGCTTGCAATAACCCAGTCAAGGCAGTACCTTATGCCACACTCGAACAGTTAGTTAGATTTTTAAATCTGTCTGCAGGTTTAATTGGAAGGAGCAATAATAATGCGCGTTGGAAATATCACCAAAGCAATCGCGGTCGCCGCGTCGGTGGCATGGATTGCAGGCTGTAGTTCAACCAGCACGACCAGTGATAGTAGCTTGTCAGCGGCTGAGCAGGCGGCTGGCGCCTCAACGCAGCCCGTCGACGTTGGTTCGGCTGTGACCACTGGCGGCGGTGCGGATAGCGGCTCTATGGCAAGCTCTGGTTCTGCCGGCTCCCTGTCGGATGCTGGCGGCATGGCTCCTGTAAAGCCCATGATCGATCTGTCTCAGCTGGCCAATGTGTTCTATTTTGATTTTGACCGTGCGGTGATTGATTCATCGTTATTTGCCGACCTGAATGGCCACGCGGAATATATTATAAGCAACCCTTCTGCACGTGTGGTGCTGGAAGGTCATGCTGATGAGCGTGGAACGCGTGAATATAACTTGGCGCTGGGCGAGCGTCGTGCTAAAGCGGTTCAGCAGTACCTGCAGTTGCAGGGTGTGCCTGGTTCTCAGCTGGAAGTGGTCAGCTACGGTGAAGAGCGTCCACTCGCTATGGGGCATGCAGAATCGTTCTGGAGCAAGAACCGTCGCGTCGAGATCAAATACTAATCCGGGCTGATATAGCATAGATCGATGATGAAACCTGCTTGCGTAACCCTGCTCTTGTCCGGACTGCTCAGCACGCCGGTGCTGATGGCGGCAATGCCTGTGCCTGTGGTCGAAATGACCCCGGGCGCGACGCTCTCTGCAACGACGATTCAGCCGTCGGCACAACCGGCCCCGGTGCCACCGCATGTGGTGCAGGCGCGCGCGGAAGCGGGGCGGTACACGCAGTTATTTCTGCAAATACAGCAATTGCAGGAAGAGGTGGGTTACCTCCGGGGGCAGGTTGAAGAGCAGCGCTATGACATGAAGCGGATGCGCGATGATGCCCGGGATCGTTATCGTGATCTGGATCGGCGTTTGTCGAATTTAAGTCAGGCGGCGACGCCGGTCCCTGAAGCCGCTGCACCTGTGGTGGGTTCGCTGCCTTTTTTGGCTGACCAGGCGGCTCCTGAGGCAATTCCAGCGCCCCGCCTAGGGGATCAGAAGGCCTACGAAGACGCTTTTGCGCTGGTTAGGCAAAAGTCCTTTGACCAGGCGGTGGCTTCGTTTGAGCGTTTTTTGACGCTGTACCCTGCCAGCAAGCTGCTGCCCAACGTCTACTACTGGACCGGTGAAGTTCATCGCGCCAAAAACCCTCCTGATCCGGCTGCTGCCAAAGACGCGTTTTCGCAGGTGGTTCAGCGTTTTCCCGAGCATGCGAAGGCTGCCGATGCGTATTACAAGCTAGCGCTGACATTCGTCGATCTAGGTGATCGCGCCAAAGCCGCAGAAACCATGAATATTGTTTTGACCCGGTATCCTGACGCTGCTTCTGCGCGTCTTGCGGCGGATTTTCTTGCCCGTAACTGACCCCTTGTTCTGATTGCCCGCTGCCCTTAGTCATCCGTCCCCTTCTGGTTACGCCTCCGTACTTGTTTGTTGTTTTTCTTATATGAATGTCGAGATCCACTTATGAATATGCCTCAAAAACGTGCCGTAGTTCTTCTTTCCGGAGGGCTTGATTCTGCGACGACGCTAATGATGGCGGTTTCTCAGGGATATGCCTGCTATGCACTGAGTTTTGATTATGGCCAGCGTTCATTGACGGAGCTGAATGCCGCCAAAGTAGTGGCAGCCGCGGCCGGCGCGATTGATCACAAGGTTGTGCGCCTGAGTCTTGAGGACTTTGGTGGGTCTGCGCTAACCGATAAAACCATTGCGGTTCCGGATCATGAAGAAGCCGGCATACCCGTGACCTATGTTCCGGCGCGCAACACGGTGTTTTTATCGCTTGCGTTAGGCTGGGCTGAAGTGCTTAACGCCGATGCTATCTTTATTGGTGTCAATGCTGTCGATTATTCGGGCTATCCCGATTGCCGCCCGGAATTTATTCAGGCATTTCAGCGTTTGGCCGCGCTGGCGACCAAGTCCGGTGTCGAGGGTTGTCCTCTGACCATTGAAACGCCGCTTATGGATTTGACCAAGGCGCAAATTATTCATCAGGGCGTAGCGCTGGGGCTGGATTACGGCATGACGGTGTCCTGCTATCAGGCCGATGATCAGGGGCGCGCCTGTGGTGTGTGTGATAGCTGTCGCTTGCGGCGACAGGGGTTTGACGATGCCAATATTGCCGATCCGACCCGTTATCTGCCTTGACCCCCCCCTCCGGGTCATTGATTGGCCGGTTAGTGCGTCGAATCGGTTGCTTTTTACGGATAGGTCGGTATTATACGCAACCCTATCGGGTCGTTAGCTCAGCTGGTAGAGCAGTTGGCTTTTAACCAATTGGTCACAGGTTCGAATCCTGTACGACCCACCAATTTATAAGTGCCGCATCTGGGTCGTTAGCTCAGCTGGTAGAGCAGTTGGCTTTTAACCAATTGGTCACAGGTTCGAATCCTGTACGACCCACCAGCGCCTTCAGTTATTCATATTTCCCTTTTATATAGAACGCACCGTTAGCTGTCTTGTTACGGTCTTCGCTCGTGCGTATTGATCCGCTGTAAGAATGGGCTTGTCGCGCATTTCTGTCACAACTGTGCAGTGTGGTATCATTTCGCCTGAATCCGGTTACGGTTGATCACATCGGTTAGGTATGAATCAAAATGCTGACAGATAAACAGATTGCAGAGCGTGTGCTCGTTCAAGAGCATCTTGCTCACCAGTCGCTCTTTGGGCAGTTGTTGCCCGAGCAGGTCGAGGGCTACAAGGCCCGAATCAAGGCCCTGCTAAAAGCGCAGAACGCCTGCCTTGTGGCGCATTATTATGTCGACCCTATCCTGCAGGCGCTGGCCGAGGAGGCGGGCGGCTGTGTCTCCGATTCGCTGGAAATGGCTCGTTTTGGCGCCAAACACCCGGCTAAGACCTTGGTCGTGGCTGGGGTGCGCTTTATGGGTGAGACCGCCAAAATATTGAGCCCGGAAAAGCGCATCCTCATGCCGACGGAAGAGGCGACTTGTTCGTTAGATATTGGTTGTCCGATCGAGGAGTTTTCGGCGTTTTGCGACGCACACCCGGATCACAAGGTCGTGGTTTATGCCAACACGTCTGCGGCGGTCAAGGCGCGTGCCGATTGGGTGGTTACCTCGAGCTGTGCGCTTGATATCGTTGAGCACCTGGTCGACCAGGGCGAAAAAATAATCTGGGCGCCGGATAAGCATCTGGGAGGCTATATTGCCGATCAAACCGGTGCCGATATGCTGATGTGGGAAGGCTCCTGTATTGTGCATGAAGAGTTTAAGGCGAAAGGGGTGGCCGATCTGCGCAAGGTTTACCCGGATGCGGCGTTGTTGGTTCATCCGGAGTCCCCTGCGTCCATGGTCGCCATTGCCGATGCTGTCGGTTCAACCAGCCAGTTAATCAAAGCCGCACAGACACTGCCAAACAACGAGTTTATTGTGGCAACCGATCGCGGTATTTTCTACAAAATGCAACAGGCGGCTCCCGACAAGGTGCTGATCGAAGCGCCGACCGGTGGAACCGGTGCGACCTGTCGCAGTTGCGCGCATTGTCCCTGGATGGCGATGAACTCGCTGGAAAATCTGTGCCATGCGTTGGAAACGGGCGGGGATGAGATCTTTGTCGATTCGACCTTGGCTGAGCGCGCCTTGCTGCCTCTGCAGCGCATGCTCGACTTTACCGCGGCAATGCAAGCGCCGACGCAGCGCCTGAGCGCCTGATTGGTGAGTCGTTCACCGGCGCCCCTCAAGCAGGGGGCGGCGGTGGCGTCGGTAGTTTTTCGGTAGGGTCGCTTTCTGTGGCCTGAATTAGCGTCGTTTCTCGTTTTCTTTCAGTAGGGTCTGTGTCTCTTTCAAGCGATTGCGCATGACGGCTTTATCTTGCTCTGATGCCCGCGATTGCTTCAGTGCCAGTTTCCAGTGTTCTTCGGCTTTTTTGATGGCCCCCACCAGCAGAAAATACTCGGCGCGGGCCTGGTGCACGCCGAGCGTGTCATTGTTCTGTCCATAGGCTTCAGCAAGCGCGTACCAGAGCTGGGTGTCCTCCGGGTAGCGGCGGCTGTGGTTTCGGAGTAATTCGCTCTCTTCTGCGAAGCGCTGTTCCTGGCGTAAGGCGCGGGCGTAGAGCATTGTCGCGGGATGGTTGTCCGGATACAGCGCCAGTTCATCGACCAGTAGCGCCATCGCCTGGGTATTGTGCTCGCTATCGAGCCAGAGTTGGGCTTGAAGTAGCCGGTAGACCTGATTGTCGGAATCGTTAGCGAGTAGCCAGTCGGTTGTGCTTTGGGCGAGTTCAAATTTTCCAGCCGCTGCCGCGGCAAGAGCAAGCCCGTATTGGTTGGTCTGCGAGCGATGGTGGGCAGTCTGGGTTTGCATCTGCTGCAAAAATTTTTCTTTGTTACCGCTAAGCAGTGCCATCACGCGCATCTTCATTAATTGATAGGCAAGGCTGTCACGCTGGCCATTGCGGGGCAGCTGGGTCAGTCGGTTGAGGGCATCGGCAATGCGTGATTCGGATACCGGGTGGGTGAGAAGAAATTCTGGGGGTTTGTTGCCCCCCATGGAGAAATCCCGTTGCAGGTGTTCGAACATTCGGGGCATGGCCCGTGCTTCAAAGCCGGTTTGGGTCAGAACCTGCATGCCGATGCGGTCGGCTTCCTGCTCATGGGCGCGGCTAAACGCCAGTTGCCGCTGCTGAATAGCAGCCTGGCCCGCAGTGAGGGTGGCCAGCGCGGCATCGCCTTGGGATGACGCTGCAAGGAGTATCGTGGTCAGCGCAGAGGCCAGCATAATGGGCATGCTGCCTTGTTGCTGCTGGAGCGACGTGGCAAAGTGCCGTTGGCTCAGGTGGGACAGCTCGTGTGCCAGTACGGAGGCAAACTCGCTTTCGTTTTCGGCATATAAAAACAGCCCTGCATGGATACCGATGATGCCGCCCGGTACAGCAAATGCGTTCAGTGTGCTGTTGCGCAGTAACACCAATGTGAGTGTGGGGTCCTGTAGCTCGCTGTGGGTTGCCAGCTTCTGCAGCAAGTCGTCGACGTAGACCGTGATGAGCGGGTCCTGTAGAAGCGGTGCTTGTCCACGCAGGCTGCGGACCCAGCTGCGTCCGATACGGCGCTCCTGTTCAAGGCTGACAATCGCGGATGTTGCATCGCCAATAACGGGCAAGGGGCTGTCTGCATGGCCCGTGCTCGTCGTGACGGCTAAAAAAAGCGGTAATAAAAAGTGTTTCAACGCGACTTCCCGTATGGTTTTTTAGGGGCTTCTGGTTCGGTGCTTATGTGGACCATGGAAATAGGATATAGTCCCAGCCCATAGGCTTTTTTCGTGAGTTGCAGAAGTTGATGCTACTCCGTTGCGGCTGAAGTCTGTCATGTATGATGATGTTAACGAGACGGTTTTCAGGTTTTTTCATGGCTGTTATGTCGCGTTTAAGCAACACCATGACACAGGACTTCGAATTTTGAGCTATAGCTAACGTTTGAGCTCTGGCTAACGATTTAACTCTGGCTAACTATAGCCGCTGCATAACTAAATTTGCACCTAGGGAGGGTGAAATGTCGAACGTTGATCAACTGCTGGATGCCAGTGGTCTGAGCTGCCCGTTGCCATTATTGAAGGCCAAGCAGGCGCTTAATCGGCTCGAACCTGGTCAATTGTTGAAAGTATTGGCGACCGATGCCGGATCTGTACGTGATTTTAAGGCATTCACGGATCAGTCGGGTGACCAACTACTTGAATCCACGGAATCGGATGGTATTTACTGCTATCTCATCCGAAAAGCAGATAAAAGCTGAGATCCGGGAGATCTAGATGCTGAAGGTATTTAACGGCTGGATTGAGCGTTATTTTTCTGACGAAGAAGCGCTGTTGCTGTTTCTGTTTCTGGCTATATCACTGGCCATCGTGCTGACCTTGGGCGGAACATTAGCCCCTGTGTTTGCCGGGATGATTTTTGCCTTTCTAATGCAGGGTGGGGTTAGGCAGCTCAAAGATATTGGCTTGGGGCATACCCTGTCAGTGTCGATCGTGTTTGTTTGCTTCTTGAGTTTGCTGCTGGGCTTTCTGCTGTTTGTTATTCCGATTGCCTGGCGGCAGCTAGCCAATGTGCTCAATGAGTTACCTAAGATGATGGCCCAGGGGCAGGAGTTGCTGTTGCTGCTGCCCGATCAATACCCTGAACTGGTTACCGAAAATCAGGTACGAACGCTTATTCACCAGGCCGGTGTCGAGCTCGGTAAGCTGGGGCAGAATATGTTGTCTTACTCGTTGTCATCCATCAATAACCTGATCCAGTTACTGATCTATCTGGTGTTGGTGCCCATTCTGGTATTTTTCTTCATGAAGGATGGTGCATTGATCGCTAAATGGTGGACCTCCTTTCTGCCGGAGCGGCGTCAGATGATGCGAAAAATCTGGGTCGAAATGGATGACCAAATCGCCAACTATGTCCGCGGCAAGGCGATTGAAATTGCCGTGGTCGGGGTCGTCACTTATGTTGCCTTTATTGTTCTGGGGCTCAATTATGCCGCGCTGCTGGCATTGATAGTGGGGTTGTCGGTGGTGATCCCTTATATCGGAGCGGCGGTAGTGACGCTGCCGGTGGCCTTGATCGCCTTTTTCCAATGGGGATGGAGCAATGAATTTCTTTACCTGATGGCCGCGTATGGCATTATCCAGGCGCTGGATGGGAACGTGTTGGTGCCCTTGCTGTTTTCTGAAGCGGTCAATCTGCATCCGGTAGCCGTGATCGTGGCGGTGTTGGTTTTTGGTGGGGTCTGGGGGTTTTGGGGGGTATTTTTTGCGATTCCCCTGGCGACGCTGGTTAAAGCGATCATTACTGCCTGGCCAAAGAAAACGGATATTGCACGAGAGAGTGCCGCCGCTCCGCGCTGAGCAAGACCATGCTTAAATATGTAGGGACATGCAGGGGCGTGCTGCCCCCGCATACCGGTGATTGATCAAGGCCTGCTGTCTCATGCCAAACAGTGCTGGTTAACAGCCGGCTCGGGTTAACCCAGAATCTGAGCGCTGTGGTCCTTGGTTTTTACTTTTGTGATGATGTCGGCAATACGTCCGTTTTCATCGATAATAAACGTTGTCCGTACGGTCCCCATATATTCTCTGCCCATGAACTTCTTTAATTGCCAGGTGGCGTAGCGTTCATGCACGCTGCGGTCTTCGTCCGCGATGAGTGTAAACGGTAATTGATTTTTGCTAATGAAATTCTGATGGCGCTTTTCACTGTCCGTACTCACCCCGATAACCACATAACCCTGTTGGCTGAGTTGCTCATGATTGTCCCGCAGATTACAGGCCTGTGCCGTACAGCCGGGGGTGGAGTCTTTGGGGTAAAAATACAGGACGACTTTTTTGCCGCGAAACTGGCTTAAGGTAACCGCCTCTCCCCGTTGGTCCCGGGCGGTAAAATCGGGTGCTTGGCTACCAATCATTAGATCCATATTGCAGGGTCTCCTGTGAGAAATAGGTGCTTGGAAAAACGCACTCAGTGGTAATAATTGCGCTGATGTCGCGCTGCAATCGCATTTCTGGGCAGATGAAGGACGAATTTACTGCTATTCGATCTACGCTTGGCGGGTCATATTCGATAGAATGTTGACCTTGGTTTGCGATCTGATCGGGAATAACCTGTGGTAAATCTGTCATGTTACATCTGTCTTGTAACATCTGTTTTGTAACATCTGTTTTGTAGCATCTGTTTTGTTACAGCGGACCTGAAAGAGCGGGTAGTCTCTTCTGTCCACGCGGTGACAGTCAATACCCGATTATGAATTTGATACGTGCCTTCTGCACGCCAGCAGAGGGTGATAGCAGCAGTGTTTGGAGAGTCTAGATGATTACTGGAAGCTTGGTAGCCCTGGTTACGCCGATGTGCCCGGATGGCGCGGTTGATTGGACGGGCCTGGATAAACTGGTGGATTTCCATCTTGATGCCGGTACCCATGGCATTGTCGCGGTTGGAACCACCGGTGAGTCTGCCACGTTGGATTGCAACGAGCACTGCCAGGTGATCAAACGGGTTGTTGAGCGGGTGGCCGGACGCGTTCCTGTTATCGCTGGAACAGGCGCCAACTCGACCCGCGAAGCCATCGAACTCACGGCCGAAGCGAAGAAGGCCGGCGCCGATGCCTGTTTGCTGGTAACGCCCTATTACAACAAGCCCACCCAGGAGGGTTTATACCAGCACTTTAAGGCTATCGCCGAAGCGGTCGATATACCGCAGATTTTGTATAACGTTCCCGGTCGCACCGCGTGTGACATGTTACCGGAAACCGTTGTTCGTCTGGCCAGCATTGCGAATATTGTCGCGATCAAAGAAGCGACCGGCGATCTGGCGCGTGCACAGCAATTGGTCAATGAATTGCCTGCGGACTTCGCTGTTTATTCCGGTGATGATCCTACGGCTATCGAGCTGATTCTGCTTGGCGGTAAAGGCAATATCTCCGTGACAGCCAATGTAGCCCCGGCGGCTATGGCGAAAGCTTGCGAGTTGGCGTTGCGTGGCGAAGCCACTGAAGCGCGCGCGTTGAATGAAACGATGGTGCCTCTGCACGGGGGGCTGTTTGTGGAAGCCAATCCGATTCCGGTCAAGTGGGCCATGTATGAGATGGGGCTGATGGATTGCGGTATTCGTTTGCCGTTGACCCCCTTGTCCGAGCCATTGCGTGCGCCACTGAAGCAGTTGCTTGCTGACGCTGGCTTGCTTTAATGACGGTCGCTTCCATGGTGACGGTGTCCACAAGGCTCTCGATGGCATTGATTGCTGCGCTGGCTGCAGGAGGCTGCAGCTGGACGGGTGGTGAAGAGGGGATGTTTCGTGATCGCGGACTCGACTATCAGCACACGGAGCTTGGTGAGCCTCTGACATTGCCGGCCGGATTGGATGGTTCGCAATTGAAAGAGCTGCTGGCGATTCCGGATATCGGTAGCGCGGCAACCCGGGCGACGGGAGCGTTCGACGTTCCCCGTGCCGAGTTTTTCTATGCAGATGCGGGCAATGATGTGGTCAATATTGCCCGTGATGGTAGCGAAAAACTCCTGGTGGTCGAGGAGGGCAGCAACAAGGTCTGGGGCAAACTGCACGACTATCTGAGCTATAACAACGTGGGCGTTGCACTGTCGGATCCCGCCAATCAGACGTTGGAAACCGAGTGGGTGCCGGATGAAGCGACGCGCCCGGGATTTTTTGCCCGCCTGGGCAGTAAGCTCTCTTTTCGCGCGGTGGAAGGCCCGAGTATGGATCGCTATCGGTTGACCGCAACGCCGCGTGGGGCCATGCGGACGGCGATCCGCCTGCAGCATGTCCGTTATCCGCAAAGTAAGCGTCCGGGAACGGTTGACTGGGAGAATGAAGCCCAAGATGTCAGTTACACCTCGGCCATGATCTACGACATGCTGCAGTTTTTGAGCAAATCGACCGCGCGGACCACCGCGTTGGAGCTGCGGCGTCAGGAGCAGGGCAGTAAAACACGGACGCTCTTTGGCCGTGACGCCAAAGGGCGACCGGTCCTGAAGGTGACGACCGATATTGATCGCGTTTGGGACATGGTCTCCGAAGCCTTAACCCAGGCGGAGATCGATGTCGGATCTTCCGACCGCGAGTTGGGCGTATTCTTTATGACTTACGCGATCAATGTTCCACAGGTGTCTGAAAAGCGTTCGGGTGTCGGTGGTTTTATTGACTGGCTTAACTCGGATCGTGGCGATATCACCCTGGGGAGTGTGCTGGACGAGGATAAGGACCGTATTCAATACAGCGCCAAGCAAAGGCCGGTCACCGAAGACAGCGCGGAGCCGAAAGACCTCAGCCAGCAGGAGGGGTTCAAGATCTGGTTGGGTGATAGGGTTATCTATGTCTTCGAGGGTAAAGAGGCCGACGCTAAGCCCGTGAAAAACACTGAGACCGGGCTGCTCGAGAACCTGGGGCGCTATCAGTTGCGTCTGAGTCGTCGTCTTAGTGGTGTGTTCGTTTCCGTCGCCGATGATAAGGGGCTTGCTGTTGCGCCACATATTGCCGAAGAGATCCTCTGGACATTGAAGGAACACTTGCCGTCCTCTTGATCAGAGGGCGGTCGCGGCTTATACCGATTAACCCGGCATGATTAAGGCGGCAGCCTAATACCGAGCAACAATGGCATCATCAAAAGACCAAACGGATCGGTATTTTGATGCCTGGTTAATAAGTTGCCGCCTTCATACAATCAGGGGCCTCGGGGCCCCTTTTTTTGGGAGAGTAATGATGCGCACGGTGTTTTTGGATCGTGACAGCCTGGATTTTGGCGACCTCGACATGTCGCTTTTGTCTCAGGCGGTGGAGACATTGACCTGTTATGCGAGCACAGAGCCTGCGGCGGTGGCCGAGCGTATTGGCGAGGCCGAAATTGTGATTGTGAATAAGGTGAGGCTCGATGAGGCATTGATGCGTCAGGCGCCTGCGTTGAAGTTGATCTGCGTAGCCGCCACCGGCACCAATAATGTCGATCTTGAGGCCGCTGCTCGGCGGGGTATCCGTGTCTGTAATTGTCAGGGTTACGGGACAGCGTCGGTGGCACAGCATGTGTTGACGCTGGTGCTTGCCCTGTCGACATCCTTGCTACGTTATCACCAGGCCGTGCAAGCAGGAGCGTGGGGGCGCAGCCGGCAGTTTTGCCTGCTGGATTACCCGATCATGGAGCTGGAAGGTAAAACGTTGGGGATCGTTGGCTACGGGGAGCTGGGGCAGGCGGTTGCCCGGCTGGCAGAGGCCTTTGGCATGCGCGTCTTGGTTGCTGCGCGGCCGGGTACCGAACCGTCCGCAGGACGCCTGGCGCTATCGGAACTGCTGCCCCGGGTCGATGTGCTGTCGCTGCACTGTCCGTTAACGGAGACAACCCGCGATTTGATCGGGGAAGATCAGCTGGCGTTGCTCAAGCCCGGCGCGCTGCTGATTAATGCGGCCCGTGGCGGCGTGGTTAACGAACCGGCATTGCTGGCAGCACTGCAACATGGACGACTTGGTGGTGCGGGGGTCGATGTCTTGAGCGAAGAACCGCCGCGCAATGGCAACCCGTTGCTGGACGCAAAGCTGCCGAATCTGATTATTACCCCGCACAGTGCCTGGGGCAGTTGCGAGGCGCGGCAGCGCATTGTCGGGCAGCTGACCGAGAACATTCAGGCCTGGATGCGCGGTTCGCCGCAGCGCTGCGTCGCCTGATCCGGTGTTGTTAACCGCGGCCGTTTGTTGCGTTAAAAAATGTTGCGTTAAAAAGGGCAGGGGGCGGTGACGTTGATACGTTCCCCGCTGAGGGAGTGGTTGACGGCCAGCCAGAGCGCGTGCAATTTCAATCGCGGTGATGCTGCGATGCCTGCCGCTGGGGCGTAGAAACGATCCCCAACAATCGGATGGCCGATGCACTGCATGTGTACCCGTAGCTGATGCGATCGGCCTGTGATCGGTGTCAGTGCAACCCGCGTGGTGGTGTCACCGCGTGCAAGAACCTGCCAGTGGGTCAGGGCATGCTTGCCTTGTTCCGGGTCGACTATCTGTCTGGGACGGCGCTCCCAATCGCAGCGCAAGGGTTGCTCAACGCTGCCGGCATCTGTGTGCATACGCCCCATCACTTCAGCGATATAACGCTTCTCGGTCAGGCGCTCTTGAAATTGCCGGCTCAGATGGCGATGACTGTCGGGGTTGAGCGCCAGCACCATCACCCCGGAGGTGGCGCAATCCAGCCGATGAACAATGCGCGCGTTAGGTAATTGTTGCTGCACCCGGCTGATAAGGCAATCTTGATGCTCAGGTGCCCGACCCGGTACGGATAACAGGTCGCAGGGCTTGTTGACCATCATCAGCTGGTCGTCGTGGTAGAGGATATCGATCATGGTTTGTTATACCGAGGGGCGTTTTATTCTGAGGAATAGGTTGCGCTCAGGGGGGCATTATTTGTGTAGAGCGAGCCCGCGCTGACGGGCTGGCTCTACATGAATGAGGCGACCGGCAATTAACGGGGTTGCCAGATATTGATTTTCAGCAACCATGGATGCGCTGCGAATTCGTCTCGGATCGCGTGTTGTGCGCCCGCTAAATCCGACGATTCTGACATGAACAGCTCGATCTCAACCCGGCCGCGAATATAGTGGAGGGTAAAGCGCTGCATTTTCTGGCCTGGCGCGTGCCGCTCCAGAGCTTCTTCGAGCATGGCGCGAATATCGGTTCGACTTGGCAGCAAGGTGCAGAACGGGTCATCGTCGTCATCTTCCGTATCGATATGGAAAATAATGTGGCCAATACTGTCAAATTTGGTGGTGAGTTTAGCGATCACGCAGTCGCCGATATAGTGGCCTTCGGACGAGCTGAGATAGGGGGCAACTTGCAGGTGCATCTCCAGCAGTTTCTTCGGCCCCATCTGTCTGGACTTAAAGCTGTGTACGTCGACCACCCCTTCTACTTCTTTGGCGGTGGCGGTGATGGCGCTCATCTCCGCCGGGTCGATGGCGGTATCGACCAGCTCTTGAAGGCTCTTCCAGCTCAGTTCCCAGCCGATCTTGGCAACAAAGCCGGCGACAACAACGGCGGCCAGGCTATCCAGCATCGGGAAACCCATCATCGCCCCGAGCAGGCCAATGAGTACCACCAGGGAGGAGTAGGCGTCGGTGCGGCTGTGCCAGGCGTTGGCAATTATCAGGTCAGACTTGATGCGCTCGCCGACGGCGCGCGTATAGCGAAAAATCCACTCCTTGCTGATGATGGATATTGCGGCGACGACCAGTGTCGGCCAGGCCGGGATAAGTGCTTCCTGGTCGGTTAACAGATTGCTGATACTGTCGTAAGCCATGGCGCCGGCGACGGCGATCAGCAGGCAGCCGAGCACCACCGTACCAAGGGTTTCGAAGCGCTCGTGGCCATAGGGGTGTTCTGCGTCGGGTTCTGCATTGGAATATTTCAGAATCGCGACAACCATAAAGTCGGTGATGAGATCGGACAGCGAATGGATGCCGTCGGCGATCAAGCCATGAGAGTGGAATAACCAGCCAAACAGTATTTTACTGATGCCCAGCAGTGTATCGATGATCGACCCGATCCACGTGACCCGAATGGCCTCGGCGCTGTTGTCCTGCAGATGGGTGTACGAGTGATGTTCGTGCATAAACAGGTCTTGTTTAAGTAAGTGTGGTGCCGCGTCGGTGTCGAATATGGACCGGCGAGGCTTTGATCAGCTTTAACTGTAGACCGAATCACGGGAGCACGCAGAGAGGGCTAACCCCGTGACCCTGTGCGTCGATTAATCGCCCTGATAGATACAGCCGCTGGTGCAGGTTTCCTGAATCAGGATGCGTGATAGGCTGGGGAGTACGGGTTTCAGCTCATTCCAGATCCAGCGTACCAGCACTTCGCTGGTTGGGTTCTCGAGCCCTGGAATATCATTCAGATAATAGTGGTCCAGGCGTTCGTAGATGGGCTTGAACGCCGCCTTGATATCGCCGAAATCCATGATCCATCCGCTGTGTGGGTCCACGTCGCCACTGACATGGATCTGAACGCGGAAAGAATGCCCGTGTAAACGGCCACATTTATGCCCTGCGGGTACATTTGGCAGCAGGTGCGCCGCTTCAAAGATGAACTCTTTGTATATATCCATGCATCACTCTAACTAATCGGTAAAAGGTGGCTGTAGGGTCGCACGAGGCGACGAGATTGGCGAAAAACCATCTGAAATAAAAAGCGCCCGGACTACCGAGCGCTGCGCGGAGCATTTTAGCCGTTTTAGCTCGGCAGGGGCAACAGAGCCGACGGCGAAGGTGGCGTATCGGCTTGATTCATGGGCGCGCGCCTTGATTAAGGCGGTAACGTCATGTCGAGCAAACAATATCGCCGTAGCATAAAGCCACGTGAGGCAAGGAGGGACATGCGCTGGCCTTGTCGTCATCGAAAGACCACAGGGATCGGTATTTTTATGCCAGATTAATAGCGGGGTCCTGGGTCGGGGGAAGTCGGGAGGAAGGGGCGGGAGGAAGGGGCGGGAGGAAGGGGCGGAGATAGGATCGTGAGTCACGTTGACGGCGGCAGGGCATTGCCGACAAAAGAGCCCGGTTAGCGGGATTAAAGCTGATGCGCCTGTCGGTATTGTCCTTCGTAATCGAACAGTTTTTCCTGAATATTCCAGAAGCGCTTCTGTTTACGGGCGATCACAAAATCCGGTGCACGAAACAGTGCCTCTGACGCGACAACGTGCGCCGCATTCTCGGGATGGTACGGTTGCGTGGGGTGACGCAGGTGCTGTTTCAGGAACTGGTGGTAGAAAGCGCCTTTTTGTGCCGGGCTATCGAGGCCAAAATACTCGGCCAGCTCGGTTCCATTCTCATCGTGGTAGGTCACTTTTAACAGCGACCGGCCGTTCTTGCTGGACGTCGACTCGAGACTCATGCCGGCACAGCGCAGAACCCGTGCATCTTTCAGCGCCAGGGCTTCGCGGAGTTTGGTGTCCGGGTCGATAATCACATGATCGCACTGGTGGCAACGCCGGGCCGCGATGTCGTTGTGGGCATCGCACTGCTCGCAGGCTTTGAAACGAAAGCGAAAATCACATTGATGGCGCTTGCCTCCCGCATCGCGCAACCCCTGGCAACGGCGACCATAGTGTTCCATGATATCGCCGTCAGCGTCGACTTTGCCCCAGAATGTGTTGGCAAATTCACAGGTCGGGCAGAATACCATCACCGGGACCGAGTCGGAGGACGGCTTATTGGCGCCGATTTCCGGTGCAAACAGGTCGTAATGATTGCCTGCAAATTCCAGCACCAGGCAGTCTTCTTTATCCGGGCTGAGCCGCAAGCCTCTGCCGACGATCTGCTGATAAAGGCTGACCGACTCGGTGGGGCGCAAAATGGCAATCAAATCGACGTGGGGGGCATCAAAGCCGGTGGTTAATACCGATACATTCACCAGGTATTTGAGCTGCTGTTGCTTGAAGGCGTGTATGCGTTGGTCGCGCTCCTGGTTGTGGGTTTCGCCAAGAATCATGGCCGCTTCACCGTCGGGCAGATAGCCGAGTATCTCGCGGGCGTGGTCGACGGTGGCGGCAAAAATCATGACCCCCTTGCGTTGCCGAGCGTGTTCGATCACCTGCGCGATGATTGTTGCCGTTGCCCGGCTGGCGCCGTTGATGATCCGGTTTAGGTCGGCGTCCTGGTAGCGTCCACCCGCGCCGGGCGAGCAGGTACTAAAGTCGTACTGGGCGATAGCCGCATCGATTTGCTTCGGCGGCGTCAGGAAACCCTGTTTCACCATCAAGCGTAACGGTAGCTCGAAGATGCAATCGGTAAAGAAGCAGTCTTCATCGCCGCGGACAATACCGTAGTGGTGGTAGCGATAGATCCAGCCACGTCCGAGTCGGTAGGGTGTTGCGGTCAGGCCGAGTATTTTCAGTTCAGGGTTGTGCTGGCGAATATGCTGGATGACGCGCTGGTACTGCGAATCGTCATCCAGCGATAAACGATGACACTCGTCGATGACCAGCAAGGTGAAGCCCTGGTTAAACGTGTCCAGGTTACGCGCAACCGACTGGACGCTGCCAAACACCACCTCTTGATCGGCCTCTTTACGTTTCAGTCCCGCGGCGAAGATGCTGGCCGGATGACCGTAGGCTTCATATTTGGCATGATTCTGCTCGACCAGTTCTTTGACGTGCGCCAGCACCAGAACCCGTCCGCGTGCTAATTTAGCCAGTTGGGCGATGACCAGGCTTTTGCCGGCACCCGTGGGCAGGACCACCACCGCAGGATCACTGCCGCGCCGAAAATGTTCGATCACGGCGCGAACCGAATCTTTCTGGTAGGGGCGCAATTCAAACATCGATGGGGCCGTCTCAGCGCTGGGTTATCTGGGCACGGCAGTGTAACAAGTTATGGCGTCAAATTGCGCCGTAATTTATTGCGACGACGTAGGGGGTTGATCAAGGGTGTCGGTGTGTGTGGGGGCCACCTGAGGGGTCTTTGCCGTGAGCGGATCGTCGATCGATTTCGCCACTGCATTGGTCGCAGGCAGCAGGTACAATGGCGTCTTTTTGTGATACCGGATACCCATGACGTCTAATCAAGCCAGTCAAGTAGGACTAAAAAGTGGCCTGCACCCGCGCAATAAGCACCGACAGCCGTATGATTTTGACGCGTTGGTGACGGCGTCGCCTGAATTAGCGCCGTTTGTTGTGTTGAGCCGGCAGGGTAGGCAGACGGTCGACTTTAGCGATCCCCGTGCCGTTAAACAGTTAAACAGGGCGCTGTTAACGCATCACTACGAGGTGGAGCATTGGGATATTCCGGCGGGCTATCTGTGTCCGCCGATACCGGGGCGTGCCGATTATATCCATCGTCTGGCGGATCTTCTGGCCGAGGCCAACGGCGGTGACGTGCCGCGCGGACGGGGTGTGCAGGGCCTGGATATCGGGGTCGGTGCTAACTGTGTCTACCCGATCATCGGCAGTCGTGAATACGGCTGGCGCTTTGTGGGCACCGATATCGATAAGGTGGCGATCGAATCCGCCAGCCTGATCGCGGCGAGCAATCGTCATCTTAAAAAATTGGTGCGTTGTCGGTTGCAGTCGCAGACCGATGCGATGTTTGCGGGTGTCGTGAAGCCGGGTGAGCAGTTTGACTTTGTGGTCTGTAACCCGCCTTTTCATTGCACCGCACAGGAGGCCCAGGCCGGCAGTCGACAAAAAGTGCGCAATCTGCGCGCAGCGCAGGGTAACGCGGGGCCGGCGCGGGCCGATAACGCCACGGCGACTGCGCTTAACTTTGGCGGACAGCGCCATGAGCTCTGGTGTGAAGGCGGCGAGCGGGTTTTCGTTGGACGGATGATCGAACAGAGTGCGGCCTTTGCGAACCAGTGTTTGTGGTTTAGCGCACTGGTGTCGAAGCAAGAGAACCTTGCCGCGTTGTACCGGGATCTGAAACGAGCCGGGGTGACGCGTTCGGTGACCGTGAAAATGGCACAGGGGCAGAAAATCAGTCGTTTTATCGCCTGGACATATCAAGACCAAGCGCAGCAATCGGCCTGGCGTGAGGCGCGTTGGGGGCGTTAGACACTCGGTCACGAAGGCGTTAACCAAAGGAGAACGGCTGTGAATGGTCTTTTTCTTTACGGGGACAGAGAGTACCATTGTCGGCCGCTGACTGCCTGCGTAGCGTGGACGATATTGGGCGGACAGGCGTGTTGGTGCCGTTGTTTTATTCATCAAGGTATGGGTAGGTCTTTACTTGAATTTTAATCTTATCGCCATGGCGTTGTACTGCACTTATTTGACGAATAAGTTCGGGTTTTTGCTGAAAAGGGCGAGCAGTCCTGAACAGAAAATGGCGCTGCGACTGCAGTATGCGCAAACGATTCTCGCACGGTTGAATATTTCGGTGGTCGTGAATAACAGGCAGAAGCTTCCCGCGGATGGGCAGTATCTTCTGGTCTCCAATCACCGCAGCATTGTCGATCCGTTGCTGGTGGAAATCGCGCTGCAGGATACGCAGATCAAAGGGCACTGGATCGCCAAGAAAGAGCTGTATAACTCGTTTTTCTTCGGTTTGTTTACCCGTAATGCCGGTTCGATCCTGCTGGATAGAGGTGCCAAGGAGATGGCGGGGTTTTTCAAGGATGTCAAGGCAGCGGTCAAGGAAGGGCATTCGGTCTTTGTGTTCCCGGAGGGAACCCGTAATAAGGAAAACACGGCTCTGACCGAATTTAAAGAGGGTTCGCGGATCATTGCCTTAAAAAATCGTCTGGATATTTTGCCGGTATATATTAAGACCAACGCCAACGATGTATTGAAAGAAGCCATTAATAAACGCACCAAGGGGCTGGAAATCGTCGTCGAGATTGGCGATGTGATTGACTACAAAAATAAGACCCCGCTGGATAAATCCTACCGTGAGATGTTTTCCATCGTCTGATTAACGTTAAACGCCACCTACGGGCCGGGTTAATCGCTAGCGTAGCTTGCGGCATCCCAGGCTTTTAGCCGAACTTCACGGCGTACAATCTCAGCAGGAAGGTCCACGCCATCGACCGCTTGGTCTGGCGCCTCGACCTGGGCTGCAAGGTTTTTACTTCTGCTTTGAGTTGCCTTCGAGCTTTATTGCATGGGCAAGGCGTGCGCTCTGCGCCTTTTTGTGTCCGTAGAGCTATTGCCAAGATCTGATTTCTCGTAAAATCACCGCTGACGCAGTGTTTTATATTGTGAAACATTAAGCTGCATATATATCAATATACGAAACACGCAGTCTGCGATAAAGTAGCCGCTATCGAGAGTATGGATGGCGGGGAACAAACCCCATAGGGTGTTTGTTGCGCTGGTAACAATCTTATTTAACGGAACATAGCGACATGTCTAATAATTACTTCAACACCCTGCCGCTGCGCGAGCAGCTCGAGCAACTGGCCAAGTGCCGCTTTATGGATATCGCCGAGTTTTCAGACGGCGTGGCTGCCCTGAAAGGCAAGAAGATGGTCATCATCGGCTGCGGTGCCCAGGGTCTGAACCAGGGTTTGAACCTGCGCGACAGTGGTCTGGATGTGTCTTACACCCTGCGTCAGGCGGCGATCGATGAGAAGCGTCAATCCTGGAAAAATGCGACCGAGAATGGTTTCAAGGTGGGTACTTACCAAGAGCTGATCCCTACCGCCGATATCGTTCTGAACCTGACCCCCGATAAGCAGCACACGCCGGTTGTGAATGAAATCATGCCGCTGATGAAGCAGGGCGCTTGCCTGTCTTACTCGCACGGCTTCAATATTGTTGAAGAAGGCATGAAGATCCGTGAGGACCTGACCGTTATCATGGTTGCTCCCAAGTGCCCCGGTTCTGAAGTCCGTGCCGAATACGTGCGTGGCTTCGGTGTTCCGACGCTGATCGCCGTGCACGAAGATAACGACCCCAAGGGTGAAGGTCTGGCACTGGCCAAGGCCTACGCCGTCGGTACCGGTGGCCACAAGGCCGGTGTACTGATGTCATCCTTTATCGCCGAAGTGAAGTCGGACCTGATGGGCGAGCAAACCATCCTCTGCGGTATGCTGCAGACCGGCTCACTGTTGTGCTTTGATAAGATGGTCGAAGAGGGTGTCGACGCCGGTTACGCCTCCAGGCTGATCCAGTTCGGTTGGGAAACGATCACCGAAGCGCTGAAGTACGGCGGCGTGACCAACATGCTGGACCGTCTGTCCAACCCCGCCAAGATCAAAGCCTTCGATCTGTCCGAAGAGCTGAAAGTGATCATGCGTCCGCTGTACAACAAGCATCAGGACGACATTATCAATGGCACCTTCTCCCGCGTGATGATGGAAGACTGGGCTAACGACGACAAGAACCTGCTGGGCTGGCGCGCAGAGACTGCCGAGACCGCTTTCGAGAAGACGCCGGCGGGTGACGTTGAAATCTCCGAGCAGGAGTTCTTCGACAACGGCATCCTGATGGTCGCCATGGTTAAAGCCGGTGTTGAGCTGGCGTTCGAAACCATGACCGCTGCGGGTATCATCGCCGAATCTGCGTACTACGAGTCTCTGCACGAGACACCGCTGATCGCAAACACCATCGCCCGGAAGAAGTTGTACGAGATGAACGCAACCATCTCGGATACCGCCGAATACGGCTGCTACCTGTATAACCATGCGTGTCTGCCATTGCTGGCCGATTTCATGAAAGGTATCAAGACCGATGTTATCGGCACGGGCCTGGCCGTTGACGACAATGGCGTCGACAACGCGCGCCTGATCGAAGTTAACACGGCGCTGCGTAGCCATCCCGTTGAAGCGATCGGCGCGGTTCTGCGCGGCCACATGGCTGATATGAAGAAGATCGTTTAAACGCGTATCACTTCCCCGGGAGTTGTCTCTCGGGGAAGACGGTTAATGCTGAAGGCTGAGATATCTATCTTGGCCTTTTTTTTAATCAGCGTCCCCTTAAACCCAGTCTGTGACCGAATTACCATGATAAATCCAGCCCCGATCTGTTTAGAGAACCTGACGGTACATTTTGATGACCGTTTCCAGTTGAAGAATATTAACTGGCGCATCGAACGTGACCAGCACTGGGTGATTACCGGCGCGAACGGTGCCGGTAAGTCGGCGCTGGCGGCAGTACTGGCCGGTGCGGGGGCGTGCGTGGCGGGGACCATGACGGGATTGCCGGCGCGGGTGGGCGTGGTCTCTTTCGAGGCGCAGGCGGAATTGATTGATGCCGAGCGTAAGAAAGACGATGCCGATATTCTCGACGTTATCAGCGAAGGCACCCCCGTGCGGGAAATACTCTACCGGGACTGCGACGATGCCGATCTGGCGGCGGATCTGGTGCAGCGTTTCGGTCTGGATACCCTGCTGGACCGCGCGTTCAGAAAGCTTTCCACCGGTGAGTCGCGCAAAGTCATGATTATCCGGGCGTTGGCGTGCAAGCCAGATCTGTTAGTGCTGGATGAGCCCTTTGATGGTCTCGATAGCGCGACCCTTGCCCAGTTGCAGCAGTATCTGGCCACACTGATCGATCGGGTACCGATGGTCATGGTCTTGAATCGTTTCGATGAGTTTCCTGACTTTATTACCCATATCGCCTATGTGGATCGCGGCAAACTACAGCACCAGGTGCAGCGTAACGATGACAAGGCCTTTGCCGAGCTCTATCAGCTACTGCATCTTAAAACGAGCGACCTGCAGGTTCCCGGTGCCGACCCCGACACGGTGATACCGACGCTGGATCCGGCACAACCGTTGGTACGGCTGAAGGGCATCAGCATCAAGTACGATGATAAAGCGATTATCAGTGACCTGGACTGGACGATTGAGCCGAATCAGCACTGGCAGTTAAGCGGGCCGAACGGTAGCGGGAAAACCGGTCTGCTCTCGTTGATTACCGGTGATCATCCGCAATGTTACGTCAACGATATTTTTGTCTTTGGTTTTCAGCGGGGCAGTGGTGAAAGCATCTGGCAGATTAAGCAGTTTATCGGCTATGTCTCCACCGCATTACACTGGGAATACCGGGTCGGTACCGGATTGCGTAATGTAATCATCTCAGGTTTTTACGACAGTATCGGTTTGTACAGTAAATATACCGACCGTCAACGCGAGATCGCCGATCAATGGCTGGCGCTGCTGGGTATGAGTGACCGGGCCGACCAACCTTTCAATAAACTCTCTTACGGCGAACAGCGCCTGTTGTTGATCGCCAGGGCGATGGTTAAGCATCCGCCCTTATTGATTCTGGATGAACCTTGTCTGGGGCTTGATGATATGAATCGGCAACTGGTTCTGGCGCTTATTGAAAGGATCTGCGCGGGAAGCGAGACCTCGGTGCTGTATGTGAATCACCATCCTGAAGACCAGATTGCCGGCATTGATCATTATCTGGCGCTGGACAAGCGCGTTTAAATCAATTTATCGCCGGGGGCAGTAACAGGTCCCCCGCCTGCAGGCCCGCGAGTACCGCCGTTTTGTCACCGGGATAGCGGCGACCCAGGCGCACAAACCGTTGTTCAATGCCGTTATTGCCGGCAACCCAAACGAGATTAAGCTGGCCTATATGGGCGATGCGGTCGCTATCAACCAGCAACAGCGTTTCTTCACCGGCCGGTACCTTCAACTCGCCATACATGCCGGGTAGCAGGCGTTTGTCGCCGTCTATACGTGCTTTGATCAGAAAGGTTCGTGATCCGGTATCGGCGCTTGGCACCAGCTCCTCCAGCGTTGCCTTGAGCGTGCGGTTGAGTGCCGGAATCGTGACGTCGAGCGCTTGCCCCTGCGTCAGGGCCAGGGCCAGGTGTTCACGTACAGGGGCCTCGATTCGCAGCGTGCTGGGATTATAGATGGAGAGCAGGCGTGCCCCTGGCGAGGCGGTATCACCGGGTTCGGCAAAACGGTCCACGACGATACCGTCGATCGGTGCCTCGATACGGGTATCACTAAGGGCGGCGAGTGCTGCTTGTTGGATCTGTAGGGCAGAAGCCAGGTCGGCACTCAGTGCGTCGAAGTTGGCTTGCGCGCGCTCCAGATCAGCATTGGCTACCAGCGTTCGTTGGTGCAGATCGCGGGTACGGTTCAGATTGCTGCTGGCTTCTGCCAATCGGGCCCGCACCCCCTTGATCTGCTCAGCGGTTTGCGCTGCCCGTGATTGCAGTCCGGCTTGCTCGAGGGTCACCAGTAATTGCCCCTGATGGACTCGATCACCGGAGCGTACCGCTATCGTGGTGATGCGGGATAAGATCCGCGACGAGATATCGGTGGTTTCCCGGGCGCGTACGGTAGCCGGTACCGATTCAAGCAGCGGTTGTGTGACCGTGGTTGCAGGGCGAGCGTCTTGAACGGGGGCCGGTTGACTGTCGGCCAGCCCGGGTGGAATCCGTGCGCTGAATAGACCGGCCATCCAGCCCACCATCAGTAACAGGCCCAGCACAGCGGCCAGGGGAAATAATGCTTTTTTGAGGATGTGCATGGATCAGGCGCCTTCTATCAGGGTGGCCGTTTTGCCGTCGGTGGCGGCTTGCGGGGCGGTCAGCGTGGAGGGGGTATGTACCGTGCGGGTCGAACCGGGTACGAGGGGTGCGGCGCCTTCAGGGTGCGGTCGGTCGAATACCAGCAGATAAACCACCGGCACAACCAGCAGGGTAAAAAGGGTCGAGGCGATGATGCCGAAAATAATGGCCAGCGCCAGTCCGCTAAAGACGGGATCCAGCGTAATGACCAGATTGCCGAGTAACGTTGTGCCAGCGGTTAGCATGACCGGGCGCATGCGTACGGCCCCGGCCTGAATCAGCGACTCAGATATAGAGATGCCGGTGGCACGCGCTTGCGTGATGAATTCGATTAATATTAATGAGTTACGAACAACGATGCCGGCTAATGCGATCATGCCGATCATCGCGGTCGCCGTGAAGAGGATCGGGTCCGGCGCCCCGGCAATCGTGCGTTCGCCGAACTGATTAAGCAGCCAGAAGCCGGGCATGATGCCGATCACGGTGAGCGGTATGGCGAGCATGATGATGAGCGATAAGGCTGCAGAGCCGGTCTGCAAGCGCAGGACGACGAAGATCGCCACCAGGGCGAAGATAAACGCCAGCCCCATATCCCGGAACACATCTTGGGTGATACGCCATTCTCCTTCGCCGGTCCAGGTCAGATCGGTACCGGCGGGCAGTTGCCAACCGTCACCGCCACCGGCGTCGAAGAAGGAGCGATGTTGCCAGTCCTCGGCCGACGCGGGCTCACCTGCGGGTGTGTCCCTGTCGCTGTGAACATCGGCGATCACTTCGGCGGGGGTGCGGCCATTGAGTTCTGCCATCACGTAGACGACCGGCTTCAGATCTTTACGGTAGCGGGTCTGGTCGGAAGGCACAGGAATAAATTCACCCAGTTCGCCGATGGCGACCAGCGGTTGCGGGGCATTATCCAGGCTGCCACCCTGTTGTTGCAGCACAATGCCGGCGCGGCCCTTGACCAGTAATCGCTCGAAGTCGCTTAGATTGCTGCGCGTGTCGGCGGGCATGCGCAATTCGATGGGCAGCGGCCGTGCTTCGTCGGGCAGTTGCAGATTGCCCACCACCTGGCCGCGATTTGCCAGGGCGATGGCCGCATTGATGTCCGCCGTGGATACCCCGGACAACGCCGCCTTCTGTTTGTCGGTGATAAAACGCAGGCGGGGCTGTTCTGCCTCGATGCTCGAGTCAATTTCGACCACATGCGCCTCGCGGCCCAGGCGTGTCATTAACTGGCGCGCAGCGGTCAGCTGGGTCGCATAGGGTACCAACGGATGGGCACTGATCTCGGCGACCAGGGTGCTGAGCACCGGCGGCCCGGGAGGCACTTCGACCACCTTGACCCGAACGCCGTCGCGATTATAAGGCGCCAGCAGCTCACGCAAACGCAGCACGATCGCGTGAGACTGGTGCTGTCGTTCCGCCTTGTCGACCAGCGTCAGTCGCAGGTCAGCCAGATGCGGCGCTTGGCGCTGGTAGTAACCACGCACCATACCATTGAAGTCGATGGGCGAGGCGGTGCCGACGAAGGCGGCGACTGGATAGGAATGGCGCGAGTAAACGACGATATACCCGCTCTAATACATGGTTGGATTCGACTGGTGATGCTTTAGCCGGGCGCAGTAGTTTAGCGGCCAGCCACGGGGTGACCACAAATGCGACGAGGGTGCTTACCAAGACGCTGACCGGGACGTTGAACGCCATGGGGGCCATATAGGGCCCCATCATGCCACTGATATACGCCAGTGGCAGGAACGCAAACACGATAGCCACACTCGACATAATCAACGGCACGCGTATTTCGCGGATGGCGGCGATAATGCGTTCAGTCGTACCCCCTTTGCCAGTGCGAATAAAACGTTCGATGTTATCCACGCCGGTAATGGGGTCGTCAACCAACAGCCCAAGGGACAGAATCAGCGCGAACAGCGTGACCCGGTTAATGGTGTAGCCGAACATCAGGTCCAGAGCCAGGGTGATGCCGTAGCAGATGGGGACGGCTAGACCAACGATGATTGCGTGTCGCCAGCCGAGGAAGACGCCGATAAACACCACCACCGTCAATACCGCAAAGGCAAGGCTGGACATGAGGTCGTTAACTTTTTCATCCGCTGTCTGGCCATAATCACGTAATACCTCGATATGCACCTGGGGCGCCATCCAGCGGCCGCGGATGGTTTTCAGTTGCGCATGGACGGCCTCGGCAACCGCCACGGCATTGCTGCCGCGTTGTTTGGCGATACTGATGGCGACCATGGGCCGGCCCTGATTATTGGCCTGTGCGTCAGGATGGCCGGGCGCAAAATCGATCCAGCTGTAGTTGCTGGCCTCTGCCGGGCCGTCGCTGATCTGGGCGACATCGCGCAGGTAAACCGGAACCCCGTCCACAACATTGATGGCCAGTTGCTCGAGCGCCTGCGCATCGGCGATAAAGTCACCGCTTTGCAGGCGAATCACCTGGTTGTTGAGGATCCAGTTGCCGGCTTCGCTCAGCCGGTTGGACTGCTCGAGCGCACGGATAATGTCGACGGGCGTTGTTTTTCGGGCAGCAAGACGGGTTGGATCAAGCAGGATCTGTACGGTACGGGGGCGGCCGCCGACAACGTTGATCTCGCTGGTATGAGGGATCGCTTGAAGCAGTGTCGATATTTCATCGGCTATACGCCGCAGTTCGTAGTCATTGTAGCGATGGCTGTCGTCGCTCCAGAGTCCCAGCAGCATGATAGGGATATCGTCGACCTCGACCGGTGTGATTTTCCAGGTACGCACATCCGCAGGGATACGGTCCTGGTTGGCATAAAGTTTGTTGTACGTATTAAGAATGGCGTCTTCGCGGTCTTCGCCCACATAAAAGCGCAGCGTCACATTGCTGGCCCCGGTTGCGGAGGCCGCGTACAGGTGTTCGACCCCCGGGATTTGGGCCAGCAGCTTTTCCATGGGGATGGTGACTTGCCGCTCGATCTGGGCGGCGCTCAGACCCGGGGCTTGAACCTGGATATCCACCATCGGCACCACAATTTGCGGCTCCTCCTCGCGGGGCGTCAGCTGCAGGGCGAGTGCGCCGGCCATCAGGGCTATCGCGAAGATCAATACCGGCAGACCGCCTTGCAAGGCACGGCCGACGATGCGATCCAACAGATCTACGTGGGTTTTGGTCATGGGATCTTATCCTGGTCCGTGTTGCCCGTGTTGCCCGTGTTGCCCGTGTTGCCCGTGTTGCCCGTGTTGTCGGTGCTGGCAGTGTTATCAGTGCTGGCAGTGTTATCAGGATTTACGCTACGACCGGTGTTAGTGGGCGTCTCGGAGGTCAGGGGCAGCGCGCAAAGGGCGGCGAGTCGTGCGATAACCTCGCCTTTATGGAGAGGGCGCCTGTTTTAGTCAGTGGTGCGGAAAGTATAATCAGATAAATTAGATATATCTATATTAGTATTTGTTTAATATGGCGCGCCTGTACTATATTAAGGCCTTTCGATGCTGCTGCGTGCTGACATGCAACGCGGCGTAGCGGGGGCATGCTGTCATTGCCATGGATGTTTGCTGTGGTCTTGCGGTCTCGAGGCCCTGCGCCACAGAAGCCGAAAGGATTGCAGTGGCGCTGAATTAACGAAGTCTTATTGGTCTGCGGACTCAATGTTCGCCAGATTTGATAGCGAGGAATTACCCGATGTTGTTGTCTATCCCCGAGTTGATCCAAAAAATATCGCCTAACGTACGTCGCATTAGCGCAGAAGCGGCTTTTGCCGAGTGTGCCGGTTGCAACGCTGGCATCGTGATCGACGTCAGGCAGCCGGAAGAGGTGCAACAGAATCCGGTGGCGGGTTCGATCAATATTCCGCGTGGTGTGCTTGAAATGCAGATGAGCGCCCGCTATCCCGACGCGCAAACGCCGATCTATATTCACTGTGCCACCGGAGCACGGGCAACGCTTGCTGCCGAGCAGTTGCAACGTATCGGTTATGCGAAGGTAACGGTTATCGGTTGCGCCATTGATGCAATACAGCATACCAGAGGAGCCGTCTGATGAACTCACCGCTGCATATCGACTATTACAGCGACATCCTGTGCGTCTGGGCATGGATTGCACAACGCCGCGTGGACGAGTTACAGGCCCAGTGGGGGCAGCGGGTTGAGATCCGCCATCGTTTTGTCGATGTTTTCGGTGATAGCCATGGGCGTATTGAGCGCCAGTGGGCAGATCGGGGCGGCATGGATGGCTTCGCCGCGCATGTCAGCCATGCGGTTGAGCCCTACGAGAGCGCACCGGTACATGCTGAATTGTGGCGAACGGTTTGTCCTGTTAGTTCGGCGCCTGCTCACCGGGTGTTGAAAGCGGTCACCCTGTTGACGGGCGCTGAATCGGCGGAGCGGCTTGGTGTGGCCATGCGCGAAGCGCTGTTTCGTGATGGTCGCGATATCGCGCAGCATACAGAGCTGATGGCCATTGTTTGCGAACAGGGCGGTGAGCCTCATCATATTCAGCCGCTGCTTGATGACGGGCGGGCGATGGCGGCGCTGATGGATGACTACCAAACCAGCAAGCAGCATAATTTACAGGGCAGCCCTTCCTGGATCATGAATGATGGGCGCCAGATTCTTTATGGTAACGTCGGATATCGCGTGCTGAGTGCCAATGTTGAAGAGCTGCTTCGCCATGCGCAGGACGAAGCCAGCTGGTGTTAACGCAGGGTGTCGGTGAGTGACGGCTGCATAGAATAGATCGGCGGCCGAGAGGGCGTTATCGTCCGTTTCTAGCCGTTTACGGGTCCGAGCATTTATTGTTGCCGTGAATCACGCTGTTTTTTGGTCAGTCGACGGACCTGCCTTTGCGGGCCTCCTTGTCTGCCGGACTATAGCGCCGTAGGCGTCCGCTTGCGGGCGTTGGGGTTCACTCGTGCACCGATAGCGCGTGCAGGCAGGCTCCTACACGGGGCAACCCACTCCTGTAGGAGCCTGCCTGCAGGCGAAGCCCTTCGCCGTTCCTGCGCTAATTCGTACCTAAGAAACACAAATTTTTAGTCCTTACAGTGTACTAGTACTGTTACCGTTTGATCAGTTTTCAATATCGTATTTGTCGAAGGCGTTACGCAGCGTTTCGACCAGCTCGGCATCCTCCCAGGGCTTGGTGATATATTTATACACTTCACCGTGGTTGATCGCATCGCTAATGGCCGTGAAGTCGGTGTAGCCG
>JBFGZS010000035.1:0-44639 GCA_041586615.1 Motiliproteus sp. | reverse complement strand
GTTATCGCCCAGCTGATTGCGGCGGTAGGGCTGACCACCATCGATATTGGCGGTAATGGTGGTGTAATTATCCTGCGTCACCACCAGGCCGTAATCACGACCGAAGCGGCAGTAGACGAAGTCGCTGTAGTAGTTGATATTGTGGTAGGAGGTAAACAGGACCGCCTGCAGATCGTTTTCGGCCATATAGCGGCGCAATTTCGCCAGCCGTGAACTCATCTCCTGTTGCGAAAAGGTCCCCTGAACTTTTTCACCGTTGGGTATAGACAGCGTCTGCGGCATCTGCATGATTGAATTCCTCTTATTGTAATTAGGTAGCGCGCCTTAAGGGCAGGCCGGTATTGTTAAGTGTTCGTTTCGATTACGGATTCTCTGATCACGTGCCAACCATGCTAGCCGCGATCTCGGCATAACTGAAATCAATAATTTCAATGCCATCATTTGTATTGCAAATACATGGCTGATCGATATGGCGTTCTTCTGGGCGCACGCCCGAAGACCCGTAGGCGCCATGGCCGTCACGACCTTACTGCACAAATGGTTATGGACAGATAATCTTCCTGTCAGGCAAACTAACCGTCAGATGATCTATCACAACAACTCAAATACGGGTGCGATATGCTCTGCTGGAGATGCCCGTTTAATCCATTTTCAGGTCACCGGACAATGAGTGAATCCAAAGAAAAGCGGCACTTTAGTAACGCCATGCGCAGCACCAATAGCGCCTTTCTGCCGGCCAAAGAAGGCCCGAATCGACCCGCGCGCGTCGCCTTCGTGTTGCTCGAACACTTTTCCCTGATGGCCTTTACTGCCGCTGTCGATGCCCTCGTCACCGCCAACCTCGTGCGCAATGCGCCCCTGTTCGCCTTTACCGCCTACGGACTCGACGCGCTGGCGGTGAAGAGTGATCTGGGTATTGATATCGCAGCCGGAGGCCTACTTGAGCCGCTGCAGATCACCGACGAAGAACACCCGGATATTCTCATTGTCTGTGGGGGGTTTCGCTGCCCTCTTGAAAAGCACCCCGCCCTAACCCGCAAACTCCGGGAAGCCAACAAGCAAGGCGTCATTCTCGGTGGGTTATGGAACGGCGCAGTCGCTCTGGCCCATGCGGGCTTGCTCGACGGCAAAAGTTGCTCCCTGCACCCAGATAATCACGCGTATATGGGGGAAATGTTTGCCAATATCACCGTTGCCAGTCGCACCTTTGTCGTCGAAGAAAATCGCGCCACCAGCGCCGGCGCAGTGAGTGCCTTAGAGATGATGTTGGAACTGATTGCACACTTCCAGGGCCGGGATACGGTACGGGCGATCCGGGAAATTCTGAGCTGTGACCAGGTGGCCGACAATGGCGAGGTGGAACTGATTCATGCGACCGATGAACCCAGTTTTCCCAAGCCGCTGCGCGACCTACTCCAGGTGATGAGCGCGAATATCGAAGAACCGCTGACCATCGAAGAACTGGCAACCGTTTCGGGGGTCTCGCGCCGTCGCATCGAACGACTATTCCAAACGCATCTGGATACCAGTCCATCGCGCTACTACCTCGAACTGCGGATTACTCATGCCCGTCGGTTACTGATGCAAAGCAGTGAGTCCATTGCGGCGATAGCGGTGGCCTGCGGCTTTGTTAGCTCGACCCATTTCAGCCACTGCTACAAAGACTACTTCGGTGTCTCACCCAGTGTTAGTCGGTTGAAGCGAACGGATAGCTAGGAATCCGCCTCAGCCACTGAATACAAACAGTTTGATTGCGGCCACTGCGGCCATGCCCCGGATCAACCATTTAAACTGCGCCAACTCTAGTCGACGCAGCGTCCAGAAGCCCAGCAACGCGCCAACCGCGACAGCCGGCAGGGCTTTGACACCCAACAGGGTCGTTTCCAGATTGACATATCCCAACCCCATCAGCAGCGGTATTTTCGCCAGATCGATACACAAAAAGGACCAGGCACGGGTACTGATGTAGGCCGCCTTGGACAGTTTCTGCTCCAGCATATACAGGCTCAGTAACGGCCCCGCCGCACTGGCGACCATACTGATCACGCCGGCCACCAGGCCCACACTGGGCGCCATCGCCGGGTGGCGCATAAACCCGCTGTCATGCCGCTCCAACCACCCGCTTAATAGCAGCATGCCGATAATGATGCTGCCAATCAGCCAGGAGAACGTCGCGGCATTCAGATCGGCTAACAGCCAACTGCCGAGCACCATACCCAGGATCTGCAGCGGTAACAGGCGTAGCAATACGTTCCAGTTTACCGCCTGTCGATAGAGCGCGACCACGACCAGGTCGGTCAGGATATACATCGGCACCAGAATCCCCAACGCCTCGGGTCCGGCGTAAGCGATCATCAGTACCGGCAGGATCAGCATCCCCATGCCGCCGACCGAAAATTTGGAAAAGCCGGTGATTAATCCCGCACCCAATAAAACCAGTATCGCGCTATCCAACTGCCTGCTCCTTACCGCTCAAACGCGGGGTCATTACAGCGTAAAAGAGCCGCTAGTGTAGCGCCGACCATGAAAGCATGATAACTATATATAGTTATCATAATGATAGGATTTTACGTTCATGAAGAATGACCAGTTACGGGCATTTGTCAGCGTGGTCGAACAGGGTAGCTTCCGGGCAGCGGCCACACAACTGTATAAGACCCAGCCCACCATCAGCGCGGCGGTCAAGGCGCTAGAGGCGCAATTCGGGATCAGTTTGCTGAGCCGAGACGCCTATCGCCCGACCCTGACCACCGAGGGAAAAACTTTCTATAAGGAGGCCAAGCGCCTGCTAACGCAGGTGGTGGAACTGGAAGCCCTGGGGCATCAGCTGGCCAAAGGCGCAGCCCCCAGCCTGTCAATTTCACTGAGCGCCATGTGCGCACTACCCCCTGGCCTTAACACCATCAAGCAGTTTTGCAGTAACCACCCGGACCTGCAGCTTAATATCAGCACCGAGCATCTGTCCGGCATTCTCGAGCAACTGCATCGGGACAAGGCCGACGTCGCCATTGGCCCCCATACCGGGCTCGATGATCGCTATGAGTTTGTACAGATCGGCACGGTCACCATGATTACCGTCGCCACCCCCGATGGCATCGAGACCTGCCCCCTTAACGCCACCCTGCGCAATGCCTATAGCCAGAGCCAGAGCCAGAGCCAGAGCCAAGAGATCATTGCGCAGCAGGTGCTACGCCAGATCCCGCATATTCTGGTGGCGGACAGCGGCTCCCAAGCTCCCTTCGATCATATCAATATACTGCCAGGCGGGCGGCGCTGGTATGTCAAAGATTACCAGCTCAAGAAGGCATTGCTGCTGGCGGGCATGGGGTGGGCGCGTATTCCCTTGCATATGATTGAAGCCGAGCTGGCCAGTGGCGCATTGATTTCGTTACAGGTAGAAAATTTCGCCTCGCGCAGCGATGTGCCTATCTATCTGATCCGGCTGCGCCAGCATCCCCTGAGCGAATTGGCCAGCCTTTTCTGGCAGGCAATGATTACGAAGGATGGGTGAAGGTCGCCACTACTCCATCGCTTTCATCGCCGCGTCCCATTCGTCCAGAATCAGACGGCGCTTGGCCTTATCGGTATGCACCAACAGCGACAGCCCTAACGGAATCGGCTGAAAGCGACTCTGGGTCGAGCGACGCAGGCTCGGGGCGGTTTGTTCGCCAGTCACATCATCACGAATCGGAAAAAGATTCGCGCGATCCGCCAGCAGTTGCTGCCCCTCCAGGGACAACAGATAGTCTAGAAACAGGCGGGCATTGTGCAGATTCACGGCCCGCTTGGGGATAAAGGCGCTGCGCATCACCAACGCCGTGTAATCCTCGGGCATAATCACCGAGATCACCGGATACTCTTTGGCCCAGGCTAACGCGTAGGAACCCAACAGGTTGTAGGCAATAACGATTTCGCCACGGACAAGGGCTTGCAGCATCGAGGCACTGCTGGGGAATCGCCGCGCCTGATGGGCGCCAAAGGATTCCAGCATGCGCCCATAACTCCCCAGTTGTTGACGATCATGGGCCCAGGTCAGGTAACCAACGCCCACCCGCTCGATGTCAAACGTCCCTATTTTTCCGTTTACCTGATCGCCCCGGCGGCGAATAAGACTCAGCAATTCGGAGCGACTGCGAGGCAGGGCTTCTCCCTGCATAAAATCACTGTTGATCGCGATCACCGCCGGCTCATAGGTGAAGCCGAAGATCTCATGACGCCAGTTAGCCCAGCGAGGCAGCACCTCGGTCTCCAGTGACTGGTGCTCCTGGGCATAGCCATCATTGACCAGTTTGATCTGCAGATCCATGGCCGAACTCAATACCAGATCGGGGCTGCGCGGCTGCTCCAGCAGAAAGCGTTGATACAGCACTCGGGTGCTGAATTCGCTGTAGTCGATCGATACCTGGGGATTACGTTGCTGGAACTGCGCAAACAGCGGCGCGATGGCGGAATAATCGGCCGCCCCGTAGATCCGTAACGCAGATGCCGGTTGTTCTGGCGCAGGCAGTGTATAGGTGGTTTCGGCCTGAACCTGTGCGCTGCAGAGCGTAAGCCATGCCAACAGTACGATAAGGCTAGGGTTCATCTCTCACGGTCCCTCTAAAACGGATCTCGACCACCAACCCCTGCGGCTGATTGTCCATAAGCACCAACTCCGCCCGATGATGCAAGGCCACTTCGCGCGCGATCGACAGGCCCAGACCGCTGCCCGAGCGCGGGTTATTGGGGCTGCGGTAAAACTGTTCAAACACCTGCGAACGCTCCTCCACAGGAATCCCAGGGCCGCTGTCACGGACCCGCAAGATAGCCCCCGCTCCCGCTCCAGGCCAACCCGGGAGTGCCAGTTCCACCTCAACTAAACCGCCGCGGGGGCTGTACTTGATGGCGTTTTCGAGGATATTGCGTAGCATCTGCTTCAACGCAAAGCCATCGCCATCAACGATGAACTGAGCACTGCTCAGATAAGCGACCTCGACCTCATTGCGCAGCGCCGCGACTGCGACGTCACGGCACACCTCCTTAACCAGACTATCCAGGCGCAGGGCACTGAAGATTTCGCTCTGAAAGCGGTAGGCGAGCTTGGCCTGATTCAGCAGCTGACTCACGGTACTGGAGAGCAGGTCACTGCACTCCACGACCCGCTTTAATTGCTCCTGGCGCCGCTGTGGATCCTGCTCCTCCAGGGCATTCTGTGCCTGGGATTTCAACCCGGCGAGCGGGGTTCGGATCTGATGGGCGGCTTCACCGGTAAAGCGCTTCAAACGATCCAGGGTGGTGGCTAATTGCGCCATGAAATGGTTGATGGTCTGTACCAGGGGCTCGACCTCCACGGGAACAAGCACATCCAGTGCGCTGAGATCCACCGGTGAGCGTTCGCTAAGAGCTTTGTTGACCTGACTCAGCGGTCGCAACAGCATCCAGATGCCAAACGTGACCAACACCAGGGCAAGCAGGAAAAAGAATGCGACAAACTGCAAGGCACGCCAACTGATATCGGCAGACAGCGCATTGCGCGCCCTCAGGCTCTGGCCGATCTGCAGCTGCACCTCCAGGGTGACACCCACATCGTTCAAGACCCGCGTCAGGGTGATAAAACGCATCGGTTCACTACTATAGGGCGCATTAAAAAACCGTAAAGGAAACGCGCCTCGACCTTCCAGGGTCGATATTTTACTTGTCTTGGGGTCGAATTTTGGTAGCCCCGGATAGCCGGTAATCAGGTCGCCGTCGAGCATTTTGATGGCGTAAAACACCCGGTCATCCGGTGCCAATGCTAGGGTTTCGAAGGCGGCTTGCGGCAGATCGACCACCACATCACCATCCTGCATACGGATGCTCTCGGCGATCTGCAACGCCGCGCCCGCCATCAGCCGATCGTAGGACAGACGTGCCGCGCGCTGGCCATAGATATTGGCGACCCAGTAACTCGTGGCTGCTAGCACGAGTAGCAGGCCGACGGTCATCACCGAGAGCTGACGCTTGATCGACGATGAGGGAAAATCAGCCACCTTCACGGTCCAGCAGATAGCCCAAACCGCGCAGCGTTCGAATCTCAACCAGGCTACCCTGTAGCTTTTTGCGCAACCGGGCCACATAGGTTTCGATGGCATTGGGGCTGGGCGACTCATCAAAACTATACAGATGGTCGATAATCTCCTCCTTGCTCAACACCCGCCCCGTATGGCCGAGAAAAATCTCCAGCAGCCGAAATTCGCGCTGCTTTATCTCGACCAGCTCACCGCTAATGGTGACCGTACAGGCGCGCCGATCCAGCACCAGGTTGCCATAGCTGACCGCATCCTGCGACTGCCCCTGGTGGCGACGTAGCAGTGCTCGGCAACGCGCTTCGAGCTCACCAAAATCAAAGGGTTTAGTCAGATAATCATCGGCACCGAGATCCAGCAGCTGAATCCGGTCTTCGATCTGGTCCCGCGCCGTCAAGATCAGTACCGGGGTGTGGGTTTGGCGCTTGCGCAGATTGTCCAGCACCCGGTCGCCATTTAACCCCGGCAGATTCAGATCAAGAATGACCAGATCATAAGACTGATGCTTGAGAATCTCATTAGCCGCCGTGCCGGTCGTGACAAGATCGACACCGTGCCCCTGCGTGGTTGCCCGCTGGTTGATCGCCTCACCCAGGATCTCATCGTCTTCAACAATCAAAATTCGCATGTTGTTATCGCCACTAAAAATGCATAAAAACAGTCGTTTTCTCAGACTTTTCTATTAGTCACTGCATCCTAGCAACTTCGCCCTGGTTCACGCAGATAAAATCTTCACGCCCTGGCAGTCCGGCGACAGGCTGAACGACTTTCCCAACAAACCCTGTCTAAAACCAACCATTTTAGACCCTTCAATCGCCGCCAGTCTACGCCCGTGACAGGCTGGTGACAGTTTGGCTCGCTAGTCTGCATCCATCTGAATACATCTGTATACCAAAGGGAGCGGATTCGATAATGAGCCAACTGGATAAAAGCTATGACCTGGTCGTGGTCGGCGGCGGTAATGCCGCGCTCTGCGCTGCCATCACCGCCGCCGAACAGGGCCGCCGAGTACTGATTCTGGAGGGCGCGCCCAAGTCCTACCGAGGCGGTAACTCGCGCCACACCCGTAACTTCCGCTGCATGCACAACGCACCGCTGGCGGTATTGACCGGTAGCTATGGCGAGGAGGAATACTTTGCCGATCTACTCAAGGTCACCCAGGGCAAGACCGACGAAAAGCTGGCACGACTGGCGATCGGTCGCACCGAAGAGTGCTACAGCTGGATGGTCGAACATGGGGTGCGCTTTCAACCCTCGCTGTCCGGCACCCTGTCCCTGTCGCGCACCAACGCCTTTTTTATGGGCGGCGGCAAGGCACTGGTCAACGCCTACTACCGCACCGCCGCCAAGCTGGGGGTCGAGGTACTGTACGACGCACAGGTCACCCACTTAGAGCGGCGTGGCAACCGCATCGAGGCGCTGGAGTTCAGCTATCAAAACCAACAGCAGCGTATGACCCCGAAGGCAATAGTCGTGGCATCGGGCGGCTTTCAGGCCGATCTAGACTGGCTGGCCAGCGCCTGGGGAAAGGCGGCTAAAAACTTTTTGATTCGCGGCACGCCTTACAACAAAGGGGTGGTCCTGCGCGACCTGCTCGATCAGGGTGCCGAATCAGTCGGCGACCCGACCCAGTGTCATGCGGTAGCCATCGACGGTCGTTCGCCAAAATTTGACGGCGGCATTGTCACCCGGCTCGACTGCGTGCCTTTTTCGGTAGTGGTGAATAACGCCGCGCAGCGTTTTTATGATGAAGGCGAAGATGTCTGGCCCAAGCGCTACGCCATCTGGGGTCGCCTGGTCGCCGCCCAGCCCGACCAGGTCGGTTACGTGGTGATAGATTCCAAGTCGCTGGCGCTGTTTATGCCGTCGGTGTTCCCACCGCTCAAGGCAGACACGATCGAGGAGCTGGCCGAGAAGCTGGAACTGCCGCCTGAGGCGTTGCGCAGCACCATTGACGATTTCAACAGCGCCTGCCGCCCCGGGAATTTTCACCCCACCGAACTCGACGGCCTGAGCACCGAAGGAATACACCCCCCCAAGACCAACTGGGCGCGACCCATCGACACCCCGCCCTACTACGGTTACAGCCTGCGCACCGGCGTGACCTTTACCTACCTCGGACTGAAGGTTGATGAAACCGCCCAGGTTCAGAGCGCCGAGGGTCCGATAGAGAATCTCTGGGCCGCCGGCGAAACCATGGCCGGCTCGATCCTCGGTCAGGGCTATCTGGCCGGATTTGGCATGACCATTGGCACCGTTTTTGGCCGCATCGCCGGACAGGAGGCAGCACACTATGCAAGCAATTAAGGCAGTCAACATCGACCCCCGCGCCTGTGCAACCCGCACCGACGCTTCGATCAGCGAGGCCCGTCGCCAGTTAGAGGTCTGTAACGCGTGCCGTTACTGCGAGAGCCTGTGCTCGGTATTTCCGGCCGTGAACCGCGAGCGCGCCTTTTCCGCTGCGACGATCACCCAGCTGGCCAATCTCTGTCATAACTGTCGCGGCTGTCACTACGCCTGCCAATACAGCGCACCCCATGAATTCGCGATCAATCTACCCAACGTACTGGCCGAAGTGCGCCAAGACAGCTGGCAGGATAGCGCCGTACCGGGATTCATGGCCAAGGCGTTTCACCGCAGTGGTGCTGCGCTCAGTGCGGCGGTCGTGGTCGGGTTTGCCCTGTTGCTCTGGTTGATCCAGAAGCTGGCAGCGACGCCCGAAATCGGTGATTTTTTTGGTGCAGATGCCACCGAAGGCTTCTATGCCCTGCTACCGCACAACGCGATGGTGGCGATCTTTATGCCGGCCCTGTTGCTGCCGGCACTGGCCATCGCGATCAGTATTCGTCGCTTTTGGAAAGAGGTCGGTGGCACCCCGATAACCCTAACCCATCTTCGCGGCGCACTCGCCAGCGTGGCCAAGATGCGTAATCTCGCGGGTGGTCAGGGTGAGGGCTGTAATTTTGAAGATGAAGACCGTTTCTCCAATGCACGGCGCGGGTACCACCAGGCCACCATGGTCGGCTTTCTGCTCTGTTTTGCCGCGACCTCGGTGGCCACGCTGATGCACTATCTGTTCGACCTGCAGGCCCCCTATACGCTATTGTCGCTGCCCAAGTTGCTGGGCGTAACCGGTGGCGTGCTACTGAGTGCAGGCACCCTGGGGCTGGGCTGGTTGAAACTGCAGGCCGACCCTGAACTGGCGGATCGTCGGGTTTGGGGCGGTGAAATGGGCTTTATTGTGCTGCTATTTCTGGTCAGTAGCTCGGGTTTGGCGCTCTATCTGGGGGCGGCAACTCCCTGGTTGGCGGAGCTGCTAGCCCTGCATCTGGGATCGGTCTTGGCATTCTTTTTATTAATGCCGTTCTCGAAGATGATCCACGGCTTTTACCGACTGACGGCGCTGATCCGGGAACAGCAGTTGCAGCAGTAAGTGCCCATTCTGGGCGCGAGTCGCGCTCCGATCCGTCGGAATTCAGGGATGAATTCCGGCGACATTCTGTTTTCTCATTCCCGCTTGATATTGGAGTCTCCCTATGGCCACGCCATCCTCTGCATCCTCATCCGGCAAGCTAGCCTCGCAAGCCCCACTCATGTCGAGAGCCGAACACGCCTACCAGCAGTTACTCAACGCCATTCTTAGCGGCGAACTCAAACCCGGCAGTCGCATCCGCGAAACGGAACTGGCCGAATGGCTGGCCATCAGCCGCACCCCGGTGCGCGAAGCGATCCGCCGGCTGGAGTCGGAAGGGCTGATCTGCAGTTCGGGGCACCGCGGAATGACAATTGCCGAACTGGACCAGCAGGCGATAATGGAGCTGTATCAGATGCGCGAAGTGCTGGAGGCCAGTGCCGCCAGCCTCGCTGCCAAGCACGCCTGCGAGGCAGAGGTCTACAACTTGCGCGAGCTGTTCCAACAGGAGCAACAACAGCAGGATCCGGCCGCGCTGGCGCAAACCAACCGCGCCTTTCACAACGCCATCTACCAGGCGGCGCACAATCGCTACCTGCTCAAGTCACTCAACAGCCTGCGCGACGCCATGGCCCTGCTGGGCGCAACGACCTACAGCCTGCCATCACGCAGCGAATCGGCACTGGCCGAGCATCAGCGCATCCTAGAAGCCATCGAACAGGGCGATTCGGTGGTGGCAGAAAAGGCCGCGCGTGATCATATCCGCGCTGCCCAGCGGGCGCGGATTCGCATCCTCCGCGGTGGACTGGATACGCCGACCCTACCCACCTAGCGCCCAACCTCAAACTCAAACGACCCTCAAGCGCCAAGCGCCTCCTCTCGCTGCTCCATCCACGGCTTCCAGCGTAGACCACAACCCTTTTTCTTCCTGGGCATCTCGCCTGGGTCCCCTAGCGTTTAGCGTTTTATGCCCCCCTGGCGATGACAGGTTGCTGACAGCTTGACGCGCTAAGGTGAATAACACAGCACAAACCGCCGTCAATCCTCACGCAGCAGACTCACTCGCGATCATCACAGGAGCTTTTTATGTCAACCCAAACACCGATTCCCTGCACCATGATGCGCGGCGGCACCTCGCGCGGCCCCTTCTTTCTCGCTAATGACCTGCCCCGGGATCCTGCTCTGCGCGACGAGGTGCTGGTCGCGGCAATGGGATCGGGTAATACCGAGCAGATCGATGGTATCGGCGGCGGCACGACACTCACCAGCAAGGTCGCTATCGTCTCGGTATCCAAGCACCCCGCTGCCGATATCGACTACCTGTTCGCACAGGTCTCGGTCGATCAACACCGGGTGGATACCTCGCCCTCCTGTGGCAACATGCTGTCGGGGGTGGGGCCTTTTGCGATCGAATCCGGTCTGATCACCGCCGAGGAGGGCGAGACGCTGGTGCGGGTGCGCAACCTCAATACCGATTCATTTATCGAGGTCGTGGTACAGACCCCTGAGGGTAAGGTCGAGTATGACGGCGACACCCGCATCGATGGTGTCGAAGGCACCGCCGCCGCCGTTATTCTCAATTTTCTCGATGTGGCCGGCACCAAGACCGGCCAGCTGCTCCCCACCGGCAATCTTCGCGACACCTTTGCGGGTGTCGAGGTCAGCTGCGTTGACGCGGCGGTACCTATGGTCCTTATTCCCGCCAGCGCGCTGGGCAAGAGCGGCTGGGAGACGAAAGCCGAGCTCGATGCTGACGCCGAACTACTGGCCCGAATAGAGTCAATTCGCCAGCAGGCTTCCTGGAAGATGGGCCTGGGGGATGCGACCGGCAAGGTCCTGCCCAAGGTGTCGCTGCTGGCCAAACCACAACACGGCGGCACCCTGAGTTCACGCTACTTTGTTCCCAGTAACTGCCACGCGGCACACGCCGTTACCGGTGCTATCTGTGTCAGCACGGCGGCCATGCTGCCGGGCACGGTCACCGACGAGCTGGTTGCGCGCCCTGCCGGTGAGCGGCCCCAGGTAAGCGTAGAACACCCGAGCGGCAAGATCGACATTGTGCTCGACCTGGCCCAAAGCGATGCCGGACTACAGGTCAACCGGGCGGGGCTGATCCGCACCGCACGCAAGCTGTTTCGCGGTGAGCTCTACGTGCCGGGGCGCATCTGGTCGCATCGCCACGCCAGGGTCTCCTGAGCCCTGAACGCACAGACAAACCTCACCTGACAATTTTTTCCTAACAATTTTTACTTAACTATCGCGACCTAACGACGCAGATGACAGGTTGCTGACAGTTTCGAGCTGTAGTTTGGGAAATTAATATACAAAGGGTTGCCGGCAGCTCCTCGGCGCGATCGTTCAGCCCATTATAAAAAGACCGACACAAGAGGATGAGCATGAATAGCAGACAACAAAAAACGAGCCGTGTAATGAAGATGATCCAAGGGGCTGCCGCCGGCGCTCTCTGCATCAGCAGTCTCGGTATCGCGTCCCCCGCGCAGGCGGTGGACTTCAGTGGTGAGCGGATCGAATGGATCGTCCCCTTTAAAGAAGGTGGCGGTTCCGATACCTGGGCGCGTTTCTTTGCCCCGATGATCTCGGAGAGCCTTCCGGGTCAGCCACCGGTTGTGGTTAAGAATATCCCCGGTGGCGGCTCCACCAAAGGCGCCAACCAGTTTCAGCGTAGAGCCAAAAACACCGGTGTGAATGTGCTCGGCACCTCGGGTTCCACCCAGTTTCCCTACCTGCTGGGCGATCGGCGGGTCAACTATGAATATAAAGACTGGACCGCAGTACTGGCATCCCCGACCGGCGGCGTCTTTTACATCAACCCCGATCTGGGCGTTAAATCGGCTCAAGACCTGGCCTCATTGCGCGGTCAGACTCTGAAATACGCCAGCCAGGGCGCGACGTCTCTCGACCTGGTGCCGCTGCTGGCGCTGGATATTCTCGATATCGATGTGCAGGCCATTTTCGGCATGAAAGGTCGCGGCGCCGGTCGCCTGGCGTTCGAGCGTGGTGAAGTTAATGTCGATTACCAAACCTCATCCGCTTACCTGAATAAAGTGCTGCCCCTGGTTGGTGAAGGCAAAGCGCTCCCCATCATGTCCTGGGGGGTACTGGACGATGACGGCACTATGCAACGTGATCCGACCTTCCCTGAGCTGCCTCACTTTGCCGAGGTGTACGAGATGATCCACGGCAAGAAGCCTGAAGGCACCGCGTTCAAGGTCTGGAAAGCGTTCTTCGTCGCCGGCTTTGCGGCGCAGAAAGGGATCTTCCTGCCGAAGGGAACCCCGCAAGATGTGATCGATGCCTGGGGCGACGCGGTCGAAAAAGCAGTCCAGTCGGATGCATTCAAGAGCCGCGCTAAAGATGTTCTTGGCAGCTATCCCCAGGCCGTCAAAGGCAAAGCGGTCAAGGCATTTCAGAACGCTCTCGATATCACAGACGCTGATCGCAAGTGGATTCGCAACTGGCTGACCAGCCGCTACAACGTCAGGTTCTGAGCCAACGCGTGTCGCTGCCTAATGCAGCGACCGCGCCCCAGCCGATTGTTGATCACTCAATGGCTTAGCAGCCGACTGCTTACCACCGGATTAAACCCTAGCACGGGCTCGACCGAGCCCGTCACTACACACCTGTTGTTACCCATAATACGAGGTAAGGAACCATGTTAGACGCATTCCTGACCGCCCTACAAACCGTCATGACCGTAAACCATCTACTCTATTTGTGTGGTGGCGTGACGCTGGGGCTAGCCATCGGTATCTTCCCCGGTCTGGGGGGCATTGCCGGACTCTCTCTGTTACTGCCCTTTCTGTACGGCATGGAGCCGACCACCGCCCTGGCGATGCTGATCGGTTTGGTTGCGGTCATCCCCACCTCCGACACCTTCACCTCGGTACTGATGGGCATCCCCGGCTCCAGCGGCTCGCAAGCCACGGTGCTGGACGGCTTCCCCATGGCTAAGCGCGGCGAAGCAGCTCGCGCCCTGTCGGCGGCCTTTGCGGCGTCGCTGTTTGGCGGCCTCTTTGGTGCGGTGGTCCTGACCGGATTCGTGCTGATCGCCCGACCGGTGATTTTGGCCTTCGGCTCGGCAGAACTCTTTATGCTCACCCTGCTCGGCCTCAGTATGGTCGGCGTGCTGGGGGGTAACAGCCTGGTCAAAGGCCTCAGCGCCTGCGGCATCGGTTTGCTGCTGGGCAGCATCGGTGGCGCACCGGCAACCGGCGAATACCGGATGACCTTCGGCAACTTCTACTTGATGGATGGCATCCCGCTGGTGGTGGTTGGCCTGGGCATCTTCGCCCTGCCAGAAATTATCGATCTGTTACGTCAGAACCGTGCCATAGCCGAAGCCTCTAAGCTGGGAAGCGGCTGGCTAGCGGGGGTCAGCGATCTGATTAAACACCGCTGGCTGGCGCTACGTTGCGCCGTTATTGGCTGTGTCGTCGGCGCCCTTCCGGGCCTCGGTGGCAGTGTGGTGGACTGGATTTCCTATGGTCATGCGGTACAAACGACTAAAGATAAGGAAGGTTTCGGCAAAGGCGATGTGCGCGGGGTACTGGCGCCCGAAGCATCCAACAACGCCAAAGAAGGCGGGGCCCTGATCCCGACCCTGCTGTTTGGTATTCCCGGCTCCGGCAGCATGGCTGTTTTCTTGGGCGGCATGGTGCTGATCGGTATCGAACCCGGTCCGTCCATGGTGACCAGCAATCTGGACATCACCTATACTATCGTCTGGTCACTGGCGCTCGCCAACGTGGTCGGTGCGGGTGCCTGCCTACTGCTCTCCAAGTGGGTGGCCAAGATCACCACCATCCCTTACGCGCTGATGGCGCCCTTTATGATTACCGTCATTTGCTTCGCCGCCTTCCAGGCTACCCGTGATCTGAGTGATCTGGTCATGCTGCTGGCGATCGGTGTGCTCGGCGTGCTGATGAAGCGCTTTGACTGGCCCCGCCCTGCGTTCTTGATCGGTTTTGTGCTGGCCAATGGCATGGAAACTTACCTGTATCAGGCGCTGCAGTTTGATGGCTTGTCATTCCTGACCAAACCCGGGGTACTGATCATCGGCGCGATTACGCTAATCTCGATCTATTTTGCCGCCCGCCACGCCTCTAACAGCAACAGCGCAGAGTCCGGTGACGAGACCAAACCGACGCCAGCAAAGCCGTTGCGCGCCACGAACCTGGGACCTCAGACCCTGTTTGCTGCGGCGATCTGCGCCAGCTTTGCCTACGGTCTTTACGATGCCTTTCAGCAATCGCTGCTGGGTGGTGTATTCACCGGCGGTGTGAGTGCGGTGATGCTCGGACTGACCAGTATCGTACTGTTCAAACTGGCGACCAAACAGGTCGCAGATCCGGTTAACTTCGATAACGAAGTCAGCGCCGGTTACCAGGGTGATCAGAGTATCGCCAGCCTGTCCCACTTTGTGTTCTGGATTGCCGGCCTGATCGCCAGCTGCTACCTGGTGGGATTCTTGATCTCTGTCACCGCCTTCTTCGTCGCATTCCTGCTGCTAAAGGCGCGCGCATCGCTGCTTCGCACCGCGGTCCTGACCAGCTCCGCAGTGGTATTTATGGCGGCCTTAGCCCACGTCATGGTGCTGGATCTACCTCGTGGACTGCTCCAAGAAGCGGTTCAAATGCCTTGGCCTCTCGGCTAATAACTCGCGCACGCGTTAGGAGATGAGCATGATTTTTCCACAGTCTATTTTGATGCCGCTGGCCAGTACCGGCAACGAGCAGGAGCGCATTCTCGGTGCGCTTTCGGTCACCCGTTTTTTTGCTGCGCATCTCGAGGTATTGCATGCGCAGGCCGGGCCGCAGCAGTTTATCCCTGACGATGCGATTGCCAGACGCATGCCCCACAGCCTGCTGCATGAGCTGGAGGCGCTGGCTGAAAAATATTCAACCCGTGAAGCCGATGACCTGCAGAAGCTGTTTGTTTCTTTGTGCAAACAGCAAGGCGTCACCTTCAGCGATCGCTCCTTAGCCGATAGCACCACGGCATTCTGGCGCGAAGTCACCGGCCTGCGGAGCGAGTTGATCGGGGAACGCGGCAAGGTCAATGACCTGGTGATCATTCCACAATCAAAAACGGGCAAAGCCTCGGCAACGCTAGAAGCCGCCGTTATGCGCAGCGGCAAACCGGTGCTGCTAATGCCTCGCACCCAGACCCATTTCAGCGCTGAGCGGGTCATTATCGCCTGGAACGGCAGCACCGAAGGCGCTCGCGCCGTGACCCACGCATTGCCGCTGCTGCAACAAGCCCGCGAGGTGGTCATCGCGACCAGCCTCAGCTCCGCCTACCGCAAGCCGGCAGCCGATGAGCTACAGGTCTATCTGCAGCGCCATGGTATTGAGGCCGTCACCCGGGGGTTCAACAGTCGGCATAAATCTGCCGGCGAAGCCCTACTGGCCCTGGCTAGCGATCTGAAATCGGAACTGCTGGTGATGGGTGCCTACACCCATCAGCGAGTGCATGAGCAAATATTTGGGGGCATGACGCGATATATGGTCGGGCACGCAAAAATCCCCATCTTTATGATGCATTAGCCGTATTCTGATCGTGATGGCTGTTATCATTGACATAACAGTTGTGATTAATATCAATGCCGTGAGTAAGAATCAGGGCACTCCCGTGCAGACCCTTGAGCCAAGGGCCTGCTCAGGCTAAATCGAAGCCTTTAAGCGCTAGAGTTGTGCGATGCCCAAGATCCTGATTATCGGCCCCTATCCACTGTATCGACTCAGCCTTTCTATGCTGCTGCGCCAGCTGGTGCCCAAGGCGCAGATCCAAGAGGCTGATACGATCAAGCCGTTACCCGCGGCGCTGTTTGACAACGCCTCAATGATCATCCGTTGCTGTCATAGCAAGCGGCCAACGGGGTTTGAGCTGCCGCCCAAAAAGGCCAATGAGCAGGCGCCGCTGCGGGTTTTAATCTCCGAAAGGCTGGGAAAAACACAGCGACAACTGTTGCTGCAAAACAAGCTCGACCTCATTTTGCCTATGCGGGTCGATGTGGACACGGCGAAAGATCTTTTGCAGCAACTACTCAGGCCGGAGCCTGATCCCTGGTTAGGTCTGAACACGCTGCAAGACCCGCGGTTCAGCGATTCGTTCCTACCCTCTCTGGATGACCTGACCTGCCGTGAACAGCAGTTGTTACTGCACCTTCGCGCAGGCCTGAGTAACGCAGCAATCGCTGAGAAGATGCGTGTCTCCATTCATACCGTCAAGGTCCACATGACCCACATCTGCCGTAAGACTAACGTGAGCAATCGTACCCAGGCGCTCAGCCTGTGCAGATAGCCCGCCTACAGGGAACGCGCCGCCGTGCGGTTATTCGATCGCGGGGAAGAAGGCTATAAATTAACATTTATAACAAGATTGATAACGACAATAATATTGATAACAATAACAATATCGACAGCAACAACATTCAAGATTACCCTAAACAGGTTCGTTTAACTGGAGGGCACTAACTGGAGAGAGCACCACTGCCCGCAATGGGTGTATAGCGCGTTTTTACCCGAGGATAAGGTTGCTCGACGTACGTCCTGATCGCTGTATACCCCATTATCCATGATGACTCGCCGCTAAATAACAGCAACAAATGCCCTGTGAGGAAGTTTGATGACCAGCGATTTTGATAAAGATGCCCTGGCTTACCACCGCTCAAGTCCTGCCGGCAAATTGGCGATTGTCGCCACCAAACCCATGGCCACCCAGCGTGATCTGGCGCTGGCCTACTCGCCCGGCGTCGCGGCTGCCTGTAGCGAAATTGTTCGCGAGCCGAGCGAGGTATCCACCCTGACCGCCCGCGCCAATCTGGTGGGCGTGATCACCAACGGCACCGCCGTGCTGGGGCTGGGCAATATCGGCCCCCTCGCCTCCAAGCCGGTGATGGAAGGTAAAGCCGTACTGTTCAAGAAGTTCTCCAATATCGATGTGTTTGATATCGAGATCAATGAGCTCGATCCGCAGAATTTTATCGACACCGTGGCGCGCCTGGAACCAACCTTTGGCGGCATCAACCTTGAGGATATCAAGGCGCCCGAGTGCTTCGTCATCGAGAAGGCGTTGAAAGAGCGGATGAACATCCCGGTCTTTCATGATGACCAGCACGGCACCGCCATCGTCGCTGGTGCAGCCGTATTTAACGGCCTGCGCGTGGTCGGTAAGGATATCAGCAAAATAAAATTGGTCGCCTCGGGTGCCGGTGCTGCGGCCCTCTCCTGCTTGGATATTCTGGTCAACATGGGTGTGCCCAAAGAAAATATCTGGGTCACCGATATCGCCGGTGTGGTCTACGAGGGCCGTACCGAGGCGATGGACGAGTACAAGGCCCGCTACGCGCAGATTACCGATGCGCGCACCCTGAATGATGTGATCGCTGATGCCGATGTGTTTCTCGGCTTGTCAGCAGCCGGTGTACTCAAGCCCGAGATGGTCAAGAAGATGGCCAAGGACCCGATGATTCTGGCCCTGGCTAATCCCAACCCGGAGATCACCCCCGAGGACGCCAAAGGTGCCCGCCCTGACGTTATCATGGCCACCGGTCGCTCCGATTATCCCAACCAGGTTAACAACGTCCTCTGCTTCCCCTTTATCTTCCGTGGCGCATTGGATTGTGGTGCCACCACCATTAACGAAGCGATGAAGGTGGCGTGCGTTAAAGCCTTGGCCGACTTGGCCATGGCCGAACCGATCGACCGCGTACAAAAGGCCTACGCCGGCGAGCCGCTGCGTTTCGGCCCCGAATACCTGATCCCCAAACCCTTCGACCCGCGTTTGATTTTCGAAGTAGCTCCCGCGGTCGCCAGGGCCGCAATGGAAACCGGTGTCGCGACCCGCCCCATCGAAGACCTGGACGGCTACCGTCGCAGCTTGGCCCGTTACGCCTACCGCTCCACCCAGGTGATGAGCCCCGTACTGGAACGCGCCAAACAACTCTCGTCACAAAAACCCAAGCGGGTGGTGTTCGCGGAAGGCGAAAGCGGCAGAGTCTTGCAGGCCGTACAGCAGGTGGTGGACGAGGGGCTATCCCAACCCATTCTGGTGGGCAACACCGAACGGATCCAGAAACGAATTCTAGAGATGCAGCTGCGTATTCAAGAGGGCCGTGACTTCAGCATCATCGATCCGGTCGGCGGCGACTGGTTCGAACCCTACCTGTCGGATTACTGTGCACGCATGGGCCGCAAGGGGATCTCCCCCGACGAGGCACGCAGTATCTTACACTCGGACAAAACCGTGATTGCGGCCATGATGTGCCTGCGCGGCGATGCCGATGCCATGCTCTGTGGTGCCCACGGTCGCTTCCGCCAGCATCTGGAGCGCATCGATCGCCTGATCGGCAAATCAGATGAGATCAGCAACTACTCCACCGTCACGGTACTGAGTCTGCCGACGGGGACTTTTTTCGTCTGCGACTCGCATATCAGCCCCGACCCCAGCGCCGAAGAGGTGGTCCAGAGCACCCTGCTGGCCGCTGAAGAGATGCGTCGTTTCGGCATCTTGCCCAAGGTCGCACTGCTGTCGAACTCCAACTTCGGTACCAACGACCTGCCCTCGGCAGTCAAGATGCGCAAAGCCCGTCAACAGCTAATCGAGCAAGCCCCCGACCTCATCGTCGATGGCGAGATGCACGCCGATACGGCGATCTCCGAGGAGCTGCGCAACAAGGTGTTCCCGGAGTCGGTGCTGCGCGGCCAGGCCAACCTGCTGGTAATGCCCAATGTGGAATCGGCGCATATCGCCTACGGACTGCTCAAAACGCTGGGCGGCGGTATCTCGGTCGGCCCCATTCTGCTGGGTGCCAAGAAGCCGATCCATATCATGACCTCCAGCACCAGCGTGCGCAGTATCTTTAACATGACCGCCATTGCGGTGGCGGAAGCGGGCAACGAGAACCCGACGATTAACCGGGTGGACAAATAGGTATCTATACCGATTAAGGCGGCAACGGTATACCGAGCAAAAAATGTCGCCTTGATAGGCGATTCATGGATGAACCGCCGTGGCTTAACGCCCCGTGAGACAAGGAGCGACATGCGCCGGCCTTGTCGGCTTCTCGCGGGTCAGCCGGGTTCCCCAGTAAAACATCCCCGACTTTTTCCCCAGGATGGTTGCCGAAATGTGCGTATCACTCGGCGTGCCCGCCAATCCATAACAGACGTGCAGCGGCAGAAGGTGCTCCTCGCGCGGATGACAGAACCGCGCATAGGGTGCGCGCTCCCAGTGCGCCAGTCGCTCCGCCCGCGCCGACTCCTCCATGCCCACATCGGTACAGGTCTGCGCCAGCCAGTCTTCGAAAGCCTGGTTGCGGGCCTGAATCTCCGGCGTGTTGGATGTAAAGAACGCGCGCATGTTATGGAAAGAGAAACCGGAGCCAATCACCAGCAGGTTGTCGTGCTCCAGTGCCTGCAACGCACGCCCGATCGCCAGGTGTGTCGTGGCATCCAGGTTGTTCACCAGCGACAACTGCACACAGGGAATATCCGCTTGCGGGTACATCAGTTTCAGTGGGACAAACAGGCCGTGATCAAAACCGCGCTGATCATCAAGCTGCGCAGAAATCCCGGCCTCCTGCAACACGTCGTGGATCTGTTGCGCCAGCGCCGGGTTGGCCGCCGACGTGATGGTCGGTACCGCGGCCTCCCAGTGGGCGCTGATAACCAGTATTGCGGAGGGCTTGGGCAGCGTGGCTGCGATCTCCGTGAGCCGGGCCACCATGTCACGATGGCCGGGATCGCCCAGCAACGGCATCGGCCCGCCGCCATGGGAGATAAACAGAATATCCGGTTGGGTGCGCATGGCGGTTACGCCTCTCGTTACGTTAATGGTTAATGCTTAATGCTTAATGATGCCCGCGATCAAGGTCAGATATCACCGGGCCCTGCCGGCACAATCCCGGTGGGGTTCAGGGCCTTGATGGAGTAATACCCCGCCTTGATATGATCGATATTCACCGTGCTGGCAATGCCCTCAAGCGCCAGGATCCGCCGCGTATAGCCGTGCAGGTTCGGCATGGACCGCAGGGTGTTACGGTTGCATTTGAACAGCCCGTGGTAGGCGGCATCGAAGCGCACCAGGGTCACGAACAGGCGCACGTCGGTCTCCGTCAGACGGTCGCCGAACAGATAGGCGCGGCCATCGGCCAGCCGCGCTTCAAGTGTATCCAGCGCGGCAAACACGTTGGCGTATGCCTCGTCATAGGCCGCCTGGCTGGACGCGAAGCCGGCCTGATACACGCTGTTGTTCAGGTCCGTGTAGAGGTAATCGTTGAGGCGGTCGATCTCGCCCGCAAGGTCCTGCGGATAGAGGTCCGGGCCCTGATCAACAATCGCTGCGAAGGCGCTGTTCAGCATCCGCAGAATATCCGCGGACTCATTATTGACGAGGGTTCCGGTCTGCTTGTCCCACAACACCGGCACCGTGGCGCGACCGCAGATCTTCGGGTCTACACGGGTGTACAGCTCATGCATATAACGCGCGCCATTGAGGGTATCCTCGTCGGCACCCGGGTAACCCCCGAACTGCCAGCCCTGATCGGTCAGGCGCGGGTTGACGACCGTGACACCGATGACAGCCTGCAACCCTTTCAGCTCGCGAACCATCAGCGTCCGCGACGCCCAGGGACAGATATACGCGACATACAGATGATAGCGCCCTGGCTCGGCCTTAAACCCACCCGAACCCGTGGGGCCCGGCGCACCATCGGCCGTGATCCAGTTTCGAAACGGCGAGGTCTGGCGAATAAAGCGCCCTTCATCGTCTTGCGCCTGCACCGGCTGCCAGTTCTCTTGCCAAACACCGTTAACCAACATAATTAATTCTCCTGTTACCTGACAGACGCGCGCGCCAGCCTAACTGATAAGCGCACTATGAACCTGGCATCAACATACCGATCCGTTCGGTCTTTTGATGACAACATTTTTTGCGCGGTATGACGTTGCCGCCTGACTATACTATCGCCAAATTAAAAGACTAATAGGACTATCGTTGCTTTATCATCAATGAAATGTTGATAATACGCGAAGGTTACAGAGACAGGATAAGCCAATGGATCGCATCGATGCCATGCGCGCCTTCGTCACGGTGGTGAACGAAGGCACCTTTACCCGCGCCGCCGACCGGCTGCAACTGTCCCCGCAGCTGGTCAGCAAGTACGTTTCCCAGCTTGAGCAGCACCTGGGTGTACGTCTGCTCAACCGCACCACCCGCAAGATCCACCTGACCGAGGCGGGAGCGAGCTATCAGCAACGCGCGCAACAGGTGCTGAACGACATCGATGACATGGAAAGTCACATCGGCGACTGGCAAACTCAGGCCCAGGGTCAGCTGCGTATCAGTGCGCCTGTCTCCTTCGCCATCCGCCACATGGCACCGTTACTCAACGCGTTCCAGACCGCGCATCCGGGCGTGAGCCTCGACCTGCAACTAAACGACCGCAAGGTCGACGTGGTCGAAGAGGGGTTCGATATCGTACTGCGAATCGGCCACCTGAAAAGCTCCTCATTGATCGCCAAACGGATCGCACCGATACGGCTGCTGATGTGCGCCGCACCGGCCTACCTGAAACAACACGGCACCCCGCAGCGCCTGGAAGACCTCCGGGAGCATCGCTACCTGCGTTACAGCTACATGGAGCTGGACGCCAGTCAGCCGGTGTTCCGCTGGCTGCAACGACACCGTCAAGACGGCAACCGCGACATGATCAGCAACAACGGCGATGTGCTGACTGAAGCCGCCATCGCCGGTGCGGGCATCGTCTTACAGCCTACGTTTATTTCAGGCTCGGCAATCAAAGACGGAAAGCTACAGGTTATCCTGCCGGAGTATGAACCAGAACCGATGGGGCTCTATGCGGTATATGCGCACCGTCAACTGCTAGCAAGCAAGGTGCGAAGTTTTATCGACTTTATTGATGGTTATTTTGGCGAACCGCCCTACTGGGACCGGTTTGCAAACTAAGCAGAGGTGTCCGTAAAGCCCATCCCTCAGCACCGACAGACCCTGGGCGATCGTCATGAATGCATCGCCCCAGAAGGCAAAAGGCAAGACGCGCCCCGCGACGACCCGCGCCCACGCTAACCGTCCGATCCCTTATTAACCTGGCATCAAAATACCGATCCGTTCGGTCTTTTGATGACGACAAGGCCGGCGCATGTCCGTCCTTGTCTCACGTGCCTTTGCGCCACGGCGGTTCATCCATGAACCGCCTATTAAGGCGGCATTTTTGCATGGCCGCCTTAATAACCGGCCTTAATAACCGTCCACCCCGCTTCCAGTAAAGTAGCGCAGGCTTCTTTGTAGTTTTTTTTCATAAAGTCACACCAAAGCGCCCATATCCGCAGAAAAAAGCCCGATAACCGTCGCTTATGCACAGCATAAATAAGTTTAATGTAGCAAAACTACAAAACACTGATGGATATATATACACTTAGGCACACTTAATAAATGGATATAAAACTCATGGATTAAGCCGTCCTTCCGTCCCAAGGGGCAAGCATCCGTCGTCGCGTAGTCGCGCGAACAGGAAGGTACGTAGAAAGCTCAGCCCGCACCTGGATCAGACCCGTGCAGGACCTGATTTTTCAAAGAATTCGCAACACAGGTATTAAATTTGCCGACACGGCAATCCAGGGCCAGACCAGAAAAACCATAACCGGCACCACCGAGCTGATCCCATTCAGCCCGAGCGCTTGGCTGGCCAACAACAACGCACGTTTCTATAGAGGAGAATACCCCCTATGTTTCAGGTACGAATTCATGGACGTGGTGGACAGGGTGCGGTTTCCGGAGCGGAGATGCTCTCGGTCGCTGCTTTTCTAGAGGACAAACACGCCCAGGCTTTCCCAAGCTTTGGTTCTGAGCGCATGGGAGCCCCGGTTGTGGCCTTCTGCCGAATCGACAGTAAGGAGATCCGCTCCCGTGAGCCGGTACTCGAGCCCGATGCCCTGCTGGTGCAGGACCCGTCGCTGTTCAACTCCGTCGATGTGTTTGCCGGTCTCAAGAGCGATGGCTATCTGATCATCAACACCACCAAGACCCTCGAAGAGCTAGGCATCGAAGAGGCCGCCAGCAAGCTGGCCCCCGGCCGTGTCTGGACCGTGCCCGCCACCGAACTGGCAATTGCGCATGTGGGCCGTCCGTCCCCCAACGCCGGCATGATCGCCGCGCTGGCCCGTGCCTGTGACGGCGTGCTAGCGCTGGACTCGGTGGCCGCCGCCATCCGCAAGAAGTTCCCCGGCAAGGTCGGTGAAGCCAACGTGGTGGCCGCCCAGGCTGCCTTCGACAGCGCCAAAGCGACTCAGTCGTCAAAGCAAGGAGGATAACCGGCAATGCTGAAACAAATGGAAGGTTCCGTGGCGGTCGCCGAAGCCGTCGCCCTGGCCCGCCCCGAAGTGATCTGCGCCTACCCCATCACCCCTCAGACCCACATCGTGGAGGGCCTGGGCGAGCTGGTGAAGTCGGGTAAACTGGAAAACTGCGAATATATCAACGTCGAATCCGAGTTCGCTGCCCTCTCGGTCGGTATCGGTTCCTCTTCGGCCGGCGCGCGGACCTACACCGCCACCGCCAGCCAGGGCATTCTGTACATGGCCGAGGCGGTTTACAACGCCTCCGGCCTGGGGTTACCTATCGTGATGACCGTGGGCAACCGCGCCATCGGCGCCCCCATCAACATCTGGAACGACCAGACCGACTCCATGTCCATGCGTGACGCCGGCTGGATTCAACTGTTCTGCGAGACCAACCAGGAAGCGGTGGACGTGCATATCCAGGCATTCAAGATCGCCGAGACCCTGAATGTGCCGGTGATGGTGTGTATGGACGGCTTTATCCTGACCCACGCCTACGAGCGTATCGATATGCCCGACCAGGAACAGGTCGACCGGTTCCTGCCCCCCTTCAACCCCCGTCAGGTGCTGGACCCCGCCAATCCGGTCTCCATGGGCGCCATGGTCGGCCCCGAGGCCTTTACCGAAGTGCGCTACCTGGCCCACCATCGTCAGTTGCAGGCGCTGGAAGTGATCCCCAAGATCGCCGCTGAGTATAACGCCATCGTTGGTCGTGATAACGGCGGTCTGATCAGCACCTACCAGGCCGAGGATGCCGAGACCCTGATCATCTCCCTGGGCTCGGTGATCGGCACCATCAAGGACGTGATCGACCAGCGTCGTGAAGAGGGCGAGAAGATCGGCTGCGTCGCGATCCGCTCCTTCCGCCCCTTCCCCATTGCCGCGATCCGCGACGCCTGCCGCCAGGCCAAGCGCGTGGTGGTGCTGGAGAAGTGCTTCGCCGTGGGCCTGGGCGGCATGGTTGCCTCCAACGTGCGGATGGCGCTGGCCACGCAGCCGCTGCCTGTGTACAACGTGATCGCCGGCCTCGGGGGTCGCCCGATCACCCAGAAGTCGCTGCACAGGCTGTTCGATGAAGCCGTCGCCGATAAGCTGGAGGGCCTGCACTTCCTCGATCTCAACCAAGAGATCGTCGAGCGCGAACTCGAGCGCGAACGTCTCGAAGGCTGCTCCGGTGCCGTCGCAGAAAACATCCTGCGCGATATCGGCGCTGTCGCCGCCAGCAAGGTTTGAGGAGGGATAACCAATGAATCAAGCAATGGATAAGAAAGCCGAGGTATTCGCCTCAGGTCATCAACCGGTCAAGTTCTACCAGACCGGCACCTACACGGTCGGCAACCGCCTGCTGGACGAAGACCAACGCACCGTCCAGGCCAGCCCGGATCGCTCCAACTCGCTGGATTCGGGCCATCGCGCCTGCCAGGGGTGCGGTGAAGCGATCGGTGCCCGTTACGCTATCGACGCCGTGATGCGCGCCACCGGCAACCAGATGATTGCCTGTAACGCCACCGGCTGCCTGGAGGTGTTTACCACCCCCTACCCCGAAACCGCCTGGCAGATGCCCTGGATCCATTCGCTGTTCGGCAATGCCGCGGCCGTGGCCACCGGTGTCGCCGCCGCCATGAAGGTCAAAGGTAAGAAAGCGGTCCGCGTTATCGCCCAGGGCGGCGACGGCGGCACCACCGATATCGGCTTTGGTTGCCTGTCCGGCATGTTCGACCGTAACGACGATGTGCTCTACATCTGTTACAACAACCAGGCCTATATGAACACCGGTGTGCAGCGCTCCTCCGCCACGCCCCCCGGTGCCCGCACGGCCACCACCATGCCAGTGGGCCCCGAGCCCGGCAATACCTTCGGTCAAGGCAAGAACGTACCGCTGATCGCCATGGCCCACGGCATCGACTACGTCGCCACCGCCAGCGTGCACGACCTGCATGACCTGGAACGCAAGGTAACCAAGGCGATGACCTTCCGCGGTTCGCGCTACATCGAGATCTTCGTACCCTGCCCGCTGGGCTGGGGCTCCAAGCCCTGCGACACCATCAAGCTGGCGCGGATGGCCGCCGAATGTGGTCTGTGGCCCATGCTCGAAGCGGAATACGGTGAGCTCACCGCCTCCTACAAGATGCGCAAGCCGGCGCCGGTCACCGGCTACCTGAAACTGCAGCGTCGTTTCGCCCATCTGTTCAAGCCTGGTCAGGAAGAGCGCCTGGCGGGGATGCAAGCGCTGGCTGACAAGAACATCGCTAAATTCAATCTATTGGAGAAGGGAGAGGAAGCATGAACAAGCCCTTTGCCATTACCCTCGACGTCGGCACCAGCCTGGTCAACCACACCGGCAGCTGGCGCACCGAGCGCCCCGAGTATGTTAACCGTCTACCACCGTGCAACAAGACCTGCCCCGCGGGCGAGAACATCCAGCAATGGTTGTTCCACGCCGAGGAGGGCAACTACCAAGCAGCCTTCAACGTGATCATGCAGGACAACCCCTTCCCCACCGTGATGGGTCGAGTCTGCTACCACAGCTGCGAAAGCGCCTGTAACCGCAAAGACGTCGACGAAGCCGTGGGCATCAACGCCGTTGAGCGTTTTATCGGTGACGAGGCCCTGCGCCACGGCTGGACCGTTGACACCCAGCCCGACACCGGCAAGCGAGTGATGGTGATCGGTGCCGGCCCTGGCGGCTTGTCCGCCGCCTACCATCTGCGCCGCAGGGGTCACGCGGTAACCGTCTTCGAAGCCGCGCCCAAGGCCGGCGGCATGCTGCGTTACGGCATTCCCAAGTACCGCCTGCCGCGCGAAAAGCTGTCCGGGGAGATCGGCCGTATCACCAAACTGGGCGTGGAGATCAAGACCAACACCCGCGTTGCCAATGTCGCCGAGACCATGAAAGCCGGCGCTTTCGACGCCTGCTTCCTCGGCTTCGGCGCCCAGGTCGGTGGCAGCGTTGATCTGCCCAACGACGCCAGCGTGCCCATGTTTGACGCCGCGACGGTATTGCGTGACCTGGAAAACGAAAATCTGCCCGATCTGCACGGTCACGTGGTGGTCTACGGGGGCGGCAACACCGCCATGGACGTCGCCCGCTCCGCCACCCGCATGGGCGCCCTGAGCGTGACCGTGGTCTACCGCCGTGACCGCAACATGATGCCCGCTCACGAGCTGGAGATTCATGAAGCGCTGGAAGAGGGCGTTCAGATCGCTTGTCTGCGTACCATCAAGGCGATCAACAACGGCGAACTGGAACTGGAGATCATGGTCACCGGCGAAGACAACCGTCCCGTCGGCACCGGCCAGACCGAGACCCTGAAGGCCAGCGTGCTGGTCCAGGCCGTCGGCCAATCGGTCGACCTGGATCCGCTGGACGGCCTCGACGGCATCGAAGCCAAAGGGGGCGTGGTGCTGGTTGGGCCCAATATGCAGACCGGTGCTGAGGGCGTCTTCGCCGGCGGCGATATGATCCCCTCCGAGCGTACTGTTACCGTCGCCATCGGCCACGGCAAGAAAGCAGCCAAGCACATCGACGCCTACCTCAACGGCCAGATCTTCGTGGCCCCCGAAAAAAACGGCGATGCCCTGCTCGAAGAGCTGAACACCTGGTACTACTCCGATGCGCCCCGCTCCATACGCCCGATCCTGGATGTGGCCCGCCGCCAGTCGGGGTTTGCCGAGGTGGTGGGTAACCTGGACGAGGAAACCGCCCAGTACGAGTCCCGTCGTTGCATGAGCTGCGGTAACTGCTTCGAGTGCGACAACTGCTACGGGGTCTGTCCCGATAACGCCGTCACCAAGCTCGGCCCCGGCAAAGGGTTCGAGTTCAAGTATGACTACTGCAAGGGCTGCGGCATCTGTGTCGCCGAGTGCCCCTGCGGCTCCATCGAGATGGTGGCGGAAGATATCTAGCGCTTAACATTCCTACGCGCTACAAAACCGGGCTTAGGCCCGGTTTTTTGTATCCTCTGAACCAGGCTCAACCAAACTGATCATCTCCCTTTTCCATAGCTCTATCCGTGTAAGCTATCAAACACATCGTCAATAAGCTCAATGACCTGCGCGTCACCCTCGTTGGCGCGGGCATAAGCACGAAGCCCCATCAGCTGCACTTGCAGATAACGCGCCATACGTTCGGGTGTTTTGGCGCGGTTAATCTCTCCCTGCTCCTGGGCCTGCACCAGGATGGCCGCAAACGCGACCTCAACTTGTTGCAACAAGCCTTTCGCCTCAGACAACAACTCTGCGTTGTCGTTGGTCAGTTCAGCGATAGTCTTCACGAGCATACAGATGTCACTCGGCGCCGATGTGCGGCTGCCGATTACCGAATCCCGAATAAACAGTTTTAACCCCTCAAGCGGCGATGTAGAAGCCGCGATGCAGTCATTCAACCGGGCCTGGCTAGCTCGGGCATAGTGTTGCAATGTCTCTTTGAACAGACCCTCTTTACTACCGAAGCTCGCGTAGATACTACCCGGGCGCATGTCGACGGCCTGCTGGATGTTGCGCATGGACGTGGCATGAAAGCCATTCGCCCAAAACAGGTCGGTCGCTTTTTCAACGGCATCCTGACGATCATGCTTTACGGTAGTCACGCTACTGGCCTCTATTGAACGATCGTTCAATCATAACTTGAACGATCGTTCAATACCAGCTACAGTGAATGCTCCTGACCCATAACAGTCGCGCCATGTCCAAGGCCACTGGAGTAATCATGACCGATCTTTATTACTGGCCTACCCCTAACGGCCACAAAATCACTATTTTTCTAGAGGAAGCGGGCCTCGATTACCGCATCCACCCCATAGATATCAGCGCCGGCGACCAGTTCAAACCTGAGTTCCTCGCTTTCTCGCCTAACAACCGGATGCCGGCGATTATTGACCAGAATCCGGTCGATGCGGGTGAGCCGATCACGGTTTTCGAGTCCGGTGCCATTTTGGTCTACCTGGCCGACAAAATCGCTCGATTTTTACCCACCGAGACCCGCGCTCGCAACAACGCCATGCAATGGCTGATGTGGCAAATGGGTGGCCTCGGTCCGATGGCGGGCCAGAATCACCATTTTGTACAGTACGCACCCGAGCGGATCCCCTACGCCATAGATCGCTACGTCAATGAAACCAACCGGCTCTACGGCGTGCTCAACAAGCGTTTAGAAACTCGCGAATGGGTCGCTGATCACTACAGTATTGCTGATATGGCGATCTACCCTTGGGTGGTGCCCCACCAAGCGCAGCGACAGAGCCTTGATGACTTTCCCCACCTGAAGCGTTGGTTTGAGTCAATGCAAGGCCGCCCTGCCGTAGTCCGCGCTTACGAAAAGGCCACGCCTTGGTTAAACCGCCCGGCAGTCACTGAAGAAGGTAAGAAGCTGCTGTTCGGCCAGACTGCTAACTAACAAAGAGAAGGTAATGTTATGCCACAAGCGATTGGCTTTGATGTCTACGGAACCCTGGTGGATCCGGTCGAGATGGGAAAACACCTGGAAGCCTTAGCCGGCGGCCAGGCCAACGCGTTCGGCCAGCTCTGGCACGACAAGAAAGTTGAATTCGCCTTTCGCCGGGCGCTGATGGAGCAGTATCAGGACTTTGGCGTTTGCACCCATCAAGCCCTTCAGTACTGCCTGCAACAGTTCGGCATCTCGATGACCGAACAGGAGCAACAGGCGCTGATGGGCGAATTCAGCAACCTGTCCGCCTTCGACGATGTTATCCCCGGGCTGGCCGCACTGAAGGCCCAAGGGCACCACCTAGCCGCGTTTTCCAATGGCCCCGAAGCCGCCGTACGTACTCTACTGGAACGGTCCAGGGTACTGCCAAAACTCGATGCAGTGATCAGTGTCGATGATGTCCGCACCTACAAGCCGAGCCCGAAGGTGTACCAATATCTGGTGCAACGCACCCACGCCACGCCGGACAACTGCTGGATGATCTCCAGTAATCCCTGGGATGTGATCGGTGCCAAGTGTGCCGGTTTGAAGGCCGCCTGGGTTCAACGCGATCCAGCCAAGGTCTTCGATCCCTGGGATGTTAAGCCTGACCTGATCGTCAAAGATCTGATCGAGCTAAGCGAACACAAGCTCTAGTCGTTCTCCGCCTGATTGGGTAACCAACGGCCGACTGCTGTGCAACGGGCAGACGGCCAAAAGCCCCCGTCACCGCGACGATATTTTGGCTATGTCTGAGGTATGCCTTCGTTCGGCCTGAGCTGTTCGAGCCAGGACCCACGATCGGCCTGCTGGGCAGGCGGGCAGGCGGGCAGGCGGGCAGGCTTAACCGTGGCTTAGGCGTACCGAAAGCAGGTATCGATGTTTGTTTTTTTATAACTTCATAGTGAAATTAGTTGGCTTTCTGGAAACCAATTGATTCCTACCGGTGTAGGCTGATGTCTATGCAAGGACAAACAGCCGAAATTAATCGCCTATAAAACAGCCTGTTATAAATAATAATGTGAAAATTAAGCAACCTGGCACAGTGACTGCAATACCTTGGGTGTCTCAAACAAAAACAGTTGTTTCAAACAAAAAAACAAGCCCAGGAGAATACCCATGACTGCAGCACTTCCCATGAATCTGACCGCAACCCCGATGACGCTGGTTGATCTGCCAGTAAACAAAGAACTGGATCGCACCGCGATGCAACAACTGGTCGGTGGTCACAGCGCCGGTGCGAGCAGCTCGACTTCGTACTACACCACCAAACAGACGCAATCGTACGGCTTCTTGAAGCGTCACCGTAAGGTTTACCACTACACCCGGGTGACCACCCAGAAGTGGCACGTCAACGGCCGCTGGGGCAGCTGGCACATTCACTTCTAAACCGATAGCCATTTAATTACCAACAATTCAGGGGCTTAGGCCCCTTTTTTTGCGACTGGACATTAAGAATAGACGTTAAGGATTGGACGTTAAGGATTGCTCAATGCGCACGCGGCGTTATTCCTGTTTTAGCTCGCAGTCCTGTACCAAGCTTTCAGTTGGGATATTAAGACCGGTATGCAGCTTGCAAACCATGGTCAAATCAGCTCGCGCTTCTGATACACGCCCAGATCGACCGATATAGGCCACAAGATCTTTGTCCTGCAATCCATCCTAACGAGCGCCTTCGGGCCATTTTCAGTCAGACTTCCATCGGTTTATAGGGGGGTTGGGGTGCCAGCCGATAGATCGGAGAACGGGGCTAGGTGGCACGAAAAGCGTTTTCTTGGCTCCATTCTTTGCCCGTTCGCCCAAGGCTTGGCCCTCCGCATGCGCTTGGGCCAAGGCGTAGATGCGGATTAAATCTGACTCGCTCACATCGATGTAGGACTCCAGCTGCGCCAAGGCATGACTAAGGTCCGCATGGCTCAGCTCTAACGCGTCCCCCTTCGTTGCCGCCGCCGGCACACCAGCGATGGACGCCGGATAGCGCCGCCAGCGCAGGGGCAGATTGATCAGTACCGCCAGGATCAGCACCAGCACCACATTCTCCAGTACCGGCTGCAGCACGAAGCCGTAACCCAGCTGCTGCAGCTCTTCGCCGCCCAGTACCGCCACCAGCGCGGTGGCGCCGCCGGGGGGATGGATGCAATGCAGGTAGTGCATGGCACCGATCGCCAGACCCACCGCCAGCGCACCCCCGAGTAGCGGGTCGCCGATCCAGCGCGCGCAGCTAACCCCGATCAGCGCCGACACCAGATGCCCGCCGAACAACGCCCAGGGCTGCGACAGGGCACCGTGGGGCACCGCAAACAACAGCACCAGCGAGGCCCCCATCGACGCAACCACCATTGCGGCACCCTGCAGGCTGAGCAGCGCCGTGTTGATCCACAACAGTACGAACAGGGCGACAAAACCGCCCAGCGCCGAGAACCAGCGCTCGCGGTGACTGGTACGGTTGGCGTCGTCGGGACTCAACCAGGTCAGCAAGCGCCGGCCGGCACGGGATAGGTAAACCACAGATCGCCTCCGCTCAAATATCCGTAAGCGGCCACTCTAAAGAGCGAAGCTCTATTTATCCAACGATAATTTTTGCGCCTTTATATCGAATAACTCGATACAATAGCCCACCATGGACACCGAACTAGCCCGCACCTTCCTTGCCGTAGTCGCCAGCGGCAACTTTGTCGCCGCCGCCAAGCAGCTGCATATCACCCAGTCGACCGTCAGTGCGCGGATCAAAACACTGGAGCGCGAGCTCGGGGTTAACCTGTTGCGCCGCGGCCGTCACGGTGCCGAACCGACCGTCGCCGGCCAGCGCTTCCTGCGCCACGCCAAGCACTTGGTGCAGACGCTGGAACAAGCACGTCACGAGGTCGGTCTGCCGCAGGGGTTTCACGGCAGCCTCAGTCTGCGCGGTCGCATCGCCCTGTGGGAGGGGTTCCTGCCGCAGTGGAGCGCCTGGATGCGTCAGCAGCGGCCGGATGTATCGCTACGCATCGAAATCGGCTTCGAAGAGGATATCGTGCAGGCGCTCGTACAGGGTGGCGTCGATATCGGCGTTATGTACACCCCGCAGCACCGCCCCGGCCTGGGGGTCGAGGCGCTGTTCGAAGAACAGCTTATGCTGGTCAGTAGCGACAGGGATGGCACCTGGAACGACGCGCGCTATGTGCATATCGACTGGGGGCCGGAGTTCGAAGCCCAATTCAACGCCCACTATCCGGCCGAAGCGGCCCCGGCGCTGCGCGCCAACGTCGGTTGGCTAGGGGTACGCCAGATCCTGCATGCCGGCGGATCCGGCTTCTTCCCTTTCCGCATGACCCGCGATCTAGTGAAATCAGGCCGTCTGCACCGCGTCGCGCACAGCCCGATCATCGCGTTGCCGGTCTATCTGGTCTATCCGCTGGACCGCCAGGATCCGGTACTGATGACCGCACTACAGGGACTACGTCAGCTAAGCCAACAGGAGCGCCAGCGCGCCCTGCCGCCGCGCTGATCAAGGCGTTATTAAGACGGCCGCTTCATCCGGGTCAGCGGTACCAGGTCTTGCGTTTTGCCTACCCCGCTTAATAGGAAGCGTCCGCAAAGTAGCAACAGGCGTCACGCCCCTGATCAGCATTCATGCAACTGTATGATCAATGCTCAATTAAGATCAGCGCATCAAAGAAAAAATCACCCACAAGTGCTAGATCAGCACAATTGCTCAGTCATTGCGACCAGAGCGCCGGGCTCCTCGGTGCATGATGCGCGGGAGATCCCCCATTATTTGGTCTTTTCTCTCTGCTCGACACCCATCACATCCACAGTACTGGTCACGGTGGCGTAGGCATCCGGTGCCCAGACCGCGATGGTCTGCTTTAACACCGCCAGGTCCCGCCGATCGATACTCAGGTGCAGCAGATCCTTGGCGCGCCCCGCCTGCGGGGAATCGCACTGCAGTAAAGTGCCGCGGATACCAAAGCGATCCTCGATATGCTTTTGCAGCTCTGCAGCCTTCTCGCTGTAGACGTTAACAAGGTGCACCCTGGGCTTTTCCGTCAGTACCCAGTCGATCATGCGTCCCGTGATAAAGACGGTAACCCCCCCGAGCAAACCCGCCTCGAAGTCTTTGAACACCAGCATCGAAAACAGGACCAGCGTACCGTCCATGATGACCGCCATCTGACCAATACCGACTTGAAACCGCCCGGCGGCGAGCTGCACCAATATCGACCAGCCACCGGCCGACGCATCCGCTCGAAATATCAGACCAATACCCAGCCCCAGGAATACCCCGGCATAAGCAGCGGACAACAGGCGGCTGTCTGTCGGCGCGAAGTCCTTGGCAAAATAGATAGCCATATCGGTGAATCCCGAGATCAGCATGACCACCACCAGGGTGCGGGCCAGGTAGGAGAAACCGTGGGCCCGAAGCCCCAGCAGCATCAAGCTGCCGTTGACCATCAACAGGATAAGCCCCGGTGACAGGTCTAGAAATGCACTGATAAGCACCGTCACCCCGGGGGCTCCCCCGGCCGCGACCTGGTTGGGCAGTAAGAAAAGCGCAACCCCGAGTGCCATGGAAAGGCTGCCGACCCCCATCGCCAGGGCATCGTATACCCATTTTCTAACAATCATCGTGTCTTACTCTCGGTTAGTGGTTGTTGTATAGCGTTGTTGTACAGAACTGATGTACAGAGCTGATGTACAGAGCTGATGTACAGAGCTGATGCACAGAATTGAGTACGGGGCTCTTGCACAGACTAGCTGTACGGGCCAGCGATACAGCGCCGCATTTCGCCTGACCACGCGCCCACCGGAAAATGGTACACAGACGCCCCGCGTGACGCTATTGACGGAACGGGCGCCACCGCTCGCGAGGAACCTGTCGAACGAAACGCGAATCGACGGTGATGGCATTGTGCTGGAAGCAAGGCTGCGACCCTCATGCCAAAAGGGCTAGAAACCAAAAAACCCCTGCAACGAAGGCTGCAAGGGCTTTAAATTTGGTAGGACTAGGCAGATTCGAACTGCCGACCTCTACCATGTCAAGGTAGCGCTCTAACCAACTGAGCTATAGTCCTGTCGTGCAATCTGAGGCGTATTATAGAGGGCTACTCAGCTTTGACAACCCTTTGATCCAAAAATATTTACCGGACCGGTACAGGCTTAGTCACTGCGCATTTTCTGCAAGACGGGCGTGGTATTCACCCGCACGCCTCGCCATATGAAAAATGATTCCGCCGCCTGCTCAACTAACATGCCAAGACCATCGACCACCTGCTCGACACCACATTCGCGGGCGAAACGCATAAAGGCGGTATCCTCTTTGCCGTACACAAGATCATAGGCGAGTGCGCCCGGAGCAAAATTAGCCGCCGCTAAAGGCGGCACAGAGCCATCCAAACTGGCTGAGGTCGCGTTGATAATCACATCAAAGCATTCTCCGGCCAGCGCCGCGTAATCACCCACACGCAGCGGATAATCCGCACCAAACAAGCTCAGTAGCTGCTCAGCTCTCGCCAACGTCCGGTTGGCCACCATCACGGACGCGGGTGCCTCTTGCAGTAGCGGCAGCAGAATACCCCGTGTTGCGCCTCCGGCCCCCATGATCAAAACCCGTTTACCGGCAATCGGATGACCTTGCTGTTCAACAATGTCTCGCACAAGACCGGCACCATCGGTGTTGTCACCCAGAATGCGGTCACCAATAAACGTGAGCGTGTTGACGGCCTGGGCCCGCATCGCCCTTTCGGACCATTCGGTGGCCAATTCGTAGGCTTGTATCTTGAAAGGCACGGTGACATTCATCCCCAGCCCCCCTTCCTGGCGGAAACGGTTCACACTGTCGACAAAACCATCAAGCGGGGCACAGAACGCCTGATAGTCCATCGCTTGCCCGGTCTGGCGTGCGAACTCCCCATGCAGCAACGGTGACTTGCTTTGTTGAATAGGGTTACCGATCACCCAATACCGATCTGTCATACTTTAGCCCTTTCTGAATCGACGCACGCAACCACCGCGGGGGTAATGTTCAGCATCAAGATAACGATTCATTTTATTGTTAAGTTCTGATAAAACAGGAATATAACACAAGATAAACATGTCTGTAGACGACCTTCCCGCCGACAAATCGGTGCAGGATAACCAATTGCGGCCCCACATGGCTATGCTTTCGCCGTGCGTAGAACCTAACACGGAGGATACACACCTTTTACCGTTCAGTTGGTTATACTACGGCAATACAGATCGGAGCATATTCTAGATGAATTCTAACCTAATTTTCGTCCTCAACGGCCCTAACCTGAACCTGCTTGGGACCCGCCAGCCAGAAGTTTACGGCCACGAAACACTCACCGATATCGAGGAAAAAATCAGCGCACATGCGGCCACGCTTGGTTTTGAAATCGACTGCCGCCAGAGTAATCACGAAGGCGAGATTATCGAATCGATCCATGACGCGCGTGAAAAAGCCGCCGGGATCGTGATCAATCCTGCGGCTTATACCCACACCTCGGTGGCGATTCTGGATGCCTTGAATGCCTACGACGGCAAGGTGGTGGAAGTGCATCTGTCAAACGTACATAAGCGTGAAGCCTTCCGTCATCACTCCTATGTCTCCCTGCGCGCCGATGGCGTCATTGCCGGTCTCGGTAGCATGGGCTACCTCTGTGCCATCGATTACCTGGCGCAAGCACTGAAATAATAACCTACACATCAGCGAGCCCCGCTTTCGCCAGACAGCAGGCAACGTGCATGGCTGAATCGGGGCTGCTTCGCGACTGCAGATCATTGCCTAACTTAGATGCCCACACACCACCGCACAGTCACTGCGATCAAAACCTGCAAGGGGGTTATGGCTGAGAACAAACTGACCATCTTCAAACGCACCCATTTTCAAGTCTTCTCTCAACATACAGTGGTTCGGATAAACAGAAGCGTCTACCGCGACATACACACTGTCGACCCCGGCGGGACAATACTTATTCATTACTGCCAACCTCAGGTGCGAGGGCTTCCATGAGGTTGGGCCAAAGTTACCCAAACAATCGATTTCAATACCGGTGATTGTTTCTTTTGCCTGCGCAATAAGGTCAAAAGCCTCTTGTATCCGGGCTAAGTTCAGACAGTTAGTTTGCACACCCTCGGTGCTGGAAAACAAGTTCATAAAGAACAGTTCTCTGATGCCGTCATCCCAGGCGCGCAAACAGATCTCATTTATTTTCAGATAATTACTTTTATGCAAAATACAGAGCGCATCCACGTAAAGACCCGCACCTGTCATAACGCTGACAATCTTCTTAATGCTTTTATCCTTTGCCGGACTAATCCTGTCCAGATTTGGCATACTTCAGAAAAGTAATGCGCACTGATGCGAACACCTTTAAACCCGGCGGTCACGATCCAGACCCGCTGTATTTTGATAGCAATGGCTGCAATCGTATTTACAGCGCATATTCATCTCAACAAACGCAAATTTAGGCGTGAAAGATGAATGTTGCTGACCATCAGCACCCAACGTTAAACAACTATCTGAACGACTACCTACCATCTTGGATGCACTCCGTTGCAAGCCCGAAACTTCGAAACCAGCACGGTTTAACGTCAATCACCAATGGGCTGAAAGCCATTGCCGCCGTGTCGCTCAGATATTCAAGAAAACTCGTGCAACAGCATGCCAGCTACTTGCCAGACGGGTGCCGTGTATCCTTCAAACTGTCTTTGATTTTCTTGAGATGCTTGAGGAAACCGGGACCTCGGCGTAACGTCACTCCCGTTGCTAACACATCGATAATTGCCAGATGAACGATACGCGATGACATAGGCATATAGACGTCGGTGTCTTCGGGGGCCTCCACGCCTAGCATGACCGAACAGAACTCGGCCAACGGAGAATCCGGTGCGGTTATTCCGATAACGGTTGCACCTGAAGCCTTTGCGACCCGGGCAATTTCAACGGTCTCCTTGGTTCTCCCGGTATAGGAGATCATCACGATAACATCTCCGGTACCACATGAGGCCGCAACCATTCTTTGCATCAGCACGTCGTCGTAGGCGGCCACGGGAATATTGAAACGAAAGAATTTGTGCTGGGCATCCTGTGCCACTGGACCCGAAGCACCCAAACCGTAAAAGAAGATCTGTTTGGCCTGGATCAACTGGTCGACCGCCTGATTAATGACAGCCGGGCTTAATTTCTCTTTCGCGTAAACCAATGCGGCAATGGTGGCGTCGATAATTTTCGGCGTGTAACTTTCGGCAGTATCATCGGGCTCAACATGCCGGTTCACGTAGGGCACGCCACCGGCCAAAGCCTGAGCCAGCGTCAACTTGAAGTCGGGAAAGCCCGCTGTATTGAAGCGCTTACAAAAACGGTTAACGGTCGGTTCGCTGACCTGAGCGGCCTTGGCCAAGACCGCAATCGACGACCGCGTAGCGCCTTGGGGATCGGCGAGAATCGCTTCGGCCACCTTTCGCTCGGAGCGGTTCAGGTTTTCTAACTCTTCGTGAATAGTATTAAGCATATTGGCTTGCGTCATTAAAACAGAGGGCCTCCAACCGAATCGACAGACGTACATTACACGACTGAAGTTCGCACTATAGCAGACAGGTAATTTGATTACATATTTGTTGCAATACAACCCCAGTCAACCTTCGTAAAATCCGCCTAATTGGCGGAAACCCACTAGATGAGCGACGAAACTCGTACTAATCAGCCTCAACGTAGCTAACAAACCACCTTCTCATTACGTAATAAAAACAAATAAAACTAGACCTAACGACTCGGTAGCGCTATAAATGTAAGTATTATTACAACAAAACGCATGTGTGAGGTGATCCAAATGGCTATTCGAGTCGCAATTAACGGTTACGGTCGTATCGGTCGCAACGTACTGCGGGCTCTGTATGAGTCTGAAAAGAAAGATCTGATTTCGATTGTGGCGATCAACGATCTTGGTGATGCGACCATCAACGCCCACTTAACGCAATTTGATTCGGTTCACGGACGCTTTGCCGGCACTGTCGAAGTCGACGGCAACGACCTGATTGTCAATGGCGATCGTATTCATACCTACTGCGAGCGAGATCCAGCCAACCTGCCCTGGGGCAGCCTGGGAATCGATGTGGTCTACGAATGCACCGGGCTATTTACTTCCCGTGAAAAGGCCACTGCCCACCTCGACGCGGGCGCACGCAAAGTGATCATCTCCGCCCCCGCGTCGGGAGCCGATGCAACGGTGGTGTACGGCATCAATCACAATGTATTGACCGCCAATCATCAGATCATTTCAAACGCATCCTGCACCACCAACTGCCTGGCCCCGATCGCAAAACCGTTAAACGACGCCCTGGGAATGGAGCGCGGCCTGATGACCACTATACACTCCTACACTAACGACCAGAATCTGAGCGACGTTTACCACAGTGACCTTTACCGGGCTCGTTCGGCCACTCAGTCGATGATCCCCACCAAGACCGGTGCCGCCGCGGCAGTGGGCCTGGTGCTGCCAGAACTGAACGGTAAACTTGATGGCATGGCCGTGCGTGTTCCCACGATCAACGTATCTCTGGTTGATCTAACGTTTATGGCAAAGCGCGATACTACGGTGGCTGAAGTGAACGCCATCATTGAAGAGGCCGCTTTGGGCTATTTAAAGCATGTACTGACCATCAACAAGCTGCCGCTGGTATCAATCGACTTCAACCATAATCCTGCCTCCTCCTGCTTCGACGCCACCCAGACCCGGGTCAATGGCCGCTTGGTCAAAGTAATGGCTTGGTATGACAACGAGTGGGGGTTTTCCAACCGCATGCTGGACAACACGCTGGCACTGATCCATGCCGAGGACGCAAACCATGAAGCGTAGAACCAAGATCGTCGCAACTCTGGGTCCCGCCACCAGCAGCCCCGAATCCATCGAAGCACTGATACAGGCCGGCGTTAACGTCGTGCGGCTGAACTTCTCCCACGGCAGCGCCTCAGACCACCAGCAACGCGCCGACCGGGTGCGCGAGTACGCCAAAAAACAAGGGCGCTTCGTGGCCATTCTCGGCGACCTGCAGGGCCCGAAGATCCGCATCGCACGCTTCCAGGAGGGCAAAGTCCTGCTGAAAAAAGGCTCACCCTTTGCTCTTGACGCCAGCCTCGATAAAAACGCCGGAGATGCCACGCAGGTCGGGATCGAGTACGAAGCACTGGTCACCGATAGCAGCCCCGGCGACGTCCTGCTATTGGATGATGGGCGGGTGGTACTACAGGTCAAAAAAATCGAAGCTAACCGGCTGAATTGTGAAGTGCTGATTGGCGGCCCTCTGTCGAACAATAAAGGTATCAACCGCCAGGGTGGAGGACTTTCTGCCGCAGCACTGACCGATAAAGATCGACAGGATATTCACACCGCCGCCAAAATCGGTGTCGACTACCTGGCCGTCTCTTTTCCACGCGATGCCGACGACATGCATCTGGCTCGACGGCTCATAACAGAGGCCGGAGGCCAAGCCAGGCTTGTAGCTAAAATCGAACGCGCCGAAGCGGTTAGCGACGACGCCGTTCTCGACGCCATCATTCTGGCCTCCGACGCAGTGATGGTCGCACGGGGCGACCTGGGGGTTGAGATCGGCGATGCGGAACTAATCGGCGTGCAGAAACATATAATCAACCGTTCCCGCAGCCTGAATCGTGTGGTTATCACTGCCACCCAAATGATGGAAACAATGATCACCCAGCCGATGCCCACCCGGGCCGAGGTATTCGATGTTGCCAACGCTGTATTAGACGGCACCGACGCCGTGATGCTGTCAGCAGAAACCGCCGCCGGCGACTACCCAATCGAAACGGTCGAGGCGATGGCACGGGTGATCCTTGGGGCTGAAAAACACCCCAATGCCCACACATCCAAGCACCGACTCAGCGAATCGTTTCAACATATAGACGAATCAATTGCATTGTCAGCGATGTACGCCGCCAACCATCTGGCCGGCGTCAAGGCGATAATCTGCATGACTGAAAGTGGCGATACCCCGCTTCTCATGTCGCGCATCAGCTCCGACCAGCCTATCTACGCGTTCTCAGCCCACCCACGGACGCAGAATCGAGTGGCGCTGTTTCGTGGTGTTAAAACAGTGCCCTTCAATAGCAACGCGATCCCCAACGAGGAGATAAACCAACGCGCAGTCGAAGAGCTTAGACACCGACACGTGGTGGAGGACGGCGACCTGGTAATTATCACTAAGGGTGACTACGTCAAAGCGCTTGGCGGTACTAACACCATGAAAATAGTGCGCGTCGGCCAAAAAATACGCTGATAAATTTTTGTGACAAGGAACATTGCATGAACACTCATGACCAGCACCGCCCTGATACTGAAGATAATTTCGACTACAGCAACCGCGGATTGCCGCGAGATTACGATATCCGCATCGAAGTTGCCGAGCAGAAAGAGATCATCAACCAAAGCCGTGAACAGCAATCCACTAGCGGTTGGCAATGCTCCGATTACGATTTTTAAGCACCCTGTGTAGACCCTTCCTGTGCCCTCTGGAACCCCCTCCATGGCACAGGCTTTTTACACATGTTCAAGTTTTAGCGAGACACTATGCAACAAATCCCACGCCCAATCCCGCCGGCCAAGTCGATCGCTTTGGTGGCTCACGACAACCAGAAAATCCGGCTCTTACAATGGGCCGAGCATCATCGCAACGCCCTCGCACCACACCGCCTATATGCAACCGGCACCACCGGAACACTTCTCGCACAACGGTTATCGCTGCCGATCAACGCCCTGCTCAGCGGCCCCATGGGCGGCGACCAGCAACTAGGGGCAAAGATCGCCGAGGGCGAGATAGACATGTTGATTTTCTTCTGGGATCCGCTGGAACAGCAACCTCACGACCCGGACATTAAAGCGCTACTACGAATCGCTGCGGTCTGGAATATCCCGGTGGCCTGCAATCAAGCGACCGCCGATTTTATCTTCGCGTCAGCGCTGATTGGCAAGGGCTATTCCCGAGACGTACCCGATTACCAGGCCTACCTCAAACAACGTACGACATAACCTTGAATATTGCTAAACGAATCTAAGCTGAACCCTGGCGCTTCAAAGGAGCGTGCAGGCGACAACGCAAATGAGAGCGACCACGTGATCGATATGACTTCCTTGACCGGTATGGCTGCCGCCTTCTGCACCACCCTGTCCTTTGTGCCCCAGGTGATTCAGATCTTGCGTAGCGGAAATACTGACGGCATATCCCTTAGCATGTATTCGATTTTTACCTTGGGGGTCTCCCTATGGATGATCTACGGTGTGATACGCGAGGATCTGCCGATCTTCATCGCCAACGGTGTCACCTTGCTACTGACGCTAACCGTTTTAGGCTTAACTGTTACGAAGCGCATTAAAGGGCGTACGCCCTCTACCAAAACACCGGAATGAATAATGACGATAAAGGGCACCCTGTTTAACGCTGCCCCGCGCTGATGGACTCCGAGTCATTGCAAACCAGATATAGCGCAAGTTAAAAACCCGCCAGACCACTACTTTCAGCGCTCAGAACCACACAAGATGACATATAACCGGTGCTCTTAATTCCCCACAAAAATCAGTAACGCCTGGACAGCGATTAACCCGGTGGGTTAACTGAAGACGCAGGTATGCGTCAATATTGGTCGAAGGCCAATGCGAGCCCCTGAGATCAAGCAACTCCAGGCAACTGCGCAAGATGTTCATGGGCGACGGAGAAATTGAAACGGACCTGTTTGTCCGCCAGGTTAAGAACCTAACGCAGCTTACGCCGACAAACACAGCCTGAACTCAGGTTAGATATACTCACCGATTCTCAGAAAAATACTCTCTTGTTGCGCCGCAACTTCAGGCTTAGGATAACACGAGTATCTATCCAGAATGCCGCTCTGCAACGACTAAGCTGCGGCGACAATTCGGAGTATCTTGAGGTATCTATGATGATAAGTTTCGACGAATACAGAAAAGTCATCGAGCCCGCTTTTGGTGAATCAGAGAGAGACTATTTTTTACGAGTAACAAACGAATACCGCCGCCTGGCTAAGCTAGCTGCGTGGAGCCGTCGCTTAAATCGTTTGTTTCAGGTCCTGACCGGTTTTACAGACTCTGACTATGCCCGGCCAAACTCCCTCAAGGCCTTTCACGCCAATTCCTTTGGAACGAAAGCGTGCTAATCGCTGACAGTCACATCCAGCCAACAGCGACTAATAACCAATCGGACAGATAGATATGCATACCTATCTGCCCTTCGTCCTCTTAAAGCTGGCGCAACTGTTTGACGTTGCATGTTTTAGAGGGGGCGCATAGGTTTACGACCAATATTGACGCACCCTGTCGCCGCTTATTAACCCGTGGAGTTAATAGCTGGTTTTGGCCACCCTTGCCTTGTTAGGCATGCCTGCAAAAAAAACCGCCTTGGAGTGCGGAGAAAACGTTCACAGGCTTTCGAATCATTCACGCAGATCACTGATCGACCGCCAGATCTGCGCCACGAACACCTTAACTTTCGAGGATCGGTCGCAGATCATCCAGACTCCCCAGGGAGCTGAACGCCCCTTTTCGAGTCACGGCATGGGCCCCACAGGCACCGGCAAACCTCAAGATATTCTCCAGAGTTTCAGTGTCGTCTCCCAGGCGTTTCAGTTCTGTGATGGTGATATCCAGCTCGGACAGGCGATACAGCAAGCCGCCGACAAAAGCATCGCCGGCAGCCGTGCTATCGACCATCCTGACCTTGGGAGGCAACACAGATCCGGATCCGGATGGTGTAAAATAGCGCAAAGGCTCGCCGCCGTCCGTCACCAGAATCAGCGATACGCCTGCATCCAGTAGCCGTTGCAGCACCTCGGCTTCACTCTGATGGCGACAAAGAAAGTCCAACTCTTCAACGCAGAGTTTAACCAAGTCCGCCTGTTCAGCGCAGGCCCAGATCGGCGCAAAGGGATCGGCATTATCCGGCCAGAGATTAAGTCGCAGATTGACATCAAAACTGATCAGGAAGCCGGCCGCTTTGGCCGTTTTAATACCCTCTCGCGTTGCTTCCAAAATGCTCTGTTCTGTCAGTGTGTTGGAACAAAAGTGAAAGATACCCGGCTCATCAAACCATGCAGCCCGGAACTCCCGGGCACGGAACAGCAGGTCTGCAGACGGATTGCGGTAGAATTCAAAACTGCGCTCACCGCGCGCATCGAGAGACACAAACGCCAGCGCTGTTTTCGCCTCGCAAGTCTGTAGCAGATACTCGGTATTGACCCCCATTGCGCTCAGGGAGTCCTTGAGGAAGTTGCCGAACATATCGGCACCCACCTTACCGGCAAAGTAGCTGCGCCCACCCAGCTTAGCCACCGCCGCAGCCACGTTAGCGGGCGCACCACCGGGAAATTTGGTAAAGCTCTCAACCTTATCCGAGGACTGCGGTTCGTTGACGGTATTGGAGAGCATGTCGATCAAGGCTTCTCCAAATGAGATCACTTTTAGCATTATTTCGCTCCTCTACCGATTTTTGTGCTGTCGGACGGGACTTTTTTGACCAACGACACCGCCTGCTCCTTGCCCTCTTTAATTACGACGCCGGATCGCTTCGTCTGCGCCAAGTGCTGTTTAACAATCGCCATCAGCCCCTGGGTCGACTCATCGTAGTCGGCGCTCTTACGCTCGATATTGCGACTAATCTCTGTTGCCAGTCGCTTACCCAGCTGCACCCCCCACTGATCGAATGAGTTTATGTTCCAGATCGCGCCCTGCACAAACACCTTATGTTCATAAAGTGCGATCAGGGCACCCACATTACGGGGGCTGATCTGATCAAGCAGCAGCACGTTGCTGGGGCGATTACCGGGACTGCTGGTGTAATCCTGCTGACCATTGACAATATCACCATTCATGAAGGCATTGGCCTGGGCCAGCATATTGGTCAGCAGAGCAAAGTGGTGTGCTTCGGCCGCTTCATCGGTCTGCAACGATGCGATAAAGTCTATGGGAACAAATCGGGTGCCCTGATGCAGTAACTGAAAGAAGGCGTGCTGACCATTGGAGCCGGTCTGACCCCAGACGATGGGCCCGGTGGCGTAGTCGACCGGCTTACCCTCCATATCCACCGACTTGCCGTTACTCTCCATATCAAGCTGCTGCAGAAACGCGGGTAACTGATGCAGCGCCTGATCGTAGGGGATCACCGCCTGGGTTTCAGCACCGAGGAAATTAATATACCAGATGCCGATCAGCGCCATGATCACCGGCATGTTCTGATCTAAGGGGGCTTCTACAAAATGCCGATCCATTTCGTAAGCGCCTTCGAGCAGTTCAATAAACTGTTCATAGCCGATACTCAGGGCTATAGGCAGACCAATGCTCGACCAAAGGGAATAGCGCCCACCCACCCAGGCC
>JBFGZS010000034.1:0-44884 GCA_041586615.1 Motiliproteus sp. | reverse complement strand
GTGGAGCAGTCTGGTAGCTCGTCGGGCTCATAACCCGAAGGTCGTAGGTTCAAATCCTGCCCCCGCTACCAACGTAAATAGAAGCCAAATCAAACACTTGTTTGATTTGGCTTTTGTCGTTCTAGACCCTCAAAAATGGCCATGTGACCAGAATTCGCGACAAGCTCCGTACTTCCAGTGCAGGGAAGGATAGCGCGGGAGGCGCAGTCTCCCTTAGTGTGGTCTGGCCTGCTGTTCGATGTATTGGCGGATTACCGAAATCGGTGCGCCACCGCGCTCCCAGCGTAGTAGCTAGGATTCCAAAGCGCATTTTTCAGATAAGCGACCTGTACCAGCTCGGGGTGAAGCTGCTTTAACCGTCTGCTGGAAACGCCTTTCAGACTGTTAACCAGCTTCGATACCGAAACCTTTGGCGGGAAGTTCACAAGCACCCCACTTAACACCACGTCGGTGTTTGCATCTCAACGATACGGCCACTGGGGGAGTCGGCTAGATGATATTATCAGGTCTTGTCTTTTGCCTATCTTGGTCTAGTCTTCATTAATGGCCAGGCTTTAATGATGACCAGTTTGGACTGCATTGTTCCCAGGGCAGCGGGGTTGTGAACGCAACGTTAGGGCAAAACTCAAGACCTGACCCTCTCCGCTGTGACCCTCTCCGTTGATCCTCTCCGTTTTCTCTCAATGTAGACCATGTGGGCACCGTTCTAGGTCATCAATTGCTGTTGGCCTAAGCAAGGTCCACAGAATAATAACAATAATTTTCACATCAGAACGATCCTGAGGAGGGATGTTCAATGTCCATGACCTTTATTCGTGGTAGTGCCATCGGTACTGTTTCTGCTCTTGCTCTGGCCGTTGCGGGCCAGGCCCATGCGGTAAGCTTTGACGCAGGTGCCACCAAAGTAACAATTAGCGGTTACATCAAAGGGGATCTTATTTTCGATGCAAGCGAGGACCTTGGGGATACGTTCGCATCACGCAGTATCAACACAGGTGCTGCGGAAGACACTGAAGTAGAAGGCCACTTCGGCGCACACGCGCGTCAAACCCGTCTGCATATTGCCACCTCCACACCGACCGAAAACGGCAACGTGACCACCATGATCCAGGGTGACTTCTTCGGCGCCGAGGGCGGAACGCCATCCAGCTCTAACGGTTTCCGTTTACGCCACGCGTGGGCTGAGTGGAACGGCATCGGTTTTGGTCAGACCTGGTCTAACTTTATGCCCTTGGTTGCCCTGCCGCCCACCCTCGATTTTGCTGGCCCAAGCGGCTACGTCTTCAACCGTCAGGCTCAAGCGCGATACACGATGAAGACTCACACTGGCGCGCTTTCGGTAGCATTGGAAGACTCGGAAGCGCGACTATCTGGGACCACGGATGGTAACGAGTACCTCCCGGACATTTCGATTCGCTACGCGGGTAACGCCTCCGGCGTTAAGTATTCGGCTTCAGGCGTCGTTAACTTCCTTGAAATCGACGATGGTGCAGGTGCCGATGACACCGCTACTGGCTACGCTGTCATGCTTGCCGCCTCCACAAAGACCGACGGCGGCACCACCATTGGCGGCAACATTGGCCACTTTGATGGAGCTAACCGCTACCTGTGGCAGGGAGGCGGTGGCGGTTTCACCAACGCTTTTGTTGACGCTGGCAAGATTGAAACCGCTGGCGAGTTGGCAGTGATGGCCTTTGTCGACCAGGCCCTGAGCGACAAAACCAACGCCATGCTGGCTATTGGTTACTCTAAACTGGACGATGATGCGGCAGTCCTTGCCTTTAACGCAAGCAACGGCACCGATCCTGACGCAGCTGAGGAGTTCACTTCCGTGCACGTTAATATCCGTCACTCTCCGGTCAAATCGATCACCTTTGGTGCCGAACTGATCTACGGAAAGAAGGAAATGTTCGATGGCACTGATGGTGATGCGGCCCGACTCCAGGTGAGTGGTCAGTACGCCTTCTAAGCACGACCCTCCAAGCGCAAAAAGCCCTGGCGTCCTTCGCCAGTGCTTTTTTGTGAGCGATCAATAAGACCCGACGCCGCAATCAAACAATGCCCTACGTCTTGGCTTATTTACCGCGTCGTAACGCCACAGGTTGATTGCCGGTTGCACGCCAGTATGAAATCATCCTAACCAACACGACGGCTAAGGGAAGCCATTATGCGAAAAGTTCTGCCGGGCTCGAAACAGCCGACAGCCACCGCGGATAGCTGCCAAGCGCTGCTGCAGCGCGCCATGCAGGCTCATCAATCCAGCCACTGGGAGCACGCCGAAACACTGTATGGACAAATACTGACCGTAATGCCCAATCATGCCGATGCGCTACACCTGCTGGGATTGCTGCGTCACCAACAGGGCGACAGTGTCGCCGGCGAGCGATTAATCAGACGCGCCATCGCCGTGCAGCCTAAACAGGCATTTTTCCATGCCAATCTGGGCGAAGTGTGCCGTGCCATCGGTAAAAACGATGCCGCGCTACGCGCTTATCAAAAGGCGCTGAAGCTGGAGCCGCAATTTCTGGATGCGCAGGTAGGTTTGGCCGAGGCGCTGTTTGCCGCCGGTCAGGCCAACGCGGCCGTTGTTGCCTATGAGCAGGCTATTGGCAGCGCGCCCGAAGATGCGTCCCTGTGGAACAACCTCGGCAACGCGCTATGCGCCACCCAGCGCAACGTCAACGCCATCGCGGCTTACCAGCACGCCCTGACGCTCGATGAAAATAACGCCGATGCGGTGGAAAATCTCGCTCGGCTTCTGGCCGACCAAGGCCAAGGCGCGCTGGCGGTTACGACACTTAAAGCCTGGCTGGAGAAAAACAACTCGCGCACTGAACTTCAGCTGCTTTTGGCAGGGCTTCAGGCTCGGACCTGGGACCGCCATGGTGCCATCGAGACCCTCCAAGCGTTGCCTTCTAAAATTCGCACCCAGCCGGACGTCATTCTGCAACAGGGGCTCTTGCTTGAAGAGCTGGGCGACGCACACGCCGCGCTAAAGCTGTATGCCTCCGCAGCGAACGATTTCAACGGCAAGATACGCGCTGCACTCTTGGCGCGGGCAGGCGTCTGCCACGAACAGCACGGCGACGCCGAAGCCTCCGCGCGCACCTATCGCCAGGCCCTTGAGGCTGATCCTGGCTGCGTCGCCGCCTGGGAAGGACTGCAGGCCATCGGTGAGGCGACTGATGCCGAGATGAATCAGCTCGACGCACGCGTCCGGCGCGGAGAGTTTGGCCGCGAAGCGCAGGCACAGCTGCATTTTCTACTTGGCAGCTGGAAGGAGAAAGCGGGCGAATTCGACGCATCGTTTACCCATTACGCCAATGGAAATCGGGCATTTTCGAAGATACGAAAGTTTGATCCGCAACAGTTTGCCGCCCTCACCGATGCGATCATTGAGACCTTTAGTCCTGCTTTTTTCACCAACCATCCCGCTGGCGTTAGCACCGCCAAGGGGCCTATTTTTATTGTCGGAATGCCGCGCTCAGGCACCACCCTGGCCGAACGGATTATTGCCAGCCATCCCAAGGTAAGCGCCGGTGGCGAGCGCGACGAAATACGCCGTCTTGTCGGCGTAATAGAGAGCCTGAGCGGTTCGCGATTCCCCCACTGCGCCGCAAACATAGAGGACGGAGCGCGCCAGGAGCGGGTCTCCGATTACCAAGATTGGGTGGACGGTTTAGCACCAGACGGCGGAATGTTCACCGACAAACTGCCCAGTAATTACCTGCGCCTTGGCATCATCGCACTGCTATTTCCCCATGCGCGCATCGTTCACTGCCGCCGTGATCCACGCGATACCTGCCTATCCTGCTTTACCACCCATTTCATGAGGGGCCAGGGCTTCAGTTACCACCTCGATCACCTGGCTAGCATGTACCAGCAGTACCAGCGGTTGATGGATCATTGGAAAGCCACCTTGCCCATACCTATGTTCGAACTGGACTACGCCGGCTTGGTGCAGGATCCGGAAACCGTCGGGCGCGAACTGGTGGAGTTCTGCGGCCTGTCGTGGTCACCGGAGCTGATGGCCTTCCAAGGCAACGCTGCGCCAGTGCGCACGGCGAGCGTATGGCAAGTAAGGCGTCCTATTTATACCTCATCAGTGGAACGCTGGCGGCGTTTTGAAGGCCATTTAAAGCCCCTGATAAAACAACTAAAGCCACTCTTGGCCACTACCAGCTAACGGGCCCCGAGCAAGCTTGCCTCAGGATGAGCGCGAAACCAGTGCCGTCAAAGAATCAGCAGCGTGGCTAACCCCAGGAACGAGAAAAAGCCAACGACATCGGTCGCGGTTGTTAACGCGACGCCGCCAGCCAGCGCCGGATCAATTCCCATTCGCATCATACTCAACGGGATCAGTGTGCCGGCTATCGCGCCAGTTAATATACTGATTGCCATCGCGGCGCCAAAGGTAATGCCTAAGCCACTATCTCCAAACCAATAAATGGCGATCATGGCCACCACGACCGCCCAGAAAAAGCCGTTTAACAGGCTGATACCGATCTCTCGGCCAAGCAGATTCCATACGTTGCTCGATCCGACCTGATTCAGCGCAATCCCCCGGGTTACCAGGGTCAATGTCTGGCTACCGGCAACACCGCCCATGCTGGCAACGACAGGCATCAAGATCGCCAGGGCGACCACTTTCTCGATCGAGGCCTCAAATAAACCAATCACCCCGGCCGCAGCAAAGGCCGTCGCCAAGTTGATCCCTAACCAAAAGGCTCTTTTGACGGAACTGCTGATCACGGGGGCGAACATATCCTCGTGTTTATCCAGGCCCGCCCGCCCAAGAATTTCCCGGTCAGCTTCATCGCGTAAAACATCGATCATATCATCGACCGTGATACGTCCCAGCAATCGACCGTTCTCATCCACCACGGGTGCCGAAAGCAGATCGCGGTCTTGAAACAGGCGTGCGACATCTTTGCCGGCGGTCAACGGCGTAATTCCGCTGATATCGTCAACCATTGCGTCCGCAACGGAGGTGTGTAATTCCAGCGAGACCAGTTCGCTTAGAGGCAATAGGCCTAAATACCGATTATCCCGATCAACGACTATCAGGCTGTCCGTATGCTCTGGCAGTTCACCTTCTCGGTTGCGGATTCGGCGTAGAAACCGCAGCACGGCTTTTAAGGTCACGTCGGCCCGTACGGCAACGGCGTCTGCGTCCATCAAGCCGCCAGCAGTATCATCGGGGTAGTCTTTCACCGTGTTATATCGTTGCCGTCGCTGTGCATCCATGGCCGTAACCATGGCGTTGACAACGGGCATCGGGAGGTCTTCGTCGAGATCTGCGAGCTCGTCCATCTGTACGGTGGCGAGGCTGGCGATCAGTTCGTCTTCATCGGTCTGTTTGATCAGCGAGCGACGGAGGTCGCCATGTAATTCTAAAAGCACCTCCGCTTTTTGATCGGTAGCGACCTTTCCCCATAGTTCCGGCCGTAGTCCTTGAGGAAGCGATTCCATCAAGCGGGCAATTTCTGCCGGTGACAGCGTTGCGATTAATTGTTCCGCTTTGTGCTGCTCGCCGTTTTCCAGAGCGTCAGCAATAAAATCGACGCGCTTTTGTACTTGAGTATCCATAAGCTTTACCACCTTGGTGGAGGGGGTGTTGAAATAAGGCAAGGCCAATTCCCGGTCTGATCGGTAGGGCGGTCAGCGCCAGGTAACGCAGGAAGAACAGATGACCTTCGAGCCTATATAATCGTTGTCACGAAAAAATAAGCGAAGGTGCTCGTGTTCGGCCACAGTTTCACCTATTAACCTGGCATCAACATACCAATCCGTTCGGTCTTGTGATGACGACAAGGCCGGCGCTTGTCCGTCTTTGTCTCACGTGGCTCTATGCCATGGCCGTTTATCCATGAACCGCCTATTAAGGCGCTATTTTTTGCGCGGTATTAAGCTGTCGCCTTAATAGGTTTCAAGTTGAAGCCGTTTATGCTGAAGTATTGTACTAGAAAATCAACTTGCTAAGGATCGATGAGTCTTATGCTGAAGTTATTGCGTAACAGACAACATCAGGCGGCTGTGGCCGTACGATCTCAAGACCAAGGGGGCCTCAGGGAATGGTCGTCTCCTATTATCGTGTTACTTTTAGTCCTTATCGCACCGCAGGGCGTGGCGTTTGAACAGCAACCGCCATTGCGCGTGGATATCGCGATGTTTGAATATCCCCCTCTGTACCATACGAGCAAGAGTGGAAAAATATCAGGTCTGATTGGTGAAACCTTAAAGCAAATTTGTGCGGAAGCCGCGTTGGATTGTCGATTTCAGATGCGGCCGGTATCCCGGGCTTATATGGAATTAGAGCGAGGCGAAGTCCAAGCGCTGGTGACCGTCAACTTCGAACGCTTTGATGCCTGTTGTCTGGAAAGCCGGTGGCAATATCCCTGGCGATCGGGACTGTATTCCAAACGACCCACATCGAAGGTTCCTACCCACATCGATGGCTTTGCGGGTGAAGGGCTGATTGTCGTACAGGGCTGGCAGTCGCCATACAGTTACTTTGACGACCTGGAAGGGGCTGAGCGCCGCGGTGATGTTCAGGTCCACCGCGCTAATTCAAGCTTAGCGGCGCTAAGGATGTTGGACCGAGACAGGGCTGGCTACTTGTGGGGTGGTGAGGAGTTTCAGTGGTTTATTCAGCAGATGGCGCTAGAGGGGCTCCATTTTAAGCCGTTACTGCATAAATTAATGGTGCTTTGGGTTTCGAAAGAATCACCCGAAATCGCGAAGCGATTTGATCTCGGTTACCAGCGCCTGAAGGAGAAAGGGTGGCTCGACAGCAACAATATACTGGTCGAGCCACTGATGACCGAAAGGTATGAGGAGCCTTAGCGGTTAAACGGACGGCGCCCCCGTACCGCTGGTTGGCGAAGATCTAGTTGGCGAAAAAACAGACAGGCCGGAGCAGCGGGTAATACGCAGTCAGAATTACGCGCGCTCTGAACCCGGCTCGCAAGTTTTACGCGCGCCATTAAAACGTATTGTGTAATTAAAGCTGGTTGTGTAATTAAAGCTGGTTGTGCAGACCCAACCGGGCGGGGTGTGGCTGTAGATAGCGTTGTGTGCGCACGTATTCGCTGCCGAACTGCTGTACATAGTGTCTGATCAGGGTGAGGGGCGTCGTCAGGTTGACGTCACCATTACGGTAGCTGTCGATCACTGCGACAATGTCACGGCGGGCCGAACTTCCTACCGAACGCTTCAGGTAGCCCAGTAGATGCAGTAATGCGTTGCAATGGCCGCGTCGGCTGGCCGGCGTCGAGAGCGCGACCATAAAGCGATGGTGGTGCTCGCGGCGCACGGCAACGAGGTCGGCGTGTTTATGGGTTTCGGCGAGGAGCTTGCCCAGGCTGCGGTATTCGGGTTGGTTATGCGCCATGAGGACATATTTATAATCACGATGGAAACGCATCAGGTTATGCAGGCTGAGGTCTGCGTCGACCAGGCCGCGAAAATGATTGTGCGCAAACACTCTCAGAATAAAATTTTCCCGAAGATGCGCATCGTGCAATCGTCCCTCTTCCTCTATCGGTAAGTCGGGGTAGCGCTGCTGTAGCGCCGTCGTGAATAATCCTTGGCTGCGTTGCGTATGTGGATAGCCATTGTCCTGATAGACCTTGATGCGATCCAGGCCGCAGCTCGGCGAGTTTTTCATCAGAATGTAACCATCGAGAGGATCAAGCGTTTGCAGCACGGGATCGATCGCGTCGGTTAGTTGCTGCGTCACATCGCGGCTCTGATCATTGGAGAACACCAAGGTTGGCTTGGCCGGATCTCCGGTCAGGCGTAACGTCGGTCTCGGCACGCCAAAACCCGCGGCCATTTCCGGGCAAAAACTACGAAAACGGAAGTGTTGACTCAGTTCGTTCTGGCACATTTTGGATTGACTGTGTCCGCCGTTGTAGCGCACCTCCTTGCCTAGCAGGCAAGCACTGATGCCCACCTCAATGCCGGGGGTATCTGGCGTTTCGCTGCGGGTTACGTGGCGAGTAGCGGTAGCGTTTGACGTAGTGATGATATCCATCGAGCCATCCTCATCATGTAGAACCGGGGTGCAGGGTATAAGCCACTATGTAGGGATAATGCTGAAACCGTTCGGTGACTAATGTCATATAAATATACGCCGTTAACTGGATTTGTCTAGGACAAATAGGGATAATCATTAAAAAATAGCGAGGAGATGTCATGGGCGAGTCCGCTGCGCAAAGACTGAGCATCGATGAGGTATCGCGAGATAGCGGCATTGGTAAAGATACGCTGCGGGTTTGGGAGCGACGTTATGGGTTCCCACAGCCGCTGCGCAATGCTAAGGGTGAGCGTAGCTATCCTGGCGAGCAGATGAATCGCTTACGCGCCATTTGTCGCTTGCTGGATGCCGGCCATCGCCCCGGCGCCGTTGTACCGCTGGAGCCTGGCGCCCTGACGCGTCTTTGCGAGGTGTCTAGCGACGCGGACGGAAGGCTGAATCCGGCCCTCGACCAGGTGCTCGAAAGACTCGCGGGTCAGGAACCGTCGGGTATTCGAGCGCTGCTGTTGGCGTTGTTAGTCGAACAGGGGCCCGAAGCGTTTGTGCGGCAGTCCGTTGCGCCCTTGGTTAACAAAGCGGGCCAGCTCTGGGCGCAAGGCTCGATGCCTATTTACCGTGAACATCTACTCACCCAGCAGCTTATGGGCGTACTGCACCGGGCTATTCATGCGGTGCAGATCGCCCCTGGAGGGTTATCGGTGCTACTGACTACCCTGCCGGGAGAACCGCATGCCATTGGGTTGATGATGGTGGAGCTGTTGTTGCGCCTGGAAGGGTTCGACACCATCAATCTTGGGGCCGAGACGCCATTGGATCAGCTTATTAATGCCTGTACCGACCTACAACCCTCGGTCGTGGCGCTTTCTTTTAGTTCGCTGCATAAGCGAGCGCCGTTGCTGGCAAGCCTGCGCGAGTTGGAAGAAAAAATCCCGCAGGAGACGGTGCTGATTGCCGGCGGCGAAGGCATCGCCCGGCTGCGGTCCCTCCCGTCGCGCGTGGCTGTGATTAAGACGCTGGATACGCTGGCCCCGGCGTTACGAGCGATCAAGCGGCAGCAAAGCCAGCTTCAGGTAAGCGGCGAGGTGGGTTAGGCACAAGCGTATTTCATCCGCTGCGGTGACAGGAATGAGCACATGAATCGAATCAACCCCAATAAATTGCTGTTGTCTAAATGGACCGCTGTGCAGCCCCAGCAGAAGGAAAAGCATTTTATGGTTACCCGGTTGTACCGAACAGAGCAGGGGGATGTGACAGACGTGGAGCTGCAGGCGGTGCTGACCCATCGTTCGCAGCGCCTGCGCTGGCAATTGTTGCAGTCTGCAGAATGTTGGCATATGGGCTGGTGTTAAGCCGCCAATATTATTAAGGCGGCAACGTAATACCGTGCAAAAATGCCGCCTTAATAGGCGGTTCATGGATGAATCGCCGTGGCGTAAAGCCACGTGCCAGGTTAATAACCGCGCTCAGGCGGGTTGTTTAAGGCGAGCAAAGGCAGCCAACGCCTGTTGACGGCTGTGCTTGAGATCGACAATGGGCGCAGGATAGGTCTCATCCAAGGTGACGCCTGCTGCTTGCCGTATCGCATCCGGTGCCAGCCAGGGGCTGTGGATATATTTGGCCGGCAGCTTCGCTAGCTCCGGACAAAAACGCTTGACGTAATAACCCTCCGGATCAAATTTCTGCCCCTGCGTGACAGGGTTGAAAATACGGAAATAGGGCGCGGCATCGGCACCCGAACCGGCCACCCACTGCCAGCTGGCACTGTTACTGGCGAGGTCTGCGTCCAGTAGCGTATCCCAGAACCAGGCAGCACCGGCCCGCCAGTCGATCAACAGGTTCTTGACCAGAAACGAACCGACCAACATGCGCACCCGATTATGCATATAACCGGTCTGCCACAACTCCCGCATACCCGCATCGATAATGGGGAACCCGGTTTGGCCCCGCTGCCAGGCGGTCAGTAACGCCGGTTTATCCTGCCAAGCAAACCGGTCGAATTTAGCCTGGAAATTATCGGTCGGTAAGGTTGGCCAGTGATACAGCAAGTAGTACGAGAACTCACGCCATACCAGCTCGGCTAAAAAGCGCTCGCGGCCAGTCTCAGGGGCAACCGGTTGCAGCGGATTTTGCGCCACATACCAGGCTTGGTGGGGCGAGAGTTCGCCGAAATGCAGGTGTGGCGACAGACGCGAGGTACCCGCCCGGTCAGGTCGGTCGCGATCGGTGTCATAGTGCTGAATCGCGTCACGCATAAACGTCTGCAGGTTAGCGGCCGCGCCCGCTTCACCCGGTGTCCAGGAGGCCGCTATTTCACGGTGCCAGGGCGTGGTGCTAAAGGGTTCGGTGTTAAAGGGCTCGGTACTAAAGGATTTGGCGCTAAGCTGTGCCGGATCCGGCCAGAGGGACCCCGACGGTGCGCTCTCAACGTACGACATCATCGGGGGGCGCGCCAAAGGATAGCGAGGTGGCGGCCGTTGTCGGCAGCCATTTCGGTAGTAGGGGGTAAAGACTTTGTAGGGCGTACCATCGCGCTTACTCACTTCCCAGGGCTCCCACAGGAGGCTGGCGTTGAAGCTGACCACCTCGATACCCAGGCTGTGCAGTAACGCTTTCAGGGCCTGATCGCGGGCGATCTGCCAGGGTTCATAGCAGCGGTTCCACACCACGCGCTGGATGCCGGTCTGTTTCAGGAGCTGGGGGATCAGTTGCAGCGGGTCGCCTTGAAAGAGTCGTAACTGTTGCTGCAGCGACTGGTTTAAGGCGCTAAGCGAATGATGCAACCACCAGCGTGATGCTGCGCCGGGCGCCCAGCGTTGCGGGTGGGTGTCATCGTAGATATATATCGGTAGCAGGTCTCCCCGGGCGGCGGCGTGACTCAGCGCGGGATTGTCGCCGATGCGCAAGTCTTGCCGGAACCAGACCAGGGTGGCTGTTTGCTGCATCGGTGCACCTCGTAGTGGATCTGTCGGTAAAAAGGCCGTTACCAGCGGATAGTGGGGTCAGGCCCCCTGTTTCCACATGACGTCGGATTCGGCCTTGGCCGCCGCCTGGAGCAGCTCGATGAGTGGAACAGCACGTCGTGTAATGGGGACAGGCGCATCGTTTTCATCATCTTCATCATCGGCGTCTGTGGATTGCTCTGGGGTACGCGCCTCTGCGGCGAGGGCGGCTTGCAGACGTTGAAGCGCCGCAGGCACATCCTCGGCGAGGATCGCGCCGGGTACGGTTACGCTGTGACCCATCAGGGTCAGCAAGCGGGTGGCGACGTCGCCGAACATGGTGATATTCGCGTAGGTAGAGCAGGAAAACGTTACCAGCATAAGAGTGTCCTTTTGGTTGTTGATCAGTGGCCGCCCGAAGGCGTTGTGTCTTGACGCCACTCAGTATAGACGCCGCCTTGGCGCGTGCTGTTGTTGCGGTACTGTTGTTGCGGTACTGTGCAACACGCCATGACCACGGGATAAAGGCGATGAGTGAGCCAGAGATAGTGGATGAATAACCCTGCCACTGCACGATATACGCTGACGTTGGGGTCGCATCGGACGACCTCGTGAGAAAAATAGCTGTAAGCGACTGATGAGATGGAATCCAAGAGCCATGTTGAATGAATTACTGCGTATTGCCCAACTGAATATAAGCGCCTCGATTGCGCTAGCGATCGGACTGGTTGCGCTGATATTTATCCTCGGCGGGCTGATACTGCGCCACAAAGGCCAACTGGCGGTAGCCTCCGCCGATGCCCGTACTGAACAGGCGTTGGAACAACGGGACCGGCTGGAAGCTTCGCTGTTGGCCGAACGGCAGGCCTATGACCAGTTGCGCCAGGTTAAACAGCAGATCGAGCTGGACGCTGAGAAGCGCAAAGCTGACCTGTTTGCCGAAGTGCGGCGCTCGTCCGAGCGCGATGATCAGATCAAGCAGCTTCGCCAGCAGTACGCGGCATTGCAGCAGGAACAGGCGACCCTGCAGGGGCAACAGCGTGATCTGACCGCGGCGCTGCGTGGGGAGCGGGTCAGGGTTGAACAAACCGAACATCAGTTGCGTGGCTGTCAGGCCGAAATCAGCCTGCTCAAGCAACAGGTCAGCAAGGCGCAGGCCGATCGCGAGGTGTCGGAACTGAGCGTCAGCGAACTACGCACGCGGCTGGAGGAGCAGCAAAAGCAGAATCTTGCCGCGCGTCAACAGCTGGACGAGAGCAAGCAGGCTATGAAGGAGGAGTTCCAGAACCTGGCCAACGAGATCTTTGAAGCCAAAGGTAAGACGTTCACCACAACCAGTCAGCATCAGTTGGATGGGCTGCTGAAACCGTTTCGTGAACAGGTGGAACAGTTCAGGACGCGGGTCGAGGAGATTCACGGCTCCGAGACCCAGCAGCGCGCCAATCTGACCGCCGAACTCGCGGTCCTGAAAGGGCTGAATCAACAGATGACCGAAGAGGCGCATCAGCTGGCGACCGCGCTGAAGGGGCAGAAGAAGACCCAGGGTAATTGGGGCGAACTGGTGCTGGAGAATGTGCTTGATCGTTCCGGGCTGATCCTGGGCGATGATTATCGGCGTGAAGTCAGCTTCGATACCGCCGAGGGGCGTAAACGTCCCGATGCGGTGGTATATCTGCCGCAGCAGCGGCATCTGGTGATCGACGCCAAGGTTTCGCTGAACGCCTATACGCGCTATATCAACGCCGATGACGATATTGCACGCAAGCAGGCCTTGCGCGCCCATGTTGAGGCCGTGTCAGCGCGGATCAAAGAGTTGTCCGACCGGAGTTACTTTGAGCTTAAAGAGCTGAATTCTCCCGAGATGGTCTTTATGTTTGTGCCTATCGAGTCGGCCTTTGTCGAAGCCCTTAAAGCCGAGCCGCGCTTGTTTGAGCAGGCTATTCAGCAGAATGTGCTGGTGGCGACGCCGACGACGCTGCTGACGAGTCTGAATATCGTGCGTCAGCTGTGGCGTTACGAAGACCAGAATAAGCATTCGGCAGAGCTCGCGGACCGGGCACTGAAGGTCTACAACAAGTTGAATAGTTTTCTGGGCTCGATGACCGATCTAGGCAAACGGCTGGGGAAAGCCGGTGAGAGCTATGACAGCGCGATGGGCCAGCTGGTAAATGGGAGCGGTAATCTGATCAAACAGGCGGCGGGGTTTAAAGAACTGGGGGTGGCGGTGAAGCGTGAGCTACCCAAGGAGTTGCTGGAGCGTGCGGCCTTGGAATTGACTCTTGGCGAAGGTGTCGAAGGTGTCGAAGGTGTCGAAGGTGTCGAAGATGCGCTGTCGGACCCTGTTGCGAGCCCGCGCGAGGGGCAAGACAGCATGTCAAACCGGTGTGCGATCAGCCCGGCGGGATGATCAGGGTGCTGCTAAGACGTGTCGTTAGCAACGTGCCGAGTATCGTAAAAACCTGACCCGTTGCGGTGACCGTTTGCGGGTTTAACCACATGGTTTTCTCCTGAATTTTGACGATTTACCTGGCGGACAAATAGGTTCCTTACCTCTTTTGTCCGTCACCCCTGGAATCTGACGCAGTTGCGCGCAACGGCTTGATTTCAGGGGATCTCGTATTGATCGTCGACAAAAACTGACGCATCCTTGCGTCTCCTATTAACCCGTCGGGTTAAAACGTTAAAGCGCGTCGTGAGAGCTGGTCGATTAGGTCGTATACTGTCGCCCGTTATTGATGTGAGTGTAGAGGGTATTTGGATGATGCGTTTATGTGCGCTGCTCGGCCTGTTGATTGCCGCGCAAAGCGGGGCTGAGGAGAAGCCGGTGACCTACGCGGTGCAGATCAAGCCCATATTCGACCAGCATTGTGTGAGTTGTCACGCCGGCTGGTTTCCCGATGGACAGCTACGCCTGGACAGCCTCGAAAATATCCGCGAAGGCGGCAAGCGCGGCCCGGTGATTCTGCCCGGTAAACCGGATAAGGGCTGGTTGATCAACCTGGTGACGCCTCGCTCGGGCGGCTTTAGCGCTATGCCGCCGGGACCGGCGCGGCTGTCTGATAAAGAACTCGCCCTGCTTCGGGACTGGATTGCCCAAGGGGCGCGCTGACCGGCATGGGGCTGTTGCGGTTGATACCCGATTTAATTTCAGTTCGGATCCCGTTGTTCGATCCCATGCTGCACCGGCACGGGGGGCGACTTTATTTAATGGCTGGAGTAACAGCGGCAGCCTACAACAATCATTAGCACCAGCAGGAAACGCCTATGTTAGCCGTGATTTTTGAAGTCCACCCCACCGTTGAAGGCAAGGCCGAATATTTGCAGATAGCGGCAGAACTGCGCACGTTTCTGGAAAACCGGGATGGCTTCATTTCAATTGAGCGATTTCAGAGCTTGGTCGATGAAGGCAAAGTTCTCAGCCTGTCTTTCTGGCGCGATGAAGCGGCGATCTGCGCCTGGCGCAATGTGATGGAGCATCGCATGGCGCAGAGAAAAGGCAAGCAGGCGCTATTTCGCTCCTACCGCATCCGGGTCGCCGAGGTATTGCGCGACTATAGCGGTACCGAACGTGACGAAGCGCCCGCCGATTCCAGGCTCGCGCTGGCGTAGTAATTTTTACAGTCTCGCTCTGTGCCAAGCGAGCTTCGGTTTATCCTCGCTTGGTCTGGTCAGCCTTTAGCCTCGCTAGGGACTTTGTTGTTAAGCGCAGTATCGTTAAGCGCGCTGTCGTTACGTTTTTTGTTGTTAAGGTCTGGGTCTGGGTTTGATTTTGGCTCGGCGTCGCCGGGCATCAAGCCGCACTGGCGTAGCAGGCGTTGCCAAGCCTGGGTGTGCGCCTTGACCGCTCGTTGGAAGTTATCCCACAAGCCCTCTGTGGCGGCGGGGTTGAGCATCGCCTGCCGGAAGGCGGCCATGGCCGGCGAGACCGGCGCCTGTGTAAACGCCGCCAGATTATCGAGGTGCTCTAACCAGGGGCGGCCTTCGCGATAGACGCGGGCGAGATAGGGTTGCACCTGGGTCGCGTACATTCCGGTCAAGATGTTCTTCATGATTCTGGCCTTGTCGTTGGCCTTGCCGGCAAAACAGATGGGGCGCCGATCCAGTGCTTGATCCAGGGTAGCGGCGGCGCGGTTTAGGTCATGGGTCAGTAGCCGCAAGGTGCTGAATAACTGGCTGCCGTACTGGCTATGGTGCAGTGCTGCGTAGTGATTTTCCAACCCGGCAAGGTTATCGGGCAGGGTAAACCGCTGTGTGGCCTGAAACTGCTTCAGGGTGGAGACATAGCCGCTAAACACCCGCAATGCCCGCAGGCTGTCGCCGTAACCGGGGTTGCCCGTCAATGGGATGGGCGGGGTCGATAGGGAGAGGTTGCGCTCCAGCGCCTCACTGGTAAATAGTCCATTCCAGAGAATGGCCGTCAGGTTGCTGCGTTTTGTGATATAGGTTGCGGCCAGCAATTCGGTGAACTCCACATCCACCAGCGGCTGCTGGCGGTTCTGCAGGTAGCAGCGCTGCAGGCGATCGAAAAAACGCAGTTCGTAGCTCAGCAGTTGTGACGGCTGCATGACCTTACCCAGCGAGCTATTGCGTTCAGCGATCAGTGGTAGCAGATCACAGACGCTGAAATCGAGGGTTTCCAGTAAGCCTGCGCGTAGTTCAGTGGTTGGCATACGGCGTTCGCGCCGGCGCGGTAGCGCCTGTATTGCAGGGTTATCAACCTCGACTATTTCCAGATCGAGGGTGCGTGCGATTCGTTGCAGATAATCATCCAGTAGCGCCTGCGGATTATCCTTTGAGCAGCCGGGGAGCAGTAAGAGTAGGGCGAATAGGCACAAACGACGCACGTGAGAATCCTTCGGCTGCAAAAAGAGATTTCGAAAATCCGGTCCTGGCGGGTCGTGCGCGAACCCAGCGCGGTTATGCCTGAAGCATAGCCGATCGGGACACCAGGCTAGTTAGGGGGGGCAAAAGACAAGCCCCGACCCTTGCCTGCGTTTTGTAGCGGCTCATTGGTTAATGGGTCTAATGCCGCGTAACCGTTAATCGTTAATCGGTAACAAGTTAAGGTAGCGGATTGATGCCCATTTGCTGGGGATCGTTATCTCAGAGTTCATGGGCACAAAAAAGCCCGATGACTTTCATCACCGGGCTTTCAGCTTAGCGCTGCTTAAGCCAACTTACTTCTTGGCTTTGGCTGCTTTACGCTCCAGTTCGGCTGCCACGACTTTCTCGGACACAGAAGCAGGGCATGGCAGGTAGTGAGCGAACTCCATCGAGAACTGACCACGGCCGGATGTCATGGTCCGCAGTGAACCGATGTAGCCAAACATCTCGGACAGTGGAACGTCGGCCTTGATGCGAACGCCAGTGACACCCGCCATCTGGTCTTTGATCATGCCGCGACGACGGTTCAGGTCACCGATCACATCACCCACGTGATCTTCAGGTGTGAACACGTCAACCTTCATGATGGGCTCGATCAGCTGGGGGCCAGCTTTGGACATGGACTGACGGAATGCACCGCGAGCCGCCAGTTCAAAGGCGATGGCCGAGGAGTCAACCGCGTGGAAACCACCGTCGTACAGTTCGAATTCAACGTCCAGAACCGGGAAACCAGCCACAGGACCGGTGTCCATCATGCTCTTGAAGCCTTTTTCAACAGCAGGGAAGAATTCCTTAGGCACGTTACCGCCGACAACGCTTGAGCTGAAGACGAAACCAGTACCTGGCTCGCCGGGCTTGATGCGGTAGTCGATCTTACCGAACTGACCGGAACCACCGGACTGTTTCTTGTGGGTGTAGGAATCTTCCAGCGGTTGGGTGATGGTTTCGCGGTAAGCAACCTGAGGCTGTCCGACCGTCAGTTCAACGCCGTAAGTACGCTTCAGGATGTCGACTTTGATATCCAGGTGCAGTTCGCCCATGCCCTTGAGGATGGTTTCACCGGAATCTTCGTCAGTCTCAACGCGGAAGGAGGGGTCTTCGGCGATCATCTTTCCGATCGCGATACCCATTTTCTCGGATCCGCCCTTGTCTTTGGGGGCAACGGCGATAGAGATCACAGGCTCGGGGAAGACCATGGCTTCCAGGGTGCAAGGGTGCTTAGGATCACACAGGGTGTGGCCCGTTTGCACGTTCTTCATACCCACGATCGCGATAATGTCACCCGCTTGCGCAGAGCTGATCTCGTTACGGTCGTCAGCGTGCATTTCAACCATACGGCCGATACGCTCGGTCTTACCGGTGAAGCTGTTGAGGATAGTCATCCCCTTTTCCAGTTTACCGGAATAGATGCGGACGAAGGTCAGGGCACCGAAACGGTCGTCCATGATCTTAAATGCCAGTGCGCGCAGCGGCTCGTTAACAGCAACCGTGGCGACGTTACCGGTAGGGTTGCCTTCTTCATCGGTCAGCTCCTGCGGGTCAACGTCGGTTGGGCAAGGCAGGTAGTCAACGACCGCGTCCAGAACCAGTTGCACACCCTTGTTCTTGAATGCTGAACCGCAGTAGGTGGGGAAGAAGTCCAGTGCGATGGTACCTTTACGGATGCAGCGTTTGATGTCTTCCAAAGAAGGTTCTTCACCGTCCATGTAAGCCATCATCAGGTCATCGTCCTGCTCAACAGCCATTTCGATCAGCTTTTCGCGGTACTCTTCGACCTGATCAACCATATCTTCTGGGATCGGAACGATTTCGAAGTTCTCTGGTAGACCGGTGTCGTCCCAGACAAACGCCTGGCGGGTCAGCAGGTCAACGATACCCACAAAGTTTTCTTCGATACCGATTGGCAGCACCATAACCAGGGGGTTGGCGCCTAGTACGTTTTCGACTTGACCGACAACGCGCAGGAAGTCAGCGCCCATACGGTCCAGCTTGTTGACGAAGATGATTCGCGCAACTTCGGATTCGTTCGCGTAACGCCAGTTAGTCTCGGACTGGGGCTCAACACCACCGGAACCACAAAAAACACCGATACCACCGTCGAGTACTTTCAGCGAACGGTAAACTTCAACGGTGAAGTCAACGTGTCCGGGCGTATCGATGACGTTGAAACGGTGGTCTTTCCAATAGCAGGTTGTCGCTGCCGACTGGATCGTGATGCCGCGCTCTTGCTCCTGTTCCATGAAGTCGGTGGTTGCCGCGCCGTCATGTACTTCACCGGTTTTATGGATCTTTCCGGTCAGCTTCAAAATCCGCTCGGTGGTGGTGGTTTTACCCGCGTCAACGTGGGCGAAGATACCGATATTTCTGTAGTGCGATAAGTCTGTCATTGGATACTCGATAAGCCAGGGTTTAACTTGCGCGCTAGAATATACGATTTTCAAGCTTTTGTTAAAAAAAAACCTGTCTTCCCACAATATTCTGTCTATTTGAGTCGCCGATGGGGCATCGGTGGCGGTTTTGCCGGCATCTGTCCCGGCTTCAGCATTGGTATTACCCAGCCCAGCCAGTTAAGGACACGAATGCAAGACCTGCCAATTGCCGCGGCAGCGCTGCGGGGTGTTGGTGTGACCGGTCATCCATCGAGCGGCCACCTTACCAAGCATTCTGTTAACCCAAGTGAAGACTTTGTGCACCCGTAGTCCCAGCTTACTACGGGTAACAAAGTCTTTCTGCATACAGCAAGCGCTTTTTCGACCGCATAAAGTACGGCAAACACCTCTTAATGGCAATGAATTTCGTGGTTATTTAATCTTAAAGAGCGCTGTCCCATGCTGGCTACTCTTACCTGTTTATAGAGTAAGTAAGAAGGCTTTCGATAACCTGTGTCATCAATGTTCTGCGAGGTGCAGTAGGTGAGGGCGTGTTTTTTTGTTACCGTTCGCGCTGGGGCCGCAATGTGACGGTGAGCTCCGCATTATCATTGATACGCACTAGCATCGATACGTACTATCCTTGCTACGCACAATCCTCGCTACGCAAAAGGAATGCCCATGCTGCATGTCTACCAGTCGAATCACTTGGAAACCCTGGGCCAGGTACTGGCCGAACGCCTGACGCAGCGCCCGGCAGGGCAGTCGCTATTTTGCGCCGAAACCATTGTGGTGCAGAACCCCGACATGGCGCAGTGGTTGAAAATTCAGCTGGCAGGTCAACTGGGTATCGCCGCCAACCTGGATTTCCCGTTACCGTCGAGCTACCTCTGGACGCTATTTCGGCTGCTGGTGGCCGATAAAGTCGCGGAGCAATCCCCGTTTGATAAAGCCAATATGCGCTGGGCATTGATGAAGCTGCTGCCGGCGCAGTTAGATGCCGTCGAATTCGCGCCGCTGAAGCATTATCTCGCGCATATCCATGAGGGTGTGGAGCCGCAGGCAGCTCGGCAACTGCGCCTGTACCAACTCTGCAATCAGATTGCGGATGTGTTTGACCAATACCTGATGTACAGGCCCGAGTGGTTGACTGAATGGGAAGCGGGTGCCGACGGCGAGGGAGGCGAACCCGCAGGTGGCGCGCAGGCGGGTGCAACGGGTCACCGCGGTCAGCCTTTGGGCCTTAACCGCTGTGAGGTCGATGCGGATAACCGCTGGCAACCGATACTCTGGCGGTTGCTCTGTACCTTTATAAAAGACAATGCCCAGATACCGTTCCACCGTTCGGACCTGTTCCGCGCGTCGATCGAGGCGCTGGCTAGGGTGCCGCAGGCGCAGCTGCCGAAGCGGTTGTTTATCTTTGGCCTGACCACCATGCCGCGCCCCATGCTGCAACTGTTTACGGCCATGAGTCAGCGCTGCGATCTACACCTGTTGCTGCTCAATCCCTGCCGTGAGTTCTGGGCCGATATCGTCTCGGCCAAGAATAAGGTCCAGCTGGAACTCAAGCTGGGTGGGCAGGAACAGTACCTGACGGTGGGTAACCCGCTACTGGCGTCCATGGGACAGTTGTGCCGCGATTTTCATGAATTGGTTATCGACGAGACCAGCCAGGTCGCGGTGCGCAACTGGGAAGGCTATCAGGCCCCCGACTCGACCTCGATGCTGGGGCTGCTGCAGGGTGAAGTGCTAAACCTCAGCTGTCGGCAGCAGATGGATGCATTAAGTGCCGAGCAGTTGCTGAGTAATGTGGGCAAGTTGACCGTGCCTGCCGATGATAACAGTATCCAGTTGCACCGCTGTTATACGCCGCTGCGGGAAGTGGAGGTGCTGCATGACCAGTTGTTGCGGCTGTTTGCCGCCGATCCTGACCTGGCGCCCAAAGATATCGTGGTGATGACGCCGGATATCGAACGCTATGCACCTTATATCGAAGCGGTGTTTGCGGGCCAGCCCAGACCGCAGCGCATCCCCCACGCCATTAATGACTTGGGCGCTGTGCAGGAGGCGCCCATACTGCAAAGCCTTTTGCAGATGCTGCGTCTACCCGAGTCTCGCCTGGGTCTGAGCGAGGTACTGGGCCTGCTGGAGATCCCGGCCACGTTGACGCGCTTCGGGCTTAGCGACGAGGAGTTTGTGGCCTTAAAGTCCTGGTTGGCCGATGCAGGTGTGCGTTGGGGCCGGGATGCGGCGCATCGACTGGATTTCGGCTTACCTGCCTTCGAACAGAACAGCTGGGCGTTCGGTCTGAAGCGCTTGCTGTTGGGCTATGCCATGACTTCCGATGCCGGGCTGTTTCAGAGCACGTTGCCGTTTGATGGCATTGAGGGTAAACAGGCGGAATCCCTGGGCAAGTTCCTGATGTTTGTTGACCAGCTGGATCACTATCGCCGCTGCTTCGATCAATTTCTGACTATCGAGGACTGGCAGCAACAGGTGTCTGCGCTGCTGGCGGCGCTGTATCAACCCGATGCCGATGAAACCCTGGCGCTGAACCGTGCCAGTATCGCACTGGAAACCTTACGCCAGCGTCTGAAGCAGATCGGCTGGCAGCAGCCCTTGCCGCGTCAGGTGGTCTTGGCATACCTCAGCGAGGTGCTGGACAGTCCGGCAGGTAACGGACGTTTTCTGGCGGGCGCGGTCAATTTCTGCACCCTGATGCCGATGCGCAGCATCCCTTTCAAGGTCGTCTGCCTGCTGGGGATGAATGACGGTGAATTTCCGCGCAATGTCCGCCCGGTGGGGTTTGATCTGATGGCCGGCGGCTACCGCAAGGGGGACCGTTCGCGGCGTCTCGATGATCGGTACCTGTTCCTCGAAGCGCTGCTGTCTGCCCGGCAGAAACTGTCTATCTCCTACCTGGGCCGTAATGTCCGCGACGACAAAGAGCTCGCGCCTTCGGTGCTGGTCAGCGAAGTGGTCGATTATCTCAAACAGGCCTGTGTGCCCGCCGGCATGGAAGCGGCCACGGTGGACGACGGTGACCGCGCGCTGGAAACGCAGCTGACCACCGCGCATCCGTTGCAGCCCTATAATGCGCGTTACTTTGACGGTTCGGATCCGGGGCTGTTTACCTATTCGCGGGTCTGGGAACAGGTACATGCCCCAGCCAATATTGGCCCCTTTATCAACCAGCCCCTCGCCGATTACTTTGCCGCTGATCATCCACCGCATACGGTGAATATCGGTCAGTTGGCCGGGTTTCTGGTTAACCCGTGCAAGCAGTTTATGCAGCGCCGTCTGGGCGTGTACCTGCATGAGCAGGAAACCCTCTGCGAAGACCGGGAAAACTTTGCGCTGGATGCGCTGAGTGCCTGGAAGCTGAAGGATGATTACATTGGGCTGCAGGCGCAGCGCGCGGCGACCGGCCTGGATCCGAGCGCGGAAAATGACCTGTTTGCCGGCGATCAGTCCCCGCAGGCCACCGCTGCTCAGGCTACCGTTATCCAAGCTACCGCTGCCCAGGCCGACGAGCAATGGGCGCGCCATCTCGCCGCCGAAGGCCATCTACCGGTGCTGCACCATGGCCGACTGGTGCTGACGGGGCTGCAGCAGAGTTGCCGGCCGATGATTAACGCCCTGGGGGTCTGGTTGAGTCGGCCCACGCAGAAATTGCCCGTCGAGGTCGACCTGGATGACTGGCGTCTCGGTGGCGAGATCGACGGTATGATTCGCCTGGAGGATTCTGCCGAAGGCCCCGACTGGGTTCGCCGCGTGATCAAGGCGGGGTCGACCAAGCCCAAGGATCTGCTGCGCGCCTGGGTGGCGCACCTGGCGCTGCACAGTCAGGGCCTGTCGGTACGGACCCTGCTGTTTTCCGAAAAGGAGGTACATCAGTTGCCGCCGCTGCCGGTCGAACAGGCGCAGGCTTATCTGCTTGCCTTGCTGGCCCTTTATCGACGCGGTCTCTGTGAACCGCTGCCGTTCTTTCCGGAAACCTCGTCGGCGTTGATCAAGGCGTGGCAGAAACTGGATCTGGGTGATAGTACGTCAGCTGTGAACGCGTCGAAAGAGAACGCCCTGGATGCGCTTTGCGCCGAGACCATCGCGTCCTTGCAACATGCGGTCCTGGCCGTCTGGCAACCGACCTTTCAGAATGGCGCGCCGCCGGAGTCGGCGGACCTGTATAACCAGCGCTGTTTTGTCGATCTGCTGGCGGCCTGGCAGCCTTTTGTCGCCCATGCCATGGCCATTCTCGCCCCGTTGTCAGGCCACCTTAGCCGACAGACGTTGAAACAGTTTCAAGCCTCGGAGGCTGCGCTATGAAACAACTCGATCCGATTCAGCTCGATCTGGACGGTGTGCAGCTGATCGAAGCCAGTGCCGGCACCGGCAAGACCTATACCATCGCCAGCCTTTACCTGCGTTTACTGCTGGAGCCGCGCGCAGCCACCCCGCCGCTGAGTCCGGAGCAGATTCTGGTGGTGACCTTTACCCGGCCGGCGACCGCCGAGCTGCGTGACCGTATCCGGCGTCGAATCCTGGCCGCCTCGCGGGCGTTTCGGCTGGGCGATGCCGGCGGGGACGCCGTGATCGCGGCACTGCTGATGCGTTGCCAGGGTGAAGAGGGGTTGGCGCTCAAACGGTTGGAAGCGGCCGAGCGTTCGATGGATGAGGCGGCGATCTTTACCATCCACGGTTTTTGTCAGCGGATGTTGAAATACAACGCCTTTGAAAGTGGCGAAGCCTTCGATATCGAATTGATGGAAGACGATACCGCGCTGAAAGAGCAGGCCGCGGCCGATTTCTGGCGGCTGGCGGTGTACCCGCAAGAGGCTGAATTGGTTGCGTACCTGATACGGGTGTTGAAATCGCCGGATGCGTTACTGCAACAGTTATCCAGCCTCTTGAATCAGAAGCAGATCCAGGTCTCGCCGCCGCCGTTTAACGAGCCGGACGTGCAGGACTCCGTACGCCTGGCCTGCGAGGCGGTGGAGGCGGCGACCGGGCAGTTCAAGCAGCTGATTGCGCGGGACAGTGCCCAGATCGTCGATGAACTGCTGGACTTGGGGGTACAAAAGGCATCGGTTACGCGCCATGTTAAGGCGCTATGCGCCTGGGCGCAAGCGCCTTCGGCACAGGGAGACTCTGGTGATAAATGGTCGGTGCCGGAAGCGGTCGTCAAGGCGCACAAATATTTGGTCGTCGACCAGCTAAAAAAACTGGCTGAAAAAGCGGTTGAGCCGCCGGCTTGTCTGCTGGCCTTTGATGCCGCCTTCTCGGCCTGGCAGAGCGGTGTCACGGGGTGCCCCTGGCTGCTGAGTACCGCATTCGCCTGGATATGCCGACACATCGAGCGCGAGAAAGCGCGCCTGGGGCAGATCTCCCCCGACGATCTGCTCAGCGATCTGGGACGCGCGCTGGCCCATCCCGAGCTGGGGGAGCGCCTGGCCGCCAAGATTCGTCACAGTTATCCGGTCGCCATGATCGACGAATTCCAGGATACCGATCCGCTGCAGTACCAGATCTTCAGCCGGATTTACCGTCATCAGGCCGATAAGGCGCTCTTGATGATCGGTGATCCAAAACAGGCGATCTACGGCTTTCGCGGTGCTGATATTTTCACCTACATGCAGGCCAAGAGTGCGGTCGAAGACCCCCAGCGACATACGCTGATAAAAAACTTCCGCTCGACCCGCTCCATGGTGACGGGGGTGAATGCCCTGTTTGAACATGCCGAGGCACCGTTTATCTTTGCCCGTCAGATCGGTTTCGACAGTGTCGATAGCCAGCATCAGGACCCGGCCGACGGGTTGGTCTGGCAAGGGCAGTTGCAGCCGGCCCTGAGCTTTTGGCACGTTGCGCAGCAGGACATTAAAAAGGCCGATCTCTACGACAGATTGAATGCGCAGACGGCGGAGCGCATCAGCGAGTTGCTGACGGCGGCTCAGACCGGGCAGGCGAATCTTGACAGCCGCGCGTTGCAACCGCGTGATATCGCCGTGCTGGTGCGCAGCCGGCGACAGGCCGAGACGATTCGTACCGCGCTGGCGCAACGCAATATCCGCAGCGCCTTCCTGAGTCGGGAAAACGTCCTGGGAACCGCGGTGGCCGCCGAACTGCTGCAGGTGTTGCTGGCGATCCGCGAGCCGCGTAACGGCCGTTACCTGACAGCGGCGCTGGCCGGATCGCTGGTGAGCTGGCCCGCCGACCAGTTACAGCAATTGCGTGACGATGAAAGCCAATGGCAGCGGCACCAGCAGCAGTTCCAGCAGTTTCACGACCTCTGGCTCGACAAAGGCATCATGGCGGCGCTGCGCAGCTGGATGGTGGCCTACGCGGTGCCGCGCACCCTGTTGTGCAACGCGGAAACCGGCGAGCGTACCCTGACCGACCTGCAGCATCTGGTGGAGCTGGTGCAGGAAAAATCCCGTGAGTTGCAAGGCGCGCAGGCCCTGCTGCATTGGTATATCGACGCGACGGGCAGTGCCCGGCCCGAGAATGAACGTGAGCAGCTACGGCTGGAAAGCGACCAGGATCTGATCCAGATCGTCACCATCCACCGCAGTAAAGGCCTGGAATATCCGGTGGTGTTTCTGCCCTTTGCGGCGACCTATTACGCGGCCAAGGAGCCGCTCTATCACGAGCGCGTGGTCGGCGACGACGAGTTGCCCGCGGCGCATTATGACTTTCATTTTGCCGAGCAGGCGTTGACGCTGAGCGAAGAGGAGCGCCTGGCCGAAGACCTGCGTTTGCTGTATGTCGCCCTGACCCGGGCGAAATGCCTGTGTTATGTCGGCGTTAGCGAGCCGTCCGAACGGTTGGCAGACTCGGCGCTGGGTTATCTGTTTAAACATAACCGCTTGCGGCCTGCTGAGCCATCCATGGCCGAGAGCGGCGCAAGCAACGCGGACGACGAGGTTGAGCCTGCCGCGGTGGTCGATGCCTTGCGCGGGGCCGTCGGTGAGCAGGCGATCGGACTGGAATTGATCGATCGGGTTGCACAAACGGCGTTTAGCCCGCGGCAAACGGCGTCGACAACCCCTTTGCGTGCCCTGAATTTTAGCGGCCACATCAACGATAGCTGGCGCACCACCAGTTACAGCGGGCTGGTGAGGAATCACGCCGAACTGAGCGCACGGCCAGGGGTGGAAGATGAGCCGAACGAAGCGGCACCGGTTCTCCCGGAAGAGCAGGACGCCGAGCTGAGCGTTAAAGATCGCTTCAGTTTTCCCAAAGGCGCCAAAGCAGGCGATTTTCTCCACCACGTGCTGGAGCAGCAGCGCTTTGCCGACAATGAACCGGGCGAGCTGGCGGCGTTGGTCGCCAGCAGCCTGGCAGGCAGTGCCTACCCCGAGCCGGCGTTGTGGGCCCCGGTGGTTACCCACTGGTTGGAGGAGGTACTGGCAACACCGCTCAGGGTCGGTGCCGCGCAACCCTTTGCGGTGACGGGCTTGCGCCTGGGGGCGCTGGGTATGCAGCAGCTGCTACCGGAGATGGAGTTTCATCTGCCGATAGGGCGTCTCAATTGTCACGAACTGAACCAGCTTCTGCAGCGTTTTCCGGTGGTGCAGGCCCGTACCGGCGCGTTGCGCTTTAATGAACTGCAGGGGATGCTGAAGGGCTTTATCGATCTGGTGTTTGAATATGACGGCCGTTATTACGTGGCCGACTACAAGTCCAACCACCTCGGTAGAAACCCCGAGGGGTATCGTACCGATCCGCATCTGGATGCCGCCATGGCCGAGCATCGCTACGATGTACAGTTGGTCCTGTATACCCTGGCGCTGCACCGGTTTCTGCGCCTGCATCTGGGCGACGCCTACCGCTATGAACAGCATATCGGCGGCGGTTTTTATCTGTTTATCCGTGGCATGTTTCCTGCGGATCCTGAGGATGCGGATACGGATGTTAGTAATGTTAGCGATATGAATAATGGGCCGAGCGGCGCTGATAACGGCGTGTTTTATCATCGACCGGAGCAAGAACTTATCGAAGCCCTCGATTGCATGTTGGCAGGGCTGAGGGTTGATTGGGAGAGCGATGAGCCGGTGCCGGCCGAGTACGACGGGAGCGCTTTATAATGGACCTTATGTCGAATAACCATCCGGCCTTCGCGCCGCAACCGCCCAGCGATCTGTTGGCGCTGCAGACCCTGGTCGACAACGGCCAATTACGGCCGCTGGACTACCAGTTCGGACGTTTTATTGCTGCGCTGGAGCAAGACGGACCTGAAACACACCGGCGGGTAAAACCCACATCCGCTAGCGGCGGCCTGCAAGCGGATGAGCGGCCGGAGGCGGCTGAGCCAATGCTGTTGGCCTGCACCGCCGCGCTGGTCAGCCGTGAACTGGGCCGCAATCACAGCTGCCTCGATCTGGCACCCCTGGCCGGTGCTCCGCTGTTCCCCGGCTGGGATGAACCTGGCGCAGTGGCTCCGGCGTTGGCGAGTTGGTGCGCATTGCTCAGTCGTTCGGGCTGTATTGGCGGACCCGGTGATGGACGACCGTTGATTCTGGATGGACACCGCGTCTACCTGAGCCGCTACTGGCACTATGAACAGGCGATCAGCGCGGCGTTGTTGGCTCGCAGTGGTGCGGGTCGTATCACCGTGACGGCGGCGCAGCGTCAGGTGCAGCAGGCGCTAGGTGCGGATAGCATGCAGGCCGCGTTGGCCGTCGACGCCGAGGCGTTACGTGATCTGTCACACCGGCTGTTCGCGATTCCGGCCCAGGGACGCAGTGACGACCAAATCGCGGCATTGCGCCGCAAACAATGGTGGCAGGAAGTGGCGGTCGCGATGGCATTGCAGCGCCGCTTTGCGGTGATCTGCGGCGGGCCCGGCACCGGCAAAACCACCACCGTGACCAAACTACTGGCGATGCTGTTGCGTCAGGGCGAATTGCAGGCCCCGGATCGTCGCCTGAAGATCCGTTTGGCGGCGCCCACCGGCAAGGCGGCGGCGCGGTTGACCCAGTCGATTCGCGAGGCGCTGCAGGGGGCCGAATACGGCCTGTACCAGCAGCCCGATCTGGCACCCTTCCGCGCCTTGTTGGATGCCATCCCCGATGAAGCCACCACATTGCATCGCTTGCTGGGCGTGCAGCGCCATTCCAGTGAATTCCGCCATAATCGGCACAATCCGCTGCGCTGTGATGTGCTGGTGGTGGATGAGGCCTCGATGGTGGATCTGCCGATGATGGCCAAAGTCATCGATGCCCTCCCGGCGTCGGCACGCTTGATTCTGCTCGGGGACAAGGACCAGCTGGCCTCGGTGGAGGCGGGCGCCGTGCTGGCCGATATGTATTACGGCTTGGACACGACGCAGCTTCCGATCAGGATGCGCTATTCGGCGGCCATGCGGGGGCAGATCGAAGCGCTGACCGGCCACCGTCTGGACGAGCACCAGGATGCGTCGACCGAATCCGCGTCTTTTGGCGACAACCTGTGTCTGCTCCAGGAGAGTTTCCGCTTTCAGGGTGGTATCGGTGCGTTGGCCATTGCGGTCAACCGGGGGCAGGGCACGCGCGCGTTGCAACTGCTTGCGAACAAAGAGCTAACGGATATTTGCCGTACCCCGGTGTGTGAACAGACCCGCGACAAACTGCTGTCCTTAGCGCTGCAAGGCTACGGTGGCTATCTGCGCGCGTTGGATCAGGATGCGGAAACAGTCCTGAAAGGCTTTGAAAAATTTCGCGTGTTATGCGCGCTGCGGCGCGGCGATTACGGCGTCGAAGGTTTGAATCTGGCGATCGAGCAGCGCCTGCAACGTGCCGGCTTGATACGCACCGGCAGCGAATTTTATCCCGGCCGGCCGATCATGATCACCGAAAATAGCTACGAACTGCAGCTGTTCAACGGTGATATCGGTATCTTGCTGGCGGACCCGCAGAACCCCGGCGAGGTCCGCGCCTGTTTTATGATGCCCGATAACCGCATCAAGGCCTTTGTGCCCACGCAGTTGCCTGCCCACGACACCGCCTATGCCATGACGGTGCACAAGAGCCAGGGTTCCGAGTTTGCCCATACGTGCCTGGTATTGCCCGAGCGAACGGAAAGCCAGGCGCAGGGTATTTTGACGCGCGAACTGGTCTACACCGGTCTGACGCGGGCCAAAAAGCAACTGGATATCTTCGCCAACGAGGCGATGTTAAGCCAGGCCGTGGCGCAGAAAACCCAACGGGCCTCGGGGTTGGGGCAGAAACTGTGGGGCTCGTCGTGAGGCGCCTATGCAGGCGACATTCTTTGCTCGGAATTAAGTTGCCGTCTTAATAAAAGACGATGTCGGAGTTAGTTGCTGTTACAGGGCTTGCGCCTGCCAGGCCGGTGTCGGCTGCAAAGTAGCAGCTCCTGCGTTTTGCTCCAGGCTCCGAGTGCACGCGATACCTAGCAGCCTGTCGGACTTAACACTGATCTACTGCGGGAAAGCCGAATTTGGCCATTTTTCACCCTATTCTTCGTTAAATAGAACCACTATTCGCCTCAAAATAGTTCGAAAACTGTCTCAAATCGATCTTCCCCTCGCTACGACCGGTAAAGTCCGACAGACTGCTAGCGATAACCGGATAAATATCAAGTTTGCAGATGATTGAAGCATTATAGATGTATGTTTTACCGGCACGCCTTGTCTTGAGATGATATGATCAATCCTCCTATAGACTGACGAGCTGCTAACGTCCATGAAGAACAAAAGAAGCATTTTACAAAAAACTTCGCTGGTGACGGGTATTATCTGCGAGATTCTCTGCGTGTTCTGCCTGGTCATGCTCGTCATTACGGTACGGGAGCTGGGTTTAGAAGATATCATTTCTGCAAGCTATATCGCATCCGCCTTTTTCTTTTTTACGGCCGGTTTTGTGTTAATTGTTATCAGCCAGCCCAACCCACCGAGTATGGGCTTTAATGACTCGGTGGATGATAAATAACGCACCACCTCTATACAGTGCCGGGGCGGTAATCAGCACTGACGCGAGGCTGTTGCCAAAAAGCATCGCTCTTATCAGCGTTCTCCGAAAGACTCGGTGAGGGTCTTTCGCAGGGGCTTAAGCAGATACGCCATCACCGTTCTAGAGCCGGTGCGGATATCGACCTGCGCGGTCATCCCGGGCTGGATTTCGAGTTCGCGTCCGGTGGTCGTCACGGCAGGCGAGGTGGGTATCTTGATATGTGCACGGTAATAGATCTCTTCGCCGTTACGCGTATCCTCTTTAAGCGTGTCGGCACTGACATAAACCACCTCGCCGATCACCCCGCCGAAGATGGTGTAGTCGAACGGATCGAAGCGCAACGTTGCCTGATGACCTTGTTGGACTCTGGAGATGTCCATGGGACTGATTTTAGCTTCGATAAGCAGCTCGTCATCCACCGGAATAATCTGCATCAGCTCTTCGCCAGCCCGCAATACGCCACCGACAGTGGTAACACGGATGTTTTTAACCACACCCGCGAGCTGAGCGATAAAGATACTGTCATCCAGTTGTTGTTTACGCTGGGCCAAGACTTGTTCGTTCTGCGCAATCTCATCCTGTACACGGGTCAGGTCGCTGCTTGATTCTTCAAAAAAGCGATTTTTGCGGACAATCAGCTTAGCTTTTGCCTCATTTAACGCACGTTCGGTGCGAATCATCTCGGTACGGTTAACATCGCCCGAATCGGCTAAGCGCTGTACGAGCTGGACCTCTTCCGCACTCAATCTGACGGCTGTTTGAAGCGTCTGCAGTTCGTCGCGCAGACCATCACGGCGCTGTTTAAACAAGGCCGTTTCAACCTCGATTTGATCCGGAAATTGTTTTAACTCTTGCGTAAACGACAGTTTCTTCGTCTGAGTAATTTCAGCCCGTAAACGAATCTCCTTGGTTTTAAGGGCAGACAAGCGCGCGACAATCTCATTCACCGAGGCGTCGAAGCGGGTATCGTCGAGCTTGGCCAGAATTTGTCCTTTCTCGACCCGGTCCCCTTCGCGGACATTCAGGCTCGATAACACCCCCCCATCCACCGCCTGAATCACCTGCACCCGGCTGCTGGCGATGACCTCGCCACGGGCACGCGCGACCTCGTCAACCAGGAAGGTATTAGCCCAGTAAACAAACGCGCCCATGCCGGCCAACAAAACGACTAATAGCGGCGATAAGCGCCGTTCATGGTAGGTTTCCAGACGTTTGATAACGGCGCTGTTGTGAGCCCCGTCGGTGGCAAAAAAACGCTCAAATAACATGGCCGGGCCCTCGGCTGGACGGTTGCATGACAGGGTTTCCCGGTGCTGACGACGGTTGCTTTGTGGCTCTGGCGTGTTGTCCCATCATCTTGGGAATCACCTGTTCCGGTTTACCATCGTCAATGATGCGGCCTTCGTGCATCACAATAACCCGATTGGCATGTTCCAGCGCCAGGGCTGGCCGGTGGGTCGAAAGCAGGACAATATCCTCAGGCTGAATCCGCTGTTGTAATGCGGCCATCACCTTGGCATCGGCCTGGTTATCCAGGGAGGCGGTGGGTTCATCCAGCAACCAGATGCGCGGACGACTAAGCAACAGCCGACCCAGCCCGACCATCTGCTTCTGGCCGCCGGAGAGCCCCTCGCCCCCCTCGCTGATCTCGAGATTTAGCCCCTGCGGGCTGCCTGCGGCGATCTGGTCGATGCCCAGGGTCTGGCACACCTCTAGCAACTGATTATCACTGACCGCGCCGGCCAGGGTGAGGTTAGTGCGCAGCGTGCCTTTAAACAGATGCACGTTCTGCGGCAGGTAGCCCACCAGATCCGTGACCGCATTGGGATCCATCTCCCACAGATCGGCAGCACCGAGCCGAATGCGGCCGCTGCTGGGTCGATATAAGCCGGCGAGGGTTTTCAGCAGGGTCGATTTGCCACTGCCGATCGAGCCAAGCAGCAACACCCGGTCACCGGCGTTGAGGCGAAGCGCGGGGATATCGAGCTGCTTGATCGGTGAGTGAGGATAGGAGAAACAGAGCTCGTCCAGCTCGATGCTAGTGGGGAGCTGTTCGGGGATCAGCAGGTTCTGCTCGGGATCACGCTCGGTATCGAGCTGCAACAGCTGATCCACCATCTGCAGCGACTGGGCCACATTCTGCCACTGCACCAGATGCTGGACACTCTGGGCGATGGGTGCGATAACACGGCCGCCGAGAATACTGCAGGCGATGAGCCCGCCCATGGTCAGATTCCCCGCTTCGATCTGCTGCACGCCCACCACGATGGCACCGACATAGGCCGCGCTGGCGAGCGAACCGGTGGACACCGTGGAGAAGTTGGAGATGGCTTTATTCTGGATATTGTAATGACCGATGCTGCGGGTGATCTCTTGCCACTGCTCGCTGAAGCGCCAGCTGGCATTATTGGAACGGATCGATTCCGAGCCTTGAATGGCATCGACCAACAGCCCCTGGCGCTCATTGGCGCGGATCATCTGCTCGCGGGTCAGCCGGCGCAGGCGCGCCTGGGTGCTATAGCCGAGCAGTGCGGCGAGCGGTAACAGGCACAGATAGACCCAGCCGACCGGCCCACCAATTACGCTGATAAAGACGATAAACAGCAACGCAAAGGGCATATCCACCAGTGCAAAAACAACGCCTGAGGAGAAGAACTGGCGCACCGAATCCAAGCCGCTCACCTGCGCCGCCAGAGTGCCCAGCGAGCGGGGGCGCAGGTCGAGGCGCACCTGCATGATGTGATCAAACACCCGCTGGGATACGCGGTTGTTTACCGCGCAGGAGACGCTGTCCAGTATCCGGGCGCGAATGGTCTTGAGCAGCCAGTCCAGGCTGATGACAATCCCCATGCCCGCAACCAGGGTCCAGAGCGTGCTGTAGGCCAGCGTCGGAACCACGCGGTCATACACCTGCATCGCAAACAGCGAGGTAGCCACCGCCAGCACATTGACCAGCAGGGTCGCGATCGCCACATCGCGGATCCAACGGCGGCTGCGGAACATCTCGGTTAATACCAGCCAGCCGGCGCCGTGGCGTTTAAACGCTGCAGAGGTCGTAGAACGCTTCACCGGTGTTCGCAAAAAAAGTACCACGGCCTCCGCCAGGGCGTCCGGCTCGGGGTGCTGCTGCTCACCCGATTCACTCCACAGGCTGACGGCGCCCACGTCGTTCTTCTGCACCAGAAACCACTGCTGTTGATGGTGCAACAGGGCGGGTAGTTTACGCTGATCAAAGCGCTGCCAGCGCAGTAGCGCCGCCTGCACCCCTTTGAGTTGTAGCTGCTTGAACACCCCGGCCAGGCGCTGGGACAACGGCAGTGGGGCAGGGTCAGACTCGAGCTGTTCACAGGCCGCGGCCAGCGCACCGGATGGCACCGCAACACTCAGCTTGGTCAGTAACCTCTGTAGCAGCTTTACCGGCGGTAGTTGGCCCGCCGCAACCTCCGCCAGGGTGGCGCTCGCGGGATGCTCCGGCGTAACCGGCTCGGACGAACTAACGGCGCGCTCTAGCGCCGGTGCCTCTGGGGTAACCTGTTTCATTCGGATGCAATACCTGCAAGAGGGTCTAACTCGCCGATCAGGGCAGCGATACGGAGTGTGGCGGTGTGCCACTCGTTGTCGATCTGGGCAAGCTGCTGACGCACGTCGGTCACCTCGCGTTGGGTGTTCAACACCTCCACCCAGGATTTACGCCCGCTGTCATACTGGCGAATAAACGATGCCAGTGTATCTTCAACCGCCGCCACGGCCGCCTGCTGGGAGTCCCGCAAACGCTGTTGCAGCGAACGATTGAGCAGCAGCGTATCGAGCCGCCGGCGAATATCGTTGCGGCTGGCATCGCGATCAAACAGCGCGGCCTGGTAACGCGCTTCGGCACTGCTGGCACGGCCGCGCGTAGCAAAGCCTAAGCCTTCGGTGCGCGCCTCGAACACCAAGCCAGCGCGTGTACGATCCGTCCCCGTGGGGGTATCCAGGAGCTCCTGATCCACTTGAAAATAGAGCGTTGGCGCATCCGCTAGCCGGACATTTTTGACGTTCCACCTCGCCACCTCCGCCTGAGCTCGCTTGACCAACAGGTCGGCATGCTTCGCGCGAGCCAACCGTTGAATGTCGGCGTCGTGGGGCAACCGTAACGGTGCCACTGTTAAGTCAGGCTCTACGGCCACCTCAATCTGGGTCAGCCGGCGCAGCTCGGTGAGTGCCGCATCCAGCTCGCCCTGCAGCCGCTGCTGATCCCCCTGGGCCCGAATCATCCGCGAGCTGGCCAGGCGCACATCGGCCACCGAGGCTAACTGGCCCTGCTGCCGGGCTTCGATCCGCTGCAGTAACCGCTGGTGCTCCTGCGTATTCAACTCGGCAATCGACAAGCGGCGGTTCAGGCTCTGGATCCGTGCATAGGCAACCGCCGTCTGCTCGATCAATTCGCGTTGCACCTGCAGCAGTAACAGTTGCTCTGCGCTACTCTGCGCCTGCGCCTGATCGATAGCCGCATCGATGCGGCCGAAGGCCCAGAGTGGCTGGCGCAGTCGCAGGGTGCCGCTGTTTTCGCCCGTTTCCAGGGTCTGAGCCTGACCGCTGAGGCTCGGATAACGTCCCGCCTTGGCGCTGTCGAGCAACCCGCTCAGGGCCTTCACCTCGGCCTGTTTGCCCTTCAGCGCCGGGTGGTGTTGTAGCGTCGCCTGGAGCGCCGCCGCCAAGCCGCTGGCGCTGGAACGAGCGGGGTTCGCGTTGACCGCAGTCTGGGCCGCAGCCACGGAGGTGATCGCCACCAGCAGCAGAGCACCCAGGAACCGGGTTATCCGCACGAGGGGCCGGCCCAGACGGTGCGTGACCCTCCGGTTAAGCCGCCGTGTCTGGCTAGCACTGCGTTTATTTGCCATGGTCGGTCTCCATTAACTGACTACCCGCTAAACCACTATCCGCCATCCAGACCAGGCTGGGTCGCTTAGGTGCCTGTGACTGATCCTCTGCAACGGTATCGGCATCCGGCGCATCATCCACGCGTGACTGGCCCGCGCGAGCAAACGTCGCGCTCAACGCCTCGGCTTTCTCGGCCGCACCGGTGACCTCATACGCCTGAATCAGATGGTCACGCCATTCTTTCTGCCAGGGGCATGCCTGATGGGCTTGTTCAAATAACGCAATCGCATCGGCCACCTGGCCTTTACGGCAATACACCAGTCCCACCAGGTAGTTGCAGGCGGCGTGCTGCGGGTTATGGTGCAGCATTTTCTTGAAGCTGAGTTCGGCGCCGTCCAGATCATTTTCATGGAGCAGCGCCACCCCATCGGTCAAAAAGCCCGGCTCAGGCAGGGTGATCATGTCAGCAATCGGCTCGGGGCAGATCTTGGCGTTGGTGCCTTTAATCAGCGGGGCCAGCTGGTTTTTGTACCGCTGCCATTTGGCTTTGGAGGTTGTATACACCGGCTGGCGCACCTGCCAGACGCTGGCGGTTTTCACCGGGCGATCCAGCTCATTGAACGCCAGCACCTGCGGCTCCCAGTCGACGCCGATATAATCGAGCATCCGCCGCGCCGAACCCTCCAGATCTTCCACCACCGCTTCGTAGTTGACCTCCAGTATCTCGCCAGGGAACAGCTGCTGCCAGTGGTGCATCAGCATATTGTGATCGGCCAGTTGCTCGCCAATCCAGGTCAGGTCGTAGGCAAAGCCCATGCCGCCATGCTTGGCCTGGTAATCGGTAAAATAGTTGGAGATGGCGATATCGCGCGGGTCGCGGCGCACCGAGATAATCCGGGCGTTAGGAAACAGAAACTTGATCAGGCCGATATTCTCAAAGTTATGCGGCAGCTTGTCCACCACATGCTGGGCCGCGAGTTTATCAGTCGCCGCCAGTTCACGCAGCTCATCCAGAATGCCGTTGGCGATTCCGGCGCTGACATCGGGGCTCAGATCATCCACGCAATCCGGGTAGCTGCGCCCCGAGCCTACATGCCGTTCCCAGCGATTCAGCCCCTGTATGCGGCTGGGGATCACCCCGAGCTCGCCGGCGCCAAAGATCCGGCTATGCCCCGCCAGAATCTGTTCCACCAGGGTGGTGCCCGAACGCGGCATACCCAGCACAAACACCGGTAGGGTAGAGTCCAGGCCGCGTTCGGGCCGGTGTTGATACAGCGCCTGGCAAAACGCGTGACGGATCCGGGCACAGGATTGTCGATGCTCCCTGGGGTCGTAGCTGAGGCGTTTTTTGCTCGTCTCGTTGGCTTCCGTCGCCAGCGCAAAGGCCTGGTCGTAGTCTTTGTTTTTCTCCCAGGCGGCGGCCAGTTGCAACAACAGCCCGGCGCGCACCGGGCCTTCCAGGCTCGGCTGGCGCGCAGCACGTTCGATTTTTTCCAAGGTCGCTTCGTCGTCAGGGAAGCGCCGGGCATTAATCAGTGAGGAGTAGCCCTTGGCCGGATCGATCTGTTTGATCCGCTCGAACAGATCCACCGCTTCATCAATGTTGCCCCGTTGCATCTGCTGTTGCCCCAGTCCCTGCAGTGCCGGTAAAAAATAGGGGGCTTCATCGAGCAGCGCGCGAAACAGGGCGTCCGCGATGTCAAAGTTCTGTGCCTGGCTCTCGACCTGCGCCAGGGCGTTTTTAGCTTGTAGACGTAACTGACGGATCATCGCCTCGGGCGTGGTGTCGGATACCTGCAGCGCCTCGGCCAGTTCCATCGCTTTATTGGCGGCGTGACGTGCCTGTTGGTCCTGCTGCTGCAAACAGGCACTGGAGAGGCGCAGCCACAGGCCGATCTGTTGGCGCTGTTGCGGATCATCCAGCATTTGTGCCGCTTGCAGCGAACGCCGCAGCAGCTGCACCGCCTGCAGGGTACGCCCCTGCAGCTGGGCCAACTCGGCCAGGTGTGGGAGCAACGTCAGATTTTTTGGGTAGTGCGTTAAGCCATTACGCAACACTTCCTCGGCTTCGGCGTGGTGATCCAGACCGGAGAGCAGGGTCGAGTAGCCCAGTACCAACGAACACCACTCCTCTTCGGGTAGCGTCTCACGGCGCGCATCCAGCCACTGCTCGGCTTGGGCCAGGGCATCGCTAGCCACCCAGACCTCCAACTGCAGCCCGCGCAGCTGGGCGGTGAACGCCGTGACCACTGCTTCCGGCAGCTCGGTTAGGGTGACCTCAAAACGGCCAATCGCGCTGTCCAAAGCCTGCTGTGCTGCCGGGAAATCACCGGCTTGCAACTGCAAACGCGCCAGCGCCATCCACACCGGCAACCGCTGCGGGGCGAGGTCAGCCGAGCGCTGATACAGGGTACAGGCCTGTGCCAGCTGCCCCTGCTGCATCCGGCACCAGGCCAGCCGGGCCAGCGCCAGCGCATGATCGGGCTCGCTCGCCAGGGCCGACTCCAGCAACGCCTCGGCCTCGTCGATGCGTCCCAGCAGGCAATAGACCCCGGCCAGATCCACCCGTGCATCCAGCGGCAGCTGTTCCTGAATGGCCTGCACCCGGGCCAGCACTGCTTCGGCCTCACTGCGTGCCCCCAGATGCGCATGCGCCAGGGCCAGCAAGGGGAGCGCCTGGTGCTCCCCGGAATCTTCCAGGTAGTGCTGCGCATTGGCGTGCAGCAGTTCATATTGTTGTTGATCCGCTAACTGGCGGAGAATGCTGAGGTAAGACACATCAAGGCTCTTTGGGTTAATCGTGTTTAATAAACGGGTGACGCGCTTGCGGGAATGATCAGACCCACCGTGCCCGGACGCGACAAGCGCCCGTGGCACAGCGGGTGGCGGACTATCAGCTCCGCTGGCGGCACGCCGGATTAGAGGTCTCACCCTTGGGCAGGTACAGCACCCTATGCCAACCCCTGGGACGTCAAGATTCCTGCGGGCATTACCGTTTTATAGGCGTCAGCAAGCGTCACGCTGCCCCCATTGGGGGCAGATGCCCAGTACCCAGACCACAAGCCTGTCCTTGACTGGGCCCCAGACATGCCCCGAATGATGTCGCCAAAGTTCACGATGCGCACCGCGTTTGAAATATATCCCCCATCACCCGTATGCCATATTTCCATATTTGTTTTCGTGGTATTCAGATCATTCACCCCACTGCCGTACTTTCCGATTATCCCCTGTCCCGTGCCGACGAGAACGAGAAGGTCATCCGCGCCAAGGTTTCCTGCCTGGGTCCACGTCCCCCAAGATGCATCGGGGTGCGCGTTGGGATCATTGATAACAAGGGTGGCAGCGGTACTATCAACGCGCACATATAGGGTATAGGAGGTATTGCTGTCGAACGTTCTCCCGCTATGGTCAGATGACACGCCTTGGACGAGATCGAACACCACCACGCTGGTATCAACGCTGCTGTCCGTAGTGAAATCCACCGTGCTACTGTCGCTAATGCCGGCAAAGGCGTTGCCGGCGCTGTCGGTAATGGCGCCTTCGGTGGCCTGCACATAGTAGTTGCTGTTACCGGCACTCAAATCGGCCGATGGATTGATGGTCAGGGTATCGCCGGACACCGACAACTGGCCGGCAGGATTAGCCACATCAATGCTATGGGTGTCCGAGCCGTTGGTCACGGTGATGGTGCCACTGCTGCCGAGCGCAATAGCCTCGTTAAAGGTCAGGGTAATATCACTGTCCAGTGCTACGCCGGTGGCGTTATCCGCCGGGCTGGAGGAGGACAGGGTCGGCGCGCTGGTATCCAGCACATAGGCCTGGCTGGCGACGCTGCCGTCGTTGCCGGCGGCATCGGTCACTTTCAGCTGGATAGCGCTGCTGCCCGACAGCGTCGCGCCATCCCAGCTCAGCGCCGTGCCGCTGACCTTGGCGGTGATGTCGGTCCAGGTCGAGCCGCCATCCACCGAACCATAGAGGATCTCACCTGCCGCCAGCGTGGTACTCAGGGTGGCGCTGATGGTCTGGCTGGCGCTGTTGGTGGTGAAATCGCTATCCGAGGTGCCGCTATCGGCCGAAATATCGATACTACTAAGCGTAGTGGCCGGCGCATTAGCATCAATCGACGACGGCGCCATACTACCGTTAAAGTCAGAAAATTCGATATTCCAGGCGCTAAGATAGCCAACATCGACATCCCATACATCTGCAATTTCGAGTGTCCAAACACCCCGCGCGGCCCCGGTCAAACCACTAAACGCCTGTTCGGGTGCGTAAGTGCCGGTAAATGGCGCTGAACCACTGCTCAGTGAGGCACCACCGGTCTGGATAACCGTATTGGTGAAATTATCGCCCCCCCCACCTTGCTGGGTCACAAGTCTGATACGTGAACCATCGGGGGCAATCAGATCAAATATCAGATCTTCGTCATACGTGTGCACCACATTAAAGCCGACCAGAACCAGATCAGCGGAATTTTGCGCCGAATTTACATAGATCTTATAGGTCGTTACCGAGCCATCCACAATTGGCTGGCTCGCCAGAATAGGCTGAGTGTAAGGCGTGCTGGTGCTGCCAAAGTCATCATCGAGAGTGACCGAAACAGGCACGTCCTGGCCGCTGGCAATATCGGCACCACCATCCGTAATGGTGAATTGCGCACTGTACGTCGTGCTGTCAAGGCGGGTTAGATTACCCAGGGTGAAGCCACCGATGGTGCCGGCGATATTGCTATAGCTGAACCCCTGATCATCATCGACAAAGATGATCGCCGTAACCAGATCACCAATCTTCATTGCCCCACCGGGGATAAAGACACTGCTGATGACCGGCGCCGTCATATCGGTAGTGATGGCCGCGCTATTGCTGGCCGCACTGCTGGTATTGCCTGCAGCATCGCTCTGCCGAACCTGAATGTCGCCAACCGCATAGGTTGTATTATCGGCCAGTTCGAAACTCGTCGCGCTACCCGCAGACCATGATGAACCCGCGTTAAGGCTGTATTCCCAGCTGGCGGCATCGCCCGCCAGGCTGACATTCATGGTCGCATCTCTCGTCACGTTATCACTGCTGGAACTGCCGTTGTCGGCCGCCAACGCCAGCTCTGGTATAGCCGGCGCCGTGGTATCCACCGTCACCGTATGGCTGGCCGAGGCACCGCTGGCATTGCCGGCCACATCGGTGAGCACGGCGTTAAAGGCGTAGGCGGAGCCGTCACTCAGAGTCGGAGTGGTGATCTCGATATAACCATTACTGATATCAGAACCGCTCAGGGTCACGGCACTACCCAGCGCCGTCGCACTGTTATACAGCTGTACGCTGTCACCCGCGACCGCGTTAGTGCCGGACAGACTGACGCGCACCACCAGGGCGGTGTCGTCTGAGCGCCCGTCGCTGCTGACCGCACCGGTAATGCTGCCGACGTTGTCGGTGACACTGGTGATGGCCGGCGCGGTCGGCGTATTGGCATCAATCGCATCACTGCCTTGGCTGATAGCCGTGTTATAGGCGCTGCTGTTATTGCCCGCCGCATCGGCCAGCACAACGCTCACCGGGATATCACTGTTTGCAGCGATATCATCATTACCTTCGGCCACGGTATAGGTCGCGCTGTAGGTGTTGTCTTCGTTATCGGTAAAGTTTGTGACCGCAACGCCGTTCACTGTGCCGCTGACCAAGCTCAAACCTGCTTCGCTGGCCGTGATAGTGACGGTTACCGCATCACCGACTTTCATGGCGGCATCTGCAATAGCAACGCTTGCAATCGTCGGCGTATTGGCATCAATCGCATCACTGCTTTGGCTGATTGCCGTGTTATAGGGGCTGCTGGTATAACCGATACTGCTATCTAAGGTCAGGGCAACCGCAATATCCGTCGCGGCAAGCACATCGCTGCCGCCCTCGGTCACGGTAAACTGCGCGCTGTACTCGGTACTGCTGTTTCGCGTTAAGTCCGTTAGGGCAAAACCACCTACCGTGCCGCTTAGATTAGTATAAGAACTGCCGCCATCATCACTCAGGGTAATCGTTACGCTCACCACATCGCCGACGTTCATCGCACTGTTTTCAATGGTTACGCTTTCAATAATGGGCGCAACAGGGCCGGTAAAGGCATCGGCGGATGCCTTATTACCCGCACTATCAGCCGAGAACCCCGCCGTTATTTCAATGCTGTCATTCACCGTTAGGGCATCAAAACCGGCTGTTGCTTCAAAGGCCATTGCTGCATAGGTAGTTAGCTGAATGGTCAAGGTCGTATCATTGCTGGCAAAAACACTCTCTACCATGCCGGCACTGCCTAGGATATTGTCTGTATCATCACTATCTATATCCCACTGAAATTTCGCCCAATCGAAATTGGCTTTGAGATCCGTACTGCTGCTTTCTCCCGCGGAAAGCAGGCTATTCATATTTGCGCCGCTAAGGGTTAAGGTATTACTCGCGGCATCATAACTCGCACCGCTAAAGGTATTGGTCGGTGCAATGCTGTCGATCGCGATATTACTGCTATCGGCAATGTTAGCGGATGTCGGTAGTGTGGTGCTTAACGCTTGACCTGCGGCATCGGTTACCGTACCACTGGTGAAACTTGTCACCGAGAGGTCGGCGCTGCTTTCTTCCGCAGCAACCGTATAAGTACCCAGCAGAGTGGTGCCGTTTGCAGCCGCCGTTAACCTGACAATGGCGCCAGAATTTAAGGTGATATCTATGTACATACCACTTTGCACCGTTTCATCGGTGGTGGCCGTAATATTAATCTCATCCCCTTCATTATAATAACCGTCACTGAGCGTCGAGGTGAATGCTAAGACTGTCGGCGCTATGCTGTCGGTTGTATACGTGACTGAGCTATAGCCCGTGTTGCTGGTATTACCTGCAATATCGGTTTGCCGAACTTGAATAACGCCCGCGCTATAAACGCTGTTGTCAGCCAGTTCTATCGTACTGCCGCTACCGGTTGCCCAGTTATTGCCACCATTAAGGCTATAACTCCAGCTCGCGACATCATCAGCCAGGGTGACATTTACAGTGCTATCACTGCTAATACCATCACTGTCTGAGATACCGGTATCGGCAGCTAAAACGATACCGGGCGTAGGTACTGACTGGTCAACGGTGAGAACCTCTGTATTAGCTGCCACGGCACTGATGTTGCCTGCCTTATCGGTCTGCTCAATCTGAACATCACCAATTTGATAAGTAACATTGGACCCTGTATAAAAATAGTAGTTTGACCCCGTCACCCAATTAACACCCGCATCCACACTGTATTTCCAACTAGTAACATCACTGGCGAGGCTAACGTAAATATAGGGGTAACTGGTTATATTATCGCTATTGGAGCTGCCTTGGTCGGACCACAGATAAAAAGAGGGAGCGGCATTAACCGTATCGGTGGTGATCGATTCAAGGTTAGACACTATCTCACTGACATTACCCGCGGTATCTGTTTGCCGTACATCGATGGCACCTAGGCTATAAACGTGGTTTTCAGCCAGCTCAAAACTGCTATCACTGCCCGTTACCCAGCTGCCATTATCGAGACGATACTCCCAGCTGGCCACATCGCTCGCCAGGCTAACATTGACCGTTGTATCAGCAGTAATTTCATCGCTATTTGAGTAACCGGTATCCGCATTAAGCGCCAGGCCTGCTTGAGCAAGGGTCATATCGGTTTGATAGGTCAGTGTATTACTGCCAACCAGGCTTTCATTACCGGCAATATCGGTCTGCTTAACCTGTACCGTACCTGCTGCATAAGTATGGTTATCTGCCAGCTCAAAGCTAGTACCCACCCCCGTGCTCCAGGTGGCACCGTTATCCAGACTATACAGCCAGCTGGCCACATCGGCCGCCAGGGTGACGTTAACGGTTGCATCATTGCTGAGTCCGTCAACGGCTGATGTCCCGGTATCGTTAGCCAGGCTAAGTGTTGCAACGGCGACGCTCATATCGGTCGTAATGGCCGTGCTATTACTTACAGCATCGCTGGTATTACCCGCTTTATCGGTCTGACGGACCCGAATATCACCGATGTCATAAGCGCTATCATCGGCCAGATCAAAGGTGGTACCGCTACCATCCGACCAGTCTGTTCCGCCATTGAGGCTGTACTGCCAAGTCACCGGCTCTGCCGCCAAAGAGACTGTCACTGTCGCTGCGTTAGTGATGGCATCGCTAGCTGAACTGCCGGTATCGGTTGGTAACACAAAACCAGGGGCGTTTGGCGCAACCCTATCGGTGCTAAAGGTAACTGTATTGGCCGCTATGGCACTGACATTACCCGCTGTATCGGTTTGCTCGACTTTAATGGCACCACTGGAATACACGGCGTTATCTGCCAATTCAAAACTGCTACCACTGCCCTCAGACCAGGTTGTTCCGCCGTTGAGACTGTAGCGCCAGCTGGCCACATCCGCGGCTAGCGTCACCGCGACCGTTGCATCATTGCTCAGGTTATCATCCGCTGAACTGCCGTTATCATTTTCCAGTGCAAACGTCGGTGTTGCTACGAGCGTATCGACCCTGATCTCTTTGGCACTGCTTGCAACACTGCTATTACCGGCGCTGTCAGTTTGGGTTGCCGTTAGCGACTCGCCTTCTTCCCCCATTGCAATAATATCCGCATCCGTGACAGCTACGGTCCAGTTGCCCTCAGTGTCGGCAACTGCGCTATTACCGCCCACTAACGTGACCCCACTCGTGAAGGTTACGTTAACCGTCGCCCCCGCTTCCCCTGTGCCGGTGATATTAAAGCCGGCTGCGGCCTCGACATCATTAACCACATTGTCGGTGGCAATATCATTTACGACTGGCGCTAAGGCCTGTGTATCAATATGGATCTCTTGGGCACTGCTTGCATCGCTGCGATTACCCTCGACATCTGTTTGTATGGCCGTAATAGACTCTTCACCTTGAGCCATCGCTGTAACGTCGGCAAGCGTAACCGCTAGACTCCAGTTACCTTCACTATTAACCGTTGCTGTATTGCCACCGGCTAAAACATGGCCGCTATCGAGAGAAAGCGCTATCTCAGCCCCAGCTTCCCCCGTACCACTTATGGTTAAACCTGCGGTTGCTTCAGCAGCATCAATAACATTATCGTCAGCGATCATATTGATCAGTGGCGCAGCAACCTGGGTGTTAATGGTGATCTCTTGCGCGTTACTTGCAACACTAACATTGCCGACGGTATCCGTCTGGGTTGCTGTAATCGAGGCAATACCTTCCCCGAGAGCGGCGACATCTTCGGCATTTATCGCAATGCTCCAGTTTCCAGAGCCATCAACCGTCGCGGTTTTATTATTAGAAAGGGTAACCGTTGACCCTGCTTCGCCGGTACCGGTGATCGTAAAACCGCTATTTGCTTCTGCGGCATTAATGACTGGCCCAGCCGCAATAGAACTAATAACGGGCGCGCCGACCTCGGTATCAACATCAAAAATGGTCGCTGAACTTGCGCTGCTGATATTGCCTGCCAGATCGGTTTGGGTCGCGGTAACCGCCTCATTACCTTGCCCCATTGCCGTGACATCTGCTTCATTAACCGCAACAGACCAGTTTCCTTCGCTATCAGCAATCGCGGTATTACCACCAACCAGGACGCGACCGCTGTCCAGTGTCAGGGTGATCGTGGCACCCGCTTCAGCCGTACCGGTAATGTTAAAACCGGCCGCCGCATCAGCGTCAATAACGACGTTATTACCAGCGATGGTGTTAATTACCGGGGCACCTGCCTGGGTATCAACCGTAACCAGCGTGGCGCTATTGGCTACGCTGCTATTGCCTGCGGTGTCGGTTTGGGTCGCCGTGAACGATTCACTGCCTTCTCCCATTGCCGCCACATCGTCTGCGCTGACGGTCAGCGACCAGCTGCCGTCATTGTCAACAAGCGCCGTATTGCCAGCAGCCAGCGTATGGCCGCTACTCAGTGTCAGAGTGATCGTTGCCCCAGCCTCACCGGTGCCGGTAATCGTTACACCGGCTGTCGCCTCACTCGCATTGACGCGATCATCGCCAGCCACCACATTAATGGTGGGTGCATTGGGCGTATTGGCATCTATAGTATCTGCATCTTGGCTAATCGCGGTTGCATAACTTGCGCTGCGATTACCGGCACTATCATCAATGGTTAGCGACACGGGAATATCGTTGCCCGCTAACACATCAGCCCCGCCTTCGCTGATCGTGAAATCGGCGCTATAGGTCGTGTTATTAATACGGGTTAAATTACTCAGTGCAAAACCAGAAACAGTGCCGCTTAGATTCGTGTAAACATCACCACCATCATCAACCACGGTCAGCGTGGCTGTCACCGTATCACCGACATGCATAACACTGTTGTTAATTGCGACGGCGCTGATCACGGGTATTACGGTATCGACCGCCTGCACGGATTCAGTCGCAACCCGGTTGTTATTACCCGCGGCATCCTGTGCTACATCAGCGGCCACATTAACCGTGATAGCTTCGCTGCTGTTACTCGTAGGGCTAACGACCAGCCTGTATTCAGTCGCAGAAACTGCCGTAAATTCACCTTTACTGCCACCGGTAATCATCACATCAGCTGCGTTAAAACCGCTTATCGCTTCACTGAAGGTAAAGGTATAAATGACATCGCCGGTCGCCGTACTTTCAGTATCATCGTTGATGGTCACCGTTGGGATAACGGTATCCACGGCTTGCACCGACTCAGTCGCAACCCGGTTGTTATTGCCTGCGGCATCCTGTGCCACATTGGCTGCAACATTGACGGTGAGATTGTCGCTGCTGTCCGCAGCCGGCGTCACCACCAAGCTGTATTGGCTGGCTGAAAGGGCCGTGAACGCGCCTTTTGTGCCCCCGGTC
>JBFGZS010000033.1:0-53011 GCA_041586615.1 Motiliproteus sp. | reverse complement strand
CTATGTAATTGATTATGGAGTGTTTGTGGAAAGAGTCTCTTTGGCAAGGATGCCAAAGCGAAGCCTACATGGATGTATTCACGGCGTCTCTTGGAACAAATACTCCATAGTTTCAAGTCGATGCATGTGCTGAATAGTTACATGCCAGGTTGATAGTCAGGTGATCTTAGTCGGCCAGCCAGACCAGACTGGCCATACGCCCCGTCACACCATCACGCCGGTAAGAGTAGAAGGTTTCCGCCTCGCTGAAGGTACAGCGATCCCCCCCGTAGACGGCCGTGACCCCGCAGTGCTGCAGGCGCTGGCGCGCCAATCCGTACAGATCGGCCAGCCACTTACCCGCTTCGGCTCCGGGCTTGAAACAGGTCTGGGCCTGGGCATCGGCCGCGCAAAAACCGCGCCGGACCTCGTCCCCCACCTCAAAAGCATCGGGCCCGATCGCCGGCCCCAGCCAGCAGAGAATCTCACCAGGATCGGTACCCAGCCTAGCCACGGTACTTTCCAGTACCCCATCCAGTAACCCCCGCCAACCGGCGTGGGCGGCCGCCACCCGGCTACCCGCACGGTCGCAAAAGAGTACCGGCAGACAATCGGCGGTCATCACCAGACAAGCCTGCCCTACCCGCTGGCTGTAGCTGGCATCGGCGCAACGGACCTCGCCGTCATCCTGGGCCTCGACCAGCTCGATACCGTGTACCTGCTGCAGCCATTGCAGCGCCACGCCCTCACCGACCGCCTGTTGCAACTGATCACGATTCGCCAGCACCGCCGCCGGATCATCGTCCACGTGGTCGCCGAGGTTAAAACCCGCCCAAGCCCCCACACTGCCCCCGCCCTGACGGGTGGTACTTACGGCACGCACAGACGCCGGCGCCGGCCAGTCGGGAACGATGGGGCGAATCAAGGTCAAATCCATTACTCCTCCTGCTAAACCCTTGGCAACCAACCTCAAATAACGGCGTACGGTTTGCCGCCTGCGGCTCTCGAACGTGTCTAGTACGTTTCAACCTGACGGAAATCTTCCCGCAGCGCCGCCAACAGCACCTGCAGATCCGCCGGCAGATCCACCTCCCAGGACATCAGCTCACCGCTCTCGGGATGATACAGCTCCAGCTTCTTGGCATGCAGCGCCTGGCGCCCGAAGTCGCGCAGCACGGCTTGCAGCTCCGGGGTAATCCCTTTCGGTAAACGGAAGCGTCCACCGTAGAGCTGATCACCGACCAGTGGGTAGTTGATAAAGGCGGTATGAACGCGAATCTGGTGGGTACGGCCGGTTTCGAGTTTCAGACGCAGATGCGTATGAGCCCGGAACCGATCCAGCACGCGGTAATGAGTGACCGCCTCCTTACCCATGGGTTGAACCGCCATTTTTAGCCGATTCTTGGAATGCCGTCCCATCGGCTCGTCCACAACGCCACCGCCGGTCATCACACCGCTGGCCACCGCCTCGTATTCGCGCCCCATGGAGCGCTCCTGTAACTGGGCCACCAGATCGGTCTGCGCTTCCAGCGTCTTGGCGACCACCATTAAGCCGGTGGTGTCTTTGTCCAGGCGGTGCACGATACCGGCACGGGGCACGGCGCCAACCTCGGGGCAATGATGCAACAGCGCATTGAGCAAGGTTCCGTCATGGTTACCCGCAGCCGGATGAACCACCAGGCCGGCCGGTTTGTTCAGCACCAGGATATGGTCATCTTCAAAAACCACATCGATGGGGATATCTTCGGCCTGCCAGCGCTCCTGTACTTCCCGCTTGGCGACGAGGGTAATCAATTCACCGCCCAGAAGCTTGTCCCGTACCCGCAGCGTCTTGCCGTCTACCAGCAGCTCGCCGCTCTTGATCCACTCCTGTAGCCGGGATCGGGAGTAATCAGGGATCAGCTTGGCGACGGCCTGATCGAGGCGGCTGCCGCACAACTCATCGGGGACTCGGATCTCTACGGATATCTGTTCTGACATGAAAAACCTTTCGGATACGGACGGGACCCAGCTACCAGCACACGATTGTGCACAGTGACCGCTTTGGTTATACCGGGGGTCTGTGGTTAAATAGCCGCCCAGTATACCCGAAACTATGGTCACAGCAGAATGTCTATGGCCGAAGACCGTCGACATCGTTAACGGCAACACAGGATCTCAAGCGACATGCGCCTCTCCCGAATCCTTATCACCTCTGTTCTACTCGGCCTGCTCGGCGGTTGCTCGCTGTTTGGTGTCGATAAACGGGACTATGCCGTCCCGGAGCCCAAGCTATGGCAACAGGCGTTAACGGCGCTGGAGGAGAACAACTTTTCGATTGCCGTCGATAAACTGGAAGAGCTGGAGTCGCGTTACCCGTTCGGACGCTTTTCCCAACAGGCGCAACTTGAACTGATTTATGCCTACCTCAATTCCCAGGAAGCGACCAAGGCGAAAGCCAGCGCTGACCGCTTTATCCGCTTGCACCCCCGCCACGAAAATATCGATTACGCCTACTACCTGCGCGGACTGGCGAGCTACGAAGCCGACAACGATATCACCATGCGCTACCTGCCCACCGATAGCGGCAGCCGTGACCCTGGCGCAGCACGGGAGTCGTTTAATGACTTTTCGACCCTGCTCAACGAATTCCCCAACAGTCAGTATGCTCCGGATGCCCGCAAGCGCATGATCCACCTGCGTAACCGCCTGGCGGCTTACGAAGTAGCGGTCGCGCGCTTTTACATGAAGCGCGGCGCCTACATTGCCGCCGCGAACCGCGGCCGTTACGTGGTAGAAAATTTCCAGCGTACGCCGGCGGTCGCCGAAGCACTGCATATCTCGATACAGGCCTACGAAAAGCTCGGCCTGCAGGAACCTGCCGATAATGCCCGTGCGGTTTTGGACGCCAACTTTCCCGGGTATGGCCAGCCCACCAACACCCCGCAGGAGGAGAACGAATCCAGCGGGCTAACCTCCTCTCCTGATAACGCTCCCGCGCCGGCGGGCAAGGCCAACCCGGTACAAACATCTCCGTTACAAACATCTCCGTTACAAACATCCCCGGTACAAACATCGGTGCACGAAGCGGCGCAGCAAGCGCCTCGATCCTAGTCCGCTCAGCTGCGAGGCACCCGCGCCATGGTGTAAAACTCGGCGTTAGCCTGCATGCCGGTCACGATCGCCATGCGGTTCGACAGGCCAAAGAACGCGGTAATACCGGCAATATCCCAGATATCCTCGGCATCATACCCCTGCTGGGTCAGTGCCGCGTAATCGGCTTGATGAACCTGCTCCGGCGTACGCGTCAGCTTGATGGCAAAAGCCAGCATCGCTTTTTGACGCTCACTCAGCGGGGCGTGCAGGTAGTTCACCGCGATCTGATCCGCCAGCAAGGGCTCCTTGGAGAAAATCCGTAACAGGGCACCGTGGGCAATCACACAGTACTGACAACCGTTGGCCGCGCTGGTGGCGACGATGATCATCTCTTTTTCGGCGGGGGTTAGGGTCCCGCCTTCCCGATCCATCACCGCATCGTGGTAAGTAAAAAAGGCACGAAACTCCACCGGACGGTGCGCCAGGGTGATAAACACGCTGGGGATAAACCCCGCCTTTTCCTGTACGGCGAGAATACGATCACGAACATCGTCGGGCAGACTATCGAGCTGCGGAAGGGGATAACGCGTATTGGCTTGGAAACTCATGGACACACCCTCTTGGTTTTTCTTATCAGTGCTGTCAGTCTATCCAGTCAGACTGACGAACTCCAACCACAATAGCGCCCTTTATCGCGCGTCATCGGCCATTGATGTATCCGATACTCGGCTTGGCCTTTGATGGTTTTCAACAGCGGGGCCTCTCGCCCCGCCAATACCGCCAGCAGAGTCAGAAAAAACGGAAATCCACTAAACCAGGCGGATAAGGCGCCAGGTTATTCGCTTGCGAACACACACAACAGCCGCCTTTAGCACAACCGGCGTGGCCCGCAAAAAAGCCCGTAACGCGCCAAACAAAGAGAACCATCATGAGAACCACAACACGGTGCCAAGCAGGACTGCTATTCGCTACGCTGCTGAACCTCACGGCCTGCAGCGGCTCGTCATCCGATCACGCCACGGCCAGTATGATTCCGCAGCACGCTTCTGCCCAAGCCTGGTATCAGGCGGGAGCCGAACGGGTCACGCAGGCGAAAAACGTCGCCGCTGCCATCAATAACACACGCGGAGCGGCGAAAAACGTGGTTCTGTTCGTCGGCGATGGCATGGGGGTTTCCACCGTCACCGCCGCGCGCATACTCGCCGGGCAGAGGCGAGGTAATTTCGGCGAGGAACATAACCTCAGCTTCGACAAGTTCCCGTTCAGCGGTCTGGCCAAGACCTACAACACCAACCAGCAAACGCCAGATTCTGCCGGCACGATGACGGCGATCATCACCGGTGTAAAAACCAAAGCCGGCGTGGTCGGCGTGTCTGAAACGGTGGTTCGTGGCGATTGCGCCTCTTCCCGGGGACTCGAACTGACTAGTGCGTTAGAGCTGGCGGAAGTCGCCGGCAAAGCCACCGGCATCATCTCAACCACGCGTATAACCCATGCCACGCCCGCCGCCACCTACGCGAAATCCGCCGAGCGCAGCTGGGAAGATAATACGGATATGCCCGCCGCCGCACTCGCCGCCGGTTGCCGAGATATTGCCGATCAGCTGATCCATTTTGAATCGCTACTGGAAGCACGGGTTAATCAGGGTGCGGACCACCCGAATATCGATGGTATCGATGTCGTCATGGGCGGCGGACGCCGGCACTTCCTGCCGAACAATAGCGCAGACAACAGCGGCGCTGCACCCCGTACCGTGGCGGGTAACCGCACCGATGGCCGCAACCTGATCACGGAGTGGCAGACCCTATACCCAGAGGGAATATACAGGACGGATCAGGCCGGGTTTGACGCCATCGACCCCGCCTCGACAACCCGGGTTCTCGGCCTGTTTAACGCGTCACATATGCGCTACGAGGCCGACCGGAATAATGGCCGAAATAATGACACCCGGGGCGAGCCTTCACTGACAGCGATGACCGCCAAAAGCATCGACATACTGGATAACAACGCGCAGGGGTTCTTTCTGATGGTCGAAGGCGGACGTATCGATCATGGCCACCATGCGGGCAGTGCTTACAACGCCCTAAGCGATGCGGTCGAGTTTGCCCGCGCCGTTCAGACGGCCGTGGATAACACCAACCCCGCAGAGACGCTGATTATTGTTACCGCCGATCATAGCCATGTATTGACCATCGCAGGCTATCCCACCCGGGGCAACCCTATCTTGGGTAAAGTGACGGGTAACGACAGGCGGGGAGAAGCTCACTCACACCCTGCGCGGGCCAACGATGGCTTGCCCTACACCACGCTGGGTTACGCCAATGGCCAGGGCTTTAAAGCGCCCGACACTAACGCCCCCCGGGCGGTGACGGCGGGCAGAGCAGATTTAACGCGGGTGGACAGCACGCGGTCCGGGTTCCATCAGGAAGCCCTGGTGCCGACCGCCTCCGAGACCCATGGCGGGGAGGATGTAGCAATCTATGCCACGGGTCCTGGAAGCCATCTGGTCACGGGAACCCTGGAGCAGAACGTCCTCTTCCATATCATGAACTATGCAGCAGATCTGGCCGGTAAGGCAGGGGCTGCGCTGTAAGAAACCGCCGTTTTACGACGGCGCTGTAAAGGCGACATGACCCCGCTCCCTGCGACGGGGTCCGTATTTCTTGATCCGTATAACGGGTTCCGTATTACTTGGCCCGGACGATCATCACCGAATGTTGCACACGGTCGGCCAAGGATTCAAGACCACTATCAAAAAGGGCCAGCTCTCTGATCGGGATCTGGCGCTGCGGGGTCTGGTCGAGCAGCGCCTGCAGGAAGTCCACCTTGACCGCGTAACTGATATCAGAAATGGGCTTGGTCTCGCCGTTGGCATCAATCTCGCCCAACATCGACGTAATCACGCCCACCACCTCGCCATGCAGGTTGATCAACGGACCGCCGCTGTTACCCGACTGAATCGGCAGACTCAGCTGATACCGCGACACATCATCCGCCAAACCATTCACGGAACTCACCAGGCCAGCGCTCAGTTTCGGCGTCTTACCCAAAATATCGATACGCGGAAAACCAATGGTGAAAATACGGGTCCCCAACCGTGCCCGCTGCGACGATAACGGCAGTGCCGGCGGCAGCAAGCTGGGGTTGCTTACCGACAACAACGCCAGATCCTTCTGCTTATCCAACGCCACGACGGTGGCGGACATCTCCTGTCCGGCGTCATTGATCAGGGTAATAAACTGGCTCCCCTCGACCACGTGATTATTCGTGACCACATAGCCTTCAGCAATCGGCCAACCGGTCCCCACCGACGCATTATCCCAGACATTATCAACACTGACCGTCCCCAGGCTACTCAGCTGCTCGACCAACCGCGCCGCCAAGGGGTGGGCGTCGTTGATTTGACGGATCGTCTCGAGAACGCTGCGCGTATGCGCCTCCCGACCGGCATCGAGATAGCCCTGACCGGCAAGATACAGCCATTCAATCGCCCGCTCGGTGTCGGTTGCCATGCCCTGTCCTTCGGCATAAAGCAGCCCCAGATTATGCTGTGCATCGTTGATATTCTGGTCGGCCGCTTTGCTGTACCAGAACGCCGCTTGGCCGAAGTCTTGCGAGACCCCGCGACCATCGGCATACATCATACCCAGATTAAATTGTGCAATGCCGTTACCCTGCTCCGCCGCGACGCGGTACCAGCGTACGGCGCGTGCCGGATCTTCCACCACTCCCTGACCGTAATCGTACATCGACCCCAGGTTCAGCTGAGCACTGGCAAAGCCCTGCTCCGCCAAGGGCAACCAGATCTCACGAGCTTGCTCGTAATGTTGGGCATCGTAGGCCTCCCAGCCTTGCACAAAGGCGTCGGATGCGGCGTCCTGAATCACGGCATTCGCCGGTCCCGGGAAACACAGCATCGATAAGGAAAAGCCTGCCGCCAGGGCAAAATGTTTTATGCGCATACCTACCACCAATTACAGCAACTCATGAATCAATCAGCTTTGCTTGAATCCCTCCCGCACAAGCGATACCCGTTAACGAAAGAGAACATACCTTGATGGATACGTGCCAGCAACATAATTGACTGTTTTTTGTACAGCGGTTGATCTGAGTCAGTGTCCCGCGTTTCTTGTAACTACCCGAACCTCGACTAAACTTTGATCAGTGCTATTAACCCGGCGGGTTAATAGAAGATGCACGGATGCGTCTGAATTTGTCGAAGACGAATGCGAGACCCCATGAAATCAAGCAGTTCCACGCAACTGCGTCAGGTTTAAGGGGCGACGGACAAAATAGGCAGGGAACCTGCTTGTCCGCCAGGTTAATAGTTGCCGTGCAGTAGAAAGCTAAAGGAGGTAGCTGACGTTTCTTCGGTGTTGCGTATTTCCACAACACGAGCCTCGATCATGAAAACAACAAGCCTAATGTCTAAAACCGCGTTAGTTATTGCGATTGCCGCGGTTTCTGCCTGCAGCAGTATGGATAAGCAGGTATCGACCCGTTCAGCCATGGAGATGGATAAAGAATCAGAAATGGCCGCCCTTTCTACCAGTGAACTCGATACCAAGATGGCGCAAATTCAAAGTAAAGAAAGCGCCCTCCGCCAGCAACAGATGCAAATCGACCAGCGTAATCGCGAGCTGAACAGCAAAGAGATGTCGCTGACAAAATGGGCCAAAGACCTTGAGAGCGCCCCAGCCCAACAAGCCGCCCCCATGATGCATGCCAGCATGGCCGCCGGCGACACCCTGTTCCCACCCGCCAAACAAGCGGGACAATGTTTTGCGCGCGTCTTTGTACCCACCAAATACCGGACGAATCAAGAACGAATCTTGGTCAGCGAAGCCTCGGAAAGAATCGAAGTCATTCCGGCTGCATACACGTTTGTCGACGAGACCGTTCAGGTTTCAGACCCCAGTGAACGCCTTGTCGTGGTACCCGCCACCTACAAGTGGATCGAAGAACGGGTAATGGTAAAGCCGACGACCAGCCGCATGGTGCAGATACCCGCCAGCTACTCCACCAAAACCGAACGTGTGCTCGTCGAACCGGCACACAGCATCTGGAAAAAAGGTACCGGGCCGATTCAGCGCGTCGACCAGGCTACCGGCGAGATTATGTGCCTGGTGGAAGTCCCTGCGAAATACCAGACCATCAGCACCCGCGTACAGGATAAACCCGCGACCACTCGCCTGATTGAAGAACCCGCTCAGTACGATATCGTCAAAAAGCGCGTTGTCGATCAGGCCGCCTCAACCCGGACCATTACGATTCCTGCCCAGTATAAAACGGTAAAGGTCCAAAAAATCATCCGTCCTGCACAGGAAAAACGCATCGAGATTCCGGCCAAATACAGCATGGTCGCAAAAACGGAAAAAGTCGCCGACGGCCATATGGCGTGGCGCGAAATTCTGTGTGAAACAAACCTGACCCGCGGTCGTGTCGGCGAGATTCAAACCGCCCTTAAAACCAAAGGTCACAATCCTGGACCGATAGACGGTGTTATCGGCCCGCAAACGATGCAAGCCGTCAATGCCTTCCAGCGCGCAGAGAAACTGCCCGTAGATCGCTATCTAAACGTGAAAACCGTGCAGGCACTGGGTGTTAGCCCGCGTTAACAGGGTCTCGGTGCCAACAGCCGTCTGTCGGACTTAACACGGATCTACTGCGCCAACAGACTGCCAGCACAAGCGAACACCGGAGCCAGCAGCGCTCCGCTTACCCTCCCCCCAATAAAAAGCGGAGCCGGTCCAGCCGGGCACTTAAAGCGCCTTCGGCAACTGATGGGCGATGCCCTTATGGCAATCGATACAGGTTTCGTCCCGCGACGCCATGCGTTCGGCGCTGTGTTTTTTACGGGTGCGCTTATCCTGCCCTTCCAGATCCATCCGTGCGAGTGTGTGGCAGGCACGGCACTCCCGCGAGTCGGTTTCTTTCATGGTGGCCCAAACGCGTTCGGCAAGCATTTTACGCCGGCCTTCGAACTTCTCGGGGGTATCGATAGTGCCCATCAACGCGTGATACAGATCATTCGATGCCTGGATTTTTCTGACCAACTTCGGCAGCAGCGGCTTAGGCACATGGCAATCCGGGCAGGTGGCCGTCACACCCGACAACGTCTTAAAATGGGGCGACTGCTGGTATTCCTGATACACCGTATTGCGCATTTCGTGGCAACTGATACAGAACGATTCCCGATTGGTCAGCTCGAGGGCGGCCGTAAATCCGCTCCACACGAATATCCCGATAAGGCCCGCCAATACCGAGCCCGCAGGCAGGCCCAGGCATAACCCGCGGGGAATGGAACGCGACAACCGGTTGAAGAATCCCACCGGCATTGCCCTATTGCTGGCTGGCCCAGTAATTGATCAGGGCCTCGATCTCATCCTCGGACAGCTTTTTCACCAGCTTTAGCATTTTTGGCTCGGTGTCTCGGCTGTCGTTGCGAAAGTTTGTGAGTGCCGTGCGCAGATACGGTGACCACTGCCCCGCCAAAATGCCGACATCGTCATCCCGCGATGTTCCGCCCTCTTCGTGGCACTTGGCACATTGCACCTTATGAATCTTGGCGCCGATGGCGGCCTTCGCGGCGTCAAAAGGTTGAGAGGCTGGCACAAAGGTCCCTGCCGAATAATGCTGGGCCAAGGCCTCAATCTCTGCTTCGGAAAGTTTTTTGGTGATGTCATTCATATTCGTTTCGGGGCGCGTCGTATCGCCAAACCGAAACGTGGATGAGATGGCCGCACGACTGTCATCCTGGTAGGCCAACAAAATATCGCTAATGGCTATATCGGATAACCCGACAATGGTCGGGATATCCGACTCGCTACTCACCCCCCCGGTACCATGGCATTCCTCGCAAAAAGTGATGGTTTCCTGCAACGATTGCGCCTGGACAACCGAGCCCACAAAAAATACCGAAAGTAACGCAACAACACCCGCTTTCATAAGCTATTCCTTTGTCAGTTAATGGCCGACACGTGGCGGCCGATCCGCTTCAAGTGTTTTCTATTCTAAACACGCACCGATTTTTTACCGGCTCGTTGCGCGCCCTGCGCAGCACGCCACGGCTAATACCACACGTCAATTTTCGGAAACAGGTGGTCGTGACAACAGGACTCGTCGCTGGTGTTATGGCATTCCATACAGGGGCGTTGCGTTTTCAGCGCTTTGCGGTGCTTTTTCTGCCGCCGCCGCGGCTGCTTACTGAGCGTTTGCTCGCTCATATCATGACATCGGAAACAGACCTGTACCGACTTCCAGCTTTCTGCCCGCTGCTGTTCTTCGGGCAGTTCACCACCCACACCCGCAAGAGGAGCGGAATTTGCCGCGACCGCTGACTGCGCCGTTAAAAAAAACGACAGTAATACAGAAAGCGCGGCAATATAGCTTGTCCTATCCATGGAGAAGTAGCCTATATTGTCAAAATATCAACACGATAATCCTGCATCTAAAGCCCTGTCAAGCCTAGGCCTTAGCGAAAGTCGTGACAACCACCACCCTGAAAGCCCTAGGAAAGCAATTGGTTGAGGTTAAGAGTAAGCGGCATGTGACAGGGCGCGCTGCCGACCCGAAAACCCAGACCCAAGCCCGATAATGCCGCATAAATAGCAAGTTTATAGCCCACATGAATTATTTTTAATTTAAGGTTCGGTATACTCGTCGATTCTAACAAACAGTCGACAGCACAACCGTTATTCCGACTGTTACCGATCTAAGGATAGATCGGCAAATGTAGAAACGTTGCGCGTCTAACGCTAGGAGCAAAGGGTCGATGACAGTTTACCCTGACTGTGTTCTAAAACAGGCCTAGCAGGAGGCTGGCCAGACACCGATGTGACCTGAACGTAACACCGAGGAAGCTGTACGATGAAGATTGGTAACCGTCTGTTACTGGCCTACCTGGCCAACAGCCTGGTCGTCCTGCTGTTTGGCATTTTTGCCTATCAGGGCAACCAGCAGACCCAGTCCGAATATCAGCAGCTCAACCAGCATAGCCTGCCCATTCTGGAAACATTAAACGAAATCCAGTTAGGTGCGATGCGCGTGATCTCCTCTACCGCAGAGGCCGGTCTGATCCACAGCTTACAAACCGGCGATGATGAAGCGCCCCCTGCTGAAAGTGAAGAAACGGGAAATGAAGAGCAGGCATTAGCCGAACAGGGCGAACGTCGCCTGCGCGCCGCGGCTGCACAGTATACACTCCTACTCAATCATTCGTCCGCCCCGGCCTTCAGCCACAGCTCCAACCGCAGTTCCAACCACGAAACCAATTTATCGATCCAGATCGAGAAAGAATCTGAAGCGCTGCTGCAATTAAGCAAGGCCTTTTTTGCCGCGCTGGAAAATGACGCCTCATCGCGCGCGCAGTTGGAAACCAAGGCGCAGCTTGAGGACGCGGAAATACGCTTGCTGCAGATCAGTCAGCAGGCGATAAATCATGAAAAAGCCGAGATAGAAAAACGCACCCAGGACGTCAGCGACGCCATCGACCAGCATGTGCAGGTACTGTTCATCGGCGTCGGCGTGATCATGCTGATCGGCGCATTAATGAGCTTAAGCAGCGCCAAGCATATCGCTACCCCGCTAGCCCGAATCCGGGACGCAGCCGACCGCATCGCCCGTGGCGATCTCTCGGTCACTGTCGCGCACCGATCCAACGATGAGCTGGGTCAACTGTCACGCAGTTTTAACCTGATGACCCAGGGGTTGGAGGAGAACAAACACGCCCTGGAAGAAGCCTTCCGCTATACGGAAAACATTCTCCATGTTATGGACGATATCCTCCTAACGACCGATGCGCAGGGCGTGATACAGAAAGTGAACCGCGCCGCCTGCGAGCAACTCGGCTATAGCGAACAGCAGTTACTGGGCAGTTCCGTCTCCCGGTTGCTGGAACAGAACGGCAAACCGATCACCGCATTCATTCCTGTGAATAAGGACGGACACTTTGAGCGCAACCTGCGCAATAGCCAAGGCGGGCGCGTTCCGGTACTGGCCTCGCTCAACCGTATCGATGAATCCAATACCGGTTTCTTGTTGATCGCCACAAACATCTCCGCACGTAAACTGGCGGAAGAAAAGATTCATAAGCTGGCCTATTACGACGCGCTTTCCGGACTCCCCAACCGGACGCTATTCAACGACCGCTTGCAACAGGCGGTCAAGTTCGCCAACCGACAGAAGCACCATCTGGCGGTACTGTTTATCGATATCGATAACTTCAAACAGATCAATGATTCGCTCGGCCATGATGTCGGCGATGAACTGCTGCGCCAGGTTAGCGACCGTCTGGTAACCCTGTTGCGTGAATCGGACGTCATTTCGCAGCACGAACAGCAACTGCTGTTGCCGACCGTGTCGCGCCACGGCGGCGATGAATTCCTGGTCCTGCTTCCTTATATTGCCGAGCCTCTGGATGCGGGTAATGTGGCGAAACGTATCCAGCATCAGTTCAATCAGAGCCTGCGCGTCGATACCCATGAGATCTTTTCTTCACTGAGCATTGGCATCGCGGTCTATCCGCAAGATGGCGCCGAGGGGCGCATACTGATCCAGAATGCCGATACGGCGCTGTATAGTGCCAAGGCCAGCGGAAAGAACCAGTTTCATTTCTTCGCAGCCGAAATGAACAGTTCGGCCCTCAGGCGCCTGGACCTGGAAAACAACCTGCGCCGCGCCCTGGGCAACCAGGAATTCCACCTGTACTACCAACCTCAACTCAGCTTGGGAACAGGCCAGGTTATTGGTATGGAAGCCCTGATTCGCTGGCACCACCCCGAGTGGGGCGTGGTTTCACCGCTGGAATTTATCCCCATCGCGGAGAGCAGCGGCATGATTCTGGATATCGGCGACTGGGTCCTGCGAGAAGCGTGCGCACAATGGCGCACCTGGCAGAAACAGGGCATGACCCCCGGTAAGATGAGCGTCAACCTGTCCGCCCTGCAGTTTCACGACAACGCGCTGTTCGAGAAGGTCCAGGCCGTTATCGGCAACGACGGCATTGAGGCCGAGGCCCTGGTACTGGAGATTACCGAAAGTGTCTTGATGCAGGATGCCGAGAGCACCCTGTCACAACTGAGAAATATTCAGGCTCTGGGCGTCCGGTTCGCCGTCGATGACTTCGGGACCGGCTATTCCTCGTTAAGCTACCTAAAGACCTTCCCGCTCGATTATCTGAAGATTGACCGGGCCTTTGTGCGCGACCTTGAATCCAGCGAAAGCGATCTGGAAATCGTGCGCACCATTATCTCCATGGCCAAGAACCTGAATCTGCTCCTGATTGCCGAAGGGGTGGAAACACCGGGGCAGCTGCGTATTCTCCAGGCCCAGGAATGCACGTATATGCAAGGTTTCCTGCTCAGCCGGCCGATTCCGGCCCACGCCTACCAGGACGCGTTCCTGACGCCTGGCCAGCCGACAAATGAAGGCCTCAAGTTGTGCAATTGCGCCCTGCAATGGGATAACAGCTAAGTCCGGTGCGTGTGTCGCACACGATATACGACGGATGAACCACTAGGCGTGTAGGCCTCACCACTAAAAAGGGGCAGCGTTATACACGATGCCCCTCGGGAGACAGCCACATCTACCCGCTACGCCAGTGGCTGAGTGCTCTTGGCCGCGCCACGCTTAGCGGAACGATTCCACCAGGGCAGGAATACCCGGCAGCATCCCTACCGAGGCCATCACGACCAACAGCACGATGAAGGTAATTGCCGGGATAATCCAGCGATCCATATGCGCCAGCGTGCTGCCACGCTCTTTGTCGCCGATCAGGCCAAGGTTATCCAGTAGCATGGTCAAGGACCAGCCAAACACCGGATTCACGAACGCCGAGGCAAACATAACAATACCCGCCGACTGCGATGTCTTGGCATCACGGGTCATCTGCATACCCGCTTCCAGCAAGGGCAGGAATACGCCCACCAACAGCGCAACCCGCAGCACCGGTGGCCAGACGGCCAGATCCATCGGGTAACCCCAGAGTGCGGCAACCACACACAGCACACCGGTCAGTACAGCACCGGCAGGAATGGGTCGCTTGGCGATCGCGGCAGGGATCATGTACGTCCCCCAAGACGATGCCAGGTTACCGCCACCCAGCGTGCTACCGACCATCTGCCGAACGGAAGCTACCGCCATGGTGTCATCCACATTCATCAATACTTTATGCGCTTTTTCAGGGTAATTCAGCTCCTGAAAGACGCGATGGCCCAGAAAGTCCGGCGACCACATCGCCACCGCTAAGATGGCAAACGGTGTTACGGCTATGAAGTGATGCAATTCTGGCCACCCCATCTGCCAACCCGTATCGTCACCCCACCAGTAGGTCGGGCTCAGATGTGGCATACCCGGCTCGGTTACAAATTCGAACGGCGCACCCAGCAAGAGCGCAATAGCCAGCGCCATACCGGACCCCAGTGGAATCGAAAGCCAGCGCATTTTGATCCGTGCCAAAAAGGCGTACATCAGCACAGTACAGAGAATAACCGCGAAAGCGACATAGCCCATGTCGATGCTATCTGCCCATTTAAACAGAGCCGCGACCTGGCTGATCATGCCGACGGCGCCGAGATAAATCAGCAGCCCCCCCCGGACACCCTCCCCGGTTAGCGTCATCAGTTTGCTGCCCCCCTTGGTTACACTGAGGATCAAACCGAATACCCCGACCATGACCCCAAGGGCCAACGGATGCCCTCCAGAGGCCACGATCAGAGGAATCATCGGAATCATCGGGCCGTGGGTGCCCGCAAGGTTGGCATTGGGGTTCAACATACCCGAGAAGAGGATGACGAAGAGAATGGCAGCAATCAACATCTCAAACCGCACGTTTTCGATCACGAACTCGCTGGAGAGCCCCATAGGCACGGCAAACGCCGCGACCACCGCCGCGACCATAACGATTTTTCCGATCGTCGCAGCGACCGCAGGTACAAAGTCTTCAACTTCAAAATGATAGTCACGGAATGGCAGGTTCATTCCCCAACGCTTCGGTGACATGATGGTGAGCTCATGCTCCAGGTATTCGGCGCGGGTGGAAAAGGATTTACTCGGGCGACGCTGGGACTTATAGCTCGCGCCTTTTTTAGTGTGAGTCATAGCTAGGGACCGTCATTTGCTGGTGCTTTGTGTGTCAGTGCCGACATAGGGTCTACTCCGTACCCCGATGTTTTCAGCACCACGATGGTATGGAAGAAAGCCCTGATTAACTATCCGACGTAGGTCGTTACGACATAGGTCTCAGGGGCAAGGGGGAGGGGCAAGGGGCAAGGGGCAAGGGGCAAGGGGCAAGGGGCAAGGAAGAAGAAAGAAGGCCAAGGGAATGTACAATGATCAACCAGAAGCAAACATCAGAGGCAGTTGCCACCCAGGCGCCGCGGATGCCAAATCTGAACAACGTTAGAAAGCATTTTCACTGCAGCGCAGAAATACGGGCGTAATATCACCTAATGCTGAGCTCTTTCGACCAAAGACACCAACCCTTTGGCCAAAAAAACACCACGCAGAAAAATGACAAACGCCACCGAAAGAAAACCGCCGAGGCAGTAAATATTTTCTATGCGACGCACATAACACACCACAAAGCAGATAACCTCAGGGGGTCACAAGCGAAAAAAACTGCTGTTTCACCGACTCAGCCCAACAAGGAAGGGCGCGTAGTTTTTTTACGCAGGGTATGCCGATCCGCCGATGAAGACGGCTCGACCCTGCGGCCTTTGGCCGAGGATTGCTGCTTTTTGCCAGACTTAATCGAGGGTGTCGTCCTTCCCTTGCCTCCTGAACGGGGCTGGGCCGTTTTAGCACCTTTAGCCGAGGCGGTTTTCGACTGACCCGGTTTCGCTGCACGCGACTTTTTACGCTGTTTACCGATCACCTCGCTTTCACCCATATCCACCGGTTGTTCGACGCCTTGCTCAAAAAACGGCAGAGGCCCAGCCGGTAAGTGACGTTGGATCAGCTTCTCGATACCTTGCATCCACTTGCGCTCGCTACCGCTGAGTAACGACATTGCCCGGCCGGCGACACCGGCCCGACCACTGCGGCCGATGCGGTGTACATAATCTTCGGCAACCCTGGGCAGATCATAATTGATCACCAGCGGCAGCTCGGCAATATCCAAGCCGCGCGCGGCAATATCGGTCGCCACCAGTACGCGTATCTCGCCGGCCTTGAACGCCGCCAAGGTGCGGGTACGCAAGATCTGGCTCTTGTTGCTGTGGATCGCCGCGGCGCTCAGCCCTTCCTGCTGCAGATACTGCACCAGATCATCGGCGCTTTTTTTGGTACGGATAAACACCAGCACCCGCTCCCAGCGCCCTTCCTCGACCAGATAGCGAATAGTATCGGGCTTGTCCTCCCACTCCACCTTATACACCGACTGCTGTACCGTCTGCGCCGTACTCTGCGCGGGGCTGATATCGACCCGCAAAGGGTCAACCAGAACGCCTTCGGTGAGCGCCACGACCGCTGGCGGCAACGTCGCCGAAAACAACAGCGTCTGCCGTGCCCTTGGCAGGCGACTGATGATTTTCTGCACATCGTCGATAAAGCCCAAATCCAGCATGCGATCGGCTTCATCGAGAACCAGTGTTTCAACGCTTCCCAGTGCTACGCCGCCCTGGTAGAGCAAATCCAGCAGGCGTCCCGGGGTTGCAATCAGGATATCCACCCCCTGTTTCAACCGCGCGATCTGTGGCTCGATCGGCACCCCGCCGTGCACCACCGCCGACGTCAACGCCAGCTCTGCACCATAGGCCTGAACCCGTTCAGCCACCTGGGCTGCCAGCTCGCGCGTCGGCGCCAGGATCAGGGCGCGAACCCCCTTACCGGCAACCCCGTTCAGGGAAAGCCGCTGCAGAATAGGCAGCGCAAAGGCCGCCGTCTTGCCGGTTCCGGTCTGCGCAGCGGCCAGTAGATCGCGGCCCTTGAGTATCACGGGAACCGCCTTGCGCTGTATCGGGGTGGGCGACGCATAACCCTGGTGACGTAAAGCCTGAATCAGAGGTGCGTTAAGCCCCAGTGCGGAAAAGGCGTTCATAGGAAATTACTCGATGGAGGCGGACAACGGCCACAAGACATACAGAAAGGAATAACTACAGCATAACGGAAACCACGCCCGCGGTCGATTGCAACGATGGCCCCGCTCGGGCTCGACGCAGGCAACCGTAACAACATATGAACCTGGTGGTTTTATGCCACGGCAATTGCGCCATGAACCGCCTATTAAGGCGACATTTTTTGCTCGGTATTACGTTGCCGCCTTAATAAGGTGCTCAAAGGAGCGAATAGTGTTCGATACCCCGGGCTTCTTTGCCCAAGTCGGGCAAACAGGGTCACGGCGCGCGCCGAAATCCTCTATAATCCGCCCTTCATTTTTGACTGTAGCCGAGATCGGCAGAGGAAACCGCATGATTTTTGCTTCTTTAGACCTAGCGCCCGAGATTCAGCAAGCCCTCGATGCCTGCGGTTACAGCCAGATGACGCCGATTCAGCAGCGAGCCATTGTCCCGGCTCGGCGCGGCAAGGATCTATTGGCCACCGCCCAGACCGGAACCGGCAAGACCGCGGCCTTCGCCCTGCCCATTCTGCAACAGATGCACGACCGCCCCAAAGCCACGCTGCCAGGCAACCCCCGCGCGCTGATTCTGACACCGACACGGGAACTCGCCGAGCAGCTGGCGGCGACGATCACGCGCTACGCCCAGTTTATGCCGCTATCGGTCACCGCACTCTTCGGCGGGGTCAAAATGAGTGCCCAGGAGAAGAAGCTGCAAGCGGGCGTCGATATTATCGTTGCCACACCCGGCCGCCTGCTGGAACATCTGGTACAGTGCAACCTCAACCTCAGCAACCTCGATTTTGTGGTGCTGGATGAGGCCGACCGTATGCTGGATATGGGTTTTATCAGCGATGTGCAGTCGATTCTGCAAAAAGCGCCCAAAGAGCGCCAGACCCTGCTGTTTTCCGCCACGGTGTCGGCGGCGGTCAACGAGCTGGCCAACAAACTCCTGCACAACCACCAGGTGGTGAAGGTCGCCAAGCAGAACGCCACCGCCGAAACGGTTGAACATGTGGTGTACCCGGTGGAAGAACGCCGCAAAGCCGACCTGTTCGTCGAACTGATCGAAAAGCACAACTGGTTCCAGGTACTGGTCTTTACCAGCACCAAAGCCCAGGCCGATACCCTGATGTTTGAATTGAAATGCGCCGGGATAAAAGCCGCGCTGTGCCATGGCGATAAAAGCCAGGGCGCACGCCGTCGCGCGCTGGCCGACTTTAAATCGGCCAAGCTTCAGGTACTGATTGCGACGGAAGTCGCGGCACGCGGACTGGATATTCAAGGCCTGGAACACGTGGTGAACTACAACCTGCCCTACCTGGCCGAAGATTATGTGCACCGCATTGGCCGCACGGGCCGTGCCGGTGCCCGCGGCCATGCCATCTCCTTCGTCAGCCGGGAAGAAGAACGCTCGCTGGAAAATATCGAGCGCCTGATTGGCAGTCGAATCAAGCGCATCCACCAACCAGGCTATGAAGTCGGCAACCGTGACGCGCTGGTCAACAAACTCGCCCTTTCCGCCCGGCCTGCACGCGCCAACAAGGCCACCCAGACCAAGATCGTTCGCGGCCGTGCGGGCCGAGGCAAGAAGTAGCTTTTGCCCCGGCGCGGATCATCACAGCAGAGGATCAGGCCGGGCTTAATTCGGACCAGACCGCAAACTCATTCCCGCTGGGCTCGCTAAAATGAAAGCGCCGCCCTCCGGGAAAGTCAAAAATGGCTTTCACAACGCAGCCACCCGCCGCCTCGATACGTGCTTGCGTTGCCTCCAGGTTCTCGCTGTAAAGCACGATTAGCGCACTGCCCGTCGCCGTGGACGCCGCTAACGTCGACTGATAAAAACCACCGTCCAGCCCCGCATCCGAAAACGCGCAGTACGCGGGGCCATACTCGACGAAGGTCCAGCCGAAGGCCTGGCTAAAAAACTGCTGGGTCGCCTTGAGGTCACGGGCGGGAAACTCGACGTAATTGATCTTCGCATGTTGTGGCATAGCGCTGTTCCTCTTCGTGGTCGCGTAAGCCACACGTCCGACAGGCAGGCCGCGTGACGGTTTATGATGACGTCTACGGCTGCTTACGACGCCTTCTAACACCTTCCAATACCTTCCAATACCTTCGACGCCTTCTGACTACAGGCGCTTTTCAAACACCTTGGAATTGCGCTGCAAGTTATACAACGATTGTTTTTCTGCCGGCAGATGGTCGCGTCCGACTTCGACAAAACCCCGCTCCAGAAACCAATGCGCCGTGCGCGTGGTCAGCACAAACAAGCGCTGTAGGGCTGCTGCCCGCGCGCGCTTTTCCAGATGCGTCAGCAGTTGCTCGCCCCGCTCGCCGCCCCGGTAATCGGGATGAACCGCCACGCAGGACAGCTCTGCCGAGCCATCGTCATAAGGGTAGACCGCCGCACAGGCGATAATCGCGCCGTCTCGATCCACCACCGCAAACCGATCGATCTCGGTCTCGAGCAACTCCCGGGAGCGCCGTACCAGCACCCCCGCGTCCTCCAGCGGCTGGATCAGTTCGAGAATACCGCCCACATCCTCGATGCTCGCCTGACGAACCTGCTCGTAACTCTCTTTAATCACCATGGTGCCGGACCCCTCTCGGGTCAGCATCTCCAGCAATAACGCCCCCTCGTCACGATAGCTAACCAGATGTCCTCGAGGCACACCGCCACGACAAGCCGCCGTGATCGCCGACAACTGACAGGTCAGCTCGCTATAGGGGGTGCGGCTGTTTTCCAGTTCTGCCAAGGCCTGCTTGAGCAGCGCCTCGGCATCGCGGGTCAATAGCTCTGATTGACACTCACCGTTCTCCAGGGTGACACCGGGCGCCTCACCGAAACAGATCAGTTTGTCGGCATGGAGGGCAATCGCAACCTGGGTCGCCACATCCTCAACGGACAGATTAAAGATCTCACCCGTTGGCGAATAGCCCAGGTTCGACAGCAGGACGATCGCGCCGGCATTCAACAAGGCGCGGATCGCTTCCTGATCAACCCGTCGCACCTCGCCGGTATGACAGAGATCCACGCCGTCGCAGACGCCAAAGGGGCGCGCTACCACGAAATTACCGCCACATACCCGGATCCGCGCACCGTGCATCGGCGAATTGGCCAGCCCCATCGACAGGCGTGCCTCAAACTCGGTACGCAGCCGGCCGACCACCTCTTTGACACACAATAAGGTCGCGTCGTCGGTGATACGCAGGTCATGATGCAAGCGCTGCGGAATGCCTTCGGCATCCAAACGTGCCTGGATCTGCGGCCTGGCGCCATGCACCAGCACCAGTCGCACACCCAGGCTATTGATCAGTGCGATATCGTTGACGATATTCGCAAAATTGTCGCAGGCCAGCGCCTCGCCATCCAGCATCAACACCCAGGTCTTGCCACGATGCGCGTTGATATAGGGGGCAGAATGGCGAAAAAATCCGACGTAGCCGTCAATCGAGGTCGTCACGTTCTGGTTTCCTTACTTATTGGCTGGTGCCGGATGCGGCAGCGCTCGAAGTCACGGCGCGGCTGTCACCCAGACAGTAATGGGTTATGAATTGACGCAGCAGTACCAACGTTGTCGGAATCTGACTCAGCGCCAGATACTCATCCGGTTGGTGGGCCTGGTTGATACTACCCGGCCCCATCACCACCGTATCCATGCCGAGCTGCTGCAAGAACGGCCCTTCGGTACCGAAGGCGACTGTTTCCGCGCGATGCCCTGTCAGACGCTCGGCCAGCTGAACCAGCTCGGAGTCCTGGCGGTTCGCGAAGGGCTGAATGCCCGGGAACAGCGATTCCAATCGCATCGCCACACCGCGTCGCTCGGCCACCGCACCGGCCCGCGCGATAATCTGCGCGCGCAGCTCATCATTATCCATCCCCGGCAGCGGCCGCAGGTCAAATTCCAGGGCGCAGTCACCGCAGATCCGGTTCGGATTATCGCCGCCGTGGATGCAGCCAAAATTCATGGTCGGGGTCTGCACCGTAAACAGGGGGTTATTGTGCTTGGCCTGTAACTCTGCGCGCAGGGCCAGCAACTCGGCCATAACCTCATGCATCGCCTCCAACGCATTATTGCCCAAGGCAGGATCGGAGGAATGACCGGATTGACCCAGCAATTCGATCCGCTCCATCATCATGCCTTTGTGCATATACACCGGGCGAAGTCCGGTCGGTTCGCCGATAACGGCGGCCCGGGCCTTCGGATAACCGGCCTCGGCCAAGGCGCGCGCGCCGCACATACTGGTTTCCTCGTCAGCAGTCGCCAGGATAATCAACGGTGCCTGGAACGGCTGATCCAACAGGGGACGGGCCGCCTCAATAGCCAACGCAAAGAACGCTTTCATATCGCAGCTTCCCAACCCGTACAAGCGCTGATTTTTCTCGGTCAGCGTGAAAGGATCGGTCTGCCACAGCTCGGCATTAAACGGCACCGTATCGGTATGCCCGGACAGCACGAGGCCACCGGGACCGCTGCCATAGGTCGCGACAAGGTTAAATTTGCCGGGGAAACCGGCGATCGGTTGCACCTCGGTGGCGAAACCCAGGCCACTTAGCCAGGTTTCCAACGTCTCAATGACGCCGTGATTACTCTGGTCCCAATGGGGCGACGCCGAGCTAACCGACGGTATTGCGATCAGTTCCTGCATCATGGTCATCAACGTTGGAGCGGTAGACATAAGGCACCTGCTGGCAAAGGAGGAGTGCATAGCGAAGGCCGTTCAGGCAGAACCTGTGGCACAGAAGACCATTGTGCTACGGAACATGGTGGTGACGGAAGCGGCTAAGGGGCCCGCTGAACAAATTAGCCGGGGGTAAACAACCAAAAAGGGCGCCTCTGGGCGCCCTTTTTAATCTTATCTGATGCAACCTGCATGGCTCACCCGGCACCGCTACCGGGCTAGTCCGCGTCCCGGATCAGCTAAAGATACCCTTGAGGGTAAAGAAGATCAGGATCGACAGACCGGCACCCGCGGGCAACGTCACGATCCAGGACATGAAGATGGTTCCCACCACCTGCATATTCAGCGCCGACAGGCCGCGCGCAATACCCACACCGAGTACCGCCCCCACCAGGGTGTGCGTCGTTGAGATCGGTAGACCGGTACCGGACGCGATAACAACCGTTGTCGCAGCGGCCAATGTGGCGGCGAAACCACGGCTCGGCGTCAGCTCGGTAATATTGTTACCGATGGTCGCGATCACTTTGTGGCCGTACATGATCAAGCCCAGCACGATACCACCGCCGCCCAAGAGCAGAATCCACTGCGGCATGGAGGATTCCTGCCCCACTTGACCACCCGCACCAACAATACTCACTACCGCGGCCAAAGGACCCACCGCGTTAGCCACATCGTTGGAGCCATGCGCAAAGGCCATGGCACAGGCGGTGAACATCATCAAAATACCAAACACCTTTTCAACACTGGTGAAGTGGTAATCTTCGTTCTCACCGGGTTCATGCTTGATCCGACGCTCCAGGTATACAGCAACCGCGGCAATCACCAAACCCGCAATAAGCGAATAGGCAATACTCTCGCCGGTACTGAGTTTGAAGCCTACGTGCTTAAGCCCCTTGGTAAAGGTCACCATCGCGATGATAAAGCCCACCAAAAAGCTGTACATCGGCATATAGCGCTGCGCGTTAGCCAGCGGGTTGGCGCTGTCCAATATCAACTTCTGCACACTTCGGAATAATATAAAGGCGATACTGCCGGCCAACAGCGGTGAAACGACCCAGCTGGCAACGATCTTACCCACTTTGCCCCAGGCCACCGCGTCCACAGAAATACCCACCGCAGCGAATCCGACGATAGCGCCGACAATAGAGTGGGTGGTAGAAACAGGCCAACCAAAATGGGTCGCAATCAGCAACCAGATACCCGCCGCCAGCAGCGATGCCAGCATACCGTACACCAGCAGTTCGGGTGTCCCGGCCAGCATAGCGGGGTCGATAATGCCTTTGCGGATCGTTGCGGTCACCGCGCCACCCGCCAGATAGGCGCCGGCGAATTCAAACATGATGGCGATAATGATCGCCTGCCTGATGGTGAGCGCACCGGAGCCAACCGAGGTACCCATGGCGTTGGCGACGTCGTTCGCACCCACACCCCAGGCCATAAAAAAGCCAAACACACAGGCAAGTATAATCAGTACGTTGCCGTACTCAGCAATAATACTCATGGGATTCTTCCGTCAGATTGTGGTTATCGTGCCAGTAACAACTGCAAACGACTGCCAACTTGCTGGGCGCGGTCCGCCAGCTCGCCGATCCAGTCGATCACTTTGTACAGGAACATCACATCGATCGGAGGTAAATCCTTCTCCACCGCAAACAATGCCTTTCGAATATCACGTTCACTTTCATCCGCGACGTGCTCGAGCCGGTCCAGCTCGTCAATCATCTTGCCAACCGTATCGGCTTCACGACCACGAAAGCCGGTCGCGACCAGCTCATCCAGTTCGTTCAACGCCAGAACCGCCTGCTCGGTTACATTTAATGCACCTTGCACATAACCTTTGATCAAGGGCGCCAAGGCATCAGGAATGGCCATTTGGCGACCAATCATGATGCCGGCAATATCCTTGGCCTTATTGGCAATCAGATCCTGCATGCGCAGCAATTCCAGCAAATCAGTGCGGGGAACCGGCATAAACAAGCTCTTGGGCAGATGCGAGCGAACGCCACGCTTCAGCTCGTCCGCCTCACCTTCCAGCTTGGCAATTTTCTGTTGAACCTGCTCCGCTTTCATCCAATCCTTGGCCAGTACCGCGTCAAAAAACGGTACCAGTTCCATTGCACAGGCATGTGCCCGCTCGATATGCTGTTGCATCGGCTTGACAGGCGACCGTGCAAACATCTGCATAAAGGAACCGTTGGAGACCATTGATGCTCACCTTTCAGTCATAAAATTTCGCGCAGTATAGGTCGAACTGTCACGAAGTTGTAGTATTTTAGTCAGATTAAACTTGGCGCAATTTCATCGAAATGTAATAAAAATGTCATAATTGCCTGCATTTCATCGTGCGCAATTCTTCAGCCAACCTGCGGAACCGTCATGGCACAAGAGATCGAACTTAAACTGAGTATCCCGGCGGCCTTCAGCGCGGCATTACGTAACCACCCGATACTTAAGGCCTGCAGCGTCGCCGCGCCGATCGAACGCCGCCTCGACAACACCTATTTCGATACCCCGGATCAGGCCCTGAATCGCCACGCCGTCGCACTGCGAATTCGCCATCAGGGGACGCGACGCATCCAGACGCTAAAAACCCGCGGCAACAGCCAAGGCGGCCTGCATCAACGCCATGAATGGGAGTGGGACCTGAACAGCGATGCACTCGATCGCGCCCTGATACCCCCTGGCGCACTACCGGACAGTGTCGATACGCAGGCACTGCGTCCGACGTTTCGTACCGACTTCACCCGTACCGAATGGCAATTGGACTACCCCTTCGCCGGTCAACGCGCCCATATCGAGCTGGTGCTGGACCAGGGCTGGGCGATCAGCGGGGTGCGAAAAGACGCCATCTGCGAAGTCGAACTGGAATTAAAAACCGGCGATCCGCACGCCCTGTTCGATCTGGCGCTGCAGTTGGCGCAGGCCGTCCCGCTGCGCATCTGTCGCATTAGTAAGGCCGAGCGCGGTCATCGCCTGCAAGATCCGCAGCGTGCTCGCGACCTGCCGACCTTAAATGCGCCGGTGGCACACACACCAGGCAGCGTCGCACTGGGGGCGACCTATCAGGCATTACTGACTCGCTGCCAGGCGGCGCTGGAAGCGTTCGAATTTCTACAGGAATTCGTCTATTTGCAACACGCCAGCGAAGCACTGCAACAACTGGCTGCCCTCTTGGAGCGTTTTTCACCCCTGTTCCCGATCGACGACCCACTACGCGACAATTTGCAGCAACGACGCCAGTCACTGGCCCGCTGCCTGGCACCCTGGCAACGTGCCCAGCAACGGCAACGGGCCTCCCCGTCCACTCGCGACAAAACGCTGCAGCTCCACGCGGCGCGGGACTGGCTGAACGACCGGGATACCGGCCTCTGCCTACTGCAGCTTGGCGAACTGGGCTTTCGGCAACCCTGGCTAGCAAGCACGCACCCGCTGGCGACAGGCCCGGTCGGTACTCCTGACCTCAGCCCTGATCTCAGCCCTGACCTAGACGCGAGTAGCGACACAAAAAATGACCGCCGCTAACGCCACACAGTGCACATCGGCATGGCCCCATGATGCGCCGCGTGACCAACCAAAGGACTCGTTATGCACGGCCCACTGACAGACACATTACCTATCGCCCTGCAGGCGCACGTTACCCAGTACTGGCAGGCCATCTGTGAGCAACTGACCCACGCGCAGCAACAGATATTGTCCGGCCAGGGCACCGACTTTTGGCAGGCGTTAACCCGGACCCTGGCGGGCAGCGATTTTGCCGCCGAACAATGCCGTCGAAAACCCGCGCTACTCATCGACCTGCTGCCGGACGTGCAACGCCGCTACCCCCGCAGGCACTACGCACAGGCACTACAGCGCCGTCTCGAAGAGGTCAGCAGCGAGAACGCGCTGCACCAGGCCCTGCGCCACTTTCGCCAGCGCGAGATGCTGCGCATTATCTGGCGTGATCAGAATCGTCTGGCCTCCTTGGTGGAAACAACCGGCGATCTAAGCGATCTGGCCGATGCCTGCATCGATCAGGCGCTGCAATGGTTATACGCCCAGGCCTGCAGCCAGAACGGCACACCCATGTCTCGTCCCCGCGAAGGCGAGGCCGCTACGCCACAACAGCTGGTGGTCATCGGCATGGGTAAACTCGGCGCTCGGGAGTTAAACCTGTCATCGGATATTGACCTGATCTTCGCCTTCCCACGCTCCGGTGACACCGAAGGTGCCCGACGCTGCCTCGATAACCAGACGTTCTTTAATCGTCTCTCCCAGCGCCTGATTGCCGCCCTGGACACCACCAACGCCGACGGTTTCGTGTTCAGGGTCGATATGCGCCTGCGCCCCTACGGCAAAAGCGGCATCCTCGCACCCTGCTTCGCCGCCATGGAGGAGTATTATCAGGACCAGGGCCGCGAGTGGGAGCGTTACGCCATGATCAAGGCCCGCGTCGTGGCGGGCGACCAACAACGCGGCGCGGAGTTAATGGAAACCCTGCATCCGTTTGTCTACCGAAAATACCTGGATTTCAGCGCCTTCGACTCTCTGCGCGATATGAAAGCGATGATTAACCGCGAAGTGCGGCGCCGCAATCTCGACGGCAATGTCAAACTGGGCCCTGGGGGCATCCGCGAAGTCGAATTTGTGGCACAGGCCTTTCAGCTTATCCGTGGTGGCCGCGACAGCCGACTGCAGCAACGCGAGCTGCGCCATATTCTCCCCTTGCTACCCGAGACCGTCGGCATGCCGCAACAGGCGGTCACCGAGCTTGAACAGGCCTACCGTTTTCTGCGCGACAGCGAACACGCGCTGCAGGCCGTCGCCGACCAACAAACCCAAGAACTGCCGCAGACGCCCTTCGAACAGGCGCGCATCGCCTTTGTGATGGGCTTCGACAACTGGGACGGCTTTTACCAAGCCCTACACGCGCACCGCCAGCGCGTTCGGCATCACTTTGAGCAGGTCATCACACCGGTTGATAGCGAAGAAACGCCTCAGCAGGACAGTGACGACTGGGATGCTCTGTGGCAAGGCGATATGGAAGGCGCCGCACTCGACGATTTTCTAACGAAACAGGGTTACGTTCAGGCCAACGAAACCGCAAAACTCATTGATGAATTACGTGCGAACCGTAAAGTCGCCGTGCTGCAACCCGTCGCCCGTGAGCGCCTGGATCGTCTTATGCCACAGCTCCTGCAGCAATGCGCCGGTGTTGAGGCACCGACCCGTACCCTGGAGCGCGTGCTGCAGTTGATCGAAGCCGTATTACGCCGCAGTGCCTACCTGGTGCTGCTGGTTGAAAACCCCGGGGCACTGGCACAGCTGGTGCGCCTCTGCTCGGCCAGCTCCTGGTTCGCCCAGCAACTGGCACGCCGACCGATTCTGCTCGATGAGCTGATCGATGTGCAGAGCCTCTATTCGCCACCGGACCGGAGCCATCTGGAAGACGAGTTGCGCCAGCAGCTGCTGCGTATTCCCGAGGACGACATTGAGCAACTGATGGAATCGCTGCGCTACTTCAAACATGCGCATGTGCTCCGCGTAGCCGCTGCCGAAATCAGTGGTGCGCTGCCTTTAATGAAAGTAAGTGATTACTTAACCTATATTGCCGAAGTCATTTTACACCGCGTACTCGAGATCGCCTGGCGTATGTTGACGGACAAACATGGCCGCCCGCTGCGCGAGCCCGGCGTCCCCTGCGACCCCGATTTCATTATCGTCGGTTACGGCAAAATGGGCGGCATCGAACTCAGCTACGGGTCCGATCTCGACCTGGTCTTTGTACACAATGCCGACAGCCAGCTGAGTACCGACGGCGAAAAGTCCATTCCCAACCCAATGTTTTTCACACGCCTGGGCCAACGAATCATCCATATTCTCAATACCCTGACCCATTCCGGCCAGCTGTACGACGTGGATATGCGCCTGCGCCCGTCGGGCAACTCCGGTTTATTGGTCAGCTCCCTGAAGGCCTTCGAAGACTATCAGCGTAAAGAAGCCTGGACCTGGGAACACCAAGCCCTGGTGCGCGCGCGCGTGGTCGCGGGTTGTCCGCGTTTGCAGTCAGATTTCGAGACGGTAAGAAGACGCATTCTTGAGCAGCCGCGCGAACGCGTAAAACTGGCCGCCGACGTCGCCGAGATGCGACGCAAGATGCGCGACCATTTGGGCAGCAAAAACAAGGCAGACGATGATAACGCCGTCTTCAACCTCAAGCAGGATCGGGGCGGGATCGTCGATATCGAGTTTTTGGTGCAGTACTTCGCCCTGGCCTACGGCGCGCAGTACCCGGCACTGTTAACGTTTACCGATAACATCCGGATTCTGGATGCCATGGAAGCGGCCGCGCTGCTGAGTGCGGCTGACGCCGAGCTGCTGCGGGATGCGTATAAATCTTACCGATCGGTAGGCCATCGCCTGTCGCTGCAGGAGCAGTCCAGTGTGATCAGCGACAAGGAGATGCGGGAATGGCGCGACGCCGTCGCGGTCGTTTGGGACCGCGTCTTTTCGATCGCCCCATAAACGCCCCTAAACCCAAAAACCCGACCAGGGCGTATCACACACGCCGTGGTCGGGTTTTATATGCGCTCAGTGCATAGCCGGGCTGTTAATCGCCGCGGCGCGTCACGCCGCACAGGTCATCAGGGATAAACGCGGGTCAACCAACCGTGGCGATCTTCCGCCTTGCCCCATTGAATATTATTCAGGGTCTCGCGCAGCTTAACCGTGGTCGCGCCCACGCCACCATTACCCACACGGTGCTCTTTGCCCTGATAGATCAACGTACCGACCGGCGCCAGTACGGCGGCCGTGCCAGACAATGTCGCTTCGCAACCGGGCTTGGCGGCGCGTTCCAGCAGTTCGTCAACGGTCAGTTGCCGCTCAGAGACACGCATTCCCAGATCGCGGGCAAGGGTCAGGATGGAGTCGCGGGTCACGCCATGCAGGAAGCTTTCATCCAGCGCCTTGGTGATAATCTCATCGCCATCGATCAGCAGGAAGTTGGCCGCGCCGGTCTCCTGCACATCACCGCCGGGGCAGAACAGCACCTGATCGGCCTTAAACTGCGCCCGCGCTTCCATAATCGGCCGTAGTGCGCTGGCGTAATTACCCCCGCTCTTGATCATGCCGTTGTGGGGTGCACAGCGCATGCCCTGATCATCCAATAACAGACGCAGACAGCTATCGCCACCGGCAAAATAATCCCCCACCGGCGACAGCAAAACGTACTGGCAGGAGGTCGCCGAAGGCGCAGCGGCCTTACCGATCGCCGGCTCGGTGCCAAAATGGGTCGGGCGGATATACATGGAGCCGGGCGGGGCCGGCACGTCTGCGGCAAAATGCGCCACCGAATCGGTCACCATGCGCGTGGTAACAGCCTGGTCGATCTCGGGCAGCGCCAATAAGCGGCTGCTCTGCGCCAGCCGCGCCATATTACGATCGATACGGAAGATATTGATGGAACCGTCTTCGTGGCGGAACGCCTTCATCCCTTCGAAACAGGTGCTGGCATAGTGCAGCACATGTGCACCGGGGTGCAGCTGAATACTGTTACTGGGGACCATCTCGACGGGACTCCAGCTCGAACCATCAAACCAGGAGATCGCCATTTCAGGCATGAAAACGGTACCAAATGCAGACATTACGCTACCTCTAAGGTGTCAGAAAGTATTCTCTTGCTACCGCTCAACGAATCTAGACACGACACAGAGCCCTGAAAAAATGGTCGTTATTATTCTGCGCGTTGCACGGCCTAAGAGCATCGATTGTAATCACCAATGTCAGAAAAGGGAATTACCCAACCCCGAACAAAGGGCTTTAAACGGGGCATGACTGGGTGTTTTCGCTGCATTCTTGTAAACTAGGCCTCCGCGACGGCAACGCGTACGCAAAAAGGCGTCGGCAACGGCGAAAACGAATCCTCCCTCGGTGACGACGAGGATAAACCGCCGACGAAACCAACGCAGTTATTTAACGGATGCTTTGTGCCAACACTCTGGATTATCAGCGATAACAAACCCGGCCACCTGAATCAAAGCCTGGGGCTGGCGCAAGCATTGCAAGATCGCTACCCCAGCCTCCGTTTACATCAGTTACCGGCCCTGCCACCGGGGCAAGCATTGCGCGCGCTGGCCCGTCGACGCTACCCGGCGCCGGCAGGGTTGCCCGCGCCGGATCTCGTGATCGCGACGGGGCACCGCACCCACCTATCGTTACTGGCCGCTGGCCGAAGCACCGGTGCCCAGACCCTGGTGCTGATGAAACCGTCACTGCCCTTAGCCTGGTTTGATCATTGCCTGATCCCCGCGCACGATGCCGTGCCGCCGGCACCCAACCTGATCACGACCGATGGCCCCCTGAACCGGATTCGGCCCGGCGAGCAGCATGATAAGACCAAAGGCCTGATCCTAATTGGCGGTCCCTCACGTCATTTCGATTGGTCCGACCGCGCCATACAGGATCAGGTCCTCGCGATCGTTGCGCGCAGCCCACAGATTCACTGGACCCTGACCAGTTCACGCCGTACCCCGGCCCGTTTTCTTGACCGGCTCCGAGATGAGCAACCCGACAACCTGACCCTCGTTCCTGCCGAACAGACCGACGCCCACTGGCTGCCGCAACAACTGGCGCAAAACGGGCTCGTTTGGGTGAGCGACGACAGTGCCTCCATGGTGTACGAAGCGCTCAGTGCCGGGGGTGCCGTGGGCATCTTACAAGGCATAGAGAAAGCGCCCAACCGCATCACCCGCGGGTTGCAGCAACTGGCGGAGCGCGGTCTGGTAACCCGGTTTGGCGACTGGCAGAAAAACACACCGCTAAGACGTCCCAAACAAGCGTTTAACGAAGCGCGCCGCTGCGCCCAGTTAATCGCGATAAGCCCGCAATCCAAGACGCCGCATACCGGGAGCCGCCCATTGAAAGTGATCCAATTTTTACCCGACCTGCATAACGGCGGTGTCGAACGCGGTACCCTGGAAGTCGCCGAAGCCCTGGTCAATGCCGGCCACCAATCGCTGGTGGTATCCGCCGGCGGACCGATGGTCGCCGAACTGGAAGCGCAAGGCAGCCGCCATATCCACTGGGATCTGGGTAAGAAGTCGCTGCTGACCTTGCGCCATATCTGGTCGCTACGCCGCTGGTTGACCAAACAACAGGCCGATATCCTGCATGTGCGTTCGCGCCTGCCCGCCTGGATCGTCTATCTGGCCTGGAAAGGCATGGACCCAGCCAGCCGTCCCCGCTTGGTCAGCACCGTACACGGCATGAACTCGGTATCGCGCTACAGCGCAATCATGAGCAAAGGTGAACGGGTTATCGCCGTCTCCGATACGGTGCGCGCTTACGTTCTGGAGCACTACCCCAGTACCGATCCCGCACGTATCCAGGTGATCTACCGCGGCGTTGACCCCGCGGCGTTCGCCCGCGATTACCAACCCGATGCGGCCTGGTTACAACAATGGCGTGACGATTATCCACAGCTAGAGCATAAGTGGGTACTCACCTTGCCGGGGCGACTGACTCGCCTGAAAGGCCACCACGATTTCATCGCAATTATCGAACAGCTAAAAACCAAAGGCATTCCGGTTGCCGGCCTGATCGTCGGCGGCGAGGACCGCAAGCGTAAAGCCTACGCCGAAGAGTTGTACAAAACGGTGGCCGAACGCGGCCTCGCCGACGACATTATTTTTACCGGCCAGCGCAACGATATTCGCGCCATCTACACCCAGAGCCAGATGGTGCTGTCGCTATCCACCAAACCCGAATCCTTCGGCCGCACCGTACTGGAAGCACTGTCGCAGGGCGTCCCCGTACTGGGTTACAACCACGGCGGCGTCGGGGAAATTTTAAGCAACCTGTACGCTGAAGGCGCGATTCCACTACGGGATATCGACGCCGCCGTAACGCGGCTGGAAACGATCTATCGGCGCAATAAACGCCCGGTGATTGCCGAGAATAGCCGCTACCTTAAAAGCGCCATGCTTGAGCAGACGCTGCAATTATATATTTCTCTCATATCGGCAAATACCGGCATCAGTAGCCGATAATTTGATTCATCAATAGCGCTGCCAGTATAGTGCAGCGCTTACGTCGATTTTATAACCAGCCCCCAACGCGATTATTAATTATGAACATTGCACTTATCAGCGTAGATTTTGCCCCCAACGTCGGCGGGGTTGCCGCGCATGTGGTCGAACTGGGTAAAGCACTTGCAAAGATTGGCCACCGCGTACACGTTATTACCCTGCCCATCGCGGATAAATGTGCTCCACTGGAAGAATGGCAAGGCATGACCGTTCATCGGCCGTCGATCCCGAAGAACAAACCCTTCTACACATTAATGATGCACCGTTGGTTAAAGAAATTCTTAAAAACAACGCCGATTGACGTACTGCATGTACACGGCATGCGCCCCTTAGAGGCAACCAAGGGGCTGTCTGTTCCTGTATTATTTACTAATCACACCTCCGGTTATCTGCGTCGTATCGAGAAAGGGCCCAAGGTATACGCGAAGCTTGCTAAACGACTTAATCATATTTGTCATGTACTTGCTCCAAGTCAGGAGCTCTGCGACGCCACTAGGGTGGTTGGTTACACTAAATCGATTGACTTCATTGCAAACGGCGTTGATGTCGATCGCTTCACACCCAACCAAGATAAAACCTCCCGAGATGAGGTTACGGTACTCCTAGCACGCCGTCTGGTCGATAAAAACGGCGTCACGGTTTTTGCCGAAGCAGTCGCGGCATTGGCGGATCTGCCTGTGAAACTGGTATTTGCCGGCAATGGTCCTGAACGGGACAAGGTAGAGGCCATACTTAAAAAGAACGGCTTATACACAAAGGCCCTGTTCCTCGGGGATGTCCCCAACGGAGAGATGCCGGAAATTTATCGTAATGCAGACATTTCTGTTCTCCCATCTTTTATGGAAGCCACCAGCATAACGGGCTTGGAATCAATGGCTTCTGGTCTCCCACTAGTAGGGACAAGGGTCGGAGGCATTCCAACCATTATCGATGAAGGCGTAAGCGGCTTATTAGTTCCACCGGGGGATCCGAAGGCGCAAGGCGTAGCCCTTCGCGAGCTGGTTATCGATGCAGAAAAACGCCACGCGATGGGCGAGCAAGCACGAGAACGGGCGGTCAAACTTTTCTCATGGGAAGGCATCGCAAGCCAAACAGCGGATATATACCAGCGTTATTGATAAGCCTTATACTAATGGGAGGCCTGCGCCGTGAACATACTGCATGTCGCAAATTTCAACCTGTTTAACTACGGTTCATCCTACTATGCGATAGACCGAAAGCTCTCCAATGGCCTGATCCGTAACGGTCATTTTGTCTACGACTTCAGCTATAGGGATGTAGCGCGTAGTGAAACCATCTTCCGAACTAAGAAGATGGGTGTAAAGCCGATGAACGAGAAGCTTAAGCAGGCCGTAGAAAACCTTTCCCCAGACCTCATTTTACTGGGAAACGCAGAACTCGTTACTCCACAGACGCTAAAAGAAATTCGTAAAATGCGTCCAGGCATTCGTATCGCCTTGTGGTTTGTAGACTGGCTAATGGAACCCAAAAAAACAGATAAGATAAAAGCAAAGCTCGACCAGCTAGATGCAGTTTTTTGCACAACCGGCGGAGAACAACTGGCTCAACTACGTGGCCGGCATAACTCAGCCAATTTTATGCCTAATATCGTTGATGGCTCCATAGAAGCTCTTCAAAACAATACTGTTGATAATCTGCCCGTTGACCTCATTTTCTGCGGAAAAGATCACCATGAAACTGAGCGAACGCAAATGCTCCGTCGACTACAAAACAACCTACCTAATATACACTTTAAAAACTACGGCTCCCCTTTCGGGCCCGCGGTTTTCGGGGCCAATTACCGTAAAGCATTGGCAGAGGCCAAAAGCGGTTTGAACTATAGCCGCCGTAACGATATCTATCTTTACTCATCAGACAGGATGATCCAATTACTCGGCAACGGTTTACTGACGTTTACCCCACGCATTCCCGGCATGGAAAAACTATTCGACGAAAATGAAGTCGCTTATTTTAATAGCGAAGAGGAGCTGGTCGAGAAACTGCTACTTTTCAGTGAAAATGATCAAGAGAGAAAAGCGGTCGCAACACGAGGTCGTATAAAAGCACACAGGGATTTCAGCGCAGAACGCATTGCCGAATATATCGTTAATCTCACATTTGACCAGCCTTCCCCGCATATATATAGCTGGCTCTAACCTGTCACGAAAGAGAAACTTCACGATGACACTCCCCTTGGTAACTGTTGGTATTGCGCTTTACAATCATGAAAAATACATTGAAAAATGCCTATTTAGCATTTTAGAGCAGACCTACGATAATATTGAGATAATATTAATTGACGATGGATCGTCAGATAATTCTTATCAAGTTGCCAAACAGATTCTAGAAAATCAGCACCGATATGCCTGTATACACGAATCGCGCCCCAACAAGGGAATGTGCCATACGCTCAATGAGATCATTAAAAAGTCTTCGGGAGAATTCATCTCTTTTATCGGATCCGACGACTACTGGATGCCTGAAAAAACCAGCATCCAGGCGTCATTTCTGATTGAGAATAAAGATTTATCGTTAGTTCATGCGAACTCTATAACCGTGGATGGCGATGACAACATCACCGGAGAAATATGCTACCGAAACAAAAAAAATAGCGGAAACCTTTTTGAGGCTATAATCGAAGGAAAAGGTGGCGTCAACACACCTGCTCATCTATATCGCACGGCTATTTATCAACAAATTGGTTGCTATGATCCAGATTTCACGTTCGAAGACACCGATTTCTGGTTGCGCTTAACAAAGGTATCGAACGTAGGTTACATCGATACTAACCTCACCTATTATCGTATCCACAGCAACAATTACAGCCAAGCCGACAATCTCCTAAAGTTCTATAACGAGGAAATTGTTAGAATTTATCGTAAGAATATCGACGACCCTATTCTAAAGAAAAACGCCATCTTACGGATGTATAGAAAATCTTTTCTACGTGCAGCTAGAAAAGGGAATCTACTCTATAGCGCCCGATACCTACGAAAAATTCTGATCGGGCGCTGTCTTGGCAAGGTATAACGATAGGGTCTAACTAAAAATAGCTTAACTACAGCCTGACATTGTTAACTGCTTCACGTAAACATAGAACAGCAAAAAGTACTTTCGGGACGGGATATAAAGGCCATGAAAAATAGCAAAGAGCAAGCCCCCATTCGGGTCAAATTAATGACCCGTCCCGACGCCCGGGTATGGCTGCGCCAATTCCCAGGACAAATCCCGCGCTGGGGACGCTGTGAATTCATTTTTGATCATGATGAGCGTGATTATGACTGGCTGGTGGTCTACGATGATCTGCCGCGCCAAGGCGATGAGCGCCACCCGACCCGGGAAGAACGTCTGGCCTGTCCCACACAACATACCCTGTTAGTAACAACAGAACCTTCCAATATCAAGTCTTACGGAAGTCGTTACACCCGCCAGTTCGGGCATGTACTAACGTCTCAGGAAGACTGGGCTCTGCCTCATCCAAACAGGATATATTCACAGCCCGCGCTACAGTGGTACTACGGAATCGGAGAAACATCCACTATCGATTACGACCACATGGTTTCTCATCCGCCGACAGAGAAAACCGAATTATTTTCAACTGTGTGTTCCAGCAAGCAACAGACACACACACTCCATCAACGCCGGTATAACTTTACCCAAGCGCTAAAAGCATTCGTACCAGACATGGAAATTTTCGGGCACGGCGTGCGCTGGATGGACGATAAATCAGAGTCGCTTGATCCCTATCGTTATCATCTCGCTATCGAAAACTACATGGGGCAACATCATTGGACAGAAAAACTCTCCGATTCTTTTTTGGGTCTAACATTACCGTTTTATTGCGGCTGCACCAATGCTGCAGATTACTTTCCTAAAGAAAGTTTCATCGCATTGGATATCAACGATGTCGCTGGCTCTGCAAAAACAATTCAAGATACTATCCGTAACGACGAATACAGCAAGCGCCTCCCCTATATTAAAGAAGCAAGACGCCGAGTACTCGAGGAATATAATTTGTTTTCGGTACTCGCCAATTTAATTGAAAAACGCCACTCACCGTGTAACGAAGAAGCCCATAACGTCATTCTGTCACGGCGAGCAATGCAGAAAAAATCTTTATCGAATTCGATCATCCATCTATACGAAAAACACAATTTACGCAGAATTCATTCAAAGCGCGCAAAACGATAAGAACCAAGCGGTTTATAGGCTTCTATATCAAAGCGAGGCCCCGAAAAGCCAGCAACTTCGCGCAGTTGCGCCAGCTTGGAGGGGTCGATGGACAGATAGGGATGGATACTATTGTCCACCAGGTTAATAGCTACCACCCTGCGTGTAAAAAAGTCCTTTACCCTCTGGCTGGGTCTTAAACCGTTTATGCATCCACAAATACTGTTCAGGGTACTTTCGAATTGCCGTTTCAATCACGTAATTAATCAAGGTCGCATCGGCCACATCATCCCCGGAGGGATAACCTTGTACCGGCGCGGATATATCCAGTATATAACCGCTATCGTCGGGTTTGCGGTATTGCCCCAACATCAGGACCGGTGAGTTCTTTATTTTAGCAATTCGGCTGGTTGCAGTGATCGTCGCTGCCTGAACCCCGAAAAACGGTGCGTAAACGGCGTGCCTGGAACCGTAATCCTGATCCGGCGCGTACCACAGACAGTGGTTGGCTTTCATACAGCGCACCATGGCGCGAGTATCACTACGATCAATGACCTTATGCAGACTACGCATACGACCGGCGCTGATGATACGATCCATCAGCGGGTTGTCATTGGGGCGATAGACGGTCTCCGCGATACCATAACGCGAGAACAACAGCGCCCCCAGATCCAGGCCGCTAAAATGTGCACCCAACAGGATAACGCCTCGCCCTTCGGCCAACGCCCCCTCCAGATGCTCCAGCCCCTGAACCTCGGTCATGCGATGCAGCGGCTCGGGATCGGCCCACCAGGCCATGGCGGTCTCCAGCACGCCTTTGCCGTTCGATAAGTAGGAGGCTTTAACCAGGTCCGCCTGCTGCTGCGCATCCAGCTCGGGAAAGCACAGACGTATATTGGTCTCGGTCACCCTCCGCCGCGACGGCAGCAGGTAATAAAGCAGCAAACCAAAAAAGACGCCGATCTTCATCTGCCAGGCATGCGGTAGCGTGACCAGCAGGCGCAACAACCCGATCCAACACCAGATACCCCACCAGCGTGGCGATATAAATGCGTTCCAATCCTTAATCATCGTGACCAATTGCTCTCGATACCGGTAAAGCGGCCATTTTACACGCCTTGCCGCCATTTGTACTGACCACCGGATTTCCCTGCCCTTTCCCGTTATAATCGGCGCCATTGATTCCTATTAACCGCCGGCGCGAGCAACTCGCTTCTGCACGCCGCCGTCTACACGAGTCGTTCATGAGCACACCCGAACACACACCGCCCAACGGCCTGCAAACCTACCAGCGCCTGCTGCGCTATATGTTGCCACACTGGCTGGCCTTTGCCGCCAGTATTCTGGGCTTTATGATCTACGCCGGGACGCAGACCGCCTTTGCCAAATGGATGGAGTTTGTTGTCGATACGCTGGAGTCCGGCCAATTGGATATGCGCTGGCTGATCGCGCTGCTGGTCGTGGTGATCTTTATTATCCGCGGCATCGGCTCCTTCCTCGGTACCTACTGTATCTCTTACGTGGCCCGCCACATTGTGCTGAAACTGCGTACCGACCTGTTTCACCATATGATACAGCTGCCCAACAGCTACTTTCAGAATCACAGCACCGGCGAGCTGATCTCGAAACTAACCTACAACGTCGAGCGGGTTACCTCGGCCGCCACCGAAGCGATTAAGACAGCGGTGCGCGAAGGATTAACGGTTGTGGGTCTGTTGGGTTATCTCTTCTACCTGAACTGGAAGCTGTCCTTATTGCTACTGGCGGTAACGCCGTTAATCGCTATCGTGGTAAAACTGGCGTCCAAGCGCTTCCGCACCCTTAGCCACCGCATCCAGGATGTGATGGGCGATGTCACCAGCGCCGCCCAGGAGTCGATCAAGGGCTACCAGGAGATCAAGGCCTTCGGCGCACACGCCAGCGAAGATGCGCGCTTTTCAGCCGCCTGCCGTAATGACCGGCACCAGCAGATGAAGATGGTCGTAGCCGGCGCCGTTAACACGCCGGTGGTGCAGCTATTGGTGGCTGTTGCCCTGGCCTCGCTGATGTACGTCGCCATGCACCCTACGATGATGGCTTCGATGAGCACCGGCGAGTTTATCGCCTTTGTTACCGCCGCCGGCATGCTATCCAAGCCGTTACGCGCCCTCACCAACGTCAACACCATGATTCAACAGGGTATCGCCGCCTCGGAAAGCATCTTCGCCGTGATCGACCTGCCGCCGGAAACCGATACCGGTAGCCAAGTGGTGACACGCGTCGCCGGCGAGCTACGCTTCGAGAATGTCGATTTCACCTATCCAGAAGGGGATAAACCGGTCCTCCGCGGTATCGACTTTCATATCCCGGCCGGACAGTCGCTGGCCCTGGTGGGCCATTCCGGCAGTGGTAAGTCGACCCTCACCCAGCTGATCCCGCGCTTCCTCGATCCGAGCAGCGGCGCGATCCTGCTTGACGGTGTCCCGCTGGCCGATTATCGCCTTAGCAACCTGCGCGAACAGGTCGCCCTGGTTAATCAGCAGGTCATTTTGTTTAACGGCACCATCGCCGACAATATCGCCTTTGGCTGTCTCGCATCCAAGAGCCGCGCGGATATAACCGCCGCCGCCGCCGCGGCCCATGTGCTGGAGTTCACCGACAAGCTGCCATTGGGGCTGGATACGCCTGTGGGCGAGAACGGCCTGAAACTGTCCGGTGGTCAGCGCCAACGCCTGGCCCTGGCGCGCGCCATCCTGAAAAATGCACCGATCCTGATTCTGGATGAAGCGACCTCGGCGCTGGATACCGAATCCGAGCGCCTGATCCAGCAGAGCCTTGAGCAGATCATGCAAGACCGCACCAGTTTAGTGATCGCCCACCGCCTCTCCACCATCGAACGCGCCGACCGCATTCTGGTGATGGACAGCGGCCGAATTATCGAGTCCGGTAGCCATAAAACGCTGCTGGAACAGGATGGTGCCTACGCGCGCCTTTACCGTGCCCAGTTTCAGGACGGCGCGGCACCTGGCGGTGCTGGATGTCCATGAACAGTGCTTTCCATGAACAATGCTCCACCAGCGCGACTGGATCAGATTAGGCCGCGCTAGGTGCTATTAATCTCGCATTGGCCTGCGGGCCAATGTTAACTCATCCCTGAGTTCGTCTATGAACCCGCCGGGTTAATAGACGCGTCAGCCTGTAGCCAAAAATCCTAGCGCGCCAACAGCGGTGCCAAAAAACGCCCGGTATGTGAGCGCTCACTTTCAGCGATCGCTTCCGGTGCTCCTGTTGCGATAATCAGCCCGCCCTTATTGCCGCCTTCCGGCCCCAGATCGACGACCCAGTCGGCGGTCTTGATCACGTCCAGGTTATGCTCGATCACCACGATGGTATTGCCGTGGTCGCGCAAACGGTGCAGGATATTCAGTAATTGCTGGATATCATAGAAGTGCAGCCCCGTGGTCGGCTCGTCGAGAATATACAGGGTTTTGCCGGTATCGCGCTTGGAAAGCTCCTTGGCCAATTTGACCCGCTGCGCCTCACCGCCCGACAAGGTCGTGGCACTCTGGCCCAGGCGAATATAGGACAGGCCGACATCCATCAGCGTCTGTAAGCGACGCGCCAACATCGGTACCGGATCGAAAAATTCCCGCGCCTCTTCAACGGTCATATCCAGCACTTCATGAATGGATTTGCCTTTGTAGCGGATATCCAAGGTTTCGCGGTTATAGCGCTTGCCTTTGCAGACATCGCAGGGGACATAGATATCCGGTAGGAAATGCATCTCCACCTTGATAACCCCGTCGCCCTGACAAGCCTCACACCGCCCGCCTTTAACGTTAAAACTAAAACGTCCCGGTTTGTAGCCCCGCGAACGGGCCTCGTGGGTTGCCGCAAACAGTTCACGCATCGGGGTAAAAATGCCCGTGTACGTCGCGGGGTTGGAACGCGGCGTGCGCCCTATCGGGCTCTGATCGATATCCACCACTTTATCCAGGTGTTCCAGCCCCGTCAGGCTCATATAGGGAGCGGCCTCCAGCGTCGTTGCCTTGTTCAGCTCGGTCGCGGCCAGCGGATAGAGGGTATTGTTGATCAGTGTTGACTTACCGGACCCGGAGACGCCGGTGACGCAGGTCATCAGACCGATCGGCACCTCCAACGCGACCTGCTGCAGATTGTTGCCGCTGGCACCGCTGAGACGCAGCCAACGCTTGGCGTCGGGCAGATGCCGCTCGGCAGGCACCTCGATGCGGCGCGTGCCACTCAAATACTGACCCGTCAGGGATTCCGGGCACGCCATAACATCCTCCGGTGTTCCCTGAGCCACCACTTGCCCACCATGAACGCCCGCTCCCGGACCGATATCGACCACGTAATCGGCCTGACGCACCGCGTCCTCATCGTGCTCAACCACGATAACGGTGTTGCCCAGATCGCGCAGATGAGTCAGGGTCGCCAACAGACGCTCGTTATCGCGCTGGTGCAAACCGATAGAAGGCTCATCGAGGATATACATGACCCCCACCAGCCCCGCGCCAATCTGGCTCGCCAGGCGGATACGCTGCGCTTCGCCACCCGATAAGGAATCGGCGTTGCGGTTCAGACTCAAGTAGTCCAGCCCCACATTGACCAGGAAGTTAAGCCGCGCGCGAATTTCCTTGAGAATCTTGTCGGCGATTTCGCCCTGCTTGCCCGTCAACTGCAGCTGGGAATAGTAGGCATGGCACTCGCCCACGGGCAGCGCGGTGATATCGGCAATATTGCAGTTATCGATAAACACATGGCGCGCTTCGCGCCGCAACCGCGAGCCTTCGCAGGACGGACAGGTCTGCTGGGCCTGGTAGCGCGACAGGTCCTCACGCACCATCTGTGATTCGGTTTCACGGTAGCGGCGTTGCATATTCGGCAGCACGCCTTCAAACGGATGCGCCTTCAGCGCAATTTCGCCTTTGTCACTCAGGTATTTAAAGGCGATGCGTTCCTGGCCGCTCCCCTCAAGAATAATACGCCGGTGCTTGTCGCTCAGATCACAGAACGGCGTATCGAGCCGGAAGTCACAGTGATCGGCGACCGCCGTCAGTAGCTGGTAATAGTAAACGTTGCGGCGATCCCAGCCGCGAATGGCGCCTTCCGCCAATGACAGCGACGCATCCACCACCACTTTGCTCTGGTCGAAGAAGAGATGGGAGCCGAGACCGTCACAGGTGGCACAGGCACCATGGGGATTATTAAAGGAGAACAGGCGCGGCTCCAGCTCCTGGATACTGTGTCCGCATTGCGGACAGGCGAAGCGGGCCGAAAAGATCGTTTCTTCACCGCCGTCATCGTCCATAGGACTGATCAGCGCGATACCGTCGGTTAGTTCCAGACAGGTCTCGAGTGATTCCGCCAGGCGGGTCTGGATATCCGGCCGCACCTTGAATCGATCAACCACCACTTCGATGGTGTGCTTGCGGTTTTTATCCAGCTCGGGCGCGCCATCCAGGTCGCAGACGATACCGTTAATGCGCGCACGCACGTAGCCCTGGGTCTTCAAGCTGCTCAATAGATGCAGATGCTCACCCTTGCGGTCCTGCATGACCGGCGCCAACAGCATCAGCTTACTGCCCTCTTCCAGCGCAAGGATCTGGTCGACCATCTGGCTGACGGTCTGCGCTTTCAGTGGCAAATCATGATCGGGGCAACGCGGTTCACCGGCACGGGCAAACAGCAGGCGCAGGTAATCATAGATCTCGGTGATGGTGCCCACGGTAGAGCGGGGGTTATGCGACGTCGACTTCTGTTCGATGGAGATCGCCGGAGAAAGCCCCTCGATATGGTCCACATCGGGCTTTTCCATCACCGACAGAAATTGGCGGGCATAGGTCGAAAGCGACTCAACATAGCGCCGCTGCCCTTCCGCATACAGGGTATCAAAGGCCAGAGAGGACTTGCCCGACCCGGACAAACCGGTAATCACGATCAACTTATCGCGGGGCAGCTCAAGATCGATATTCTTGAGATTATGGGTACGCGCACCGCGTACACTGATCTTCTCCATGGATACCTCAACGACGGGGCTAAACCCTCGATTATACGGGCTCGTCGTTACCCATTGAAAGCGGGATTACAGGTTTCGCTCTGCGCCAGTATGAGGGGTCGCATCACTGGCCGCATCACTGACCGTGTTGCTGATAACGGTGGCGGCTTGGTCCAGCTGATCAAGATAGGCCTGCAAGGTATCAACCTGGGCCGAACTGAACCGCAATCCCAGCTTGGTACGCCGCCACAGAATATCGTCGGTGGTCTGTGCCCATTCACGCCGACACAGATAATCCACTTCGCGCTGATAAAGCCCCGCGCCGAAGTGCTGCCCCAGATCGGATAATAAAGCGGCCCTATCCAGCAAGGTCGCACATAGCGTGCCGTAGCCGCGCAATAATCGGATACGCAGTGGATCCGGCAACCAGGGGTAACGGTCGCGATAAACCTGCTGCAGCAGCGCCCAATCGGTAAAGTTCCCACCGGGAAGATGCACACCGTTGGTCCAGGCTGGACCGGACTGGGGGAAAGCAACCTGCAGCTGATCCAGCGCCTTCTCGGCCAAACGGCGGTAGGTGGTTATCTTGCCGCCGAGCACACTCAGTAACGGAGCCTGCCCGGGCTCGGCATCCAGCAGTAGACGGTAATCCCGACTCAATTTCTGGTCCGCCGCGCCTTCCTCTTCCAACAAGGGTCGTACGCCACAGTAACGGGCGACGATATCATCCTGGCTGCGCTGCTGACGAAAGTAACGGTTAACCACCTTGAGCAGATAGCGCTCTTCGGCTGGCGAAACCGCAACCTGCTCCGGCAAACCATGGTGGGGCTCATCCGTGGTGCCGATCAGCGAATAACGGCTTTCAAAAGGCAAAACAAACACGATCCGGCCATCATCGTTCTGCAGAATATACGCCTCATCGCCATCGTGCAGCCGGGGCAGGATGATATGACTGCCCTTAACCAGACGCAGACGGGTCGAGGGCTGCACCGGAACCGCCTCAGCCAACGCCCCACAGGCCAGCACATCGACCCAGGGGCCCGCCGCATTCACGAGTACGCGGCTGACAATCTGCCGCGCGACGCCATCACTCGGCTGCAGCGTGACCTGCCACAGGCCCGACGCCCGGCGCGCCTGGATACAGCGGGTACGGGGATAAATTTCGGCACCCCGATCCCGTGCCGCCATCGCATTGGCGATGACCAAGCGCGCGTCGTCCACCCAGAGATCCCCATACTCATACCCCCGGCGGATCTTCGCCTGTAGCGCGCGGCTACCAGAAAGGTCGATACGTCGTGAGCGGGGCAGTTTGTTGGTCGGTGCCAGTAAATCGTACAGGAACAGGCCGCAACGGATCAGCCAACCCGGCCGCAACCCTTGCAGTAACGGCAGCCGGAACCTGAGCGGACGGATCAGGTGTGGCGCTTTGTGCCACAAGACACTCCGCTCGACCAACGCTTCGCGAACCAGACGGAACTGGTACAGTTCCAGGTAGCGCAAGCCACCATGAATCAACTTGCTGCTCTGCGAAGAGGTCGCCCCACCCAAGTCTCCCTGCTCACATAACAGGACCCGCAGGCCTCGACCGGCTGCATCCAGCGCGATACCGGCACCGTTGATCCCACCACCGACAATACAGATATCGTAAACCGGATCGTTATCCTGCATACCACGCCCCACGCATAAGAATTGATCGTTACCCGCACGTGAAGGTATTCCACGTCTTCAGGCCTGTGCCAACGAAACGAGCGACACAGCCCAATACCGCCCGCTTAAAACTACTATAGTCGCTTAGCTTGAGAAGGCCGGACGCTAAAATCAGCTATTTTGGCTGACCGAAAAGCGCTAATCTGGTAATGTAACCGGTTCGAAAAACGGCTAGGCAGTGCGCTTATTCATGCGCGTCATCGGCACAGCAACCGACAATGCCGTATCTCAATGTTCTTACAAGGTAAAAAATATGGCACGGGGTGTTAACAAAGTCATTCTGATCGGCAACCTAGGGCAAGATCCCGAGGTACGTTACATGCCGAACGGCAACGCGGTAGCCAATGTCACACTGGCCACCAGCGACAGCTGGAAAGATCGGGAAACCGGTCAGTTGCAGGAACGGACCGAGTGGCACCGCGTGGTGTTCTTCGGCAAACTGGCGGAAATTACCGGCCAATACCTGCGCAAGGGGTCCAAGGTCTACGTCGAAGGCGCACTACGCACCCGTAAATGGCAAGGCCAAGACGGCCAGGATCGCTACACGACCGAAGTCGTTTGCGATATGAACGGCCAGATGCAGATGCTGGACGGACGCAGCGATAACGCCAACAGCGGTGGGGGTTACCAGCAGCCTCAAGGCGGCGGTTATCAGCAACCGCAGTCAGCGCCCCCGCAACAAGCAGCGCCCCAACAGGCGGCACCGCAACAGCAGCGTCAGGCCTATGGACAGCAAAATCCTGTACCACAGCCTCCCGCCCAAGCGCCGAAACAACCACCGGCAGGTTTTGACGATTTCGACGACGATATCCCGTTCTGACGAACACCTTAGATAGATTACGTAACGTTTTAAGCTGAAGGCCCCGTTTATCGGGGCTTTTTCTTGTCTGCCAGCCAGCGTTCCTACCCATTTCCGATACGTCCTTGAGCGACACGATTGCCCCCCACCCAACAACAAAGACAACAACAAGGACACCCCCGCACGTCCTATTTGACACCGGCGCGGCAGCGCGGCTACCATCGGCGCCTTTTTCGCACGGGTTAAGCGCATGAAACAGCCGTTTTCGGAGGTCCTAAAGCCCGCCTTTCGCGCCTCGATACCGGTGCTGTTTGGCTATATCCCGCTTGGGACCGCTTTTGGTGTGTTGTTTTCCGAACTCGGCTACCACTGGTTGTATGCCAGCTTAATGGGCCTGGTGATCTTCGCGGGGGCGGGCCAGTTTCTGGCGGTCGGTCTGCTGGCCAACCATGCCGGCCTGGCCGAAATATTCATTGCCAGCCTTCTGATCAATATTCGGCACCTTTTCTACGGCATCTCGCTGTTAAGCTGCCTGAAAACCCGGGGCTGGCGACGCTGGTACCAGATTTTCGGCCTCACCGATGAAACCTTTTCCCTGCTGACCAGCATCAACGTACCCGACGGCATTGCGCCGGACCGGTTCCACCTGGCCATTACCGCGCTGAACCACGGCTACTGGATCCTGGGCTGCACCCTCGGTGCCTGGATCGGCAATCAGATCAGCTTTTCGACGGTGGGTATCGAATTTACCTTGCCGGCATTGTTTATGGTTCTGGCGATCGAACAATACCGTGCTATCCGCCGACCCGCACTGTTTGTCGCTGCCGTGGCCATCGGCCTGGCGGTGATGCTGCTGATCAGCCGTGAGCATATGCTATTGATATCCATACTGATGGCCATCTCTTTGTTATTGATGGCAAAAGGAGGCCGGCCATGGCAGCGACTACGTACCTTCTCCTGACGATTCTTCTGGCCGCCAGCGCGACGTTTATCACCCGCGCCCTGCCCTTTGTATTGCTCAAGCGAGTGGCCGACCACCCCTTGCTCATTTTTCTCGGGCGCTTTTTGCCCCCCATGCTGATGGTGCTGCTGCTGCTCTACAGCATTAAGAATGAAAATTTTTTGTCGCGCGGTTTTCTTCCCGAACTGATTAGCTTGAGCGCCGTATTCATACTGCATGTGCTGCTGCGCAACCCGCTGGTGAGCATACTGGGTGGCACCGCGCTTTTTATGAGCATCAGCCAGTCCGGCCTATTCCCCGGATAAAACCGGCCTGGTCGCCCATGGCGGCTATTTACTCGGTGGGTGCCGCTGCAGCCGGCATCGGGGTGCGAACAGCGCTGGAACAAAACACCCCAAGCCCTTGCGACCGGTTAACCGCGACAAATGCCGGCGAGGACTGCTAACAACAGCGCAAAATCTGTTACAGTTTGCGCCATCACCAGGCAGCGTGTCGTTGTGACCCGACTGCAGCTTCAGGCAAGGCATTTTTATGAACAATAACGATGTACTACGGCGTATTCGCTACACCTTCGACTTCAGCGATTCAAAAATGATCGCCCTCTTCGCCCTCGCTGACCATTCGGTTACACGCGAACAGCTCAGCGACTGGTTAAAAAGAGACGACGACCCCGCCTATCAAGACTGTGATGACCTCAGCCTGTCCATTTTTCTAAACGGTTTGATCATCGACCGCCGTGGCAAACGTGAAGGACCACAGCCTGAACCCGAAACCACCCTGACCAACAATATCGTGCTGCGCAAAATAAAAATTGCGCTGGACCTTAAGAACGAGGATATTCTCGACCTCATACAAGGCGTCGAGTTTCCCGTCAGCAAGCACGAGCTCAGTGCGTTTTTCCGCAAAGCGGGCCATAAGAACTACCGGCATTGCAATGACCAGTTCATGCGCTACTTTTTGCTCGGCATGCAACGCAAATACCACCGCGGCGAAGAAGAACAACCGCGCGGTTGACGGCTCTCGCCGCGACGTACGTTCGGCACCCCGCACGCTGACGGCTCTGCCGTTGGCGTTGGCGCGATAGCGCCTTGCCGCCCGCCTTGATCCACGGCTTCTAACACCCGCCGCTTCTAACACCCATAGTCTCTAACACCCGCCTCTTCTAACACCCCCGCTTCTAACACCATAGTCTCTAACACCCGCCGCTTCTAACATCCGCTTGGTAATAAAACAGAAGCCGCGTCTATCGCCACCAGTAACAACGTGCGGCAGCCTCATGTTGCACACACCATAACCCTACAAAAATATTTTATTGATAACGATTTGCATTCAGATTCGCATTGTATTATCTTCTCCTGCGTCCACGATCGGGACCGGATTCAACCGACTGCGAACGTCTTGCACCCGTGCGCGGAATAACGCCGATGCGGACTATCGAAGCCGTCGGCGTATTGATAACGATTTTTTCATGTCATTTTCTTGTAATAAAAACGCCCTAATATGCCTGTCGCCAACAGGTTTACTCAGGCGGTACGTTTAACACGCGCTCATATCGACCGGGCTGTAATAAAACAGGAAGTATGTTTGTGATTACCATTAAAAAATCATGCCGACTATTATCACTGACGCTTTTATTTATGCTGCCGGGATACAGCCAAGGCGCCGCGTCACTGCTGGCCGACGATGGTGTGGAAATACTGCTGATCAATGGCGCCCCCCCCTCCCCTGAACATACGCGGCCAGCGAACAACGCATTCCGTTTACAGGACGGTATGAATCAACTCGTCATCCGTTATGAAGCAGAAATTAACAGTGGCGGCGACGAAGAACTCCTGTACAGCGACGTTTTTGTGATCAGCTTTCGCGCCGCCAACCCGTCGCTTCGACTCCAGGCGCCGGCCCTAAAATCTGAACAAGAACTGAATAATTTCAATCAACTAGCGGCCTGGATCCTGACAACATCCAACGGAGAAGTGGTGCTATTTGCCGCGGAGGCCCTGAAGAAAACAGGCTTTCAACTGAATCGAGACTATCACGCAGAATTGGCGGCGTTTAACCGGGGCAATTCGCCTGCCGCACTGACCGCAGCCTATTCAGCACCCTTTTCAGCAACACGGTTAGCAACATCCAACAACCTGTTAACCAAAGACAGCCTGGATACCAATATCGCGCTATCGAACCTGAAATACTGGTACCGCCATGCCGATAGCCATACCCGCAACAGCTTTCTCGCCTGGCTGAATGCTCAATAATCAGCCAGCGGCAAATCCACGGAATATGTCTAATAAGAATCGAATAGTGAATTGCGTTTAACCGATCGGACGCAGCTTAATTTTAAATCAGCACACGCTACGTATTTATTATCTGGAGATAACTTAATGAAAAAAATCATCCTGGCCGCCGCCATCGCCGGCATCACGGCTAACGCCGCAACTGCCGCCACCGTTTACGAAGGCAATGGCCTCAAATACCAGGTCAAGGGCGACTTTCAGATCCAGCTGCGCAAGGACCTCGGCAACGACCAACACCTGGACGTCGAATTTGACGACCTGGAACTGAAAAACCGTATCGAATACGATCTCGGCGGCGACATGAAAGCCTTTGGTCAACTGGACTTTGGCTTTAAAAATGCTGCTGAAGGCAAGCAGTCTGGTAGCAAACTGGAAGAAGCCTACGTGGGACTGGACTTCGGTTCCGCCAGCGTAGCTGTCGGTAAAATGGATTTCGCCGGCGACAGTTTTGGTATCGACCAGGCCTACGAAAACAAACTAGCCGAAGACCGCTTTGATGCCCAGGGAACCAGCGGCGACGACGTGATCCTGGTTAAGACCAAGATCCAAAACGTTAACGTGATCCTGTCGCACGAACTGCAGGCCAAGGGTGAATCTAGCACAGGTAGCAAGTTTACTGACCTGTACCTGGACACCAACGTTGCCGGTGTTGACCTGGCATTCGCCTACCAGACCAAAGGTTCGTCAGAAGATACCTGGGGGGTCTCCGCCTCCGTTGATGCCGGCATCGCCACCCTGGCCGCCGAGTTCAGCACCTCCGACCTCGGCACCGGTGATGTTGACCAGATCAACCTGGCAGCAATCATCCCTGTCGCCAAGACCACCAAGGTGGCGGTGGGTATCAACAATGTAGACGATGCCAGCAAGGCAAAAGACGCTACCGAATGGTACGCCAACGTGACCTACAAGTTTGCTGCGCAGAAGAATGTCAGCCTGTTTGCCGAAATCGCCGATACCGATGAAGCCAATGTCGACCTGGGTTACCTGGCCGGTCTGCGCGTTAAATTCTAAGCCGTTTTAACGCTCGCCATGGGCGGCTGAATGCATTCACCCGCCCATTATGAAGACAACTATTAAGACGACTAATATTAAGACGACAACCTAATAGCGCGCAAAAAAATGTGCCTTGATAGGCGGTTCATGGGTGACCCGTCGTGGCATAAAGCCATGCTAGGTTAATAGCCCAGCTCATCGATTTAAAGCTTGCATTCTGATGCGGTTAGGCGGGTAACGCTCTGACGGGCGTACTCCACAGATTCTGTGCATAACTCTGTGCATACATCCTTAGCAACACCCGTAACCTCCCGTTACTGCGCGGTTTAAAGAATTCGGTCAAAAAATCACCTTTTATAATAATCTCAATAAAATCAATATCCTTATTGGCGTCATTTACACGCTGCTGTTTGTTATCATCAATTCTAGCGCATCGGTAGGCCGGTTGATGTTTTGTGAATAACGCACGACAAAGTCAATAGGTTGCAACGTAAAGATTGGCAAAAAACAAGATGCAACCCCTTGCCCGCTGGATACCCGGCACGGACAATGGATCCATGACCAACGCCCCCACTTAACGACTGAGTTATACCGAGACTGAATACCCCCGTCGCAGCCAACCCGGAACAACGGGCCATCGACCGGCGTAGGCGATAAGAGATGGGGCACCGTCCTGAACGCCGGGCCGCCTGTTGCTAATGTCCTGTGGGCCTCAAGAATGTCCTGTGTGCCTCAACACAAGCCCTTCTGATCAAAGGAGCGATGAACGATGGGGGTATTTGAACGATGTCTTTCGGTATGGGCAGGCCTGTGCATAGTAAGGCGGCCTGTTAATGGGATTCACGTGCCTTAGCGACGGGCAGACCAATCAGCAACCGAGAGCCCGGCGATATTATTTTTGTTTAACGGCTGTCTGGCAATGCGGCCTGTGCCGTGACGCCTCTGCGCAGCCCGAACTCGACAGGAAAAAAGGAGATCATCATGAGCATTAAAGTCGGTATCAACGGGTTTGGCCGTATGGGACGCTTGGCACTGCGCGCCGCCTGGGGCTGGCCGGAACTGGAGTTTGTGCAGATCAATGACCCGGCCGGGGATGCCCACACCCTGGCGCATCTGCTGAACTTCGATTCCGTACACGGCCGCTGGGCCTTTGACGCATCCAGCGATGCCCGGGGGCTACTGATCGACGGCAAGGCCTTGACGGTTACCCACAACCGGGGCATCGCCGATACCGATTGGTCCGGGTGCGACATGGTGATCGAGGCCAGCGGCCTGTTCAGAACCACCGCACTGCTGCAGCCTTATCTCGCGCAAGGCGTGCAGCGGGTCGTCGTCACCGCACCGGTCAAAGAAGCCACGGTATTGAACGTGGTCATGGGGGTCAACGACCACCTGTACGATCGGGACAAACACCCCATTGTCACCGCTGCCTCCTGCACCACCAACTGCCTGGCGCCGATGGTCAAGGTGATCCACGAGGCGATCGGCATCAAGCATGGCGCGTTCACCACCATCCATGACATCACCAATACCCAGAGTATTCTCGACCAGCCGCATAAGGACCTGCGCCGCGCCCGCGCCTGCGGCATGTCGCTGATCCCCACCACCACCGGATCGGCCACCGCGATCATGGCGATCTATCCGGAACTGAAAGGCCGCCTCGACGGCCATGCCGTGCGCGTGCCGCTGGCCAACGCCTCCATCACGGACGCCCAGTTCGAGCTGCAGCGCGCCACCAGTGTCGAAGAGGTTAACCGACTGTTCCGCACGGCCGCCGAAGGCGAACTGGCGGGTATCTACGGTTATGAGGAACGCCCGCTGGTTTCCATCGACTACCGCAGCGATCCGCGTTCCGGCATCCTGGACGGCGCCTTTACCCGGGTGGTGAATGGCACGCTGGTCAAACTGTATGCCTGGTACGACAACGAAATGGGCTACGCCACACGAACCGTGGAGCTGGCGCGCAAGATCGCCCGGGCCGGTGTCTGAAAACACCTCCCCCACACACGATTAACCAGGCGTGGCTTTACGCCACGGCGATATTTTTTACTCGCTATGTCGTTGCCGCCGTCATAAGCCTGATAACGGGAGTCGCATTCGCCCATGAGCAAGTCCGCCTCGGCCAGTCACCCTGGCCGCCGTGAGATCAACCAATACCTGCTGGTGACCGGTAACTACTGGGGTTTTACCCTCACCGACGGCGCCTTGCGCATGTTGGTCGTACTGCACTTTCACCAGCTCGGTTACTCGCCGCTGGCAATTGCCATGCTGTTCCTGTTCTACGAGTTTTTTGGCGTGGTCACCAACCTGATGGGCGGCTGGCTCGGTGCCCGTATCGGCCTTAACCGCACCATGAATAGCGGGCTGGCCTTGCAGGTCATCGCCTTGCTGATGCTGGCGGGGCCGGCGGAACTGCTCAGCGTCCCCTACGTGATGGCGGCGCAGGCGCTTTCCGGCATCGCCAAAGATCTGAACAAGATGAGCGCCAAGAGCAGCATCAAGCTGCTGGCCGGCAGCGGCCAGCAACGCACCCTCTACCGCTGGGTGGCGATGCTGACCGGCTCGAAGAATGCCCTTAAAGGCGCAGGCTTCTTTCTTGGCGGCGCGTTGCTGGCCGGACTGGGTTTCCAGTCGGCCCTGCTGCTCATGGCTGCTGCCTTGACAGTGATGCTGGTCGGCAGCCTGCTGACGCTAAAAAGAGATCTGGGCAAAGCCAAACACAAGCCCCGCTTCAGCGATATCTTCTCCAAGAGCCGCGCGGTAAATAGCCTCTCCGCCGCGCGCCTGTTCCTGTTCGGTGCCCGCGATGTCTGGTTTGTGGTGGCATTGCCGGTGTTTCTGAGCACCCAGCTCGATTGGGCGCATACCGAAGTGGGCGGCTTTCTCGCCCTGTGGATTATCGGTTACGGCATCGTGCAGGGGTTCGCCCCACACCTGACCGGCAAGGCCAGCGGTCAGGTTCCGGATGGGCGCGCCGCGCTCCGCTGGGCCGCCGCGTTGGCGTTGGTCCCGGCGCTGATCGCGCTGGGTATCGACGACCCGTTACTCCGTGCACGACTGCCGACGCTCAATCTGGCGCTCGAGCCGGTGATCATCGGCGGGCTGCTGCTGTTTGGCGCCCTGTTCGCCGTCAACTCCTCGCTGCATAGCTATCTGATCATTTCCTACGCGAAGGAAGATGGGGTCTCGCTGGATGTGGGCTTTTATTACATGGCCAATGCCATGGGTCGCCTGATCGGCACCCTGCTCTCGGGCTGGCTGTTTCAAGCCTACGGCCTCGCCGCCTGCCTGCTGGTTTCGAGCCTGTTTCTGTGCGTGGCCGCACTGATCTCGATGGGCTTGCCGCGCCATGCGCCACAGACTGCCGAATAACGGCTTAATGCCGGACAAGCAAAGGACACACTGATGGTAAAACTGGCCGCTAATCTCTCCCTGCTGTTTACCGAGCACGCGTTTCTGGACCGTTTTGAAGCGGCGGCCAACGCGGGCTTTAAGGCGGTGGAGTTTCTGTTTCCCTACGACTACCCACCGGCACTTATCCAGGAGCGCCTCGAACGCTTTGGGCTGCAGCAGGCGCTGTTTAATGCGCCTCCCGGGGATTGGGATGGCGGCGAACGCGGCCTCGCCTGCATTCCCGGCCGCGAAGAGGAATTTGCCGCCGGCATCACCGAAGCCTTGCGCTACGCGCACATACTGGGCAATCGCCGCATTCATGTCATGGCGGGGATTGCCCCGGCGACCGCCAGCCCAGCACAGGCGCGTGCCTGCTATATCCGCAATCTGCGCGCCGCAGCGCAGGCCGCCAACGCCGAGGGGATATCCCTGATGATCGAAGCCATCAACAACGTCGATATGCCAGGCTATTTTATTAACTATCAGGAGGATGCAGCCGAGTTGATCGATGCGATCGGCGAACCCAATCTGCGCGTGCAGTTCGATTGCTACCATTGTCAGATGATGCAGGGCGATATCGTCGCCACCTTCCACCGCTTGCAGCCTTATATCGACCACGTGCAGATCGCCGGCGTACCGGGGCGACACGAACCGGATAGCGGTGAACTGAATTATGCGTTTATCCTGGCTGAGATCGACAAGAGCGGCTACAACGGCTTTGTCGGTTGTGAGTACCAGCCCAAAACCACCACCCTGGCGGGTTTGGGCTGGAAGGATCGTTTATAGATCGAAGCTGGCGGCTATAGGGTCGAGAGCCGGGGGTGGAGGGTGGAGGG
>JBFGZS010000032.1:0-53191 GCA_041586615.1 Motiliproteus sp. | reverse complement strand
GCAGGTAGACAAGAAGGCTCCGGCCAACCCTTCCCATCTGTTGCCCTTGGTCGGAAATTCAAGACCGGTAATGGCCAAGGGGTTGCCCTTTCACCTCAAGGATTACCTGGAACTGGTCGACTGGACCGGACGGGCCATCAGAGACGACAAACGCGGCGCGATCCCCCAGCACCTGCCTCCCATCCTGCAGCGTCTGCAAATCAGTCCGAAGCAATGGTTGCACATGACCCGGCATTTCGAAAGCCGCTTCAAAGGGCTTATCGGCGCTGTTGAGGTACTCAAAGCCACCTGCCGTCAACTCGGCTACCAGCGGACGTCCGGCCTCAGCGCTTGCCAAGCCTTGCTTGGTTAACCCGCGCATTCTGACAAAACCTATCAGAGCTATCTGAGGAGCGCGCGTGCCTGGCTCTGGATAATCCTATTTATCCCAGCTCTGGATAATCGCGCAGCCTCTCTGCTTATTTATCTCCTTCTGGCAATATATTGTTTTCTGGCTAACTGGGGTGTCCTATTTATCCTCTTTATCCCCTATTTCGGCTAGCCCGGGTGTCCTATTTATCCCTCTATTTATCCTTTATCTTTAGTCAAATCCAACCAAGGAAGTAATTTTACTTGATCAAAGTTCTAGGGCTAGAATTATGGGATTCCAACCCTAGAATGCAAATAGCCTTTTTTATTTTTCACCCGCCTTGGAATCGCCGGAAGGCAGGATCTCTTCCTGCAGAGTTTCATGGAACGGGCGCTGCATATCGCCGACCTGGGCCTCCAGCTTCTCCTGCTGCTCCTTGGCGGCACTGCGTATCTCTTCCACCCGAAGCTCCTCGGAGATCTCTTTCTGAATGCTGCCGATGGTCCGCTTGATGCGTCCCACCCACAGCCCCGCCGTGCGTAATGCTGCGGGAAGCCGTTCAGGCCCCAGCACGATCAACGCGACTACGCCGACAATCACAAGCTCTGTAAAACCGATATCGAACATCAAATCACCTCAGCGACAGGACTAAGGATTATTTCTCAGGTGTTTTTTTGCCTTCGGTCTTTTTGGCCGTTGTCTCATTGAGCCCTGCGTCCTCTTCCTTGGTGATCTGCTTGGGCTCCTTGGCGTCTTCGTCTGCGGTCATAGCCTTCTTGAAGCCCTTGACCGCATTACCCAAGTCTCCGCCGATATTACGGAACTTCTTGGTACCGAAGATCAGGACGATAATTACCAGGACGATCAGCAGTTGCCAGATACTAATACCACCAAAACCCATCTGTTTTCTCCCATCACATTGTTGCTTGTCTGTCACCCTCCCATCAGATGGGAGTGCAGAGCATAAATTGATTGCCGACCACTCTGGCCGGTGTTGACGATAGTCCGAAAGTCGGCGCCAATCCTTGACTTCGGGCAATTTCGGGCAATTTATCATCGGGTATCCCATCCATTGCGGATCGGACCGGCTTAAGATGACTCTTTAAGCGCGCGGTCTTGAGCACCGGGCCTTAACTTTGCCTGCCTCGGGGTGGTAGGTTGTTTTTACCCCCATATTTTTCCCCTGTGTTTCACTCTAGTGTTTCACCCCAAGGCATCGCCCTGCGCGAGCCAGTTTAGTACGCCGTTACCTGCCGCGCGGCCACTGGCCAGGCAGCCGGTCAGTAGATAACCGCCCGTGGGGGCGTCCCAATCCAGCATCTCGCCGGCGATAAACAATCCCGGCTGGTGTTTTACCATCAGGTGCTTATCCAGCTGTTCAAAGCCGACGCCACCAGCACTGCTTATCGCCTCCTCAATGGGGCGGGGTGCCGTGAGCTCCAGGGGCAGCGATTTAATGGCCGCTGCCAGCAAGTGCGGGTCATTGAACTGCTCGGCGCGGGTCCGTTCCCGTAACAGACTTGCCTTGATACCTTCCAAACCGGCCCGGCGTTTCAGGTGCGTCGCCATACTGGCACGGCCGCGGGGCATACTCAGGGCTTGGGTCAATTGTTCTAGCGTCCGATGCGGTGTCAGATCGACCTGCAGGGTTGCGACCGAGTGTTGGCGGAGTTCGTCTTGCAAGGCAGACGCTAATGCATAGACGGCACCACCCTCGATACCGGTATCGGTAACCATCAGGTCGCAGGGGCGGGGTGGCAGGTCGCTGGCCGGGTGGCTCAGGGTGATTGATTTCAGCGGTTTCCAGGCGAAGCGCTGGCGGAAATGTTCGCTCCACGGGCAGTCAAAGCCACAATTGGAGGCTTGTAGCGGGCTGACCTGGATATTACGCTCCTGCAGCAGGTTGACCCAGCGACCATCGGAGCCCAGTCTCGGCCAGCTGCCGCCACCGAGGGCCAGAATGACAATGTCGGCTTTAATCTGGACCACGCCGGCATCGGTACTGAAACATAAGTGATTCTGTCCGTTCCAGCCGATCCAGCGATGGTGATGATGAAAGCGAACTCGTTGCTCTTTGAGTCGCCGCCGCCAGGCGCGTAGCAGCGGTGCGGCTTTGCGGCCTTCGGGAAAGATGCGTCCGGAGCTGCCGGTGAACGTCGGGATGCCCAGCGAGTGAACCCAGGATTGAATGTGCTGATTATCAAAGGCAGAAATCAGCGGAGTTAATGCATCACGAGTGCTGCCATAGCGCGTTAAAAGCTTCGGTAGCGGTTCGCTGTGGGTGATATTTAAACCGCTCTTGCCGGCCAGCAGAAACTTGCGACCCACGGTCGCCATGGCATCGTAAAGATCGACCTGTACACCGGCAGCGCTAATAACCTCGGCGGCCATCAGCCCGGACGGGCCGCCACCGATAATGGTCACGGTTGGGGTCGGCGTTTTCGTGAAGGTCATGCGCGGGCTCGTTTGTAAAATTTGCGGGCTAATGTAGCATGTTTTGCCGGGGGAGTGGACCGCGCGTTATTCGGTATCCATCTGCCGAAAAGGCAGTGCCTGTCGGGCACGCTGCATGTAGAGGCCAACGTGCCGACGCTCTTGCGCAACCCAGGGTCGCAGTGCGCGGGCCAGTTGAGGCGAGTTGATTCGATGCAGGGAGCGACTGAGTACGGGTTCAAAGCCTCGGATCAATTTATGCTCGCCTTGGGTGCCCGGGTCAAAGTGTTGCAGATTTCGTTCTATGGCAAATTCGATACCCTGATAGTAACAGACTTCGAAATGCAGGCAATCAAGACCCGTGTCACCGCCCCACCAGCGACCATAGAGGCTGTGGTCGTCATACATAAACAGTGCTGCGCCACAGCAGTGGTGGCCCTGCCAGGCTAAGACCAGAAGCATCTGGTCGGATTGAGTGCGAAGTAATTGTTGGAAAAAAGCGGGGTTAAGATACGGCTCCTGGCCGCGGATATGATAAGTCATACCGTAGTGGCGTTGGAACGATTCAAGCGCCTCGACGCCGATAGCGCTCCCGGTCAGTCGTTGTAGGTGGATTCCTTGTTCCTGCATTTTACGCCGCTCGCGGCGGATGCTTTTGCGTTTGTTCGAGGTGAGGCGCGCTAGAAAATCGTCGAAATCGACGTAACCATGATTGCACCACTGAAAGCGACAATCGTGGCGCTCTAACAGATCGGCTGCGGCCGGGGATTCGAGTAATTGCGAAACCTGGTGGGGGTCACAAAACAGCAGGTGCCAGGACAGTGTCTGGTGCTCATGGCTGGCGTGATCTAGGGCGGTGATGATCTGTTCTGAATGCTGGTTATCCTGTAACCCCCAACGGCTGCCGGTGGCGGGGGTAAAGGGTACGGCGCAGACCAGTTTGGGGTAGTAGGCGATACCCGCTGACTCACAGGCCTGAGCCCAGTTCCAGTCGAAGACATACTCCCCCCGGGAATGACTTTTCACATAAAGGGGCAGCACCCCGGTCATGGCGTTATGTTGCTGCAGGGTCCGGTGCGCGGGCTGCCAGCCGGTGCTGGCACTGCAGCAACCGCTGGCCTCCAGCGCGTGTAAATATTCGTAGCGCAGGAATGGATTATCCTGCCCGCACAGGCTATTCCAGCGCGCTTGGCCTATTTCGTTAATCGCATTATGCAGCGTATAGCGACGCATCAATCATCGACCTGTCTTGATTCGTGAATGTTGCTTAGATCGGACGCTAGCCCTAGCCCCAGTCCGAGCCTCGAGGCTGTTTGTATATCACGGGCGCTATTGCGCGGTGGATCCTCGTGCAGATCGGCACCGGGCGACGGGGCAGGCCCTAATAGTCGACTACTTTACTTGGAAAAGCGGGCGACTGCATCTTATACGCGAGCGTCTTCACCGGGATATGCGGCGAGGGTAGACGGCTCCGCGCATTGTAAGGTCTGCACCCGAACGGGTTCGCGTGGTTTATACTCAGTCAATACACTGACCTAGAAGGAGTCGATAATGGACGAGCTGGTACTGGATTATGACCTGTCCCATGATTTTGATCCGGAGCTGCATCCGTTTGAGCTGGATGCGCGCTTAAAGCACGATTGTATCGAGTTGGGTGATTTCCCCCTGTGTAAACTATTGCTGATGAACGATGCGACTTATCCGTGGTTTATTCTGGTCCCGCGCCGCTCTGAAGTCAGTGAGGTCTATCACCTTTCCAAGGCCGATCAGGCTCAGTTGGGCGAGGAGTCGAGCTTTCTGTCCGAGAATCTCTGCGACATCTTTGCCGCCGACAAGATGAATATCGCCGCGTTGGGTAATATCGTACGGCAACTGCATGTTCATCATGTGGTGCGGCATAAAGATGATGCGGCCTGGCCTGCGCCGGTGTGGGGCAAGCAGCCAGCACAGCCTTATCGTCCCGAACAGGTCGACTCGATCCGTCAACGGCTGGATTTTTTGATGGATGAATCGGCCCCCTTCAAGCCGGTCTGAACGTCAAGCAAGAAAGATAGTGGTACCGCTGTCAGTTGTGCAGCGGGTTGATCAACGTATTGGCGTTAATGTCGACGCAGCCCCCTTTCAGTGGCCCTGCACGTAGAGGTTATCCTTGCGTGTACGGACGGGGCAGACCTATCGCGAATGGCCGCGTCTACATGCCAGTATCTGACACAACGCCGATCAAACCTCGTTGCAGGCTGTTTGATCGGCTTTTTTATGGGTATAATCGCGGATTTGTTTGTCTCGATGCTATTTTGGGTTAACGCTATGCCTATCTATGAATATCAGTGCCAAGAGTGCAGCCATCAGATGGAAGCGCTGCAGAAAATTAGTGATGCGCCGCTCACCGATTGTCCCGCTTGCTCCAAGCCAACTTTGAGCAAGCAGATTTCAGCGCCGGGATTTCGTCTGGCCGGCAGTGGCTGGTACGAGACCGATTTTAAAACCGGTGCGAAGAAGAACCTTGCCGGGGATAACGCCGGCTCTGCTGGGAATAAAACGGCCAGCAGCTAACAACCAATCGATTCATATGCCTTGGCATCCTGCGGGGCTATCCGACGAATTATGAAAAAACGAATTAGGAACTGACTATGCGCAGCCATTATTGCGGCGTTCTGAATGAGACTCTGGTAGACGAAACCGTCACCCTGTGTGGCTGGGTCCACCGTCGACGCGACCACGGGGGCGTTATCTTCCTGGATGTGCGCGACCGTGATGGCGTTGCGCAGGTGGTGTTCGATCCCGATACCGTTGAGAGCTTCGCCCTGGCCGACAGTGTGCGTAACGAGTATGTCGTGCAAATTACCGGCCGCGTACGCACCCGTCCTGCCGGTACTGAAAATCGTGAAATGCCTACCGGCATGATCGAAGTGCTGGGTAAAGAGCTGGTTATTCTTAACAAAGCAGACACCCCTCCGTTCCAGCTCGACGATCACCAGAAGGTGGGTGAAGATGTCCGCCTGAAGTACCGGTATGTGGATCTGCGTCGCCCTGAAATGCTGGCCAAGCTGCGTCTGCGTTCCAAGATCACCAATGTGATCCGTAATTACCTGGACGATAACGGCTTCCTGGATATCGAAACACCAATTCTGACCCGCGCGACGCCTGAAGGGGCCCGGGACTATCTGGTACCGAGCCGTACCCACGAAGGTCACTTCTTTGCCTTGCCGCAGTCGCCGCAGTTGTTCAAGCAGTTGCTGATGGTTGCCGGTATGGACCGTTATTACCAGATCGCGAAATGTTTCCGCGATGAAGACCTGCGCGCCGATCGCCAGCCCGAATTTACCCAGATCGATATCGAGACCTCGTTTATGGACGAGGAGCAGATCATGGCGATTACCGAAACCATGATCCGTAAGCTGTTCCTGGAGCTTAAGGGTGTCGAGCTGGGCGAGTTTCCGCGTATGCCGTTTGCCGAAGCGATGCAGCGTTACGGCTCTGACAAGCCGGATCTGCGTATTCCGCTGGAACTGGTCGACGTTAAAGATTTGATGGCCAGCGTTGACTTTAAAGTCTTCAGTGGTCCCGCGGCGGATCCTAAAGGCCGTGTTAGCGCCTTGAAAGTGCCGGGTGGTGCCAAGCTGACCCGTAAGCAAATCGACGAATACACCAAGTTTGTCGGTATCTACGGTGCACGTGGCCTGGCCTGGATCAAGGTCAATGAACTGGCCAAAGGTATCGAAGGCCTGCAGTCGCCCATTATTAAATTCCTGGGTGAAGCGGTGACGCTACAGATTATGGCGCGTCTGGACGTGAGCGATGGCGATATCGTGTTCTTTGGTGCGGATAAAGGCACTATCGTCAGCGAAGCGCTTGGTGCGCTGCGCTGCAAGGTTGGTGCCGATCTCGAGCTGATCGAAGGTGAGTGGGCGCCGTTGTGGGTTGTCGACTTCCCGATGTTCGAGGAAAACAGTGACGGTTCCCTGACCGCGCTGCATCACCCGTTTACCGCACCTTCATGCTCGCCCGAAGCCCTGAAGGCTGATCCTTCTGTTGCGTTATCCCGCGCCTACGACATGGTCCTGAACGGTACCGAGTTGGGTGGTGGATCGGTGCGTATCCACGATCAGACCATGCAGGAGACCGTGTTTGATATCTTGGCGATTTCACCGGAAGAGCAGCGCGAAAAATTTGGCTTCTTGCTGGATGCCCTGAAGTTCGGTGCACCGCCACACGGTGGTCTGGCGTTCGGTCTGGATCGTCTGGTGATGTTGATGACCGGCGCCAGCTCCATTCGGGAAGTGATCGCCTTTCCGAAAACCCAGAGTGCGGCCTGTGTGATGACGGCGGCTCCGGGCCAGGTCAGCGCCGCACAGCTGCGTGAACTGAGTATCCGGGTGCGCAAAGAAGCGACTGAATCCTGATATTCATCCCGACATTAAGGTCCCCGTTATGCGGGGACCAAAATAGAGGCGTTAATCATGGCAGGTCATAGTAAATGGGCCAATATCAGGCACCGCAAGGCAGCGCAGGATGCCAAGCGGGGCAAGATCTTCACCAAGCTGATTCGTGAGCTGGTGGTCGCAGCAAAGGAGGGCGGCGCTGTTGTCGCCGACAACCCGCGCTTGCGTCTGGCTGTCGATAAGGCGCTGGGTGCGAACATGAAGCGCGACACCCTTGAGAAGGCGATTCAGCGCGGCGCGGGCGGCGGTGAAGGCGATAATTACGACGAGTTGACCTACGAAGGTTACGGTGCCGGTGGTACCGCCATACTGGTTGAAACCATGACCGACAATGTCAACCGTACCGTGTCTCAGGTTCGGGCGGTCTTTACTAAGGCCGGTAGCAGTCTGGGCACCAGTGGATCCGTTGCGTACCTGTTTGAACGAAAGGGGCAGATTACCTTCGAAGCAGGGGTTGATGAAGAGCAGGTCATGGAGATCGCACTGGAGTCGGGTGCCGACGATGTGGTGACCAATGATGACGGTTCCATCGACGTGCTAACACCGCAATCGGAGTATATGGCGGTTAAGGAAGCCTTGGAGGCTGCCGAATTAACGCCGGTGCACGCCGAAGTCTCCATGATCCCCGCTACGCAGGCAGAGCTTGATGTAGACACCGCACGCAAGGTGTTGCGTTTGATCGATGCCCTCGAAGATCTCGATGACGTCCAGAACGTCTATCACAATGCCGAGATTCCTGAAGAGGCGATGCAGGACTAAGCGGACTCATCGTTGTCAGTCACAAAAGCCGGGTAATTCCCGGCTTTTGTGTCTCTACCTAAACATCCGTGTTACAGGTCTGTTTTTAGCGCCTGTGTGAAAATCCGGGCTGACGGGGTTGAGGGCAAAGGGTTAAAGCTAAAGGCCCTGTGTATTCGCTAGTATGCGCACTACCTGATTTCTGTTATCTGCGTTGCTGACCCGGTCCATTCAGGAGGAGCAGCTGACGGCGATACGGCGTGCGGTTTCGGGTGCGGCCTCGGCGTAACGCTCAAGATCGGGGTGTTCATCGTAGGGAGTCTGAAGCAGTGTCGCTAGTCGCGACACCTCCTGGTAGTCGCCCTGTTCTGCCTGTTCTATCGCCTGCTGCGCCAAGTAGTTGCGCAAGATAAACTTCGGGTTCGCGTGCAGCATCTGCTGTTGACGCGTGTCGGAGAGGCCCTTTTCTCGGTTGGCGCGTTGCTGGTAACGCAGCAACCAGGCTTGAACGGCCGAGCTCTCTTTGCCCTGTATTAGCCAGGCGCGAGTCTGGCTGCTGTAACCGTCAGGGTCGCCGTTAAGTTCTTCGGGTTGCGCGTAGCAGAGGCCGCGTAAAAACCGGTTGTAGTCCAGCTGCTGGCTCTGCAGTAGATCGAGCAGGTCGCGAATCAGTTTGCCGTCGTCCGCTTCCTGGCTGATGAGGCCCAGTCGGTTACGCATGCGGCGCAGATAATGTGCCTGCAGGCTGGATTCGAAGTGCTCGAGTGCCTGATCAAGCTCGGGGCGGCTGATGAGCGGTGACAGCGCTTGAGCCAGGCACAGGCAGTTCCATAAGCCCATTTGGGGCTGGTTCTTGAACGCGTAACGTCCCTGGTGGTCGGAGTGGTTACAGATATGCTCCGGGTCGTAGGTTTCCAGAAAACCGTAGGGGCCGTAATCGAACGTCAGGCCGAGTATCGAGGTGTTGTCGGTGTTGATCACGCCGTGACAGAAGCCCACGACTTGCCAGTCGGCGACCATCTCAGCGGTGCGGATCACGACTTCCTGGAACCAGTCTGCGTAACGATATGGCCGTCCTTCATCTGCACGGGCGTGCTGGGGAAAGTGGTGTCGGATCGTATGCTCGGCCAATTCTTTGACCTGATCGTGCTCGCCCTGGGCAAAGAAGTACTCAAAGGAGCCGAAACGAATATGGCTGGGGGCGACACGGATCATCATCGCGCCGCGCTCGGAGCGTTCCCGGAACACCGGGGTATCGCTATCGATCAGGCATAGCGCCCGGGTGGTGGGGATGTCGAGCGCCGCCATGGCTTCACTGGCCAGGTATTCGCGAATCACCGAGCGTAATACCGCGCGGCCATCAAATCCGCGGGAATAAGGGGTCGGACCGCTGCCTTTCAGTTGGAACTCCCAGCCGGTTCCATCCTGATGTTTTACTTCACCGACGGTCATGGCGCGCCCATCGCCCAAAAAAGGGTTGAAGCCACCAAACTGGTGCCCGGCGTAAGCCATCGCCATAGGATTTACGCCTGCCGGCAAGGGTTGCCCTGCAATAAAACTCAGGAAGTTTTCCTGGGAAAAATCATCCAAACCAAGTCCGAACTGCTCGGCCAGTCTGTGGTTAAGGTGAACCAATCGTGGGTTGATCAGTTCTCTGGGTTGTACGGCAGACCAGAATTTTTTTTCACTAAGGGCCTGAAAGCGGCTAGTGGATAGCAGGCGGGATTTGAACACGAGCGATGAACCTCGGATGAATGTGCTAGTAGTTAACCAAATTACTCGGGTATTAACAAGCCGTCAGCCGGATAGCCAATGGTGGGGGCATAAATGTTGAGGTTACAAATACAGGAGGTTTACAAATGCTGGAAGGCTGTCAATGTTGGAAGGTTGTCGGTGGTGGGGGGCGACCGGGGCAACGGGGTGTGCAAGAAAGCCTGTGATGTGCGCGGAATGGCGCGATGTATGCGGGTATTTAAATTGACGCCAACTTAGCGGATAACGGGGGTTGAGCGTGCTTTTTGTTGAGAAGAACGCCGTTGAGAAGAACGTCGTCGTGCACAGTCTAGTGAAGAATAACGTAGGGTATGCGGCAGGCGTACCCTACGTCAGGTGGCATTTAGCAAGCGATTAAACCTTGTAAGAGGGGCGGTTGGCCTGTTGCTGCCAGAGTTCGTCGAGGTAGCTATCCATCGATCTGGGATCTTCGAATTGAGCTGTTTCGCCTTCCAGGGTCACAGAAAGCTGCAGGTAATCGATATCCAGATGAACCTCTCTTGTAGTCTGTTCTTCGTTCCGCATCTGTCGTTTCCTTTGGGTTTTTATTGTTGGTATGTCAGTCGTTTTTTTATGTCCCAGGCCGCTCACGGAGTGCCGGGACTCGCGATAACGGAAAGACAGCATAGCCCAGGTTTTCCGACTTCTGCAAGCCTCTTTTACCCTCTGGTTTGAGGGGAATAAGGCGACGCCATTCACGCGCGGTTTATAAGGTGTTTTTTAGCCAAAAAAAACCCCGCCGAAGCAGGGTTTAGGAGGGGTTGATCGCTATTACAGCGCGATCATAACCGCCATCAGTCCGACCACGCTCAGGACGATCGTGTATGGCAGGGCCATGACGACCATCTTCATGTAGGAAAGGCGAACCAGTGGCGCGACGGCTGACGTCAGCAGGAATAGGAAGGCTGCCTGACCGTTAGGCGTTGCAACACTGGGCAGGTTGGTGCCGGTGTTGATGGCAATAGCCAGGTTTTCGTAGTGCGCGCGTGTGATGGTACCGGCATCGAAGGCGGCAGAGACTTCGTTGATATACACCGTTGCTACGAACACGTTATCGCTGATGGCCGATAAGACGCCGTTAGCGATAAAGAACATGGCGGGTTGTACGCCTATGTCCATCGCCAGTACCGATTCGATAATCGGCTGGAACAGGTGCTGGTCGTGAATAACCGAGACAATGCAGAAGAAGACAACCAGCAGCGCGGTAAAAGGCAGGGCTTCTTCGAAGGCCTTGCCGATCTGGTGCTCTTCGACGATACCGTTAAAGCTGGTTACCAGCACAATAACGGTCAGACCGATAATGCCTACCTCGGCCAGGTGCAAGGCCAGGCCGATAATCAGAAACAGTGCCGCGGCAAGCTGGACGTAAAGGGAGGCTTTATCACGCTTGGTTCGCTTGGCATCCTGAGCCTTGTCGAACTCTTGCAGGATGTTAAAGACGTTATCGGGGATCTGGTCCCCGTAGCCGAACAGCTTTTTCTTTTCCAGGAATACCACCGTGGCCAGGCCACAGAGCAGTACCGGCATGGATATCGGCGCCGTATTTAGGAAGAACTCGATGAAATTCCAGCCCATTTTTTCACCGATAAGCAGATTCTGAGGCTCACCCACCAGGGTGCAGACGCCCCCCAGGGCCGTACCGACAGCGCCGTGCATCAGCAGGCTGCGTAGGAAGCCTCGGAACTGGTCCAGTTCCTCGCGATGCTCCTCTTTCAGTTCATCATCGGTAGAGTGATCGTGGTCGTGGCTGTACTTTTTACCGGAAGCGACCTTGTGGTAGACCGAGTAAAAACCGACGCCGGCGCTGATCAGGACCGCCGTCACTGTCAGGGCGTCGAGGAAGGCGGAAAGGAAGGCACCCATGAACGAGAACAGCAGAGCAATCTTGACCTTGTCGCGCACATTAAGCAGCAGTTTGGTGAAGACGTACAGCAGCATCCCTTTCATGAAGTAGATACCCGCCACCATAAACATCAGCAGCAGGATAACCGGCAGGTTCGCCGATACTTCATGATAGATCTGCTCGGGGTGAGTGAGCCCGATCGCAACGGCTTCAATCGCCAGCAGGCCACCGGGTTGCAGCGGGTAGCATTTGAGGGCCATCGCCAAGGTGAAGATGAATTCAAAGATCAGCATCCAGCCCGTAAAAACAGGCCCGGCGATCAGTAGCAAAATCGGGTTAAGTACAAGAAAGGCGATGATCACCTGCTTGTACCAGACGGGAGAGTTTCCCAGGAAATTCCGCATCAATGCTTGCGAGTACGTTCCAGTCATTCGTGGATCCTACATCAGGGTTAGTAGAGGCATTGCCGGTCTTGAAACGCATGTGGGAGTACAGGGCGGTGCGTAATTTTGCCCAGAATTCCGTCCGGTGTATTCGATACCCCAAACCACCTCATTCGGCGGCAGAGAGCGTCGTGCAATGGCGAGGCCTTGCGCCTCGCTCTTTGGATATGGCCCACGCATCATCAAAACGTGCAACATCATCAAAACGCGCAACATCATGTCAAATAACGGATTAAATTGCCATTGTCCCTAAGTCTATCCGGCCTTTTTTTACTTCGGCTATGGGCTCGGTACGGCACGGCGGTACGGGTGCTGAAGCAACGCTGTGGGCAGCGGTATCGGCAGGCTTTTACGCGGTGTTAAGGGACGGGGCTTCCAGCTGGGGCAGTTGCATCGAGATGGTAATGCCTTCGCCGTTGTGGCTATGTAGTTGTATCTTGCCGCCTAAAAACTGGGTGGTAATCTGATAAATCAGAGGGCCACCGAGACCGGCGCAGTGGGGTGTCCGGTTGGATTCGCAGCGAGGCTGGAAATAGTGCGCGCACTGATCGGGTGTCATGCCGCAGCCGTTATCCTGGTAGGCCAGAGTGATGGTATCGGTATTGTCTTGTACGCAAATTGAAATGTGCCCTTGCCGGGTATTTTTAAAGCCGTGGATGAGAGAATTGCGTAGCAAATGGGTCAGTATCATCGCGAGTAAATCTGGATGTGTGCTGTGGCTGAGGCCTTCGGGACAGACAATGTCGACGCGGTATTGGCTATGTTTTAGTGCTGAGCCATTGAGATCAACCAGGCACTGCAGGTAGTCCTTCAAATAGATGGTGCGTTTCGGCTTGTGCGTCTGGTCCAGCGCGACGCCTTTAAAGTCATGCACCAAGGCTGCAGCACGCTGGATATTGCTCTCGAGCAGGTTAAGGCATTCATACAGATCATTCTTGGTGCTTGTTTCAAGGCGTAGGGGTGCATATTGGTTGAGCAGGTCGCGAATAGTGCTGACCAGCAGTACACTGCTATTGAGCGGGGTGTTGATCTGTTCAGTGACGGACGATGTCAGGGTCGCGAGCGCGGCGTAGCGGGTCTGCTTGAGCAGTTGCTTTTCAAGTTGGTAGACGGCCTCGCGCTGTCGCTGCATATCAGCCCGGTACAGGGCGATGGTGAGGGTGGCGTCGAGATCGCGTTCGCTGCAGGGCTTGAGCAAGTAGCCATAAGGTTGCGTGATTTGCGCGCGCGCCAAGAATGCTTCGTCGTCGAACGCCGTCAGATAAAGCACGGGGGTATGCGATGCCTGCGTGATAATTTCGGTGGCTTCGATTCCGTCCATATCGCCTTCGAGGACGATATCCATCAAGATTAGGTCGGGGTGATGCTGTTGATTAAAGGTGATGGCATCCGGCCCTGAGCGTGCCTGGGCGCACACGTCGTAACCTAGCGATGTGAGCTTGATCTCAAGGCTTTGTGCAACAAGCGCATCATCCTCGACGATTAGAATCCTTCCCTTTGCCATTCCGGTGGCCTCTTGCTGCGAGCGAATGTGATCTCTTCCTGAACGAATTGTAGCCTAGTGACCGTCCAGGAAAGGCTCGAAATATTCATAACAAACGCAGGACGAGCTGAGTATTTATCTCTTTCCGCCGCTATCGAACCATCAGGGCGAATTATCAGGGCAGGCGTTGTCTGGCAATAGGGCGCAACGTTTTTTTACCGGGAGCTCGAGGTGTTTGTTATCGCGTGCCTGACCCGCTTAGGGGCAGTGGGGGCGACTCCAGTAGTTGTCGGTCTGCATCTCGTAAAGACGGCTCTGGGTGCGTTCAAACGCCTCACGGAGCGCGCCTTCGCAATAGAGCTCGTCCAGCGGTGCCTGCAGCGAGAGGATCAGTTTGACGCCGCGGTCATAGAATTCGTCAACCAAGGCAATCAGGCGTCTGATGGGGTCGGCAGATGACGAGGTGACGCGGCGCCGGTTGGTGGCGTTGGCCGGGCAGTCCTCGGTGCCCTGTGCCACCCAATGGGCTTCTGAGTCATCCCCGAAACGAGGTATATGGCTGACCAGGACGGTATGGAAGCGTTGCGAGAGGGCAATATAGTCCTGTTGGCTGCGAGGGCCTTCGCACAGGTGTTCGAAACGAAACCAGGCAATGCCATCGCTATGGCCGTTGCAAGGCAGCTTTCGGTTCGACACGATAAGATCGTCGGAGTTGGAGCTATTGTGCCGGGTCAGCTGCTGGAACGCATCTGCCAAGTCGGGCGGGGGCTGGCCTGCAGCGGCGATCATAAAACGCTGGCTGCCGCAGGCATGGCGCAAACGATGGTCCTGCCCGCCATCGAGATAAACAATCTCGAGCTGTTGTTCGAGCAGCGCGATGGTGGACTCGAAGCGCTGTCGCTGTAACCCGTCCTGGTACAGTGCCGGCGGTGGCGTGTTCGATGTGATAAGGATCTGGGTGCCTTCTTCGAACAGTACGCGTAGCAGTCTACCCAGGATCATCGCATCGGCAATATCCAGCACATAGAATTCATCGAAGCAGAGTAGCTGTGCTTCAGACGCTATCTGGCGGGCGATAAGCCTTAGAGGGTCAGAGGTGCCTGAATGACGGGCCATGTCGGCGTGGATGCGTTGCATAAACCGATGGAAGTGCAGGCGTAATTTTCTCGGGGTGGTGGCCGTGTCGAAGCACAGGTCCATCAGTAATGTTTTGCCGCGCCCGACCGGCCCCCAGAGATAAATACCTTGCTTCGCGCGGCCCGTCTGGCGCCCCTTCTGATTGATGAAGGGCGCTAGCTTTTCGATGGCCTGTTGTTGGGCTGGGTCGATAGCCAGGCCCTGTTGCGCCACCCTCTGCCGGTAGTGAGTCATGACGTCGCTATGGCTCATGCGCCCCGCCCGTATTGGTTCGATGGGCAGAGAGTGCTGTTTTTGGACGTAAACGTCATGCTTGATCCTCAGCGTGGGGCTTTCAGCTCGTCAACGCTTTGAACGGTTAGGGTTTCTACGTCGTCTTCTGTTGGGATTTCAAAGTCGTGGACCTCCTCCCAAGGGTTGCTCGGCGTGCGTTCCCAAACGGTGCCGGGCTTCGCGTCGAGCAGTTTCTCCAGGGTGGAATCGACGTTGAGCAGTGTTTCAATGGGGTAGGGCATCATATTGGCTTTATCGGCGAGAAAGTCGTTGTCTTCATAGCCGCTGTACATGCGCCATCCGGTATCACGTAGGTCTGCGGGTACGGTTTTGTACATAAAGCGCACCGGACAGGGTTTTTCTCCAACGACCAGCTTGGAGACCAGGGCCAGAAAAGGCTTGGGGAAATGGGCGGGGTCAAGGGGGTTGATTGTATCAGTCATGGTTAGCCTTAAAGATCTGAAGTTATGGGCTCAGGTGTGGCCCATAGGTTAATCAGTGGGTGGTTCTCGCTATGATAACGGTTTCTACGCCAGCACAAAACGTATGACATATGGTTGGGGGCATCCCGATAAAAATAAAGCCCCGCAAGTCGCCTTGCGAGGCTTTTTCAACACCTGAATCGGTTATCTAGCTAACGTGCCCGAGGGATCAGGCAGAAACCGTTGGTATAACGGTCGCCGCTGCCTTCTGGTAGCTTTCGATTTCGTTGAAATTCAGGTAACGGTAAACATCATCAGCCATGGTGTTGATGTCTTGCGCGTATTCCATGTACTCCTCGAAGGTTGGGATCTTGCCCAGGGCCGCAGCGACGGCTGCCAGTTCGGCCGAAGACAGGTAAACATTCGCGTTGTCACCCAGACGGTTCGGGAAGTTACGGGTCGACGTCGAAACCACGGTGCTGTTTGTGGCAACCCGCGCCTGGTTACCCATACACAGGGAACAACCGGGCATCTCGGTGCGAACGCCCGCGCGGCCGTAGATGCCGTAGTAGCCTTCTTCGGTCAGCTGGAACTGGTCCATCTTGGTTGGCGGTGCCATCCACAGGCGTGTTGGCAGCTGCGTGCCGACCTTCTCCAGAACTTTGCCGGCAGCACGGAAGTGGCCGATATTGGTCATGCAGGAGCCGATGAATACTTCGTCAATCTTAGTGCCTTGAACGTCCGCCAGGGTCTTAACGTCGTCGGGATCGTTCGGGCAAGCCAGCAGCGGTTCTTTGATGGTGGCCAGATCGATTTCGATAACAGAGGCGTATTCCGCATCGGCATCGCCTTCCATCAGCACAGGGTTTGCCAACCACTCTTCCATCGCGGCAACGCGACGGTTGATGGTGCGCTCATCGCCGTAACCCTGGGAGACCATCCACTTCAACATGACGATGTTGGAGTTCAGGTACTCGCGGATAGGCGCTTCGTTCAGTTTGATGGAGCACGCGGCAGCGGAACGCTCGGCAGCAGAGTCGGACAGCTCGAAGGCTTGCTCGACTTTCAGATCGGGCAGGCCTTCGATTTCCAGAATACGGCCAGAGAAGATGTTCTTCTTGCCCTTCTTGGCAACGGTCAGTTCACCGCTTTGGATGGCGGCAAAGGGAATGGCGTTAACCAGATCGCGCAGTGTGATGCCAGGCTGCATTTCGCCTTTAAAACGCACCAAAACAGACTCGGGCATATCCAGCGGCATAACACCCGTGGCTGCTGCGAAAGCGACCAGGCCAGAACCGGCAGGGAAGGAGATACCGATGGGGAAGCGCGTGTGAGAATCGCCGCCGGTACCGACGGTGTCGGGTAGCAGCATGCGGTTCAACCAGGAGTGGATAACACCGTCGCCGGGACGCAGCGATACGCCGCCACGGTTCATGATGAAGTCGGGTAGCGTATGGTGTGTTTGAACATCGACGGGCTTGGGATAAGCCGCGGTGTGGCAGAATGACTGCATGGTCAGGTCGGCAGAGAAGCCCAGGCAGGCCAGGTCTTTCAGTTCGTCACGGGTCATTGGCCCGGTGGTGTCCTGAGAACCGACGGTGGTCATCTTCGGCTCACAGTATGTGCCAGGGCGGATACCTTCAACGCCGCAGGCCTTTCCGACCATCTTCTGCGCCAATGAATAGCCCTTGCCGGTATCGACAGGGTTAACCGGAACCTTGAACAGTTCCAGCGTCGGCAGACCCAGCGCCTCGCGCGCTTTGGCCGTTAGACCGCGTCCGATGATCAGCGGAATACGACCGCCAGCCTGGACTTCATCAAACAGAACCGGCGTTTTCATTTCGAAGGTGCTGATGACTTCGCCGGTAGCGGCATTCTTGACTTCACCCTTGTAGGGGTAAACTTCAATCACGTCGCCCATGTTCATGCTGGCAACATCCATTTCGATGGGCAGGGCGCCGGCATCTTCCATGGTGTTGAAGAAGATCGGTGCGATCTTGTTGCCGAAGCAGTAGCCGCCTGCGCGCTTGTTCGGGATGTTGGGGATATCGTCGCCCATAAACCACAGCACAGAGTTGGTCGCTGACTTGCGTGACGAACCCGTACCCACTACATCGCCAACATAGGCCAGCTGATGGCCTTTAGCTTGAAGTTCGGCAATCTGTTTGATGGGGCCAACTTTACCCGGTACATCCGGGTTGATGCCGTCACGGGCCATCTTCAGCATGGCGTTGGCATGCAGTGGGATGTCGGGACGGGTAAATGCGTCGGGAGCGGGAGACAGATCGTCGGTGTTGGTTTCACCGGTAACCTTGAACACGGTCAGGGTGATTTTTTCGGCCAGGGCTGGCTTGGACGTAAACCATTCTGCCGCGGCCCAAGACTCGATGATTTGCTTGGCAAAGGCGTTGCCGGCATCCATCTTCTCTTTAACATCATGGAAGGCATCAAAGACCAGCAGTGTGTGGGAGAGTGCTTTCGCGGCAATAGGTGCCAGCTCAGCATCATCCAGGCTATCTACCAGCGGAGCGATGTTATAACCGCCCAGCATGGTGCCCAGCAATTCAACAGCGTGGACTTTAGAAATCAGGGGGGAAGAGGCTTCGCCCTTGGCAACGGCGGCCAGGAAACCCGCTTTAACATACGCGGCTTGGTCAACACCGGCAGGAACGCGGTTGGTTAGCAGATCGAGGATAAACGCTTCTTCGCCTGCAGGTGGGTTCTTGAGTAATTCAACCAGTGCGGCAGTTTGCTCGGTGTCTAGCGGCTTGGCAGGAACGCCCTCTGCGGCTCTTTCTTCAACGTGTTTACGGTAAGCTTCAAGCACGAAATGACCCTCTCATTATCTGCATAGGATCGGGCTGTGTTGCCGCTGCTGATCCTTGCGATTTGTGATTTTACGAAACGGATTCTAGCGGATTGGGGGGGGGAAGTTAAGTATTGTCGACAATGCAGAGGCTAATACTTTCTGCTTAACACGCTGTTAGCTGTTGTTTTTGTTGTATATTTATTGTTATTATACCCGTTATGCCCCACAGTTATAAGGCCTTGATAGGTAAGTCGTTGTAGCCGTAATGGCATCAGTCGTTGTATAAAAAACAGCCTGGTTCTTGCGACTGGAGGCATTGGTGGGCCATCGGGCGGCTTTTTTCGGCGGACTGATGCCGGCGTTGTTCGTTGACCCAGGGCCAGCGCTTCCTGTGGCGCGTCTGATTTCTCGATGGCTATTAATAGATCGTCGTTGCGGTTGGGTTGATGATGTTTAGGGTGTCAAAACTTTCCAGAGACGCGTCCAGGATCATATCGCTGAGTGCTTCCTGGTCAAGGTTAAAGTAGGCGACACTCTCCCGATCAAGCTCAATGGCGTCGGCATCGGGTGACTGTTGAGACTTTAAGCTGGGTTCAAAAGCGTTGCTGATAGCGATAGCCAGATTGAGTGCGCGGGCCTCTTTTTCAAACGCCAGCGCACGGGTTGGTTGGTGCTGGTGGCGAATAGCCATCCACAATGGTTCGGGGAGTCGCCATGCCTGCAACAGCTCTGCACCGAGGTGGGCGGTGGGGAAGCCTAAGATTTCGTTCTCAATATCGGCCAGAGGGCGCTGGCTCTTTGCGGCATCGCTAATAATGGCGGCAGCTTCGACGGGGCGTTGAGCAAAGAGAATCAGTTTGCCGATATCGTGTAGCAGGCCGACCAGAAACAACGCTTCGCCTTTGGATTTGTTGCTGCGCGAGTAAATTTTCTTGGCCAATAATCCGCAAAAAACACTGCGGTGCCAGAAAGAGTTCATATCCAGGTGTTCGGCAGCAATGTTATTGAAGGTGTTGGTGGCGGTTGTGGCAAGAATCAGCGACTGAAGTTCATGGGTGCCTATCATGGTTACTGCGCGGGAAATCGTGTCTATCTGGCCCGGGAAGCCATAAAAGGCGCTGTTCACGAGCTTGAGCAGGCGTGCGGATAGCCCAGGGTCGAGGCTGATAACGGCGCCTATCTCCTGCGCCGAAGAGACGTCAGAACCCAGTAGCTCGTTGGCGCGCAACACGACATCGGGGAGCGACAGCAAGTCGTCGATGCCGTTGATGATCTCTTTGGGGGTGAGTGCCTTCTGTAGAGTCATAAAAAAACAGTCCTGTTGACAAGCCGCGCCTGTGCACTGGTTATTGGGTTGTGCTACGACAATGTTAGTGCGCTGAACGGCAGAATAGCGTTGATGCGCGTAAAACACTATCCGCTTGTTCTGCGTGGACAAAGTCTGGGGCTGGGATGCTGAACGGAACCAGTTGCAGGCTTTGCATCGAGAGTTCAAGGTACCAGCCTTGTTGATCCCAGTCACCGAGTACCGCGCGCAGAGCGGGCTGGTGGTCGGCTGTCTGTTCCAGGTGCAGTGCTGGACGATGGGTATGACCATGAATCAGTAGCGGGACCGCATAATGGGTCAGCTGTGTGCTGACCTCGCTGTCGGTGACATCCATGATGCTGTTGTCTTTGTTCGCCGCATCGGCGCGGCTTTGCTGGCGCAGCTGGCGGGCAATCTCGAGCCGATCTGAGAGCGGTTTGGCGAGAAAGGCGGTTTGCCACTGTGGTGCGCGTACCAGTTGGCGAAATGCCAGATAGTCGCTGTCACGTGTGCAAAGTGTGTCGCCATGCATCAACAGTAGCGGATAGCCGTAGGGTGAAATAACCGCGTGCTCGGGCAGTAGTGTGGCACGAGAGATCGCGCAAAATTGACTTCCCAGTAGAAAATCCCGGTTGCCGTGTTGGATGTAGATCGGCACGCCTTTGGCGGCAAGTTCCTGCAGGGCGCTGGTGATCTCATCCGTCAGGTCGTCACGGTAATCGTCGCCGACCCAGGCTTCGAAAAAATCCCCGAGGATATAGAGCGCATCGGCTCTGTTTGCGCGTTGTTGCAGGAACAGCACAAACGCCCGGGTTATATCCGGGCGGGAGGCCTGCAGGTGCAGATCGGAAATAAAAAGAATCGACACGGATGTGTTGTTCGCGCTTAGTCGACGATTTCGGCGGAGGTGATGACCACATCATCCACGGGAACATCCTGATGACCGGCTCGGCTGGTTGTTGCGACGGTTTTGATTTGATTAACTACATCCATGCCCTCGACGACTTTGCCGAATACCGCGTAGCCCCAGCCTTCAGTGGTCTTGGCGCTGTGGTCCAGGAAGGTGTTGTCGTTGACGTTAATAAAGAACTGGGCCGATGCACTGTGCGGGTCCATGGTGCGTGCCATGGCGAGGGTGCCGGTCAGGTTGCTCAGGCCGTTGTCGGCTTCGTTTTCAATGTTGGCGTTAGTGTCTTTTTGCGTCATGCCGGGTTCGAAGCCGCCGCCCTGAAGCATAAAGCCATTGATGACACGGTGGAAAATGACCCCATCGTAGAATCCGCTGCTTACGTACTGCTCGAAGTTGGCTGCAGTTTTTGGCGCTTTTTCTGCATCGAGTTCGATTTTGATATCGCCGAAATTGGTGTGAAGGATAATCATGGTTCTTTTCCTGATGCGGTCACGCGCCGTCTATGAAATTGTGGGTGGGCAGTGACGGTTGGTTGGTTAGCCAAAACCCAAGGATTATAAAGCGGCAAGTGGTCAATGCAACGTTATCGCCGCATTGACCTTTCTCCTTTGGTCTTTGGCCTGCTGGGTGAATCGGTTGGGTGCAGACTACAGTTTTTCGGCGGATTGGATCACAACCGGCTTTTGCGGAACATCGCGGTAGCCGCTACGTGTCGTGGTTGCGGCGCTGTTGATGCGGTTCATGACATCTAGGCCGCTAACCACCTTGCCAAAGACCGCGTAGCCCCAACCCTGGGCGTTTTTTCCCGAGTGGTTGAGGAAGTCGTTGTTCTTGGTGTTGATGAAGAATTGTGCTGTCGCGCTGTGCGGAGCGTTGGTGCGGGCCATAGCAACGGTGCCGATCAGGTTTTTCAGGCCGTTATCCGCTTCGTTTTGAATCGGTGCGTCGGTCGGTTTTTTGCTCATTTGTTCCGTAAAGCCGCCGCCCTGAATCATAAAGTCGCGAATAACGCGGTGAAAAATCAGGCCGTTGTAGAAGCCGCTGTCGACATAACGCAGAAAATTGGCCACGGTCTGTGGTGCCTTATCAGGATTCAGTTCCAAGACGATGTCGCCTTCAGAGGTGTGCAGGGCGACGCGAGGGGCTTCGGTCGCCGCCTGGCTCAGGCTGGTGTGGGTCAGAAGAAAAATGCCGGCTATTTGCAGAAGTATTTTCACGGTTTGATTGATCTCAGGCGGTCGGTAAATGGGTGGCGCCTGCCTGCTTGAGCTGGCAGGCGCTGCACACAAAATTGGTAAATTATAGGTCGCTAAGCGTTGGATGCAATCACAATGACAGGAAACATGCGTGCTTTGCATTTATTATCGTCGGAAATCAAGCGTATAATTGCGCACTTGGCTCCATAATAGATCCTCTGTGGATTATCCGATCGGCAGGCGACAGATTTAGAAGGCACTATGAGTAGCAGCGACGTGAATACCAGCGAGAATGGCTTACCCTCTAATTTTATCACTCAGATAATCGACGCAGACCTGGCGAGCGGCAAGCAAACCCGTGTTGTCACCCGTTTCCCCCCCGAGCCAAATGGCTATCTGCATGTGGGGCATGCTAAATCCATCTGTCTTAACTTTGGGCTCGCGCAACGCTACGGCGGCATCTGTCATCTTCGCTTTGATGATACCAATCCGGCTAAAGAGGATCAGGAATATATCGATGCTATCCAGGATGATGTGCGCTGGCTAGGCTACGAGTGGGGCGGCGAGATGCGCTACGCGTCGAATTACTTTGACCAGTTCTATGCGTGGGCCCAGCATCTTATTCGCAATGGCAAGGCGTATGTGTGCGACCTGAATGCGGAGCAGGCCAGTGAATACCGCGGTTGGGCGACCAAGCCTGGTCGAATAAGTCCATTTTGTGAGCGTTCCGTCGAGGAAAATCTTGATCTGTTGGCGCGGATGAAAAAAGGTGAATTTGACGAAGGTGCGCGCGTGTTGCGTGCCAGAATCGATATGGCGTCACCCAATATGAACCTGCGCGATCCGATTCTGTACCGGATTCGTAAGCAGTCGCACCACCAGACCGGCGATGCCTGGTGTATCTACCCCAGTTACGATTTTGCCCACGGGCAGGAAGATGCGATCGAAGGCGTTACCCATTCGGTTTGTACGCTGGAATTTGCCGATCACCGCCCCCTGTACGAATGGTTCCTCGATAACTTGCCGGTACCGTCGCGTCCGGCGCAGTACGAGTTTGGCCGGCTGAACATCAACTACACGGTTACCAGCAAGCGAAAGCTGAAGCAGCTGGTTGATCAGCACGTCGTTAGCGGTTGGGATGATCCACGTATGCCCACGATTGCGGGCATGCGTCGGCGGGGCTACAGTCCGCGCGCGATTCGCAATTTCTGCAATAGCCTGGCGGTTGCCAAGACCGATGGCGTTGTGGATATGGCGCAGCTGGAATTTTTTATTCGTGAAGATCTCAATGACAGTGCCCCGCGGGCCATGTGCGTGCTCGACCCTCTCAAGCTGGTCATTACAAATCAGGATGAGGGGGTGGTGGATGCTATGCTGGCCCCGCGGCATCCGGCCAAAGAGCTGGGTAACCGTCAGTTGCCGTTTACCCGCGAAATCTATATTGATCGTGCTGATTTTAGCGAAGATACCAGTTTGTCGCGCAAGAAATTTAAGCGCTTGGTGATCGGCGAGTACGTGCGCTTGCGCAGCGCCTATGTGATTCGGGCCGATGACGTGATTAAAGATGCTAACGGTAATATCGTCGAGGTGCGGGCAACACTGGTGCCGGGTACGGTGGGAGAAAACCCTCCCGAAGGGATTAAGCCTCGTGGTGTGATCCATTGGGTATCTGCCAGCGAAGGCGTGCCTGCTACGGTGCGTCTGTATGATCGGCTTTTCGATCATGAGTCGCCCGATAAAGGCGAGGACGATTTTCTTCAGTACGTCAACGCTAACGCCTGCCGCGTGCTGGAAAACTGCTGGGTTGAGCCTGCCTTGGCCCAGGCGCAGCCCGAGCAGGTGTTTCAGTTCGAGCGTGAAGGCTATTTTGTAGCCGATCGCTACGAGCATCGGGCAGACGGACTGGTGTTTAATAAGACCATCGGCCTGAGTGGCGCCTCGTTTAAGTAATACGCGTATTCCTGCATCGTCGGGGTTTATGACAAGCATTGAAAGGCCGGGGTGTTCAGCGTCACCGGCCCAGAGAAGGATCGATGAGAACACTTCAGATATACAACACCCTGTCCCGCGCCAAAGAGGTCTTTCAGCCTATCGAGGCCGGAAAAATCCGCATCTATGTCTGCGGGATGACGGTCTATGACTACTGCCATCTCGGGCATGCCCGGGTGTTGGTGGCCTTTGACGTGATTACCCGCTACCTGCGCGCCGCCGGCTACGAGGTGGAGTATGTGCGTAACATTACCGATGTCGATGACAAGATTATTCGCCGTGCTGGCGAGAACGGTGAAAGTTGCGATGAGCTGACCGAACGCTTTATCGCAGCGATGCATGAAGATGAAGCGCGCTTGGGTGTCGTATCGCCCAACCAGGAGCCCCGCGCGACGGCGCATATGGATCAGATCATCGCGATGGTGGCGACGCTGATCGAGAAGGGCTATGCCTATGCCGCCGATAATGGCGATGTTTATTATCGGGTAACGCGCTTTGAGAATTACGGTCAGCTAACCAATCGCGTGTTAGAGGATATGCAGGCGGGTTCGCGGGTAGAAGTGAATCAGAGCAAGGAAAATCCCTTCGATTTTGTGCTATGGAAGGCGGCGAAGGCAGATGAGGTCAGCTGGAGCTCGCCCTGGGGGGCTGGACGTCCCGGTTGGCATATCGAATGTTCGGCCATGTCCAAGTGCTGTCTGGGCGATACCTTCGATATACATGGCGGTGGCCCCGACCTGCCATTTCCGCACCATGAGAATGAGATCGCGCAGTCAGAAGCCGCTAATGGCGTTAAGTTCGTCAACACATGGATGCATGCTGGTGCTGTCAGGGTCAATAAAGAGAAAATGTCCAAGTCGCTGGGTAACTTCTTTACCATTCGCGACATTCTGGATAATTACGACGCAGAGGTGGTGCGTTATTTTCTGACGATGGGGCACTATCGTAGCCAGATTGACTATTCGGAAGAGAGCTTGAAGGAGGTGCGTGGGGCGCTGGATCGGTTCTATCATGCCCTGCGTGGCGTACCGGTCATCGATGATGCTTGTTCGGACAGCGAATTTGACGAGCGCTTCCATCGTGCGATGTGTGATGACTTTAATACGGCGGGTGCCGTGGCTGTGTTGTTCGATATGGCGCGCGAAATCAATCGCCTGAAAAGCGATGATCTGGATCAGGCCGGAAGGCTGGCGGGTCAGCTGCGGCGCTTGGCGGGCGTGCTGGGTCTGCTCCAGCAAGACCCCGAGTCGTACCTGCAAGGTGGGGCAGCTACAAGTGACGGGCTAGGTGCAGCGGAGATCGAGGTCTTGATCGAGCAGCGTGCAGCCGCGAAGAAAGCGCGAGATTTTGCTGCAGCTGATGCCATTCGTGAGCAGCTGAAGGCGCAGGGGGTTGTGCTGGATGATTCCCGGGAAGGTACGACCTGGCGGCGAGATCAGTAGTCGTGCATAGGCTAGCCTACTGAGTCCGCGCCAATAAAAAAGCTGCCAGAAGGCGGCTTTTTTGTGTTTAGAGTCGTATCTAGCGCGTCTTCTTGTGCCGTGCAACCGGGTGTTTTGGTTGCACGGTTTGAGGTGTGTATCTAACGGGGTATTAATTATTAGTCGTGCAGCTCGTTGGCGGCATACAGGGTGTTTTCCATCAGCGTGGCGACCGTCATAGGGCCGACACCGCCGGGTACCGGTGTGATCCAGCTCGCACGTTCTGCCGCAAGATCGAACTCCACGTCGCCGACGAGACGCCCATCGCTGAGTCGGTTGATGCCCACGTCAATGATGATTGCGCCGGGCTTGATCCATTCGCCTTTAACGAGGCCGGGTATCCCCACGCCCACCACGATAACGTCGGCTCGCCGGACTTTTTCGGCCAGATTCTGGGTGAAGCGGTGAGTGGTGGTGACCGTGCAACCGGCCAGCAGCAGCTCGAGACTCATGGGGCGACCGACAATGTTGGAGGCGCCAACCACGCAGGCATCGAGACCACGCATCGGTACGCCGGTAGACTCCAGCAGCGTGATGACGCCTTTGGGGGTGCAAGGGCGCAGTACAGGCATGCGTTGTGCCAGGCGGCCCAGGTTGTAGGGGTGGAAGCCGTCAACATCTTTGTCCGGGCGGATGCGCTCCAGGATCGGGTTGGCGTCCAGGTGGTCGGGCAACGGTAATTGGACCAAAATGCCATCGATGCTGGGGTCTTCATTCAGCGTGTCGATTAGGTTGATCAGCGCTTGCTGTGTCGTACTGCTGGGTAAGTCGTACGCGGTGGATTCGATGCCGACTTGTTGGCAGGCACGTCGTTTGTGGCTGACATAAACTTCTGAAGCCGGATCATTGCCGATCAGGACGACCGCTAAACCGGGAGCGCGTTTGCCTGCACTCAGGCGTTGCTCGATTCCTTTACGGACCTTTTCTTTGACTTGATTGGCGATCTTTTTGCCATCAATGATCTGTGCGCTCATCTATTCGCCTTGCGACCTCTGGTTGCCCTACGTGAATCGAGGGGGGATTTTCGCATGGATAGCCAGTGAGGCAAAGGCGTGACCGGAAAAAAGCGGTAACCGTGCTAAGTCGTAGCGTTGTTGGTCTGTCCTAATGGTGTAAAGAGATGGTGTAAAGAGAGCAAGGTGTAAGGAGAGTGCTGGTGTCCTGATAAAGAGAGTAAGGTGTAGATGAAGAAATAGGGCGCTTTGGTTTAGGTGTACGGTCATTGAAGTAGCGTTGTTGATAAGACACAGAAAATGTTTGGCAAAGTGGTTGACCTAAAAAAAACACGGCTGTAATATGCGCACCTCTTCTGGCTGAAGCGCAAAGTTAGCCAGGTAGAACGGGGTATAGCGCAGTCTGGTAGCGCGCCTGCTTTGGGAGCAGGATGTCGGGAGTTCGAATCTCTCTACCCCGACCATTTTCGGATGGTTCGAAAATGGAGTTTGATCGTGTATCCTTGGCTCCGCTATATTAAGCGCCCTTAGCTCAATTGGATAGAGCAACGCCCTTCTAAGGCGTAGGTTACAGGTTCGAACCCTGTAGGGCGTACCATTAAGCGCCCGAGGGAAGGTAGTAAATGTCAATACAGTGGTGGGCGTAGCTCAGTTGGTAGAGCCCCGGATTGTGATTCCGGTGGTCGTGGGTTCGAGCCCCATCGTCCACCCCATTGACAGGTTATGCGGACGTGGTGAAATTGGTAGACACGCCAGATTTAGGTTCTGGTGCCGCAAGGTGTGGGAGTTCGAGTCTCCCCGTCCGCACCATCGTTTTATAGTAAAGAGCGTTTCTTAGTGGTGGGCGTAGCTCAGTTGGTAGAGCCCCGGATTGTGATTCCGGTGGTCGTGGGTTCGAGCCCCATCGTCCACCCCACTAACCCTTCTTGTTGGCTGGCATGCTTTTTGCGTCGTCGGTTTTTTTGTCGTTCTGCAGCTTTCAAGCGCGATGTTGCTTGACTCCCCCCTCTCTATGAAAGAGAATTCTGCGCTTTGAATTTCACGCTATTCAAGCTGACTCCTGTCTCCCCGGTTGGGTGAGTTATTACTGGGTGCGGGTTTGACCAGCTTAAGTAAACCATCGTTTGTGAGGATATTTCATGCAAGTTTCTGTTGAGGCGACTTCTTCGCTGGAGCGTCAAATGACGGTCACCGTTCCTGCGGAACGTATTGATAATGATGTCAACGGTCGTCTGAAGCAGACCGCTAGCCAGGTTCGTCTCGATGGCTTTCGTCCCGGCAAGGCGCCAATGAAAGAGATCAAGCGCCGTTACGGTCAGGGCGTGCGTCAGGAAGTGCTGGGTGAAATCATCCAAAGCAGCTTTTATGAAGCGGTAACGCAGGAAAAGGTTAAGCCAGCCGGCGGACCTAGCATTGAAGCCAAAAACGACAAGGAAGGCGAAGACTTCCAGTATGTCGCAACGTTTGAAGTGTTCCCCGAGATCGAACTGGCTGACTTTTCCGGTGTTGAAATCACCCGTCAAACAGCTGAAGTTGCCGATAGCGATGTCGACACCATGATCGAGAGCCTGCGTAAGCAGCAAGCGGTCTGGAATGTGGTTGAGCGTGCCGCAGCGGATGGCGATCGCGTGTCCATCGACTTCGAAGGTTTTAAAGACGGTGAAGCCTTCGCCGGTGGTAAAGCCGAAGGTCACGAGCTGGTACTGGGTTCAGATGCCATGATTCCTGGTTTTGAAGCGGGTTTGCTGGGTCTGAGCGCCGGCGATGAGAAGGAGCTGGACATTACCTTCCCCGAGCAATACCACGCCGAAGATCTGGCTGGCCAGTCTGTTGTTTTCAAAGTGAAAGTGAACAGTGTTTCTGCCTCCGAGCTTCCCGAGCTGAATGCTGAACTCTTCAGCAAGTTTGGTATCGACGAAGCAGAGCTGGATGGTTTCAAGGCGGAAATTCGTAAGAACATGCAGCGTGAGCTCAAGCAAGCGCTGCGTGGCAAGATCAAGACGCAGGTCATGAATGGTCTGGTTAAGGTCAATAGCATCGCCGTACCAAAGGCGCTGGTATCCGGTGAAGTTGATCGTCTGCGTCAACAGGCTGTTCAGCAATACGGTGGTGGTGCCAATATGGACGCCAGTGCATTGCCTGCAGAGCTTTTCACCGCGCAGGCTGAGCAGCGCGTGAGCGTTGGCCTGCTGGTGGCCGAAGTGATCCAGAAAAATGAACTGACTGCTGATGCGGATCGTGTTCGTGCCATGGTCGAAGAGTTCGCAGAAACGTACCAGGATCCGCAGCAGGTTATCGATCATTACTACGGTGACAAGCAGCAGTTGGCGCAGATCGAAGCGTTGGTTCTGGAAGAGCAGGTCGTTGATTTGTTGCTGGAGCAGGCCAAGGTTGCCGATGAAACTGTCAGCTACGAAGATGCACTGAAGCCAGCTGCACCGCAAGAGCTGGATGCACCTGAAGAAGACGTTGCTGCCGAAGAAGCTGTTGCCGAAAAAGAGTAAGCTTCATTTTTTGGTAGTCTGACGATACACTCAGGTATATCACAGGAGCGGCAGCTGGCGTTATCCGCCCGCTGCCGTTTTTAGTTTTCAGGGTTCAAGGAGAAAGGCGTAAGATGATTAAGGGCTTCCAGGGCGGTCAGAATGACATTATTACCTCGTCGGGTCTTGTTCCCATGGTGGTGGAACAGACCGCACGGGGTGAGCGCTCTTATGATATCTATTCGCGGCTGCTGAAAGAGCGGGTCATTTTTCTAGTGGGGCAGGTCGAAGACCATATGGCCAACCTGGTTGTGGCTCAGTTGCTGTTTCTGGAGTCGGAAAACCCCGATAAAGATATTCATCTGTATATTAACTCGCCAGGGGGTTCAGTCACGGCCGGACTGTCTATTTACGATACCATGCAGTTTATCAAGCCCAATGTCAGCACCATGTGCCTGGGCCAGGCCGCAAGCATGGGCGCGTTGTTGCTCGCAGGCGGTGCCAAGGGTAAGCGTTATTGTCTGCCCAATTCGCGCATGATGATTCATCAGCCTTTGGGTGGCTATCAGGGCCAAGCGACCGATATCGAGATTCATACCCGTGAAATTTTGACCATCCGCGATAAGTTAAACCGCATCCTCTCGCATCATACCGGGCAGGATCTGGACAAGATTGCGGCGGATACCGAGCGTGATAACTTCATGGATGCCACTACCTCCGTGGCATACGGACTGGTCGACGAAGTCGTCGATTCCCGTGGTGAAGCGGCTTGATGGGCAATATTTTTCCATAATCCCCTTGATCAAAGGGGGGCGGGTCTGCGTTAATTTAGTGATAGAACGCGACTCAGTGTATTAATGAGGTAATCATGTCCGACCAAACAACCGGTAAAGGGGGCGATGGTAAGCTGCTGTACTGCTCCTTTTGCGGCAAGAGTCAGGATGAAGTGCGCAAGTTGATCGCCGGACCGTCAGTGTTTATCTGTGACGAGTGCGTCGACCTGTGTAACGACATCATTAGTGAAGAAATTCAGGAAGCAGCGGTTGATGATCTCGATGATCGTTTGCCCGCTCCGCAAGAGATCAAGCAGACTCTGGATGAGTATGTTATTGGTCAGGATCGGGCCAAGAAGGTCTTGTCGGTTGCTGTTTATAACCATTACAAGCGGTTGCGTTATAAAGGCAAGCAGGATGACGTGGAGCTGGGCAAGAGTAATATCTTGCTGATTGGTCCGACCGGTAGCGGTAAGACGTTGCTGGCGCAAACGCTGGCCCGGCTACTCAATGTGCCGTTTACCATCGCCGACGCGACCACGCTGACCGAAGCCGGTTATGTGGGTGAGGATGTTGAAAACATCATCCAGAAGTTGCTGCAGAAATGTGACTACGATGTTGAAAAGGCCCAGATGGGTATTGTCTACATCGATGAAATCGACAAGATCTCCCGTAAATCGGATAATCCGTCTATTACACGGGATGTGTCCGGAGAAGGGGTTCAGCAGGCGCTGTTGAAGCTTATTGAAGGGACCGTGGCTTCCGTCCCTCCGCAGGGCGGGCGTAAGCACCCTCAGCAGGAGTTTTTGCAGGTCGACACGTCGAACATTCTGTTTGTCTGCGGCGGGGCATTTGCTGGTCTGGAGCGTGTGATTCAAGCGCGTTCGGATAACAGCAGTATTGGTTTCTCGGCGGTTGTTAACTCCAAGGAGAATACCAAGTCCGTAGGCGAGACCTTGGTCGATGTCGAAGCAGAGGATCTGGTCAAGTTTGGTCTGATTCCTGAGTTTGTCGGTCGTCTGCCGATGATCGCAACGCTGGGTGAGTTGGACGAAGATGCTTTGATGCAGATATTGACCGAGCCTAAGAACTCACTGACCAAGCAGTACGAAAAGCTGTTTGAGATGGAAGGCGTCACCGTCGATTTCCGTGCAGATGCGTTGTTGGCCATTGCCAAGAAGGCCATGATGCGCAAGACAGGCGCGCGGGGGTTACGATCGATCCTCGAGGCGGCCTTGCTTGAGATTATGTTTAACCTTCCTTCGCTTGAAAACGTCAGTAAGGTGGTTATTGACGGCGGTGTGATTCGAGAGGAATCTGAACCGTTGTTGATTTATGATCAGGCCGAGTCTGCCAAGGCTTCACCCGACGAATAGATCGACGTTACCGTGTGACCATGGTGTGTTAAAGCGATGTGTATCAAGACGATATTGCATTAAGACGCTGTTATATTAAGACGATGTTAAGTTAAGACAATCTTGCTGGAAGGTGGGGTTGTCGGAACAAAAAGGGCCGCGAGGCCCTTTTTTGTTATTTTTGTCATTAGGGTTGTAAATTTGTCCTTTTGCCCCAATTCTTGGTTGTTCAACAGTCGGTTAAATTCACTGGGTATTTATGGTCGGGTGGCTGTTCCTGACCCTATTATTGTGTTTTAAAAGAGGCCACTGCGATGGGAAATGACACCGAATCTACACTTTTGCACCTGCCGCTGTTACCGTTGCGTGATGTGGTCGTTTACCCGCACATGGTGATTCCACTGTTTGTTGGGCGGGAAAAATCTATCCAGGCGCTTGAGCGCGCCATGGAAACCGACAAAGAAATTATGTTGGTAGCGCAGAAAAATGCCGCTGTCGACGAGCCTAATTTTGACGATGTTTTTGCTATCGGTACCGTCGCCAATATTCTTCAATTGCTTAAATTGCCCGACGGCACCGTTAAAGTCCTGGTTGAGGGCGGTCATCGTGCCGAGATTAAATCGGTTACCGAAGATGAGAACGGTTGGATGGCCAACTGTGAAATCCTGCCGGTCACGGAGCTGAAAGAAGATGCCGAGGTTTTTTCCCGTACGGTATTGGCGCAGTTCGAGCAATATGTCCAGCTGAATAAAAAGATCCCGGCCGAGGTCTTGTCCTCGCTGGCCAGTATTGAAGATCCGGTGCGACTGGGTGATACCATCGCCGCGCACATTACCGTGAAGCTGGATGAAAAGCAGCGCATTCTGGAGATGACCGATACCCGCGAGCGCCTGGAGCACCTGCTCGGAATTATGGAATCTGAGATCGACCTGGTTAATGTTGAAAAGCGCATCCGTGGCCGTGTCAAAAAGCAGATGGAGAAGAGCCAGCGTGAGTACTATCTGAATGAGCAGATGAAGGCTATTCAGAAAGAGCTTGGCGATCTGGATGAAAATGGTCCGAATGAACACGAGCAGCTCCTCAAGCGTATCGGCGATGTCGGTATGCCCGCAGAGGCCAAAGAGAAGACTATCGCCGAGCTGAATAAGCTTAAAATGATGTCGCCCATGTCGGCTGAAGCGACGGTGGTCCGTAGTTATATCGATTGGATGGTCAACCTGCCCTGGAGCAAGCGCAGCAAGGTCCGTCATGACCTGGCGCGTGCCGAAGCGGTCTTGGACGAGGATCACTACGGTTTGGAAGAGGTGAAGGAACGTATCCTGGAATACCTCGCCGTTCAGCAGCGGGTGCGTAAGCTCAAAGGACCGGTACTGTGTCTGGTGGGACCGCCTGGGGTGGGTAAAACATCCCTTGGGCAGTCGATCGCCCGTGCGACCAACCGCAAATATGTCCGCATGGCGTTGGGCGGCGTGCGTGACGAAGCAGAGATTCGCGGCCATCGCCGTACGTATATCGGCTCAATGCCGGGCAAACTGCTGCAAAAGATTTCCAAAGTCGGCGTCAAGAACCCGCTGTTCCTGCTCGACGAGATCGATAAGATGGGCATGGACCATCGCGGCGATCCTGCATCTGCCTTGCTCGAGGTGCTGGATCCCGAACAGAACCACACCTTTAACGATCATTACCTGGAGGTCGATTATGACCTGTCGGATGTGATGTTTGTGTGTACGTCCAACTCCATGAATATCCCCGGTCCATTGCTCGATCGTATGGAGATCATTCGGATACCGGGTTATACCGAAGAGGAAAAGATTCGGATTGCCGAGCGTTATTTGATCCCCAAACAGTTGAAAAATAGCGGCCTGCGCAAGGGCGAGGTCGAAATCGGTGAAGACGCTGTGCGTAGCCTCGTGCGTTACTACACCCGTGAGGCCGGGGTGCGCGGTCTGGAACGTGAGATCGCGAAGGTGTGTCGTAAGGTCGTCAAGCAGAGTTTGCTGATCAAAAAAGGCGGCGCGGCAGAGCGGGTGTTGGTAACCGCTGACAACCTTGAGCTTTATAGTGGCGTTCAAAAGTACAGCTTTGGTAAGGCTGAAGAAAGCAATCAGGTTGGCCAAGTTACCGGCTTGGCATGGACCCAGGTGGGCGGCGACATACTGACCATCGAAGCCGCGGTGGTCCCCGGTAAAGGGCGCCAGGTACGTACGGGCTCGCTTGGCGATGTGATGAAGGAATCGATTCAGGCCGCGTTAACCGTCGTGCGTAGTCGCTCCGATTCTTTGGGCATCAAGGCGGATTTCCATGAAAATCTGGACATTCACATCCACGTTCCTGAGGGCGCGACACCGAAAGATGGCCCCAGTGCCGGTATTGGCATGTGTACGGCGTTGGTGTCGGCGTTGACCAATGTGCCGGTGCGTTCTGAAGTTGCCATGACCGGCGAGATTACCTTGCGAGGCCAGGTGCTGCCCATCGGTGGTTTGAAAGAAAAGCTGTTGGCGGCGCACCGTGGCGGTATCAAAACGGTCATCATCCCGGACGAAAATTCCCGTGATTTGAAAGAAATCCCTGACAATATCAAATCGGAGCTGGATATTCGGCCGGTTAAGTGGATTGATGAAGTCTTGGAGATCGCGTTAGAAAGCACGCCTAAGCCATTGGCCAAAGATGCGGCAAAAGTTGCTGTGGCAAAGAAAAAGCGTGGAAAATCCGAGCAGGATCAAGTTAGCACGCATTAAGCTGCAGGCCGCGTATTTAGATGGGTGCGCGGCTTGACAGTGCTTTGATCCAATTGGTATAAAATGCCCCAAGCTACAGGTTGGGCATAATAAGTAGCAACGGCTACAAAAATATCTTTCAGAAGGGGAAAGAAGTGAATAAATCTGAACTAATCGACGCGATTGCAGCTTCTGCTGATCTGTCCAAGGCATCTGCTGGTCGTGCGCTGGATTCGGCTTTGGAGGCGATCACTGACGCACTCAAGAAGAACGATAGTGTTGCCCTGGTAGGTTTTGGTACCTTCGCTGTTAAGGCGCGTGCAGCACGTACCGGTCGTAACCCACAGACTGGTAACCCCATCGAGATCAAGGCGGCCAACGTACCTAGCTTCAAAGCAGGTAAAGCATTGAAGGATGCCGTGAACTAAAGATAGCTAGTTCAGTTGCGGTAGATTTCAAAAAACCCTGAATGATTCAGGGTTTTTTTTGGCCTGAATGACCCCCTGGGCCGTCCAACGGTGCGGGAGACCCTGAGCTGGGCGGGATTATCGGTATAAGTGCTGTACGTTTCAGCGTCCAACCCGGCTGGCGGGCTGGAACGGCGCGGAAACCGGATCGGTGCCTGCCTGGTTTAGCCGCGCTGGAAGGGGTAGATGGGACCCAGTTGCAGGATCTGGGTCAGTGCGTCCAGCGCGGTTCTCGATTCGATTAGCAGTTGCGGGTCGGCCAGATCGGCTTCACTGAGGCGGTCACGGTAGTGGCTGTCCACCCACTGGTTCAAGCGGCTAAAGCAGCGGTCGTTCATCAGTGTTGCCTGGTTGGCTGCCGCCAGCTCCTGAGCGGTAAGCACCACCCGCAATCGCAGGCAGGCAGGCCCACCGCCGTTGCTCATGCTTTGTTTAAGGTCAAAGACCTGGATTGCCCCGATAGGGTTGTCGGCCTGTTGCACGCTTTCCAGTACGCGCCATACCCGGGGGTTATGTCGGCACTCTTCGGGAACGACGATCAGCATGCTGCCATCGGCCTTGCTGAGTAGCTGGCTGTTAAACAGATAGCTGCTGATGGCATCTTGGACGCTTAGCTGTTCGCTGCCGACCTCGACAATATGCAGGTGCTGCTCGCCGAAGGCGCGTTGCAGCGCTTGCTTGACCACGGCCTGATCGAGAAAGGCGTCTTCATGACACAGCAGCAGGTTGCGATTGCCGACGGCGATCACATCGTTGTGAAACACCCCTTGATCGATCACGGCGGGGTTTTGCTGCGCATAGACGACCTTGCTGTCACTTAGCTGATGGATGCGGGCAATGGCTTGCGACGCTTCTGCGGTCTGTCTGGCAGGGTAGCGCGAGGGCGCTGGCCGGCTTTGGTCAAAGGCGTGGCGACCGTAGACAAAAAATTCGACACCGACGTCCGCGTATTCGCTACAGAAGCGGGTATGATTAGCCGCCCCTTCATCGCCAAAATGTTCGACGCCGGGTAGGGCCCTGTGATGGCTGAAATGCGCGGTATTGGCAAAGGTTGCCTGCAGAATCTGCGCGGTGGTTTCGTGCTCGATCGAACGGTGAAATTTATTGGTCAGGTTTGCGGGTGTGAAATGCACCCGTCCATCCCGGGTATCCGCGCTAGGCGAGATGGTGGCGGCGTTGGCCGTCCACATGCTCGATGCCGAACAGCAGGCTGCCAGTATGCGCGGTGCCTGTTTGGCGGCCTGAGCCAACACCTGCGCGTCACTACCGCTAAACCCAAGCTGGCGCAGGGTGTGCAGGTCGGGGCGCTCCTGAGGCGCGAGTACGCCTTGTACCAGCCCCATCTCCTGCAGGGCTTTCATTTTAGCCAGTCCCTGTTTCGCCGCCAGTTTCGGGTTGGACGAGGCTGCCTGGTTTTTTTGTGAGGCGACATTGCCGAAAGAGAGTCCGGCGTAATTATGGGTCGGCCCTACCAGACCATCAAAATTAGCTTCAAATGCGTTCATAAATACTCCTGGAAAAAGCGGCCGGCTTTCTTTTTCTTGTTTGCTCTCGTCCTTTATCGTCTATTAGCCCAGGTTACAGGGTCAGGCCCGGTGACAGCTGTGCTGGCAGGCTGACCCGGTCGGCTTCGAGACTGGCGACCGGGTAGGCGCAGTAGTCCGCCGCGTAATAGGCACTGGCTCGGTGGTTACCACTGGCACCGATCCCCCCAAAGGGTGCCGCGCTGCTGGCGCCGGTTAGTGGTTTGTTCCAGTTGACAATACCGGCACGACTCTGCAGCAGAAACTGTTCATATTTATCCCGGTTGTCGCTGAGAATGCCGGCGGATAAGCCAAATCCGGTGCGGTTGGCCAGTGCAATCGCCTGTTCGAAATCGCTATAGCGGATAACCTGCAGCAAGGGACCGAAGTATTCAGCATCGGGCAGGTCTTTGATCGCGCTGACCTCGATCAGGCCGGGCGAGATCAGGCCGGTACCGGCGGTCAGTTTACGCGCGTGCACCAGGCTGACGCCGCCCAGGGATTGCAGGTTAGCCTGCGCTGCCAGAATGCCATCGGCAGCCTGTTCAGAAATGAGTGAGCCCATAAAGGGCTGCGGCGCGTCATCAAAGCGGCCTACTTTGATCTGCGTGACGGCCTTGCTCAACGCGCGAATAAAGTTATCTCCGGCGTTTCCGGCGGGAACCAGCAAGCGACGGGCGCAGGTGCAGCGCTGACCGGCCGTGATAAAGGCCGACTGGAGGGTGTCGTGTAGCGCCGCTTTCAGGTCACTGACTTCATCGACGATCAGCGGGTTATTACCGCCCATTTCCAGCGCCAGAATTTTACCGGGGTGGCCGGCAAACTGTTGGTGCAGCAGGTGACCGGTGCGCGAGCTGCCGGTGAAAAACAGACCGTCGATCTCCGGATTGGCCGCTAGGGCCATGCCCGTTTTTTGCTCGCCTTGGAGCAGGTTCAGTACGCCGGCGGGCAGGCCGACGGTTTCCCAGATCTGGAATATCAGCGCTGCGACGCCCGGGGTCAGTTCGCTTGGTTTCAGCACCAGGGTATTTCCGGCTAACAGTGCGGGTACCATATGCCCGTTGGGCAGGTGTCCGGGGAAATTATAGGGCCCGAACACCGCCACCACGCCGTGTGGCTTATGGCGTAATATGGCCCGCGCGCCGGGCACTTCGGATTCTTTGCTACCGGTGCGTTCAGCATAGGCGCGGATAGAAATGTCGATCTTGCCGATCATGGCGGCGACTTCGGTACGGCTCTCCCAGAGCGGTTTGCCGGTTTCAATGGCAATGGCTTGCGCCAGCTCCTCACGACGGCTCTCGAGTGCTTTACCAAAGGCGCGGACCTTTTCTGCTCGCGCATCGAAGCCGGTAGCGGCCCAGGCAGGGAAGGCACGGCGAGCCGCGAGCAGCGCGTCGTTAACCTGGGATGCGCTGGCGCTGTTGCCTTGCCAGATGCGGGTACCCTGCGCCGGATTTCGCGAGTGAAAAGCGGCGTCCTGGCCGATAACCCATTGACCGTCGATAAACAGTGAGTGGCTCATATCAGAAACTCCTTTGCTTGGATGGGGCAGACCAGCATCATCGCGATCGTTATTCTGGTTCTAATCTAACTCTCCGCTGCGATCGTGCCGCTAGGGGTTGGGTTAATTCGTATCGATTGATCTAGGCTAACGGCAGGGTAAACAGCCGCAAGGTTGGTGTTTCAACGTGTTCCAAGGCTGGGATAGCGTCAACGTTAACCGCTCGTGCTATTAACCTAGCATCAAAATACCGAGGGGATCGGTATTTTTATGTCTGGTTAATAGACCCTGGTTAATAGACCTGGGGTTTGCTTTACCTACAGGGTTTGCTCCAGATCGGGCTTAAAAGGGAAAGCAGATGAAAGAACGTTACACACTGGGGCTGCGCGGCAAAACCACCCTGGGGATGGGGGGGCTGGTGTTATTGGCGCTGATCGTGACGGCCCTGACCGGCTACTGGCAATCCAAATCCATTGCCGAGCAAAAAGTGCTGGAGCTCGAGCAGAGCAAACTCTCGGTGTATAAGCACGAGATTGAAGGCGCGTTGATCCGGCACAGGAATAACCTGTTCTCCTTGCGGGATGTGCCACCTATTCAGGCTATTGTACGCGCCCGTACGAACAACCCGATCGATCCTGAGAGCGGGGACTCACTGCAGGAATGGCGTGAGCGGCTGGCCAGCATTTTTACCGCGTTCCTGAGCAACCAGCCGCCGTATTTTCAGGTGCGCTATCTCGATGCAGCCGGCAATGAGTTGGTTAAAGTGGAGCGAACACCGCAAGGCGAGGTGGTCGTGGTCCCGGAGCTGGCGTTGCAGAACAAATCTGACTCTCGCTACGTGACAGAAACCTTAAGACTCCCCGAGGGCGAAACCTACTATTCCGATGTTACCCTGAACCAGGAGCATGGCGTCTACCAGCAACCCTATGTGCCGGTGCTGCGGCTGGCTACCCCGGTTTATAGCCAGAATAAACAGATTTTTGGTTTGATTATTATCAACCTGTCGTCCAACGCGTTGTTTGCGGATATTCGTTCTGAGGTGAATGGCGTTCAACGTAGCATTGCCGATGAGCAGGGGTTTTACCTAAAGCACCCGATTGAAGCCCAGACTTTCGGCCAAGAAAAAGGTAGCGAATTTTCACTGGGGCGTGATGCACCGGAGCTGGCCGATGCGGCTCGCATCCACGATACGTTTATTGAACACAATGCCGATAGCAAAGAGTTGAGCGGCTTCCAGAAAATCTATTTTTCGCCGCTGGACAAAACACGCTACTGGTTGCTGATCTTGCATGTGCCTGAGTCTGTGGTGTTTGCCGGTATTGACGCGGCGCTGAATCGCATGCTGTTGGTGTGCCTTATCATCGGCATTTTGTCATTGATTGCGATTGTGTGGTTTGTATCGCGTAACATACTGACACCGGTCACGGACCTTGCCGCTGCGGCCGAAAAGCTGCAGCAGGGGGATTTGACGGTACGGCTAGACAGCGGCGTGGCGAAGGATGAGTTTAAGACGCTTTACCGGGCGTTAAATGCGTTTGCCGAGAATCAGCAGCATGCGACCGCAAAGCTGACCAACGACGTTGACCTGCAGACGAAGAGCCTGTCGGCCGTGATCGATAATATCATCGATGGCATTATTACTATCAGCGAGCGGGGAATCATCGAATCGTTTAACCCGGCGGCGCGGCGAATTTTTGGTTACAGCGATGCCGAGGTGATCGGTAAGAACGTCAAGATGCTGATGCCGGAGCCTTATCACAGTGAACACGATGGTTATCTCGATCACTTCGTAAAAACCGGTGAAAAGAAAGTGATCGGTATTGGTCGTGAAGTGGTGGGGAGTCGCAAGGACGGCTCGACCTTCCCGATGGATCTGGCGGTCAGCGAAATAGTGATCGATAACGTCCGGCATTTTGTGGGTATCACCCGGGATATCACCGAGCGTAAGCGCGTTGAGCAGATGCAGAAAGAGTTTATCTCGACGGTGAGTCATGAGTTGCGCACCCCCTTGACTTCCATTCGCGGATCGCTGGGGCTTATCCTGGGTGGGGTGATCGGTGAGTTGCCAGAGAAGGCCCGCGTATTATTGACCATCGCCAATAACAACAGCGAAAGGCTGATTCACCTGATCAACGATATCCTCGATATCGAAAAGATCTCCGCCGGCAAGATGCAGTTTGATGTCACCGTGCAGGACATCGTCCCGGTCATTCGGCAAGCGGTGGAAGCGAATAAAGGTTACGGCGACCAGCTCGATGTGCTGTTTATCTTGCATGATTGCGCGGATAGCGCGGCGCTGGTGCGTATCGACGAAAAGCGTATCGCCCAGGTCATGTCGAATCTGCTTTCCAACGCGGCCAAATATTCGCCGGCCCATGACACGGTGACTATCGACATCGATGTGGCGGCCGAATCGGTGCGTATCTCGGTGCATGATAACGGTGAGGGGATTCCCGAGGCGTTCAAGGCGCGGGTTTTCAGTAAGTTTGCCCAAGCCGACAGCTCCGATACCCGGCAGAAGGATGGTACGGGGCTGGGCTTGAATATCACCCAGGCGATCGTCGAAAAGCATGGTGGCAGCATCGACTTCGTCAGTGATAAGGGCGAAGGCACCACGTTTTATTTCGACTTACCCCTCTGGCAAGATAAGAAACAGGTCGATGTGCCGGTGATTGAGGCGCCGGATGCTGAAACACCACTGTTGCTTATTATCGAAGATGATCGAGATGTATCGGCGCTTTTGAGCCTTATGTTGCAAAAACAGGGTTACCGCTTTCATCAGGCGTTCAGCTATCAGGATGCGATCGAAAAAATTCAGAATCATCGCTACAGCGCCGTGACCCTGGACCTGATGATCCCCGGTGGCAGCGGCATCAGTTTGCTGCACTTTATACGCAAGAACGCTGCGACCCGCTACGTGCCCGTTATCGTGGTGTCTGCCAAGGCGAGAGAGGGCAAACTGGAAGTGGAAAGTGAAGCGTTCAACATGGTGGACTGGATCGATAAGCCTATCGATGAAAACCGTCTGATCGACGCCATCCATTCCGGGCTGTCACAGGCGATCGCCAAGGGGGGGTGCATACTGCATGTGGAGGACGATCCGGATATCGCGATGATTGTCGATTCGGTATTGAGCGATGTCTATAAGGTGACGCATGCCGAAACGCTGGTCCAGGCACGCCGGCAATTGAGCCGGCAGCGTTTTGATCTGGTGTTGCTGGATATCGGTTTGCCCGATGGGTCGGGGCTGGATCTGCTGCCGCAGCTGAATAGTTTTGAGACGCCGATTCCGGTTGTGATCTTTTCCGCCCAGGAATTGGGGCCGGATATTACCTCGCAAGTCACAGGCGCGCTGGTTAAGTCAAGGACCGATAATGACCAGGTGATGCAGCAGATCAAGCAGGTGCTGGAGAACAAGCCGCGCCGCGATTGATTGCTTATGGTTTAGGGGCGTTGTGGGTCGATGGCTACCGGCTGAAAATGGTTACTGAAAACGCACCCGCCAGGCCATGGCTGCCTGGCGGGTGCGTAGCGCCGCGTCAAATCCGACCGGTTATCGATCGGGATCGACGCGGCGCGGTAGGGCGTTGATCAGGCGCTGGCCAGGGTTTTGGCGATCGCGCGCTCCAGGCGCTGCATTCCTTCAATGATATCGGCGTCGCTGATAATCAGCGACGGTGTCATGCGCAGCACATTGGGGCCGGCTACCAGCAGCATTAAGCCTTCTTCGCGGGCGGCGGCCAGGAATGTGGCGCCCTGTCCGTGCCAGGCTTCGGTCAGCTCGGCACCAATGAGCAGGCCTTCACCGCGGATCTCGATAAAGATGCCATGCTTGTCGGTGATCTTTTGCAGCTCGGCGGCGAACAGGTCATGACGCTGCTTGACCCCTTCGAGGACCTGCGGCGTATCGATCAACTCCAGGACGGTTTCAGCCACGGCACAGGCCAGCGGGTTGCCGCCGTAGGTGCTGCCGTGGGTGCCAAAGCCCAGGCTCTGGGACACCTTGGCGGTGGTCAGCATGGCACCGATCGGGAAGCCGCCCCCCAGGGCTTTGGCGCTGGTCAGTACATCGGGGGTCACGCCCAGGCCCATGTAAGCAAACAAGTTGCCGGTACGGCCGACACCGGTCTGGATCTCATCAAACACCAGCAGCGCATGGTGTTGGTCGCAGAGCGCGCGCACGCCACGGGCAAAGGCCGGGTCGGCCGGGATGATACCGCCTTCGCCTTGAATCGGCTCCATAACGACGGCACAGGTCTTGTCAGAAATGGCCGCTTTTAGCGCATCCAGATCGTTGAAAGGCACGTGGGTGATGCCGCCGGGAACGGGCTCGAAGCCTTCACGGTACTTTTTTTGGCCACCGACGGCGACCGTAAACAGGGTGCGGCCGTGGAAGGATTGGTTGAAACTGATGATTTCGCTCTTTTCAGGGCCGACGTTATCGAACGCATACTTACGGACCATCTTAAAGGCGGCTTCGTTGGCTTCGGCGCCGGAGTTGCAGAAAAACACCCGCTCGGCAAAGGTCTTGTCGGTCAATTGTTTGGCCAGACGCAGGGCCGGTTCGTTGGTGTAGACGTTACTCAGGTGCCAGAGCTGCTCGGACTGTTTGTGCAGTGCCTCGACCAGGCGCGGGTGGCAATGGCCCAGGGCATTCACGGCGATGCCGCCGGTGAAGTCGATATATTCGTTGCCTTCCTGATCCCACAAACGTGAGCCCAGGCCGCGCACGGGGATGGTCGCTTGTGGTGCGTAGTTGGGTACCATTACATCATCGAACGTGGCGCGGTTTACGTCGTGCTTGGTCATAGAATTGCCTCTTGGTGATAAGCCGCGGCGCGATTGTGCGCCGCGGCGGCGTTTCGTGCCGGGCATCTCAAAGGCCCGGCGGTGTTCGGTTTAGCCGGCGAGGGGGCTTAGCTCCCGGACGGCGACGGAGAGCATGGCCAGGTTTAACACGTCGGTGGCGCGGAGTTCGCCCAGTGTAGCCTGACAACGCTGCAAGGTGATCGTATTGCTGGCCTGCCATTGTTGCAGACGCTGCGTCAGTTCGGCATCGGGGCTGGTCTGTGCGAGCAGACTGGCCGTGGCGGAACTGAGTAGTTTATCCAGTTCGTTGGCCAGCGCGGCGCGCGCCTTGCGTTGCCACAGATCGCTGTCCGGTAGCTGGCTGACTTGCTCGCGTAGCCAAGGCATGTGCAGCAGTGTATCCAGGGCAAAGTAGGCCTCGGCGGCCTGATGGGGGGCTTGTTCCTGTTGTTGCGCAACGCGGATCACATCCAGTCCCCGGTACAGGTAGCGCAGCGCGCCCAGCGAGCGGGCCTGTTTTTCGCTGAACCCCTGTTCGAGCAGCTGCTCCTGGCGCGCTTGCCAGATGGCGGTGCCGCTGTCGTCGAGGTGCCGAGGCAACTCAGCCTGCAACGCCGAGAGTCCCGGCTGGTAGCGTTGGATCAGCGCGGCGATATCCAGATCACCCGCATGATGGCGCAGCAGCCACAGCGTCGCCTTTTCGAGGATATCCTGAATGCCCGTGTAGTCGTTGCGCTGCAGGGCGTCGTCGACCTTCATACCGACGTCGTCCAGGTCGCGCCACAGTGCCTCGACCCCCAACGCCTCTTTGGCGGCGGTAAAGGCACGCAGAATAGACAGAATATCGCTGTTGGTTTCCTGCTGCACGTAGTGACAGAAGGTTTCTCCCATGCGGTTGCCGATCTGGTTGGTCAGCTGGGTGCAGATGATTTCAGCGCGCAGCGGGTGTTCGCTCAGCTCGCTGGCAAAGCGATTCTGCAGCGGTTGTGGGAAGTAGCGCGGCAGTGCCTGGCTCAAATAGGGGTCGTCGGCGACGTTGGCCTTCATCATCAGGTCGAATAAGCGCAGCTTGCTGTAGGCCAGCAAGACGGCGATCTCCGGTCGTGACAAGCCTTGACCGTTCTTGGCCAGGGCCTTGAAACGAGCGTCGTCGGGCAGGCTTTCCAGGCTACGCTTCAGACGCCCCTCTTGTTCCAGTGTGCTGATCAGATGGCGGTGGTCATGGAGCAAACGCGGTGCTTGATGCACGCACAGGCTGAGAATATGGCTCTGCAGGCGGTTGTGATCGAGCACCAGGCGTGCCACCTCATCGGTCATGCTGGCCAGCAACTGGTTGCGATGTTTGTGGGTCAGATCGCCGTTATTGACCACCGCATCCACCAAGATCTTGATATTGACCTCGTGGTCCGAGCTATCGACGCCGCCGGAGTTGTCGATGGCGTCGGTGTTGATCAGGCCGCCGCAGCGGTCAAATTCGATACGCGCCTTCTGGGTTAGCCCCAGGTTGCCGCCTTCGCCAACCACCCTGACCTGGAGTTCGCCGGCGTCGATGCGCACGCCGTCGTTGGCACGATCACCAACCTGTTCATGGGTTTCGGTGCTGGCTTTGATGTAGGTACCAATACCGCCGTTCCAGAGCAGGTCAGCAGGGGCACGCAGGATCGCCTGAATCAGTTCGCTGGGATTGAGCTTGGCGGCCTTTATGCCCAGGGCCTGCTGGATCTGCGGGCTGAGCTTGATCGATTTAGCGCTACGGCTGAAGATACTGCCGCCCTTCGAGAGCAGGCTGCTATCGTAATCGGCCCAGCTGGAGCGGGGCCGATTAAACAGACGTTTGCGTTCGGCAAAACTGCGGGCTGCATCCGGCGTCGGATCGATAAAAATATGCTGATGGTTGAAGGCAGCGACCAGCTGAATATGCTCGGACAGCAGCATACCGTTGCCGAATACGTCGCCGGCCATGTCGCCGATCCCGACCACCTTGAAATCGGTGCGCTGTGTGTCGAGGCCCCGTTCGCGGAACAGGCGCTTGACCGACTCCCAGGCGCCCCGCGCGGTGATCCCCATTTTCTTGTGATCGTAGCCCTGACTGCCGCCGGAGGCAAAGGCGTCGCCGAGCCAGAAGCCGTAGGTTTGCGAGAGTTCGTTGGCGATATCGGAGAAGGTCGCGGTGCCTTTGTCGGCGGCGACCACCAGGTAGGGGTCATCGACATCGAGGCGTAACACGTCGGCCGGCGGCGTCAGCACGCCGTTGATCAGGTTGTCGGTAATATCCAGCATAGCGCTGATAAAGGTACGGTAGCTGCGGATCACTTCGGCGAGCACCGCTTCACGTTCACCCCCCTCGGGCAGTTGCTTGGGTACAAACCCGCCTTTGGCACCCACGGGGACGATAACGGCGTTTTTGACCATTTGCGCTTTGACCAGGCCGAGAATTTCGGTCCGGAAATCCTCGCGGCGGTCGGACCAGCGCAAGCCACCGCGCGCGACTTTGCCGCCGCGCATGTGGATCCCTTCTACCCAGGGGGAGTAGACAAAGATCTCGAACATAGGCCGTGGTTGCGGCGCCGCCGGGATTAATTCCGGGCTGAGCTTGAACGCGAGGTAGCTCTTTGTGGTGCCGTCCGGTCCTGGCTGATAATAACTGGTGCGTAGCATCGCCTGCACCAGACTGAGGAAGTGGCGCAAAATCCGGTCTTCATCGAGATTGGCCACCTCTTCGAGGGCCGCGTCAATCTGGTCCAGCAGCGCTTGGCACTGGCTGTCGCGCTTGCTGTTCTTGGCGGGATTAAAGCGGGTCTCAAATAGGGCTACCAGCCGGGTTGTGATGGTGGCGTTGCTGGCCAGGGTGCTCTGCATATAGCTCTGGGAGAAAGGCACGCCCAGTTGCAGCAGGTATTTGCACAAGGCCCGCAGCACGACGACCTGCTGCCAGCCTAGCCCGGCGGCGATGACCAAGCCGTTAAAACCGTCGTTTTCAATTTCGCCCCGGTAGGCGCGGACAAAGCTCTCCTGAAACTGCTCGCGAATGTGTTTGTCATCCGGGTCGAAGCCTCTTGTCGAGGCGATGCGGAAATCCAGCACCCAGCAGGGTTCGGCATCGGCGGGTTTCAACGGGTAGGGGCGGGCGCTGAGCACCTTGACGCCCATATGCTCGAGGATCGGCAGCACGTCGGAAAGCGCCATCAGCTGACCTTCACCCAGCACACGCAGGCGCAGGCAGTCGAAGTCTTCTGCGGGCCGGTACAGGTAGGTGGTCAGGTAGTTTTGATCGTCCAGGCTCTCGAGACGCAGGATATCGGCTACAGCGCGGTGCGGATTGACATCCTCGCGATACGCCGCCGGGAAGGCCTGGCCGTAGCGTCGGTTTAATATATTGCCCTGTGCTTCGCCGCGCTGCTCGTTGAGCGTCTGGTGCAGGGTGTCGCCCCAGGACAGCATGGCGGTGGTCATGCGTGCTTCGATACGGGAGGCATCCCAGTCCCGCTCGATCGCATTGTGACAATGGACCGTGAATTGGATCTGAGCCAGCATATGCTCGGAAAGGAAGACGTTGAACTCGATACTGTGGCCATCGAATTCATCCTGCAAAATAGCCTGCATCTTCAGGCGCAGCTCGGTGTTGTAGCGGTCGCGGGGGACGTAAACCAGTGCGGTGATAAAGCGGCCATAGCTATCCGGGCGCACAAAGACGCGCAACTGGCGGCGCTCCTGGCACTCTAAAATACCGAAGATACAAGCCTGCAGCTGCTCAGCGCTGGCCTGGAGCATCTCGTCTCGAGGGTAGTGGTTCAGGATATGGCGCAGCGACTTACCGCTGTGGCTGGTCAGCTTCAGTTGCGACGACTCCCAGATAGCGGCGATTTTACGTCGCAGCAGCGGCACATGGTCGATGGGGGTGCTGTAGGCCAGCGAGGAGTACAGACCAAAGAAGCGCCATTCGCCGATGATGTGTCCCTGGGCATCGAAATGCTTGATACCCAGATAATCGAGATGTGAAGGGCGCTGTACCCTGGAGCGGCTGGTGGACTTGGTCAGCACCAGCAGGTGCGGCTCACGTGCCAGCTCGGCCATCGCAGGGCTGAGTACGATGGGCGGCTTGGGTTTGCCGGCTTCGTCGCGGAACGTACCAAGCCCGGTACCGGGCTTGGCCCGCATGCTGAACGTTTGACCGTTTTTTTCAAGTTGGTAATAGCGGTACCCGAGGAATAAAAAATTGTCTTGGGCGACCCAGTTCAGAAAGGCCAGCGATTCGTCCAGCTCATCGCGTGCTATCGGTTTCGGCTGGTGGGTGCAGTACTGGATAGCCTCTTCCAGGGTACTCATCATCGTTGGCCAGTCTTCCACGGCGCAACGCACATCGGCTAGTACCGCTTTTATTGCCGTGATGATCGCATTGCGGGTGTCGGGGTCGGTCTGATGGTCGATCTCGATGCGTAACAGCGCTTCGCTGATGGCCTGCGGATGCGTTTCGCCCGGGTTGAGAATCTCTTCCAGCTGGCCGTTTTTGTGACGGCGTACCTGAATGACAGGGTGGGTCATCTTGTGGATGTTCAGCTCAAGGCGTGCCAGCTCTATGCCGACCGAGGCCACGAGAAAGGGCATGTCGTCGGTCAGGACCTCGATTACCGTGTGCGTCGAGTGCCAGCGATGTTCTTCGTGGTTGGGGTTATAGGCCCGTACCAGCGGTATGCCGGGTTTGCGGACCTTGACCCAGTTCCACAGGCACAGCAGTGCCCCGTACAGGTCCTCGAAGGGCTCTTCGGCGATCTCTCGGCCGATACTTTTTGCGTAATATTGTTCCGCCAGACGTCCGGCTTGGTCGACGGCCTCTGCGGGCATGCGCTCGGCCAGCCATAGTTTGATTTGGTCGATTCCCGCCTTTCTGATATCAGTATATATATCCATCGGTCTCATTACTGTTGTTATTAATTATGATGATGAGAGGTCGTCGTTTTCCCTGTCCGATCGGTCAGGGCTGGAGCTGCATCGGAAACAGGCCCTGAAAACCTCGCGAATCGTCATGATCAGCATTATGCGCAAACTCGGCCTCCGGGGATATGTTGTCGGAACGCGCCCCGGAGTGTTGATCCGCGGGCATTTGCACCTTCTGCGGGAAGAATACGCTATTTACACCCGTTTGCCGTGCGGTGTGCAGCCTATTAATCAGGAATTTATCGGATGACGCCAAGCGTCGCGGTTCGCTGCCCGCACCCGGCCTCGGGTGCGCGGCGTTGTCTGATGTTATTTGACCCGCGGCAGTGCGCCCCCGCAGGTGGTGTAGGCCGGTGACCGGCGCGTGCAGCAGGGCTGCGAATTTATGCCGCTCTTTTAACGCCGGGTTAAGCCTGCTGCTTAATAAAGCGCGCCAATACCTGAATGCCGCTGGCCAGGTGCTGTTGCTGGGTAAAGCCGGATGCCACCCGAGGCTTGAAGTCATGGTTGCCATCGCTCAACCAGTGCCATTGGATGCGTGACGGCAGGGAATAGCGTTCGACTTCGGCCTGGTTACCCATGCTGTCGCGGGTTCCCTGGATGATGAGCAGGGGTTGGGGAATCGCGGGTAAATGTTCGATGCGTAATTTTTCCGGCTTGCTATTGGGGTGGAACGGGTAGCCCAGGCAGGCACAGCCTTTGATCAACGCGGCGCAGTTGGCATCGACACCCTCTACCTGCGCCGCGAGCAGGCTGGCCATACGGCCGCCCATCGACTTGCCGCCGATAACCGCCGGTTGACCCAGCTGATGTAATTGCTCGGCAAAGTGGGCCAACAGCTTGGGTTGCCGATCGGGCGGTCGACGCTTACCGTCTAGCAGCGATTGTGCGCTGTAGGCAAAGTTGAAGCGGGCCACCCGAACCCCTTCCGCCGCCAGTCCTTCACTGACCTGCTGCATAAAGTCTGACGACGCCGGTGCACCGGCCCCATGGGCAAACAGAAACAGCGGCCCGTCTTCGGGTCCATTAAAAATCATGCTCATCGGTTGTGGCTCTCGTGATCGGCGTGCGATGCTCCCGAGTCGTTAGGCGCTAAGCGACTCGGGAGAGTGAATTATGGACGTATTCTAACGCAGAGGGGCGTTGCTGGGGAGTGACGCGAGATGATAGGAAGGGGGCTATTCTGGATGCCGACAAAGCCTGTCCGTCCTTGTCTCACGTGGCTTTACGCCACGGCGATCCATCCATGAACCGCCGATTAAGGCGGCATTTTTTGCTCGGTATTACATTGCCGCCTTCATATTTTTCCACCAGGTTAATGGTCTTAAGCGCGTTGGCTGTTGCTAGTTAACGGTGACTCAGAAGTAGTAACATACTGGCCCTGATTTCAAAAACCAAGTGGATACCATGACAGTTGACCTAAATAGCCGTTACGGCTTAAACCCTGCGCATAGCGAAGTGGCAGAAGCGTGCAGCATTATTGCGCCATGCAATGCCTTAGACATGGGCTGCTCCAATGGACGTAATGCCTTATACCTGAGCCAGCTTGGCTTTAATGTAAGCGCAGTAGACAACAACCCCAACGCTATTGATATGCTGCAGCACATTGTGAGCGAAGAGGGCATAGCCAACATTAAGGCGCAGGTGTACGACATCAACAGTGCCGGGCTCGGTGTGGATTATGGCTTTATTGCCTGCACCGTAACCTTGATGTTTCTCGACCCCGCTCGTGTTGCGGCTGTTATTTCCGATATGCAAGAGCATACTCTGCCCGGCGGTTATAACCTGATTATTTGCGCTATGAGCACTGAAAAACACCCATGCCCAGTCCGCTTCCCTTTTACCCTAAAAGCAGGGCAGTTGCGTGAGACTTACGCGGGCTGGGAGCTGATTAAGTACAATGAAGATGTCGGCACTATGCACACTGGCGCGCAATTGCAGTTTGCGACCATGTTGGCGCGGAAACCTGGCTAGGATAAATGATGAAGGCCGTTGTTACCTCCGCGGTCGACACAACCACAGCGCATAAAGGTTGAGCTGTTCGAGCTCGATTGGGGGGGGCGGCATGCCTTGGTCGATCCTGCCGTGATACCGCCGACAGTGCGAGAGCGTTAATCGAGGGGTGTCGGGGCAGGGTGGGCCTGCCCTTCCGCTTATTAACTTGGCATTAAAATACCGATCCGTTCGGTCTTTGGATGAAGACAAGGCCGGCGCCTGTCCGTCCTTGTCTTACGTGGCTTTACGCCACGGCGGTTCATCCATGAAGCACTTATTAAGGCGGCATTTTTTGCTCGGTATTACGCTGCCGCCTTAAGCGCGGGGATCAGCGCTGGAGTGCCTCGCGCTGGTGACGGGCGTGGAACACGTAACCGATCAGGTTCATCAGTACTTGGGCGGCCAGGATGCTGGTGGAACCGCTCTGGTCATAGTCAGGCGCTACCTCGCACAGGTCGATCCCGACCACCTCGCCCTTGTTGGCCACGCCTTGTAACACTTCCATCACTTCGTAGTAGGTAAAGCCGCCATGGCTGGGCGTGCCGGTCCCGGGTGCGATGGACGGGTCAAAGCCATCGATGTCGATGGTGATGTAGTAGTTCACCCCCTCGGGGATCAGCGCCAGTACGCCCTCAGGACCTAGACGGCGTACATCGCGTACCGACAGTACGGTGGAACCGGCGTCTTCGGCTGCTTTATGGTCGGTGCGGTTGGAGGAGGAGACGTTGCGGATACCCAGCTGAGTCATGCCGGTGATATGAGACTGTTCGGAAGCACGGCGGATCGGGTTGCCGTGGCCGAAGCGCACGCCGTGGCGTTCATCGACAAAGTCCAGATGGGCGTCGATCTGAATAATGTGGATCGGCCCCTTATCGCGGAAGGCGCGAATGCAGGGGGCGTTCACCGAGTGATCGCCGCCGACGATCACCGGCAGAGCGCCGGCCGCCAGGATCTTGCCTACACCGTATTCGATATTGGCATGGCACTTTTCGGTGTTGGTATGGACCATGTCGGCATCGCCGATATCGACGATCTTGACCCCATCAAGGTACATGACATCATCTTCGTGGTCATACGCGCCACCATGGCCGAAGGAGAACAGGGTAGAGGCCTCGCGGACTGCCCGGGGGCCCATGCGGGCGCCGGATCGCCACTGGGTGCCGCAATCAAAGGGCGCGCCCATAAACGCTACGTCGGCGTTGATATTGTCCCAGTCTTCGCTGGTAGGGCTCTTGGCAAAAGTGCAGAAGCCGACAAAGGGCAGGTTCAGGCGTCCAGATTCGTAGGAGTTGTCGCTCATGGGGGTAGACCTCTAATGCTTGCAGGCCTCGGGTTCCCGGATCGTCAGGGAATCGAGATCTTTTTATTGAATGAATCAGTACAATTGAAATGTACTGAATGTTATATTGTTTTGAACTAATAGGCTGCTTCGTGAATACAATGGCCCCTTTGCCGGCGGTAAGCTGCAGCTGTTTAGCTGTTTAGCTGTTTGTACCTAGGGTGGATCAGATGATCCTGCCTGAAATCACTACAAATCAGATTACCGCCAAATAAAACCATGTCAATGTAAATATTAAATCATGACAATAATGATAGAAAAGATCAACGCTCACCTTGAATCGCAGCAGGGACCCCGTTACCGGCGGATCGCTCAGGCGATCTGCGCCGCGGTGGATGCCGGCGATATAGAGGCCGGGGCAAAATTACCGACCCACCGGGCGCTGGCCGAGGCGTTGGGCTTCAGTGTGCAGACCGTCAGTTTCGCCTACGCGCATGCAGAGCAGCAGGGCTATGCCTACGGCAAGGTGGGCAGTGGCACCTATGTCGGCCACCGCAAGGCGGAAGGGGAGGCGGATTTTCTCAGGGCCGAGGTGAAGGCTGGGTCCAGGGTGATCGATCTGTCGATCGCCCGTGCGATCGCCGGTCCCGAGCAGGAACAGGCGTTTGCCCAGACCCTGGCTGAGATGGCAACCAGTCGTGATGGCCTGAGGCTGATCAACAGCATTAAACCCTTCGCCGGCTTGCCCGAACACCGGGATGCGGCGCGGCACTGGTTGCGAGGCAGCGGAATTCAGGTGCCGCTGGAGCAGGTTTGTATCTGTAACGGCGTGACCCACGGCCTACTGATCGCCCTCAGCAGTCTGGTTAAGCCCGGAGGCAGCGTCGCGTGCGAGACGCTGGTGGACCATGGCCTGATTTCGGTAGCGAGAATGCTTAATTTCAAACTCGAGGGGGTGGCCATCGACGCAGAGGGGATGATCCCCGAGGCCTTGGAGCAGTGTTGCCAGCACAAACAGATCGATGCGCTCTGTATTACCCCCACCCTGCACAACCCCACCACGGCGATCATGAGCGATTCGCGTCGCCGAGCCATCGCCGAGATCGCCCGGCGCTACGCTGTGCCGCTGGTGGAGGACGACGTTTTCGGGGCGCTGATGGCGGATCGTCCTGTGCCGGTCTCCAGTTACCTGCCCGACAGCAGCTACTACCTGACCAGCTTCTCCAAGACCCTGGCTTCAGGGCTTCGGGTCGGTTATCTGGTGCCGCCTCGCAGCGCGGTTTCCCAAGTGGTGAGCCGGCTGCGTGCCAGCAGCTGGATGGCCAGTCCGATGAGCGTGGACGTGGTGAGTCGCTGGATTCGCGAGGGCACCGCCGAGCGACTGTTGAATTGGCAGCGCCAGCAGCTGGCACAGCGCCAGCTGTTAGCGGCGAAGGCGTTAGCCGGGCATGGTTACCAGGCCCAGCCACAGGGTCCGCTGTTGTGGCTGGCGCTGCCCGAGGCCTGGCGTGCCGAAGCCTTAATTGCGCAGGCGAAAGTGCGCAACCTGAGTCTTACCGCGGCCGAACCTTTCGTGGTCGGGCACCAATCGACGCCTAACCAGGTGCGGGTCAGTCTCGCCTCAGCCGTGTCGGCAGCTCAGCTGAAGACTGGGCTTGAGGTACTGGCAACACTGCTGCGCGAGACCCCGCCGCCATCGGTGCATAACGACGCCATTCTGTGATCAGCAGAGCAGGGGCTGCCACCACGCCGATCGCGCGTGCCAAGATCGCCGCGGCGCATTGCCAAACGGGGTCTTGAGCTAGCTTTCCAGCTCGCGGAGCAAGAACGCCCCTAATGCCATACAGGCTCCTGAAGCTGGCTGACTTATATGGGTAATCAGGATTTTTTAAGGTTAGAGCACGGGGTAGGATGGTTTTTTTTCAAAAATGTCTAATCCGACAGCCTCGCTATGGGGCTCTAAGGTTTAGCGTTACATCCATGCTTTTGTGAAGGATTCTGATAATTTCAATCTTGGAGCTAGTATCAATTTTATAGAAAATAACATGGCTTCCATGCGGAATTTTAAGGTAGCCATTTCTAATAAAATCGCATGACTTGCCAATTTCAGGAGAGTCGGCAAGCATATGAAACGAATCGTCGAATTGCTTTATGTATATATTACGCTGACCACGCCCCCATTTTTCATGCGTGAACTTAGCAATATTTTTTAAATCACTTTTGACTTTTGCTGAAAGCTTGAAAGGAATCATCAATGGTTTTCACTATCCAGCTCAGCAATAAAATTTTCATAGCTATAATCTGCGAATCCACTTTTTTCGCCCTCATCAAGCAGGTTACGCAGTCGCTCAAGCTTGGTTTCGCTACCTTCAAGCATTCTCAAACCAGCCCTTACAACTTCGCTAGCCGAGCCATAGCGACCACTTTCAAGCTGCTTAGCTATAAAACCATCAAAATGTTCACCAAGAGTCATGCTAGTATTTTTGGCCATTTCACACCTCCAGAGTACCAATATATACCCGATTTTGGTACAAACCCCATAACAAGTCAATCAACTACGCGCCTTCGCCGCCGGACGCAGCCGAGCTGCGCCGGTTATTGAAGCGTTGACGCTGTCGGAAAAGTCCCGCAGCCCCTGCCCCACGGGCCTCGACCCCGATAAAATGGACGAAAAAAAAATAACAGAAGACAGGGCAAGGGATGGCGCGCTACAAACACTACGATTATGACCAGACAAAGATGATCCCGCTCTGTTTTGCGGATCTGATTCAGCCCGGTTCCTTTGAATATACCCTCAACCATGTCATTGATAATGATCTCGATCTGAGCGCCTTCGCCAAGCGTTATCGCAATAACACCAACGGTGCCCCCGCCTATGATCCGGCGATCCTGCTGAAGATCGTGTTATTTGCCTATTCACGGGGGATCACCAGCAGCCGTAGCATCGCAAAATCCAGTCGTGATAACGTGATTTTTATGGCGCTATCAGCGGACAGTCGTCCCCATCACAGCACCATCGCCGATTTCGCTACCCGCATGGATGAGGGGATTGAACCGCTGTTCACCGATGTACTGATAGTCTGTAATCAGCTGGGATTGATCGGCCTGCATCAAGCGGTAATTACAGCAAGCGAGCGGCGATGATCGGCGAATTTTACAAACTGCTCAGTTCACGGCCGATAGTGGTTTTAGTAGTGACGACAACATGAAAGGTCTTGCTAGGCTGGGTGTCGATGGCTATATCGCAGACAATCAGTTCCGTAAACGCGGTCCGCGCTTTATCGATTCGACCACCTACCAGTTCCTCCTGTATTCATGAAGAAGGCAGCTTATCCCGCGATTAAGGGGTTGGTCAGGACGCCTTAGAATGAACG
>JBFGZS010000031.1:0-53755 GCA_041586615.1 Motiliproteus sp. | reverse complement strand
CGCATACCGCGACGTGAACGTGTTACTTTGCTCTTTTGAACAGCCATGACTTAGCAGCTCCTGAAACTAATGTTTGCCAGCCTTTAATTGGGCCAGCACGCTAAACGGATTATTTTGGTCAGCCTTCGCACTCTCCTCGACCGCCTCATCGCCATAACTGGTCTTTACGACACAATCATCGTGATGCGCAATCAGAGGAAGATTCAGCAATAGCTCATCTTCGATCAACTGGTAAATATCCAGCTTCTCATCTTCAGAGATCAACAGAGGGTCGTATCGCTTCGGCAGCGCTCGCGCAGCCTCATCGCTATAAACCATACCCAACGCCAACTCAGCATTAAGATCCACTGCCACCGCTTCGAGACAGCGCTGACACTGCATCTGAACCGTGGTATCAGCCCGCCCGACCAGGTGACGAACTCTATCTTCATCAACACCGAACTGCAGACTGACATCAACTGCCCCCTCGCCATCGACCAGAGAGCCAACCAGCCTATCAAGCTGATCCAACGCCACTACTCCTTCGAGAGTAACGCCATTCTCGGCCGACCGCCGAGGTTCAATTCTATTTGGTAAAGGGGCCTTCAACATAAGCGCGCAATAATAGGGAGCAATCCCAAATCTGTAAAGAGAAACTGGTAAATAAACCCAGCTGACAAGGTAATATCGACACTGCTCGGCAATAACAGCCAACGAATGAAGATAGCACCACCAAAAAACGGAGTGAGATTGTATCATGCAACAACTGGTTCTGGCTTCTACTTCTCCCTTTAGACGCGAATTATTAGCAAAATTAGGCCTGTCTTTTGAGGTAGCGCCCCCCACCACCGACGAAACCCCTTTCGATAACGAAAGCGCCCACGATCTGGTTATGCGCTTGTCGGAAGAAAAGGCCGCCTCACTGTCAGCCCGCTTTCCTGACGCCCTTATCATTGGCTCCGACCAGGTGGCCGTGCTAGATGGACAGATTATCGGCAAGCCCCACACCAAGGAGAACGCAGCAAAGCAACTGCGTGCAAGCAGCGGGAATAAGGTCACGCTCTTAACAGGGCTATGCCTAATAAACACCCGGACAAACCACAGACAACGCGCGGTTGAAACCTTCCACGTGTATTTTCGAACACTGAGTCATGCGCAAATAGAACGCTACATCGCGCGCGATCAACCGCTAAACTGCGCTGGCAGCTTTAAATCGGAAGGATTAGGAATAACGCTGTTCAGCCGACTCGAAGGCGACGACCCGAACAGCCTGGTTGGTTTACCGCTGATTCGACTCACCAGCTTTCTCAACAACGAAGGAATAACCGCCCCTTAACGACAGATACGACCCACTCGTTTTACAGAAAAGGAAGGAAGGAAGGAAGGAAGGAAGGAAGGAAGGAAGGAAGGAAGGAAGGAAGGAAGCCCCCTCCCTTCCCTTCATCACCTAACGCATTGGCGCCCCAGACACACCCAGCTCTACCGACAACGTCCGAGCAAAGCTGGTAGCAAAACGCTCAACCAGACGCTCCACCGCACTCAAGTCAGGCGTAAAGTTAACCATGTGTTCTTCACCAACAATTTCGCGTGCGACATAGGACGCACTACCAAGACCATCGACAAGCCCCATCTCAAGCGCTTGCTCGCCGGTCCATATCAAGCCACTGAACAGCCCGGGCTCTACCTTAAGACGATCGCCCCTGCCTTTTTTCACCTGCTCGATAAACTGCAGATGCGTGGTATTGAGCACACCCTTCCAAAACACCGCCTCACTTTCATTTAAGGGCTGAAAAGGGTCAAGGAATGCTTTATGTTCGCCCGCGGTTAGCACGCGGCGCTCAACCCCCAGCTTCTGCAGCAGATCAACAAAGCCAAAGCTGGACGAAATAACACCAATAGATCCGACAAGACTGGCTTTATCCGCATAGATCTCATCAGCAGCGGCGGCAATATAGTAACCACCCGAAGCGCCTAAATCAGCGATAACGCTATAGACTTTGATATCGGCATGCAAACCTCGCAGCCGAATGATTTCATCATAGACATACCCCGCTTGGACCGGGCTGCCGCCGGGGCTATTAATTTTCAATAAAACCGCTTTGGTGCCCTTATCGGCAAAAGCTTTACGCAGCGCGCCTACCAACGCATCAGCATTGGCCTCTTCGCCGTCCGCGATGGTCCCTTTAATATTGATAACTGCGGTATGTGAAACCGGTTTGCTGACACCATCGGACCACCATTCGCCCGCTACAAAAATGCCCATCAAGCCGAAAAGATACAGGAACGTCAAACTTTTAAAGAAAATACCCCAACGCCGGCTGCGACGCTGCTCCACGCCCAATCCCATCACCAACTTTTCGATCAATTTCCACTCACGCTGCTCGGGTTGCGCATCGACTTTAGCTAATTTTTTTATTGTCGCACCCTCCTCCGCAGTAGCGTCAGGCTCTTTCCACAAATCTTCGCTCACACATGACCTCGCTTTTAATATACATATTTAATCGACGTGATTTGATTCTCTGCTGGGCTTCAACCAGTCGCGCAACTCTACAAAGGCGTTAACCAGCCTGACGGGCCGGTGCTTAAGCAGCCGAGCCGAGGAATGCACCCCATAAGTGACACCAACCGATGGCATGGCTATATTGCACGCCATTTCCAAATCATACTCAGTATCACCGACCATTAAGACCCGGGATGGTTCATAACCGCTTTCATCCAAGATTTCCTGCAGCATCTGTGGATGCGGCTTAGACCGGGTTTCATCGGCGCAGCGACTACAAACAAACAACTCTCGCAGATCAAATTCATCCATAGCACGATCCAGCCCTCGACGACTCTTGCCTGTCGCCACGGCCAGCTCAAACCCCTGCTCGCGCAGATGTGACAAACCCTCCCTTACACCGGGAAAAAGCGCACTCGATGCCGACCCGGCCTGCACGAACTGCTCGGAGTACTCCCGACGCATACCCTCAATGCCGCCTGCGTCTAATTCGGGATAAAGCGCTTGTAACGCTTCGGGCAAGCCCAATCCGATAATATCCCTAACCTGCGCATCAGACAGGCGCGTCAGCCCCTGATTTTCAGAAGCCCGATGCATACTGGTCACAATTTTCTCAACAGAGTCCACCAAGGTACCATCCCAATCGAACACCAATAAAGAATACAATCCAGCCCCCTTTGTGCGTTGGTCTTTAAATAATAGCAATAACGGCAACGCCAACGGCATCACAAGACAGGTCCAGAGTGAACCATGGCTTCTGTGCTCGTTGACAATAAGCAATCATAACAGCCCCAACCGCCTATAGCTGCGCTTGGTTGCGCTTGCGACATACGGTACCCTATCCAAAATTTTATTTTGCCTGATCAGGAAGACAGATTATGAGTGAACTACACGGCTACTATCTTGAAGATCTTCACGTTGGCCAATCGGCGTCATTTGCAAAGACCGTCAGCGAATCCGATGTCTACACATTTGCCGGCATCACCGGCGACAACAACCCGGTTCACATCAATGCAGAATTCGCCGCCACGACCCCCTTTAAAGAGCGTATCGTGCACGGCATGTTCAGCGCCGGCCTGATTTCTGCCGTTCTTGGCACCCGTCTACCCGGACCTGGTGCCATTTACATTGACCAGAGCCTGAAGTTCAAAGCTCCCGTACTTATCGGCGACACCGTCAAGGCTACCGCCACAGTGACCGAGATCGATGCCAAACGCCGCCGCATCACCCTGAAGACCACCTGCACCGTCAAGGACAAAGTGGTAGCCGATGGCGCAGCAACAATCATGGTCGACAAACGCCCCGCCTAAGCACAGCCTCAGGGGCGAAAGCCCCTGCCCTCTCCACAAGCCGGAAAACAGCACAGTCCGCCACCCCGCGTCCAGATGAAGCGGCTCACGCTGACAACATCTTCAACTTATTGGCCTTGCAGCACACAAGCGTCTGCACTATCGTGAGGCAAACCGCCAGCGAGGATTGTAGTCATGCTTATTTCACGCCACAGCTCCTGTTTGCTGATCGTTGATATCCAAGAAAAACTTTACCCCGTCATCCATGACAGCCAGAAACTCATTGATAACAGCTTATGGCTTGTAGATATCGCGCAACAATTAGACGTACCCGTGCTTGTCAGCGAACAATACCCAAAGGGACTGGGTCATACGCATGGCGCCTTTACCGATCGGATCGAACAAAAAAATGTGATGCACAAGCTGCATTTTTCCTGTGCGAAAGATACAGCATGCCTGGCACAGATTGAGAGCAGCGGCGCTCAACAGGTCATCATCGTAGGAATGGAAGCGCATGTTTGCGTGCTGCAGACCGTACTTGGCCTGCTACGCGAGGGGAAAGATGTGTTTGTGGTCGCCGATGCCGTATCATCAAGAACCGTCGAAAATCGTACCCTTGCCTTACAGCGCATGCAGCAGTGTGGGGCCCATATTGTCAGCCGGGAAATGGTGGCGTACGAGTGGCTTGAGAAGGCGGGAAATGATGAATTTCGCCAGATCAGCCGAAACTATCTTCGCTAACGTACTGCCATTCCAGCCCCCTTCCTAAAAGACCTGCTCTCCACACCGCGCCGTTCTGAGCCGTACAATTTTCAGCGACGGCGCGCCAACCCTGCCCGACAGACAGACAGACAGACAATTCAGGCAACACTCACAGGGCGCACCGCAACAGCCTGCTGGCGACGCAGGACGCGGCGAAAGACAAGCCCCTTGACCACTAGCAATACCAGCCCAAACACAGCACAAACCCAAACATCACTCATCTCAGGAATTTGATAGAAGGGCACAGACTGGATCAGGAACTCTCTACCCGCTCCTCCAAGCAAATCAGCCGCCTGGATCTCCTTAAACAAGGCGATCGCATTGGCTATGAACAACAAAGGAATATTAAAAAAAAGCACGCCAAGAGACACCAACAGCGCCTCTTGAAAGCGAAAATGCGCTGCATTTCTATCGCCGGAAGGCAACCTAACCCTGATTTTTTGCAAGCGCAACAACGGTGCCAAAAACATCGCGAAGGCAACCACTAGAAAGGCGGCAAAATTCGCTTGAATGACCAAGTCCGCAGCAGCCATGCCAAAGCTGCTCTCGGCGACACGAGAAAACAACGCCGCCACCCAGAACAGCGAAAACGCGACCAAAATACTGCTCAACAACGAATAGAGCAGGGTCGGCGAGGCGGTACGCTGAATACCGGCTAACCCATGCTCTTCATGCACATCCTCAAAGACTAGCATTTCTTTCAGTGTGGTCGCCATCAACCCCCCTCCCTGTAAGATTTAGGGAAGTATAGGCCAGCAGCCAGCGGTGCTGCACTGATATATATCAATATTTCTTCAGCTTGGCGACAAACTGATCGATGTCAGGCACACCGATCATCCGATCATGCTGCAACACACCCTGCCCATCGTAAAATATTAATGCTGGCGGCCCGATGATATCGAAACGCTTGTACAAAGCCTTTGCTTCATCATCATTAGCGGTAACATCAACGCGCACCAGCGCGTAACGCTCAAACTCCTGTGCCACGGCATCGTCAACAAACACAAAAGCTTCCAGTTCTTTACAAGAAACACACCAGTCAGCGTAGAAGTCGAGCATCACCGGCTGCTGATTTTGACGCGCCGCAGCCAGCTGGCTATCTAGCTGCGCCTGGGTTGTTATCGTCGCGAAGCGGTCAATAGGCGCTTGCTCTGAGGCCGCCGCGAGCGTTGCCTGCAAGGGGTAAATCACACTTCTTCCGCCACTAGCCGCACCAACCAACAACACACTACCGTAGAGCAAGAGCAAGATTGCGAAGCCTTTCAGGAAGCGCCAGCCATTGCCGCCGTCGGCCGGAAGTGGATCAAGCGCACGCAGATAGATGGCGGTGACAATCAAAATGGCACCAGCCAAAATCATCGTCACCACGGGAGGTACGATACGATCGAGCATCCACACCGCCATCAGGAGCATAACCACGCCAAAACCGGCCTTGACGCCGTTCATCCAGGCGCCAGCCTTTGGCAACATGCGACCCGCAGAAGCCCCGACCAAAAGTAACGGCAACCCCATGCCAATACTCAAGAAAAACAACGCGACACCTCCCAGAACGGGATCGCCGGTCTGACCAATGAAAATCAGTGCCCCGGCCAACGGTGCCGCTACACAGGGCCCGACGATTAACGCGGACAAAAAGCCCATAGTAGCAACGCCAAGCACCTCCCCACCGTGCTGATGCCGGCTAACGTTATTCAGGAGATTCTGTAAAGAGCGCGGCAGCTCAATGGGATAAAAACCGAACATGCCGCCTGCCAAAACGACAAACAAGGCACTAAAGACACTGATAACCCAGGGATTCTGTAACGCGGCCTGAATATTTTCACCAAACAAACCCGCAGCAATCCCAGCAACCGTATAAGTCAGCGCCATCGACAGCACATAAACCAGCGCCATACCCAAACCACGCCGCCCCGTCATCGTCCCTTGCTGACCGGCAATAACACCCGCCAGTATAGGGATCATTGGGAACACACAGGGGGTTAGCGAGAGGGCAACGCCCGCCACAAAAAATAGACCAAGAACCAAGAACCAATTACCGCTCCCCAATGCCTCAAGGTAACCATCCTGGTTCGTTAAAGAGAATTCAGCTGAGCCCGTGTTAGCTGGCGTGTTAGCCGGCCTGACTATTTTAGGGGCCGCTACAGGACTGGCTAAAGCGGGCGCGGCGCTTTGGGCATAGGGCGCAGCAATCACATCGAAAACCTTGGTTACCGGAGGATAACAAATCCCCCCCTCCCAGCACCCCTGATACTCAACACTGATCTGACCGCTTTGCGGCGTGCTGCCTGTGCTGGTGAGTTGAAACGTGACAGACGCGTCGTTGTAATACACCTCGACATCACCGAACAACGGGTCTTGCTTTGGTTTGCTCTTGGAATAACGAACGTCGGCAACAACCAGCCCTTCAGAAGGGGATATGCCTATCTTATCCCGGTAGAGGTAGTAGTCTTCATGAATACGCCAGTCAAGGCGGTAACGCCCAGGACTGATTTCTGTAGGCGTCAGCACGTACGCATCATCGACAGCCATTGGGCCATCATTTTTTCCGATTAAAGCATCAAACAATGTTGCCTGTACCGTCAGAGGCGAACCGGCAATAAGCAGCAACAGGAAAAAGCGATAGAGTGCGGCACAGAAAAAACGAGAAGAACGAGCACAATGGATCACAGACTATTCCTTAGCGAAAACAGAGGATGTTTAGGTCATAAGCTCTATTGACCCGCCCACGCGCCATTGGTTTCAACACGATGGCTTCAAAACAGTAGTTTCAACACATTACTTTCAACACAGTGGTTTCAACACATCCGCTTCAAAACCATTCTTCCGTACGTCGGCGACGCTGCGGCAAACGCGGAATGATCAGACCGACAACCAAGCCAATGCCAGCCACGGCAGCACCTCGAACAAACCACCCCATGAGATTACGCTCATCAGTACCTTCAATTGCTGCGCCAAGGCGATCAATTTCATTTTGCAGCTGCGCGGTTTCGGCAGTGGATTTCGCCCCGCGCTCTCGGGCCTGGTTCAATTCGGCACGCAGCGTTTCGATCTCTTCAGCTTGCGCCGCAACCGTTGCCTGGCTTTTCTTTAACCCTTGTTCAAGGGCCGGCAAACGAGCACGAAAACTATCGCCCTGAATAACGTATTTTTTTTCTAGCCAGCCTTCCTTACCGTCAGCCGATTTAACATGCACATAGCCGGTCTCATCATTACGGGCCAGAATGGTAACAGGCGTGCCGCTATCCATACTTCGGCGAATACGGTAGCCAGGCGTAGGACCCGACCGAAGGGGGACCGACACGTCATCGCTGATATGATAAGTCTGCGCAGCGTTAACCGGAACCAAAGGCACGAAAAAAAGAATGAAAAAAAGAAGCGTTGCTGATAGGTCGCGATACATGTCATATAACCGTCATTGGTGGATCAAGGCGCCGATTATAACAGCCAAGCGGACGCCGATTAAACCTTGCGAGACCGCCATGACGTTACAGACAGGGTCGGTTTTCTAATATATGTGCGGTTATTGCAAGTCGTTTAGCGCTTCGTGCTGAAATATGGTAAAAAAGTCGATCTTCGATTTAGATTCGCGTACCGGACTTGGTACACGAGACGTATTACTGCAGGGAACCATGATGACCGATATACGCGTTGATGACCTTAATGTTGAGTCCCAATCCATTCTGCCCCCCCCCAACAAACTCAAGGCGCAGTGCCCACTAACGGCAGCCGCGATGACATCGGTGATTGAGGGACGGCAAACCATTAAAAATATCCTCGACGGCAAGGACCATCGACTGCTTGTCGTTGTTGGCCCCTGCTCTATTCACGATACCAAGGCGGCACTTGAATACGGCAAGCGACTTAAAGCACTGGCCGACGAGCTCAGCGATACGCTGTATATCGTCATGCGTGTTTACTTCGAAAAACCAAGAACAACGGTTGGCTGGAAGGGGCTAATCAATGATCCTGACATGAACGATTCATTTCAGATCGACAAAGGATTACGGATTGGTCGACAGCTACTGATCGACCTGGCGGACATGGGCTTACCCCTCTCAACGGAGGCGCTCGATCCGATATCGCCACAGTATATGCAAGACCTCATTGCCTGGTCAGCCATTGGCGCACGCACGACCGAATCACAAACACATCGCGAGATGGCCAGCGGCCTCTCCTGCGCTGTCGGTTTTAAAAATGGAACCGATGGCGGCTTAACGGTCGCCATCAACGCCCTGCAATCGGTTAGTCATCCCCACAGCTTTCTCGGCATCAACAGTCAAGGGCAGGTTGCCGTGATACGCACCAAAGGCAACGCCTATGGCCATATCGTTCTGCGCGGAGGCAACAACACGCCTAATTATGATTCGGTTAACGTGTCTCTTTGCGAAAAGGCGCTGGTAAAAGGCGGCATTAGACCAAATATCATGGTCGATTGCAGCCACGCCAATTCGAACAAAGACCCCGCGCTTCAACCTCTGGTATTGGACAATGTCGCCAACCAGATTATCGAAGGCAACCGATCAATCATCGGCGTTATGATTGAAAGCAATTTGGCCTGGGGCAACCAATCCATTCCTGAGGATCTAAGCGAGCTGAAGTATGGCGTGTCAGTGACTGACGCTTGTATTGACTGGGAGAGCACGAAATCAGCGCTACGCGATATGACGTCTAAGCTTTCAGCGTGCCTGAAAGATCGGCTTTAACAACGCTTATTAAAAAGGCTCCGTAAGGAGCCTTTTTAATTATCACTGCCTGCTTGGAAACACGGTTATTTGTAGTAAGAATTATCCGTAACCGAATGGTCCGTGACGTCTTTCACGCCCGCCAATCCGGCCACGCGTTCAATCAGCGTTTTCTCAACACCGTCCTTTAATGTCAAATCGACGGCGCTGCAGCCCTGACAACCACCGCCAAAGCGCAAAATGGCAATATCGCCGGGCTCTTCAGACACCACTTCTACCAGCGAAACCTCTCCTCCGTGGGAGGCCAGGCCCGGGTTGATTTCATTGTAAAGAATATAATTGATCTGGTCTTCGATAGGGCTATCGGCGTTTACCTTAGGAACCTTCGCATTGGGCGCCTTGATGGTTAACTGCCCCCCCATCTTGTCGGCAGCATAATCGACCTTGGCCTCTTCGAGATAGAGCAAGCTATTTGGCTCGAGAAAAACCCGAAAACTGGCGAGATCCATTACCGCATCTGATTCCTGAACTTCATCCGGTCGACAATACGCCAGACAGGTTTCAGCATAAGGAGTGCCCGGTTGCGTCACAAAAATGCGTACGGCGATCCCCTCAACATTCTGCTTTTTTAGCAGCTCGGCAAGATATCCCTCTGCACTCTCTGTAATCGTGATGTTGTATTGGTCCATGTGTCGGAAAACCTGACTGGTTGTTAGATTACCCCCATTCTATGCCAACTCAACGCAATAATGAACCCTACCAAAACCATCGGTTATTATTCGCCCGCACATCCAAACGGGATCTGCTAGAATGGCGGACCGTTGAATTGTCATCGAGGCTTATTTGCTACTTCATTTTCACAAACAACGACTTGAAGCTATTTTAAAGCTCGGACTGCCCATCATTGGCGGTATGCTGTCCCAAAGCTTGCTCAATTTAGTTGATACCGCGATGGTCGGCTCCTTCGGCGATATTGCACTGGCAGGCGTAGGCATTGGCGGATATGCGAACTTTATTGCCATTGCACTGATACTCGGTCTTTCGGCTGGGGTTCAGGCCATGGTTGCTCGCCGCAGGGGGGAAGGCCGGGATCATGATTCGGCCATTCCGCTTAACGGCGGACTGTTCCTCGCCTTTCTGACCTGCCTACCCCTGATGGCTCTGTTTACCTTCTTTGCGGAGCCGCTCGTCGGCCTTATCAGCAACGACCCCGCCGTTATTGCTGTAGCAACCCCCTATTTTGAATACCGAATAATGGCGATGCTGGCTGTGGGAATCAACCTATCGTTCCGGGGCTACTGGAACGGCATTAACCATTCTCTGGTATACCTTCGTGCACTTATCGTCGTGCATGTATTAAACGTTATTATCAGTTACGTACTTATTTTCGGCAGCTTTGGGCTTCCCGCCATGGGCGCCGAGGGCGCAGGACTGGGTACCGCGCTGTCACTCTATATCGGCGCCATACTCTACGCCGCCATCACCTTTAAACGCGCCGTCGGCCAGGGTTTCTTGCGCGGCATTCCCGATACGCAAACCCTGAAAAGTATGTTACGCCTGTCCATTCCCACGTCGGCACAACAATTTCTTTTTGCCACCAGCGTCGCTAGCTTATTCTGGATTATTGGTAAACTCGGGGTTCAGGAGCTGGCGATTGCACATATACTGACCCATCTGTCGTTATTTCTCATTCTCCCGGCCGTCGGCTTGGGTATGGCAGCCACAACGCTTGTCAGCCATGCCCTTGGACGACACAACCCGGATCAAGCCGCTGAATGGGGGTGGGATGTATTAAAAGTTGCCAGCATCATTCTGATCGCTTTAAGCTTGCCTATGTGGTTTTTTCCGGAACCGATATTATCGCTGTTTATTCATGATCCAGAACTCATCACCCTGGCCCGACTGCCACTGCAACTAACCGCGCTGGCCATCTGTCTTGACAGCGCAGCCATCGTCTTCGCCCAAGCCCTACTGGGTGCCGGAGACAATCGCACAGTCATGCTGACAACAACAGCAGGACAGTGGTTGCTTTATCTGCCACTAGCCTGGCTGGTCGGTCCCTACTTAGGCGGGGGGTTGCTGGCCATCTGGTGGCTCCAGGTAGGCTATAGAGGACTCTCTTCATTAGTCATGTCCGCGATCTGGGCAAAGCGCTCCTGGACACGGATCCGACTGTAGGACGCCTCTGTTTATTACGCTCGCCCAAGATTTCTGCCTTTACTGCGCGGCTTACAGGGCGTACAAAATATAAACGTAAAAACCTCGAGCAATGCCGCATCGCACGCTTGAGGCCATTGATATTAACCGTGCACCTTGAAACGGATATAGTGCACCTTGAAACGGATGTAACGAGTCAGATGGAACAATCCTTAGTTTTTTCCTTTTTCCTTATTTTTACGGGTGCTGCCGTGCTGGCCTCTGCTGCGCTGTATACCCGTCAGCCATTGCTGGTTGCCTACATTGTCCTGGGGGCCCTAATCGGTCCTTACGGCCTGAAAATGGTCAATGATACCCAGCTGTTGTCGGATATATCGCACGTAGGCATTATTTTTCTGTTGTTTCTGCTTGGCCTCGACATGCAACCCAGTCACTTGGTGCATATGATTAAAAGAGCCACCCTCGTCGCGGTGTTCAGCTCGCTGGCTTTCGCCGCTATAGGCTACTTCACCGGAAAGCTGTTTGGTTTTACAGAAACCGAAAATATGATCATCGGTATTTCGGTCATGTTTTCCAGCACGATTATCGGCATCAAGCTGCTCCCTACCACGGTTCTGCACCACAAGCATACGGGAGAACTGGTGGTGGGCCTGCTGTTGCTGCAGGATGTTATCGCAATTCTGGTACTCCTGGCGCTCTATAGTGGAGACAAGGAAGGCAGCGAGGCGTACATCAGCTATATAAAAACCTTAGCTGCCCTACCGATTCTTATCGGCGCGTCCTTTATATTCGTTAAGTACGTACTGCTAAAGCTCATACATCGGTTTGACCGATTCCATGAATACATTTTTCTGCTTGCCATTGGCTGGTGTCTGGGCATGGCTGAAGCCGCGCATGCCAGCGGTTTATCCGCTGAAATTGGCGCTTTCGTTGCGGGCGTCAGTCTGGCCACCAGCCCAATATCACTGTATATCGCCGACAGCTTGAAGCCTTTACGCGACTTTTTTCTTATCTTATTTTTCTTTTCCATCGGCGCAAGCTTTAACCTGGGGCTGCTGGGACAGATTATTATTCCGTCCCTGATTCTCGCACTGCTAATTTTGGCACTAAAGCCGATCGTATTTCGGATTCTATTGCGTAGGATCAGCGAGAGTAACGAGCTGGCGTGGGAAGTAGGCTTCAGGCTAGGGCAAATCAGTGAGTTTTCGCTACTCATCGCTTATTTAGCCGCAAGCATGGCATTGATTGGCGAAGCCGCATCGCACGTGATTCAAGCGACAGCAATCCTGACCTTTCTGCTTTCATCGTATATCGTCGTTTTCAACTTCCCGAATCCGATTGCGGTATCCGACAAATTACGCAGGGACTGACGTCATGCCGGCACAAACGCTATGGTCATCAATACAGACAGCCGTATCGAATAGACAACCGTACCAGCCACCCAGCCCCGAGGCTGAACATGCGGTTATTTTTAGTTGCGCGTGAATACGATATAGTCAGTCATAAGACTGATTTATGCGAACAGCCATAGTCAAACAGGCTGAAGCGTGATGTTTACTGTCAGGAGGACGACATGAAAAATGCCACTATTTCACTTCGCAAACGCGGCACTGAAGCCCCGGTTGATCCCAAGCAACAAGCCCGGGAGGCGGAGTTGCGCCATTTACTGCATGGCTTTCAAAAAAAATGCGATAATCTAAAAGCGATGGCAGATCGCCTGAACGAACACGGGCACGTTGCGCCCTCGGGGGACGCCTGGACTTACGAGACCTTAAAAGAGACGCTGCACCAGTTAAAATTACTTTAGGGGCACCTACCGGTCTAAAGACTGATACGGCTCAACATGTTACGCCGATGATCAAACCAATCATCGGTCGCCAAATTAATTAACGCGTGCGGCCTGCAATAACGCAACGCCCTGCTTGTAACCCAAGCCGCCGTTTCCATGCACGGCACCCCAGGCCGCCGCGCCAGTCCTCAACCGTTCAGTAACGGCAATCAAACCATTCAGTGCCGGGCTGTTCCAGGGTGCTCTAGCCAGATTCAGCCCACCGGTGACCGTTAGCGGGTACCGGGCAACAAATGACGTTAACTGATCCGGTTTATCAACCAGACCCGTTGCCAACAAAAAACCCAACGGCACCACGGGATAGCAGGTATAGATTTCTAGCAGTGCTTGCCGCGCAGCAAGCACGGCCTTGAAGTCGACACCCGCGTCCTTCTGGCACCGCTGCCAGCTTGCGGCCAGGTGCTCATAACGCGCAATCGGGCCAATATACGGCGCGCCATCCCCCTCCAAACACGATACCGCACTGCCTTTAACTGCCACTACCGCCGTATGCGGTTTCAACTCCTTGGCAAGCGTCGAATTAACCAAGATAAGCTTACCCTCAAAGTCGATACTGGGGTTCGCACAATCGACACCGCGGAACAACGACGTTACCGGTTCAAACCAACGCGCCGGTATCGCTGCATTTCTATTAAGCTCCGCATAACTACGCTGGTAGTTTTCAAACAGATCATGACACAGCGCCTTAAACTGCCCTTCTGTGATGTTGTGGTCGCGTATAAATTGGCTCGCAAGATCCGTATAAGCCGCCGTCAACGGGTATTCATTGCCATATATAGCCATCTGTTCAAGACGCGCTTCACGCGAATACCCCGTCCGCAAGCGATCCTTGCCATGCACGATGACAGCGTCCGCCTCCCCTTCCACAATCAACTTTCGCCCAGCATCCAGCGCCTCCAATGGCGCACAACCACTGCGATAATGATCGGTCAGGACCGGCGTATTCCATCCAGCCGCTAATGGGTCGATACTTAGGGTTCTGAGCGAAATACCACGGTTCTCCAACAGGATTTCCATCTCATCGCATGGCGCCATTGAATCCAGACCATCGCGAATCGATCCTGCGGCAACAATGATACAACTCATGACCCTCTCCTGATGCAAACCCAGCGCCCGCCCTATAAAAGCGGACCTGAAGTACGTTTTAGTTTTCTACCATATTAAACCAATGACGATAGCGGCGAAATGCATGCGTACTGAACAGATGAAGCGACTGCGAACGGCACTGCCACGCTGCTCAGAACCGGTTGAGACGGCATCGGCCCAAGGCGCCTTCAGCCATAACTTATCACCCTCCCAATGGCTGGCTGTTTACCAGGACCTTACCGGACGGCAAACAGAGGCGATTCAGATAGGTATTGCTGGCGCGAACTTTGACTTAGGGCTTGACGCCTTAACCTCTCAAACACAGTCAGCATGCCTGCAATTAGTGAAGGGACTTGAAGGGTTAGTCGTCGAGCGTTTCAGGGCGTGACCGTGCCTAAACGCTCAGCGATGGTCTACCTGAAAATACGCGCTTGTTTTTCCCTTGACAGACGTCGCGCATCAAACAGTTCGCTGGGTGAGAGCATGGCTCCAACGGCATCACGCGCCTTCTCCGATTGCTTATCGCCGGCAATCACAGCCGTATTCCACCAGCTGTAGGCTTCAATAAGATCTTTCTTAACGCCTTCACCCTTAAAATACATCAGCCCCAGGGTAATCAAGGCATTAATATTGCCTTGCTCGGCGGCGAGCCGATGCCACTTTAACGCATCCTTGTACCGACGGGGAACACCCTGACCGTTGTAATAGAGCACCCCGAGATTTTGTTGTGCCGGCGCCAATCCGCGATCCGCAGCATGCTTTAGCCACAACGCGGCCTGCGCGTAATCTTGGCTTAACCCCAAACCATCGCGATAGAGCATACCTAATCGGTATTGCCCCAAAGGGTCGTCCTGCTGTGCGGCTCGGTGATACCAGCTAGCGGCCATCATGTAGTTCGTCGCGACACCAAAGCCCTGTTCGTAAAGCGTCCCCAGCATCGACTGGGCGCGAGGCAACCCTTGCTCTCCCGCCTTACGAAACCAGTAGGAGGCCTTGATATAGTCTTGCTTGATCTCATCACCACCGGCCAAGTAAATCAAACCGAGGTCATACTGAGCACTGGCATTGCCAATAACAGCCAGCGAGCGCCACTCTTTGACCGCCGTAGGATGGTCGCCTCGCTTGTAGGCATCAAGACCATCATAAAAATCTGCTCGGGCCGTTCCTGTAAGCGCCATCAATACGCAGACTAGCGTAGCCACAAACTTCATCAAAACATCCTGTCGGTCCGACAATTCAGCTCGGTTTCCTGTCATTACAAAACCCGGAAGGTAAAATCAAACCAGCCCCCAGCGCCCTGTTCGTATGGCAACCACAGACGATTAAATTTCAGTAATGCCACCCATATAAGGTAACAGAGCTTCCGGAATCCGGATACGCCCCTCGGCGGTCTGGTAATTTTCCAGCACGGCTACCAATGTACGCCCGACTGCCAGACCCGAACCGTTTAAGGTATGCAATAGTTCAGGCTTGCCGGTTGCAGGGTTACGCCAGCGCGCTTGCATTCGACGCGCCTGGAAATCACCCATGTTACTGCACGAGCTAATTTCACGGTACTTCTGCTGTCCGGGTAACCAGACTTCAAGGTCATAGGTCTTACGGGCAGAAAAACCAAGATCGCCACCACACAGCACCACGACCCGATAAGGCAGCTCAAGCTTTTTCAGGATTGATTCTGCATGACCGGTTAGCTCTTCAAGCGCCTCATTGGATCGACTTGGCTCAACGAGCTGCACCATCTCAACCTTATCAAACTGGTGCTGACGAATCATGCCCCGCGTATCCCGCCCCGAACTCCCCGCTTCACTGCGAAAGCACGGTGTATGACTGGTGTATTTCAACGGTAACGCGCTGGCTTCGGTAATCGTATCACGCGCCAGATTGGTTACCGGGACTTCTGCCGTAGGTATCAGATAAAAAAGGTTATCGCCGGGGACCTTAAACAGGTCTTCTTCAAATTTCGGCAATTGCCCGGTGCCCAACAGACTCTCTGCATTCACCATATAAGGCACGTACAGTTCTTCATATCCGTTTTCACGCGTCTGTACATCGAGCATAAATTGCGCCAAAGCCCGATGCAAACGAGCCATGCCACCACGCATCACGGCGAAGCGCGATCCGGTCAGCTTCACGGCGGCTTCAAAGTCTAACGCAGCGCCTGCTGCACCGAGATCGACATGATCCTTGACCTCAAAATCAAATTGACGCGGCGCACCCCACGCCCGGACCTCAACATTGTCGTCTTCGCTATCGCCCGCGGGGACACTGTCATCGGGCAGGTTGGGAATTTCAAGCAGCAAGCCGTTATAGCGCTCCTGAAGCTCGCGGAGTTCAGACTTGGCGGCGTCGAGCTCTTCGCCCAGGCTGCTGACTTCAGCCAGCAAGGGGGCTATGTCCTGGCCCGATGCCTTGGCCTTACCTATTCCTTTGGAACGGGTGTTACGCTCACTCTGCAACTGCTCTGTACGGACCTGAAGATCTCTACGACGCTCTTCAAGCGCCTGAAAATGGGCCACGTCTAAGGTATAGCCTTTCTTTTGCAGTGTGGTCGCGACTAGCGCGGGATCGGTGCGTAACAGTTTAGGGTCAAGCATCTGAACAAAATCACCTTATTGAATATTCAAGAAATCAGCAGCCGCACGAGTCCGGCTCCGGCTGAAAGTGCCGCGATACAACAAATGACGCTTAATAATATATAAATTAGTGCGGACAAGATATGGCCGCCCTGTAACAGAACCAGGGTTTCCAGTGAAAAGGTGGAAAAGGTGGTAAATGCGCCCAAAAAACCAACCATTACAAAGGGACGCAGGGTGGGCGGCAGGGCGGCTTTTTCCAGAACCAAGATAAAAAACACCCCCATAAGCAGGGATCCTAAAATATTCACCGTCAATGTACCCAGCGGTAAATAATGGTCGGTATTATTCACAACAACGCCACTGACCCAATAACGCCCCACCGCACCCAACGCCCCCCCAAGGGCAATAAAGATAATATTGCTCATCTAATCCCCCCGTCGCACCCGCTGAGTAGCACTGCGCTGGTCGAGCTGCTGAAGATACTCCAGCTTGTTACCAATCTTTTGCTCGAGGCCGCGCGGCTCAGGCTGGTAGTAGCGTCGTTCGCTGATAGCCTCCGGTAAATAGCACTCCCCGGCAGCGTAAGCCTGCTCCTCATCATGGGCGTAGCGATAACCGGCACCGACACCTTGCTCCTTCATCAAGGCTGTCGGTGCATTACGCAAATGCAGTGGCACGTCATAGGAGGGATCCTGCCGCACATCATTGCGCACGGCATTGAATGCACGGTACACGGCATTGCTTTTTGGCGCGCAAGCGCAGTACACCGCCGCTTGCGCAATAGCCCGTTCCCCTTCTGCCGGCCCGAGGCGCTCGAAGGCATCCCACGCGTTCAGCGCAACCTGCATCGCGCGCGGATCGGCATTACCGATATCTTCAGAAGCAATCGCCAGCAAACGGCGCGCCACATACAGGGGATCACAGCCACCATCGAGCATGCGGGCAAACCAGTACAACGCACCATCAGGCGAGGACCCGCGCACCGACTTATGAAAGGCGGAAATCTGATCATAGAACAGATCACCTTGCTTATCGTAACGGCGCGCAGACGCCTTTAAAACCTCAGCCAGCACCTCGTCATCAATCAGGTCTGTACCGGCCTCGTTTCGGCTCAGATCCGCTGCAATCTCAAGCAGATTCAGTGCTCGTCTTGCATCACCATCGGCTGTCTGAGCCAGTTTCTGTATTTGCGCAACATCGATCTGCAGTGATTTCTCGCCAAGCCCCCGCTCTCGATCATCCAGCGCTTGCCGGATAACGGCTATCAAATCGTCATCCGACAAACAACGAAGAAGATAGACTCTGGCCCTGGACAACAAGGCATTATTTAACTCGAATGAGGGATTCTCTGTGGTAGCACCGATAAAAATAACCGTGCCGTCTTCTACATAGGGTAGAAATGCGTCCTGCTGGGATTTGTTAAAGCGGTGAACCTCATCGACAAACAGTAGCGTTTTACGCCCACTGCTTAACCGGGCGTGCTGGGCACGCTCTATCGACTGGCGGATATCTTTTACCCCACAAAGCACCGCGGAGAGACTCTCGAAATGCGCATCGGCGAGCGTGGCGACCAGGCGTGCCAAGGTGGTTTTACCCACGCCAGGCGGCCCCCAGAGAATCATGGAGTGAACGGCACCTTGCACCAGCGCTGCCCGCAGAGGCTTGCCCGGTGCCAGCAAATGAGCTTGCCCAATATACTCATCCAGCGTTCTGGGGCGCATCCGCGCCGCCAAAGGCTGGTAGCCTGTTTCAGACGGGCCAAACAAATCTTCGGTCATCACTCGGCAATCAGATCAACCCCGGAAGGGGGCGTAAAGCTAAAATCGGTATCCATCAGCGCCGCGTTCAGCGTCCAATCGCGAAAAACAAGACTGGTTCGCTGCCCTAAACTGTCTTCCAACTGCATCTCCTGCGGCACTTTCTGATCGAATAAAATTCGCATGACCGTAAACTGGGCCTGTTCGTCACGGGGTATCAGTTTGTATAAGCCCGTATCACCGCTATCCGGCCCCTCAATAATAAAACTGTTATTCAGTGTCGCGACATCACCCGTTAACAGCAGCACCGGGGTATTGCTCAAACGAAGATCCAACGGTTTGCGCGTCACTTGCTCAAGGTCCTGATCATACAACCAGAGCGTCTGACCATCGGAGACCAACAACTGCGGGAAGGGCTCTTCGGTCTGCCAACGGAACATGCCGGGGCGTTTCAGTGCAAAGCGCCCCTGACTTTCCTGCAGCCGGGTTCCCGCGGCGTCCAGGATCATCTGCTGAAAATTAGCCGTAAAACTATTCACCCCTTCCAGCAATCGATGCAAATTATCCACCGGGGCCGCCCAGGCGCTGGAACTCACTAAAATACAGCCAATGGCTATACGCATCCGCATAAAATGCTCCTGTTACATTTGGACCGGAGGTGGCGCTAACACCTCTCGATTACCGTTGTGTCCTTGCTCACTGACAACGCCGGCTGCTTCCATTGTTTCGACCAAGCGGGCGGCGCGGTTGTAGCCTATTTTTAATTTGCGCTGCACCGCCGAAATTGACGCTCGCCGGCTGCTGGTCACGAAGGCAACCGCCTCGTCGTACAAGGCATCCTGCTCGTCTTCAAACAGACCTGCGCCACCCTGCGTCAGATCGCCATCAACCGACTGCATGAGTATTTCTTCGATGTAATCGGGTTTACCCAATTGTTTCCAGGCTTCTACAACCCGATGTACTTCATCATCAGCCACAAAAGCGCCGTGGACGCGATCAGGCATACTGGTCCCTGCCGGAAGATACAACATATCGCCGTTGCCGAGTAAGTTTTCTGCCCCACCCTGATCCAGTATGGTGCGCGAATCGATACGCGAAGAGACCTGGAATGCAATACGGGTCGGGACGTTGGCCTTAATCAAGCCGGTTATCACATCCACCGAAGGTCGTTGTGTAGCGAGAATCAGGTGAATTCCCGCGGCGCGTGCTTTCTGCGCTATCCGGGCGATCAGCTCTTCAACTTTTTTGCCGACTATCATCATCATATCGGCAAATTCATCGATAACGACAACAATATATGGCAGGGTAACCAGATCCGGTGCTGGTGCTCCGGCATCCAATCCTTCCGCCTCAGGATTCCAGAGCGGATCCTTAATACCCTCACCACGTTCGGCGGCAGCTTTAATTTTGTCGTTAAAGCCGGCGAGGTTACGCACGCCCATCTTCGCCATCAGCTTGTAACGTCGCTCCATTTCCGCGACGCACCAGCGCAAGCCAGCGGCCGCCTCTTTCATATCCGTAATAACGGGCGTTAGAAGATGCGGTATACCCTCATAGATGGACAATTCAAGCATTTTGGGGTCCACCATCATAAGCCGCACTTCATCCGGGCGCGCCTTAAGCAGAAGACTAATCAGCATGGCATTGACGCCAACCGACTTACCCGAACCCGTGGTTCCCGCCACCAACAGGTGTGGCATTTTAGCCAGATTGACAACCACGGGATTGCCGCCGATATCATTACCCAGCCCCAGGCTGAGCCGGGAACTCGCCTTTTTATAAGTGGATGAACCCAACACTTCACTGAGCCGAACAACTTCACGATTTTCATTCGGGATCTCGATCCCTACCACGGATTTTCCCGCTATAATTTCCACAACCCGCACACTCAGCACCGCCATGGATCGGGCTAAATCCTTGGCCAGATTAGAAATCTTACTCACCTTGACGCCCGGCGCTGGCTGAATTTCGAACCGTGTAATCACCGGCCCCGGGTTGACCTCAACGACTTCGGCCACAACACCGAAGTCCTTCAGCTTGATCTCAAGCAATCGAGACATCTGCTCCAACTCTTCCTCTGAATAGCCGAGGCTTTTGTTGCTATCAGGCGGATCGAGAATATCCACGGAAGGCAGTGGTCCGTCGAACACATTATGCAAGGATGCAGGGCGTTCTGGCGCAGCAGAAACGGGATCGTTGCTATCATCCAGACGCGAATGATGGGTTTGGGAAAGCGGCACAATCTTTAATGCGGAACTTGCGGGTCGCGATGCCGCAGCCTCCCCCTCGATGTCCTTAACGACGTCGCGTGCGGACGCCGTCGCCACGACCAAGGGCTCACCCGATGGTGCCGGCGCTTCAGCCTCACGCGTGACGGGGTCGGTACGCTTGGCGTCATCAGCTGATGACGCCACCGACAAGCGCGGGCCAACAATCGACACGGGCGACACGGGCGACGATAACGTCGTATCACCCGCGTCCACTGATAACGAAGCACCACGGACTGGCGGCGCATCATCGGCACTGACGGCACCGCGGTGCTCCGCAACGCGCGCTGATCCTGTATGAAGCGTGCGCGAAGCGGTGGCATCAATACGAACAGGATCGTTATCATCAAGCGCGGAGATAGCCAGTAGTGGATCGATATCCACGCCTTCCGAAGCCTGGCCCGTTTCAGATAGCGCCGGCGAAACAGGATCAGAGCGATCCATAACGTCAGAAACAGCCCTCTCGACGCTCTCGGCCTCACCTATGGACGGTAACGGCAAGCGGTCTTTAAATGCCGTGACGGCGGCTTCGACACCGCGCTCTGAACGGCAAGCCTCCGCCGTCTCTTTATCGGACTGAGCCTGTTCAGCAACGCGCCGTCGCCAAGACAACCAGCACTCTTGAAGGCTTGAACGCCCATCTAGAACGACCGCGCCCACGGTCTCGGTAACACTCAACCAGGAAAACTCGGCATAAAACCCCAGCCCGACAAGCCCCAGTGCCAGAGAGACCAGCGTCATACCCCATAGCCCTAGCAGTGCCAGTCCCTCACGGGATAGTCCAATACCCACCATGCCTCCCGCTGAAAAAGGCAGCGGTTTCCAGACCGTATCGAGGTGTAACGTGCAGAGCACGCTCGCCGCAGCGATAAACACAACGCCCCCCACGAGCCGTAGAAAAAGATACGGTAGCGCGGCACTTAATGACAGGTCGCGCTGCAGAAAAAAACGAACCAATCGCCAAACAAGCAACAAAGGCAGGGCAAGCGCCAGATAGCCGACAAAAGAGAAGGCTACGTCTGCAACCCACGCGCCGGACAAACCAAAAAGATTTTTTACCGCACCGTCATACCCCAGGTGCGACCAGCCCGGATCACGGGCATCAAAACTCAGCAGCGCAACAGTAAGAAACACGCAGCCCGCAATAAGGAGAATACTGCCCCCCTCTTTCGTGGCGCGACTAACAAAATCGACAAAAGACTGCCGCTGAGACATAAACAAACCATCAACTCCAAGACCAAAAGCGCCAAAGTAGCATACTTTGCCGGGACAAAGCAGGGGGAAACGGCGGCCTTCCCGCGTAGTTTTTGACAAGACCGGCCATAGCCCATTAGAAATGGATCGATTAAGATAAGCGCTGACTTAACGATCAACCCAGACATAATCGCATCGAGATCAATTAATGAACAACGTGAAACATGCACGCCTGATCATCCTGGGATCGGGCCCTGCCGGTTATACAGCAGCACTTTATGCGGCCCGCGCCAACCTGAAGCCACTGCTGATAACCGGCCTTCAGGCTGGCGGCCAGCTGACCACCACGACGGACGTTGATAACTGGCCCGGCGACGTTAACGGAGTACAAGGCCCAGAATTAATGCAGCGTATGCAGCAACATGTCGAACGATTTGAAACCGAAATCGTTTACGACCACATCAACGAAGCAGACCTGTCTGAGAAGCCTTTCCGACTCAGTGGCGATAGCGGTCATTACACCTGCGACGCCTTGATTATCGCAACGGGCGCCTCGGCGCAATATCTTGGCCTCGAATCTGAAGAAACCTTTAAGGGCAAGGGCGTTAGCGCCTGCGCGACCTGCGACGGCTTTTTCTACCGCAACCAGAAAGTCGCGGTATTGGGCGGCGGTAACACCGCTGTCGAAGAAGCGCTTTACCTATCCAACATCGCGTCAGAAGTGGTGCTGATCCACCGCCGCGACACACTACGTGCAGAAAAGATCTTACAGGATCACCTCAACGAAAAAATCCAGAACGGCAATATACGCGCCGAATGGAATCACGTCCTGGAGGAAGTCCTCGGAGACGACTCCGGCGTAACAGGCGTGCGCATCAAGGACGTTAACACCCAGCAGACTAAAGACCTGGACTTAATGGGCGTGTTCGTCGCTATAGGCCACAAGCCCAATACCGACCTTTTCCAAGGACAGCTTGAGATGAATAACGGCTACCTCAAGATCGTCAGCGGCCTAACCGGCAATGCGACCCAGACCAGTCTTCCTGGCGTCTTCGCCGCAGGCGACGTTGCCGACCAGATCTACCGGCAAGCGGTAACATCCGCCGGGTTTGGCTGCATGGCCGCACTCGACGCCGAGCGCTACTTAGATAGCCTGGAAAAGTAAATAGAGAGTCTGGCAAAGCAAGGAAGGCCTAACCATGCTATCCCTCCCCTGGCTGCGACCCGACAGTTATGCATTCCCGCCGGTAGAATCGGCGCTCACGGAGCCAGACGGCTTGCTTGCGGCGGGGGGGGATCTGACGCCCGAGCGGCTGATTAACGCCTACCAACGGGGTATTTTCCCCTGGTTTAGCGAAGACCAGCCCATTCTCTGGTGGAGCCCGGATCCTCGCTGCGTCCTGCTCCCTAATGAGCTCCACCTGTCCCGAAGCCTGCGTAAACGACTTAAAAAAGACGACTATCGCGTCACATTCGATCATGCCTTTGACGACGTCATTTCCGCGTGCAGCGCTCGGCCGGGCGAAGGTACCTGGATCACCGATTCCATGCGCAGTGCCTACGGGCAACTTCACACCCAAGGCGTGGCCCACTCCGTCGAGGTCTGGATTGATAACGCATTGGCGGGCGGCCTCTATGGCATCGCCATTGGCGGTGTGTTTTTCGGCGAGTCCATGTTCAGCCACCAAACCGACGGCTCCAAAATCGCTTTAACGCACCTGATTGACCATCTGCAGCGCTGGGGCTACCGTATGGTAGACTGTCAGGTGCATAACAATCATTTAACAACGCTGGGGGCTCGCGAAATACCCCGCGCCGAGTTCTGCAACAGCCTGTCTCAGCTCACACGGCTCTCATTGCAGCACAGCTGGGTACTTGATCGTCATTACTGGGAAACAAGCCAAACGGACCTGAGCAACCACACAGCGAGGAGGCGGCCGTGACCAACCTTCACGAATTACAGTTTTACGCCACCCCGGAACATGTTTGCAGCTACCTTCCCGATCGTCAGGCACGGACCCTGTTTGTCGACCCCAAAGCACAGCTAATCGCACAGGATTACGCAGCCCTATCCGAGCTGGGCTTCAGGCGCAGCGGTGAGCACGTCTACCGCCCACACTGCACCAATTGCTCGGCGTGTATTTCAGTCAGAATCCCAGTAGACCGCTTTCGGTTTACTCGCAATCAAAAGCGCGTCCTTAAAATCAACAGCGACCTGACCTGCCAGCCAGAAAAAGCCACTTTCACCCAAGAGCACTATGAGCTGTATGAGCGCTATATCTGCGCCAGACACCCTGATGGCGATATGTATCCGCCGAGCGAGGAGCAGTATCGCTCATTTCTGACCAGCTCCCGCTTTGACACGCGCTTTTATGCATACCGCCACCAGCATCAGCTTGTTGCCGTGTCTGTAATAGACCCCCTCCCAAACGGCTTATCGGCGATCTACACCTTTTTTGATCCAGACCTGCCGCGACGCAGCCTAGGGCGTTATGCGATCCTGCAAGCCATCCTGCACACACGAAGCGAAGGGGGGGAGCATCTATATTTGGGCTACTGGGTTCGCGGATGTCAGAAAATGGATTATAAAATCCTCTATACTCCCATCCAGATATTACACAAAGGAAGGTGGATCGACGCCATCAAATAGATAAACTTAACGAATAACTATGCCTGAGTGCTTTGCCAAAGTCTGAGAAATAAGGCAAAATACCGCGCCTTGATAAACAAGATGTTATTTGCTCCGAATCCAGAGGAACGCCTTAATGGCAAAAGAAGAATGTATTGAAATGGAAGGCACCATTGTCGACACCCTGCCCAACACCATGTTCCGGGTGGAGCTCGAAAATGGTCACGTGGTAACAGCTCATATCTCAGGAAAAATGCGCAAGCACTACATCCGCATCCTGACTGGCGACAAAGTAAAAGTAGAACTAACTCCTTACGACCTATCCAAGGGTCGCATCGTGTACCGCGCACGCTAACACGGGTACACCGAGGCTCTGGAGCCACCGACATCGCTACATGTCGGTGCCCTGCTGCGAGATGGCCATCTACGCCAGACGGCCATCTTCAACAACGACCAACTAGGCCGCCTCGAACTCAAACGCCAGCTTTTCTTTCTTAACACTGATAGAGACAGTCCCCCCGCACTCAGCCAAACACCCGAACAGCACTTGCTCGGCAAGCGGCCGTTTAATTTCCTCTTGTATCAGCCTCGCCATGGGGCGTGCGCCCATATGCTGATCGTAACCATGCTCAGCCAGCCAGCTCCGGGCCTGCTCATCGATATCGATATGCACCTTTTTCTCATCCAGCTGCGCTTGCAGCTGAGTAAGAAACTTATCGACAACCCCCTTGATCACATCGGTATCCAGGGATGCAAACTGAATAATTGCGTCCAGCCTATTACGGAACTCCGGCGTAAACGTCTTACGGATAGCTTCCATACCATCGGTACTATTGTCCTGGCTTGAAAAACCGATCGATCTGCGAGACATCGTCTCGGCACCCGCATTGGTTGTCATCACGAGAACGACGTTGCGGAAGTCGGCCTTACGGCCATTATTGTCGGTCAGGGTTCCGTTATCCATGACCTGTAATAGCAAATTAAAGACTTCAGGGTGCGCCTTTTCGATCTCATCCAGCAGCAACACACAATGCGGGGTTTTGGTTATCGCTTCTGTCAACAACCCTCCCTGGTCGAAGCCCACATATCCGGGAGGCGCACCGATCAAGCGCGATACGGTATGCCGCTCCATGTATTCAGACATATCGAATCGAACCAGCTCAATACCCATCACACGCGCTAGCTGAGCGGTAACCTCGGTTTTACCTACACCGGTAGGCCCGGCAAACAAAAACGAGCCTACAGGCTTCTGAGGCTCCTTAAGCCCCGCCCGAGACAGCTTGATGGCCGACGCCAGCGTCTTAATCGCCTTATCCTGACCAAACACCACCATTTTCAGATTACTTTCGAGCTTGCGCAGGATATCTTTATCCGACGCCGAAACACTTTTTGGTGGAATGCGGGCAATTTTTGCCACGATCGCTTCTATTTCTGGTACGCCCACAACCGGATTTCGCTCGCCCTCTTCCAGCAACTGCTGATAGGCTCCTGCCTCATCAATCACATCAATTGCCTTGTCTGGCATATGCTTATCATTGATATACCGGTCCGCCATTTCTGCAGCGACACGCAAGGCGTCATCGGTATAGGTGAGCTTATGATGCGCCTCAAAACGCGAGCGCAGCCCGTGCAGAATCAAACGCGTTTCTTCAACGGTAGGCTCAAGCACGTCAATTTTTTGGAAGCGGCGGGCCAAGGCACGGTCTTTTTCAAAAATCCCACGAAACTCCTGAAACGTCGTCGAGCCAATACAACGCAACCCCCCGGAACCCAACAGCGGCTTCAGAAGATTGGACGCATCCATGGCCCCACCGGATGCCGCACCGGCACCGATGATGGTGTGTATTTCATCGATAAACAAAATACTGTCGGGCTCTTTACGGATTTCGGCTAACAACCCTTTAAGGCGCTTTTCAAAGTCACCCCGATACTTGGTCCCGGCAAGCAGCGCACCCAAGTCAAGCGAATAAACAACGCTATTTTTAATGACCTCGGGCACTTCGCCATCAACCACCATTTTGGCCAGGCCTTCGGCAATCGCTGTTTTTCCTACCCCCGCCTCACCCACCAGCAGCGGGTTGTTTTTACGCCGGCGAGACAGAATTTGCACGACGCGTTCCACCTCGGCCTTACGCCCAACCAAAGGATCAATACGCCCCGTACGCGCTTCTTCGTTGAGATTGATCGCGTACTGCTTCAGAGGACTGGGTTGACCGCCCTCCTCGGCCTCGCCTTCCAACGAGTGCTCTTCATCCTGATGATGCTCATTATCGAGCACTTTCGGCAAGCCATGCGCGATATAGTTGATCACATCAATTCGCTCAACGCCTTGCTGGCTTAAGGCATACACCGCCTGACTTTCCTGCTCACTAAAGATAGCCACCAGCACGTTAGCGCCGTTCACTTCATTCTTACCCGACGACTGCACATGGAAAACAGCACGCTGCAAGACGCGCTGAAAACCCAGCGTCGGCTGCGTATCTCTTTCCACATCATCGCCAGGGATAAGCGGCGTGGTCGAATCGACAAACGCATTCAGATTGGCTCTCAAGCGGTCTATATCAATACCACAGGCCTGGAGCACGCCGAGTGCGGAGTGATTATTCAGCAAAGCAAGCAACAAATGCTCTACTGTCATGAATTCATGACGCTTCTCTCTGGCCTCCTGGAAGGCAAGACTCAGCGTCAGCTCTAACTCTTTATTCAACACGATCGCACGCCCTCATTCTTGATACGGTCTCGCTTTCGCGGTCACGCCTTATCTACTTCACAGAGTAGCGGATGCTTACACTCTCTGGCGTATTGATTCACTTGGGCCGCTTTAGTTTCAGCAATGTCCCGAGAAAAGACCCCGCACACAGCTCGGCCTTGAGTATGTATAGCCAGCATCACTCGCGTCGCCCGTTCTTCATCCATACTAAAAAACGACCTCAATATCTCTACAACAAAGTCCATTGGAGTGTAGTCATCATTTAATAAAATGACCTTATACATTGGCGGCGGTTTCAGCTTGGGTTGCGCCGTTTCAATGGCAACCCCGTCCGCATAGTCGCCCTCTTGATCATCTTCGCGGTGAAGCCGGATAGTCAGCCCATCGGTTATCATCTGACACTCATCTCTTGCCTGTAATCTTGGATGCAGCCTTCTTACTACTGCCTTACCCATCATACCGTGACAACGGGGTACGCGCATCCGCTCATCGGCACGACCCGGCCAGAACCAAGCAAAGAAACCAACAGGGCGCACTTTTTGGTGCGCGAAAACGCGAAACAGGCCGAAAGGCTCTCCTGAAAATAAATCAACCAATGGACAATTACGCTTCACGAAGCAGAGGCAACGCCATTAAGCAATAAAAAACAATAGGATGAAGCGAAAGACGCCCGCCAAACCCTGACACACCACAAGAACCCCCCCCTTTTTTTTACAAACTCACCGACTGGTTTCTTGCAAAGATTCTAATCTGAAGCCAAAATTAGTCGGATAGAGCAGCCTAGGAAGGTAGCGTCTTTGTCGTCAGGCTGTCATTTTGTAGTCACGATATGTCTTAAGGAGCTAGCAATGCGTGCAGGGAAAGTAAAATGGTTCAACAATGCCAAAGGGTATGGTTTCATCCTGTCAGAGAATAATGACGAGGATCTGTTCGCCCACTATTCGGCCATTCAGATGGACGGATACAAGACCCTGAAGGCTGGGCAAGATGTGCAATTTGAAACGGTTCCCGGGCCGAAAGGAACGCATGCTGTCAACATCCAACCGTTGACTGAAGAGACCAGCGACACGCTACACTCTTAAGGCCTGATAAACTCAGGAGCCCGCAACAGCGGGCTTTTTGTGACATAACAGTGACTTTAAACCGCCACTAAGGGTCGCCGCAGGCCTATAAAATGACTGACTAACTGTTGCGCCACTGCACACCGCCACTCTTCTTCTCTATCCTATCCAAAAACGCTTCGTGCAGCGCCAGCTCATCGTCTTGAGCCAGACACACAGCAAGATGATAATCCCCCCCGGCAACCCGGACAATATCCTCCACGGAACGCCCTGCATCACCGGAATCATTGTGCAAGGTCAGCGCGGTTTGACCGCCGGTCATGGCCAGATAGACATCCGCCAATATTTCAGAGTCTAGCAGCGCGCCATGCAGCTCCCGCTTAGAGTTGTCGATACCATAGCGCCGACATAACGCATTCAGGTTATTTTTCTGCCCCGGGTGAAGCTTACGCGCCATGACCAACGTGTCGATGACCGAGCAGATATCACCGACCTTGCCATAGGCACTGCCGAGCAACCCAAACTCATAATTAATAAAACCAATATCAAAAGGCGCGTTATGAATGATCAGTTCGGCGCCACGTATAAATGCCTGAAATTCCTGCGCTATTGCAGAAAACAAAGGTTTATCACTGAGAAACTCATTGGTAATGCCATGCACTTCCATGGCTTCGGCATCGATATCACGCTGGGGCTGAATGTAACGATGGTAAGTCTTACCCGTCAGCTTGCGATTGAGCAGCTCTACACAACCAATTTCAATGATCCGGTGACCTTCTGAAGTCTCCAGACCTGTTGTTTCGGTATCTAAAACAATCTGTCTTGCCACAATCCACCCAATCTCTAGTTTGTAAACGCCCCACGACCGACTCAGCCCGTAACCGGCGCAGCAATTTGAAGACCGCTATCTTATCACAGCCCAAGGTTTTACAATCGGCGGCCCTTGCACACAACCGGAAAATTCGCATGAAACGCATTACTGCATACACCGATGGCTCTTGTCTTGGAAACCCGGGCCCCGGTGGTTATGGCGCCTTGCTAATCTACGATCGTCACGAACGCGAACTCAGCCAGGGATTTCGCCTGACCACCAACAACCGAATGGAGCTCCTGGCAGCGATTGCTGCGCTTGCGACGCTGACGGAACCCTGTCACGTCACCCTCACGACCGACAGCCAATATGTTCGCCAGGGCATCACTCAGTGGATCCATAACTGGAAAAAAAGAAAATGGCAGACAGCGTCTAAGTCGCCGGTTAAAAATGTCGACCTCTGGAAACAACTGGATGAATTAAGCCAAAAACACGAGATTGACTGGCGCTGGGTCAAAGGCCATAGCGGCCACCCCGAGAACGAACGCGTTGACGACCTGGCACGCCAGGCCGCCGAAGGCAGCAACCTGATTGAAGACCATGGCTTTGCCCGAAGCTAGCGAGCCCTTACAGCGCTAAGCGGCATATCGCACGGTGCGGGACCCTAGGGTAAAGCCGCGCCTAAAAAGCGGTTACAGAGCATCGCAACAACCTGTTCGCGATTGCTAATAAGGTGATCAACAAATGCCTGAGCCGCCGGCGACAGCTTTTTATCCCGATGGTGCACCACGCACCAGCTACGGACCCAGGGAAAGGTTTCTACGTCCAATTCAACCAAACAGCCGGTAGCCAACTCAAGGGCAATACTGTGGCGGGACAAAATTGATAATCCCAAGCCCGCCATAGCGCCTTGCTTAATGGCTTCGCTGCTCCCCAATTCCATCTGCCGGGAAAGCTTAACGCCTAATTCCCGCAAATGATCTTCGATTGCTTTACGCGACCCAGAGCCCTGCTCGCGCATCAAAAATGTATCCGAGGCCAACACATCGGCATTTAAATTTTCTTGGCCTGCCAAGGGATGATCGGGGGAAACCACAGGCACCATCGGGTTATCTAGAAACGGATAGGACAATAGGCGCGGATCGTCCGGCACTTGCGCAACCAGCACAAGGTCATCTTCATTCGCATACAGGCGCTGCAAGACTTGATCTCTGTTGGTTACAACCAGGCTTATTTCAACTTCGGGATAGCTCCGATGAAAGTCGCCCAAGAGGTGAGGTGCAAAATATTTGGCGCTGGTCACTACCGCAATACGCAGGCGACCATGCATGATTCCCTTCATTTGTGTCAGCGACATTTCCAGGCTATCCAAGCGCAAGAAAATATCGGCACAGGCATTCTGCAACTCCTTACCCGCCTCGGTAAGAAACATTTTCTTACCGACCTTTTCAAACAACGGCAAGCCCATGTGCTCTTCCAATTGCTTGAGCTGAATACTAACCGCAGGCTGCGTCAGACACACCTCCTCGGCCGCCCGGGTAAAGCTCATATGTCGTGCCACGCAATCAAACAAGCTCAGCTGTCTCAGGGTCATTTTCAACCCACTGGACTGAACACCACCGGTACCACGCATAGACCGCCTCTGTTTCACAAAAAAAGGGCTCCGAAGAGCCCTTGAATTAATCCGTTTGCATATCAGCCTACAAACTTGATCATGACCCCTGCCGCTACGGCCGAGCCGATAACACCCGCGACATTCGGTCCCATTGCGTGCATCAACAGGAAGTTTTGTGGATTAGCTTCCAGCCCCAGTTTATTCGATACCCGGGCCGCCATCGGTACCGCTGAAACCCCTGCGGAGCCGATAAGCGGGTTGATCGGTGTATCTGAGAACTTATTCATCAGCTTCGCCATCAACACACCGCATGCTGTACCGATGCCGAATGCAACAATACCCAACACCAGAATACCCAACGTATTCAAATCCAGAAACTTGTCAGAGCTTAGTTTCGAGCCAACCGACAGTCCAAGGAAAATCGTCACAATGTTGATCAAAGCATTCTGCGCCGTATCACTCAGACGTTCAACAACGCCACACTCACGCATCAAGTTACCGAAGCAGAACATTCCCAGCAGAGGCGCCGCATCGGGAAGCAACAAGGCCACCAGCACCAAGAGAAGCATGGGGAATAATATTTTCTCGTTCTTGGATACATGGCGTAACTGCACCATCACCAGCTTACGCTCTTCCGGCGTGGTTAGCGCACGCATGATCGGCGGCTGTATTAACGGCACCAACGCCATATAAGAGTAGGCAGCAACAGCAATCGCTCCCAACAAATGCGGCGCAAGCACGCTCGCCACATAGATGGCGGTCGGACCGTCAGCACCACCGATAATACCGATAGCGGCCGCATCCTGGATGGAGAAATCCATAATACCCAACGACGTTAAGCCGACGGCTCCAAGCACCGTCGCGAAGATACCGAACTGTGCCGCCGCACCCAAAAACAGTGTCTTTGGATTACCTAACAGCGGTCCAAAATCGGTCATGGCCCCCACACCCATAAAGATGATAAGCGGCGCAGCACCGCTGGCAATCGATACAAGGTAGAAGTTGTACAGCATACCATTGCTAAACCCTGCATCCTGCGCGGCCTGAGTGACCGTAAAATGCAACGAATGATTGGCATGCTTATAGGCTTCTTTGATTGCACCGGGATCGATCGAGTCGATTCCCAGCGTATCCGCCAGCAATTTTAAAACGTCCGGTCCACCGAGATGGACGGCATTTTCAACGGCAGAAAACGCCAAGCCTGCTTCCGGAATGTTAGCCATAATGCCACCGAACCCAATAGGTACCAGCAACAGTGGCTCAAAGTTTTTCTTAATCGCAAGAAAGAGCAACAAGCACCCTACTGCGATCATGACGACCTGCCCCCACTGCATCTGATACAGACCGGAACTCGTCAACAGGTTAAGCACCTTATCCATGATTGGATTGCCCTTAATTACGTCGATTAAATCAGTTGGAGCAGGGTATCCCCTACTGCTACAGAATCACCCTCTTTCACCGTCACGGTTCCGATGGTCCCAGACCGCGCAGCCCGAATATCCGTTTCCATCTTCATGGCTTCAAGAATGATCAATACATCACCTTCGGCAACAACATCGCCGGGCGAGACCTCAACCTTCCAGATATTACCTGCCAAAGGCGCCAACACGGGCTCTCCACCACCTGCAGCTGCTGGAGCTGGAGCTGGAGCTGGAGCAGAAGCAGCCGAAGCGGCTGTTGGCACGATACCGGACACATCGCCACCCTCGTTAACCTCAACAACATAGCTCTGGCCATTAACCGCCACGGTATAGACCTCTTTGCCCGCCGGTACTGAAGCGGCGGGTGCCGCGGCAGCAATAGCATCCTCCAGCGTAGGAACAGGTTCAAATGCGCCAGGATTACCCCTGTTTTCCAAGAACTTAAGCCCGATTTGCGGAAACAACGCGTACGTGAGTACATCATCAATTTCACGCTCGCCCTTCTCGAGCCGGAAATCATTTGTTGTGGACAACGCACGTAATTCGGCGGTCAGTTTCTCCAGCTCTGGAGGCAGCAGATCGGCTGGCCGACAGGTAATGGCCTGTGCGCCTTCTAGAATTCGCGCCTGCAATTCTGCGTTGAAGGGTGCCGGTGCCGAGCCGTATTCACCCTTTAAGATGCCGCGTGTTTCTTTGGATACCGACTTGTAGCGCTCACCCGTCAGCACATTCAACACGGCCTGGGTACCCACGATCTGCGATGTCGGGGTGACCAAGGGAATAAAGCCCAAGTCTTCACGCACGCGAGGAATTTCGGCCAGCACTTCGTCAAGACGATCACCTGCGCCCTGCTCACGCAACTGACTTTCCATGTTCGTCAACATGCCACCTGGAACCTGAGCAACCAAAATTCGTGAATCAACACCTTTGAGAGAACCTTCCCATTTTGCGTACTTTTTCCGCACGTCACGGAAGTAGGCAGCAATTTCTTCTAGCAGCTCTATATTCAGACCGGTATCACGGTCAGTCCCTTCAAAGATGGAAACAACAGATTCAGTAGGCGAATGACCGTAAGTCATGGACATTGAAGAGATCGCCGTATCGACGTTATCGATACCGGCCTCTGCTGCCTTAAGAATGGTGGATGTAGAAAGCCCGGTAGTGGCATGACATTGCATATGAATAGGAATATCCACGGCGGCTTTCAGTCGCGTAACCAGCTCGTAGCCTGTGTAAGGCTTGAGAAGTCCCGCCATATCTTTAATACAGATAGAATGCGCCCCCATATCTTCGATACGCTTGGCCATATCGACCCACATTTCAGTGGTATGGATCGGGCTCAATGTATAAGAGATGGTTCCTTGCGCGTGCTTGTCGACCTCTAACGCGGCCTTAATGGCCGTTTCCAAATTGCGAACATCGTTCATCGCATCAAAGATACGGAACACATCAACGCCGTTGACGGCGGCGCGCTCGACGAATTTACGCACAACATCGTCGGCATAGTGGCGATAGCCAAGTATATTCTGACCACGGAACAACATCTGCTGAGGCGTGTTCGGCATAGCTGCCTTCAGCTGACGAATACGATCCCAAGGGTCTTCGCCCAAGTACCGAATACAGGAGTCGAAGGTCGCCCCACCCCAAGTTTCAACGGACCAAAATCCTACCTGATCCAGTTTCGCCGCAATCGGCAGCATATCGGCCAGACGCAGACGGGTTGCAAAGAGTGACTGGTGAGCATCACGCAGCACGACATCAGTAATTCCGAGGGGTTTTTTGTTATCAGCCATGTTGGAGGTCTGTCTCTTTTAAAGGATTATTGTCAACGCCGAGGAGGCTTACTTCTTCTTATGCCGCGCACGATATTGATGGATTGCCGCAGAGATCACCGCAAGTAACTGCTGTTGATCATCGGCGGGCGCAGAGGGCGCCGTCCGGGGGACACTGATCTTTGCGACAGGATCAGGGGCATACCGTGTAACCAATTTGGACATCCAGCCGGTAGCAAAAACCAGCAGAGTCAAAAAGACAAATACAAAACCCATCCCGGCTGCCATTAGCTCCAGGCCTTCACTCATTAAACTAGATGTTTCCATCGAGCTACTCCCGTTTGTATCCACTATAACGCTCAAGCCGTTGATGTCGGTGAGCGACAAACTTTGATGCCGGACAAAAATAGCCGGTCGCGGGTATTAAATATAATTAATATTATTGATGCAAGCCATAAACCACAGATTATGGCTTGCATTCAGCCCTATAAAAGACTTAAATTTCAGAGTGTTACAGGTGTCGTGCTTATAATTACGCCATTAATAACGGCTTACTCCACGTAAAAATACCTTGTTTTTAGTTACGCTGACCGCAAAACGAGCGTTGCAAGCCGGCCGACCCTTACGGCTTTGCGTCATTGACCTGACGCGCGCAGCGACGCGAGATAACCGGCCGAAATGGCAGCACCATTCGCCGCTGCTGCACAGCACCCAGCCGTGTCATACACAGCGTCTCCTTTGTCGCAACGATGACATAAAATGCGCCATTGCTCGCCCTGTATCGGCGCCCCCAGCGCTCAACAAACGCGAACCGTTGCATCCAGCTTTTACTACTCACGGGAGGCCGGTAATAGCCGGAGGCATTTTGCTCTTCTTTTAATTCAAGCAGTGCCAACCAATCCTGAATACGCCGATGGCTCAAAAACCGGCCGCACCAGGGAAGCGCTTTACTTCGGCGAACAAATTGCCGACAGACCCCCCACAAACTTGCCGGATTAAAACCAACGATCACAACTTTGCCGCCGGGGCGAAGAACCCGCGACGCTTCGCGTAATACCTGGTGCGAGCTGTCGGCAAAATCCAACGTATGGTGCAACACGACCGCATCGATACATTCATTGGAAAAAGGTAGATTCTCAGCATCCGCGACCAACGCCTGCGCCGGCGTTCCCAATTCGATACGAGGTACCAGTGAAAAACAATGACTGGCACCGGTGCATTCCATCAAGGCCTCTCTGCTCAGCACCGAAATCTGCAGTAGATGGTAACCAAAAATCGAGGGCATAATTTTGGCTAAAACATCCCGTTCCTCCTCAAGCAACTGCGCCCCTAACGGCGTTACAAACCATTGCTGTATCGCCTCAATGCTGTCATCTTTTAAAGCTGCTACATGTTCAATCACAGGAACGCCCTAGCCAGTGCTCACCGATAAAGGTAAAAGGTTAGTCTGAAACCTCTACGGCGAGGGTAGAAATGGTGCCGAAAGCGTTTTTACCGCTCGCACGGCTATTATAGGATAGCAGCCAATTACATAAATACGTTACAGAACAGAGGCGTTATCATGTTTCAAGTCACCCCTATAGCCGCATTCAATGATAATTATATTTGGGTTATTCAACGTCCGGGCAGCAGCCTGGTGGCTGTTGTTGACCCCGGCGATGCCCAACCAGTCCTCGCCTTCCTCGAGAAAAATGGCCTGGTGCTTGGTGCCATTTTAGTGACACACCACCACCCTGATCATGTGGGAGGAATTCAACAGCTGGTTCAACATCACGCAGCGCCTGTGTACGGCCCGGCAAATTCACCGTGCCGGGATATCACCCACCCCCTGCAGCACGGTGACCGTTGCCTCATACTCAACAGCACCTTTGATGTTATTCATGTTCCAGGACACACCCTCGATCACATCAGTTTTTACAACCCCGATGGTGAAGGAAGCCTCTTTTGTGGCGATACCCTGTTTCTGGCCGGCTGTGGTCGATTATTTGAGGGGAGCGCGCAACAAATGCTTGCGGCCATGAAAAAATTTGCGGCTCTGCCTGATGATACGAACGTTTATTGCACCCATGAGTATTCGCTGGCTAATCTGGCATTTGCCGCGACTGTAGAGCCCAGCAATCACTCGATCAGCGATGTGACAGCCGCTTGTCGACAGGCGCGGGCAGAAGACAAACCCACACTACCCAGCACAATTGGTCAGGAAAAACAGATTAATCCGTTCATGCGGACCAACCAGACCAACCTTGTTCAAGCGGCCAATAATCATGCGGGCCAACAACTGGCGAGTGAAGCCGATGTCTTCGCTGAAATTCGTCGCTGGAAAGACGATTTTTAAGCGCTTTCTCGTCCGGCCCGGACCGTCGTCGCCTGAAGAGCGACCCCCGCACGCCGGTGGCTGATCTTGACCACCGGTGTGCTGCTCAATAGAATCCTCATCCTGGTAACGGAAGGCAAGGAAAGGCGCTTCTGATTTTGGTAATGAGCTGACTCGCATCTGCTCGTGCGGTACAACCTCTGAGGCAGACGTTTTGTCATATCGTAACACTCATATTATCTCGCTTGTTTCTGCCGCTGTTATGCTGAGTGGCTGTACGGTGCTGCCAGGACCGCAAGAATCCACTTTTTCATCATTGACCGGCGCAGCGTCTGCAACGGCAATAACGCCAGCCCCACTCCGTACCGAATCGTCTCCACCGCACCTGCACCCTCTCGGCGAACGTAAACTGAGCACCCTCGATACCATCCCCCCTTTTACGGCGCAGACGCTGGATGACATTTTTTTAGCGGCGCTACGCCCGCCGTTCCCCTCCTTCGAGAATGCGGCGTACCCCCCTTTTGCCGGCAGCTATACCGATGAAACCGTCTACGAAGACCCTGCCAAACCGTCCCGCATTGAACCGATTACTGAACGGGACGACCTCTGGCAGGTGACGCGCGAGCATTTTAGAATTCGATACGACCTCGAGCGTCCGCGGATAAAATCGCAATTGAGTTGGTATGCCCGCCATCCGCATTATATAGACAGAGTGACTGAGCGCGCTGAACGGTATTACTATTACATCCTGAACGAAGTGATTAAGCGCGATATGCCCGCGGAAATGGCCTTGTTACCCATAGTCGAAAGTGCGTTTGATCCCTTTGCCTACTCCCACGGCCGCGCCGCCGGTCCCTGGCAATTCATACCAGGCACCGCGCGTCATTTCGGCCTGCAGCGAAGCTGGTGGTATGATGGACGCCGCGACATCGTTGCCTCAACGGATGCCGCTCTCACCTATTTACAACAGCTGCATCGCCGTTTTGATGGAGACTGGCTTCTGGCGCTCGCAGCCTATAATGCGGGGGGAGGCAACGTCTCAAAAGCGATCCGTAAAAACACCCGGCGTCAACGACCCACTGATTTCTGGTCACTTGACCTTCCCAGCGAGACCGAAGCGTATGTGCCTAAATTGCTCGCACTTGCGGCGCTCTTCAATGAGCCCCAGGCTCACGGCATAACCTTGAAGCCTCTGGCCAATACCCCTTACTTCGAAGCGGTTGAAACCGAGTCGCAGATAGATCTTGCCCAAGCAGCAAAAATGGCCGACATTTCTATCGACGAACTCTATTTGCTCAACCCTGGCTTCAACCAGTGGGCAACCGACCCTGCCGGCCCGCACCAGCTTTTGGTGCCCATCGAAAATGCCGAGACTTTTCGTGCAGCGCTGGCCAATTTGCCGCCCGAAAAACGCATTAGCTGGTCAAGATATAAAGTTAACTCCGGTGATAATCTGATTAGCATCGCGAAGAAGAACAACACCACGGTTGCAACATTGCGCACGACCAACAACCTGCAGGGTAACGTCATTCGTGCCGGACAGATGCTGCTTATCCCCACAGCCAGCAAAGAAGCAACCCTCTATAGCTACAGCGCAAAACAGCGCCAGCGGAAGAAGAATCAGCGCATAGCCCTGCGCTCTGGCAAGCAAAAGGTACAGTACCAAGTACAACGCGGTGACAGCTTCTGGAAAATTTCCCGTCAATACGGCGTCAGCACGAGGGCCTTAGCCAGCTGGAACCAAATGGCACCGGGCGACCCGCTGAAAGTGGGAAAACACCTGGTCATTTGGCAAAACGCGGCAAGCTCAAACAGTTCGACCGCTCCGATACGTAATAAGGTCCGTAAAATCGGTTATCGGGTACGCAACGGCGATTCTTTCGCCCGCATCGCCAGCCGATTTAATGTCCGTATTAATGATATCCAACGCTGGAACAACCAGGCGGCCCAAGCAAAATACCTCAAACCCGGACAAACGCTTACACTCTATGTCGATGTGACTAAAGCGCGATAAACCTGTTTAAGCGCGGAACCTCATAACGAGCTCGCAGTCTCAGCGTTTACGAGCTACCCTATCAGGTGGATTTACTGATATAAAAACAACACCTTAAAGACTGAAGGACTTCTGTCTATGACCCTTTCGATGCTACGTCACTGTTTGTGGGGGCTGCTGGCGCTCTTCCCCGCCACCTCGATTGCAGCGGCTAGCGCGCCCCCCTCTCATGGCATGGCCATGCACGGCAGCACCAAATATCCGGCCAATTTTACCCATTTCGATTACGCCAACCCGCTGGCGCCCAAAGGCGGCAGTGTTCGCCTGGCGGCGATCGGCACGGCCTTCGATACGCTGCACCCCTATATACTCAAAGGCAACCCTGCCGTCGGCATAGACAGCCTTTATGAGACGCTGATGGCACCGGCCAACGATGAAGCGTTCTCCTCCTACGGGTTGATCGCCGAGTCCGTTGAAATGCCTGAAGACCGCTCCTGGGTCATTTTCAACCTCCGCCCCGAAGCTCGTTGGCACGACGGCAAACCCATTAGCGCCGACGATGTCCTGTTCTCATTCAACACCCTCAAGTCGCTCGGCCGACCGTTCTACCGTTTTTATTACCAGACGGTAACCGGGGCTGAAAAGCTCAACGAACATCGCGTACGCTTCACCTTCAACGCCGGAGAAAACCGTGAGCTGCCTCTAATCATGGGGCAACTGCCCATCCTGCCCCGTCATTACTGGAAGGACCGGGACTTCAGCAAAACCTCGCTGGATATTCCTCTCGGCAGCGGCCCTTATCGGGTAGACACCTTCGAACCCGGCCGCTTTATCCGCTACGCGCGGGTTAAGGACTACTGGGGAGAAAACTTACCGGTTCGGCGCGGACAAAATAATTTTGATCTGATTCGCTATGATTACTATCGCGATGCAACCGTCGCCATGGAGGCCTTTAAGGCCGGGGAATACGACTGGCGCTTCGAGAACGTCTCTAAATTCTGGGCCACCGGCTATAACGAAGAACAGATCAAAGATGGCCTGGTCGTCAAGGAAGAAATCGGTAACGAGCGACCAACCGGCATGCAGGGTTTCGTCTACAACCTGCGCCGCCCCTTGTTCCAGGATATTCGTGTGCGAGAAGCCCTCGCTTTCGCCTTTGATTACGAGTGGACCAACAAGAACTTGTTCTACGGTCAATACACCCGCACAGAAAGCTATTTTTCCAATTCCGAGCTGGCGTCACGCGGGATTCCCACAGGCGAAGAACTGGCGTTGTTAGCACCATTTCGAGGCCAGTTACCCAAAGAACTCTTTACCAGGGCGTATCATCCTCCTGCCACCGATGGCAGCGGTAGAATTCGTCATAACTTGCGCCAAGCCGCTGCGCTACTGAAGGCCGCGGGCTGGATGGTGAAAAACGGCAAACTGGTGGACGCGAATGGCGCCCCCTTCTCTTTTGAGATTTTACTTAATTCGCCGGTCTGGGAGCGTATCGCGCTGCCCTTCATTAAAAATCTCAAGCGCCTCGGCATCGAGGCACAAGTCAGGGTCGTCGATTCGGCGCAATATCAGGAACGCACAGAGACCTTCGACTACGACATGCTGGTAGATGTTTTTGGGCAATCACTCTCCCCAGGCAACGAGCAGCGGGATTACTGGACGTCCGCCGCAGCTAGCCGAAACGGGGCACGCAATACTATCGGCATTAAAAACCCGGTCATCGACGCCTTGGTAGAACAGATCATATCGGCACCTGACCGCGACAGCCTTATTGCCCGAACCCGGGCGTTAGATCGAGTCCTGCTCTGGGGCCAATACGTGATCCCGCATTGGCACATCCAATCGTTTCGTCTCGCCTATTGGAACAAGTTCTCTAAACCTGAAATCAGTCCCAAGTATGATCTCGGGTTCGAGAGCTGGTGGTTTGATCAAGACAAAGCAAAGCAGCTCAGCATTAAACAAGGAAGGAAGCACAATTAAGTCATGCTGGCATATATTGTAAGGCGTTTATTGCTGATTATTCCGACCCTGTTCGGGATTATGCTCCTCAATTTCGCGGTCGTTCAGGTCGCCCCCGGCGGGCCTGTTGAGCGCATGCTCGCCCAGATAAAGGGCCATAGCGTCGACGCCGCTGCCCGAATCAGCGGCGGCTCCGCTGGCGACGTGGCCTCGGGTGTATCCGCACAGGGCGTTCTTTCTGGCGAGGGCGGCGGCAAATACCGAGGGGCCCAGGGCGTACCTCCTGAGCTGATCAAAGAGCTGGAAGCACAGTTTGGTTTTGATAAACCGCTCTACGAACAGTTTGGGCATATGGTGGTTAATTTCGCCACCTTTGACTTCGGCACCAGCTTTTACCGTGATGAGCGCGTTATCGATCTGGTTTTGGACAAGATGCCGGTGTCCATCTCGTTAGGGCTTTGGACCACGCTGCTGGTTTATCTTATCTCGATTCCTCTTGGGATACGCAAAGCCGTTAAGGATGGCTCCCGTTTCGATATCTGGTCCTCTGGCGTCGTGATTGTTGGCAACGCCATCCCCAGCTTCTTATTTGCAATTTTACTGATCATTCTTTTTGCCGGTGGACGCTACCTTGACTGGTTTCCGTTGCGCGGATTGGTGTCAGATGGTTGGGATACGATGTCCGTCGGCGATAAAATTAGCGACTACTTCTGGCATATCGCACTTCCCGTTCTCTCGATGGTGATAGGCGGATTTGCCAGCCTGACCATGCTGACCAAAAACTCCTTTCTGGAAGAGATTAACAAGCAATATGTTCTGACGGCTCGCTCTAAAGGCTTAAGTGAACGGCGTGTTTTATATGGTCACGTGTTTCGCAATGCCATGCTTATTGTGATCGCCGGATTCCCCGCAGCGTTTATCGGCATGCTGTTCACGGGCGCCATGTTGACCGAGATTATCTTCTCCCTCGACGGCCTCGGCCTGCTGGGTTATGAAGCGGTGGTCAACCGGGATTATCCGGTCTTCTTCGCGACCCTGTATTTCTTCACGCTGCTGGGTCTGCTGATGAACCTATTGGGCGATGTGATGTACCACATCGTCGATCCGCGTATCGATTTTGAAGCAAGGATCTAAGTAGTGAATAAACCCGCCTCATCACGGCTGAACCCGATCACTGCACGGCGGCTAGAAAATTTCAAAGCCAATCGCCGTGGTTATTGGTCCCTCTGGATATTCCTCGCCCTGTTTCTGCTCAGCCTGGGTGCGGAACTGGTCGCCAACGATAAACCGATCGTGGTTTCATTCCGGGGTGAGCTCTACAGCCCGCTCCTGCACAGCTATCCTGAAACCACCTTTGGCGGTTTTCTAGAGACAGAAGCCGATTACCGGGATATCGAAGTCGAGGAGATGATTAATGATGAGGGCTGGATACTCTGGCCGTTAATCCCCTACAGCTATGATTCTATCAACTTTGAACTCCCCAGCCCGGCACCATCGCCGCCGAGCGGCGAAAACTGGCTCGGCACCGATGATCAAGGGCGCGATGTCGTTGCTCGGTTGCTGTATGGCTTTCGGATTTCGGTGCTGTTCGGTCTGGCACTGACCTTGTCCAGTTCGATTATTGGCGTCACAGCCGGAGCCATTCAGGGCTATTTCGGCGGCTGGACCGACCTGCTGTTTCAGCGCTTTATCGAAATCTGGTCAGGCCTGCCCATGCTGTTCTTGCTGATCATTCTGGCCAGTGTTATCGAGCCTAATTTCTGGTGGCTGTTGGGCCTGATGCTGGCGTTTAGCTGGATGGGTCTGGTCGGGGTTGTTCGTGCAGAGTTTCTCCGCGCCAGAAACCTGGAATTTGTCCGTGCCGCCAAAGCCCTTGGCGTGTCTGACAGCATGATTATGATCAAACATATCCTACCCAACGCGATGGTGGCGACCCTCACCTTCCTGCCCTTTATTCTCAACGGCTCCATTACCGTTCTGACGGCCTTGGACTTCCTGGGTTTTGGGCTGCCGCCGGGATCGGCCTCGCTGGGCGAACTGCTCAATCAGGGTAAGAACAATCTACATGCCCCCTGGCTCGGCCTTTCGGCTTTTTTTGTGCTTGCCGTCATGCTGTCGCTGTTGATTTTTATTGGCGAAGCTGTCCGGGACGCTTTTGACCCCAGGAAAAACCTGCGATGAGTTCCTTGTTACAAGTCAGTGATCTGCACGTATCATTCGGCCGGGATGAGCGCGAAGTACCGGCGGTACGCGGGGTATCATTTTCCATCGACGCCGGAGAAACCGTCGCATTGGTCGGCGAATCGGGTTCGGGGAAATCCGTCAGCGCGTTGTCGATCATGCAACTACTACCCTACCCTCAGGCACACCACCCACGCGGATCGATCCAATACCGTGGTGAAGAGTTGCTTGGCGCCACAGAAAATCGCATGCGCCAGATTCGCGGCGACCGTATTGCCGTCATTTTTCAGGACCCACTCACCAGTTTGAACCCCCTGCACCATATCGAGCGTCAGATCGCCGAAGTCCTGCTGCTGCACAAATTCATGACGCCCAAGCAAGCCCAGCATCGTGTGATCGAGCTGTTGGCGCTGGTAGGTCTGGAATCCGCTTGCACACCTGAACGACTCGCCGCCTTGCCCCATGAATTTTCCGGCGGCCAGCAGCAGCGCATCATGATAGCGATGGCGCTGGCCAATGAACCCGATATTCTTATCGCTGACGAGCCCACCACCGCACTGGATGTCACTATTCAGGCGCAGATACTCGACCTGTTAAAATCCTTGCAAGCCCGACTCAATATGGCCCTGCTGCTCATTACCCATGACCTGGGTATTGTGCGCAATATGGCCGATCGCGTCTGCGTCATGAACCAAGGTCAAATCGTCGAATCCGGCGATTGTCAGACCCTGTTTGCGCGACCGGCTCACGAATACACCCGCACGCTTCTGGATGCCGAGCCCAAAGGCCGACCAGATCCCGTACGCAGCGATGCCCGCGTATTGATGACCTGCGAGGCGCTGCGGGTCTGGTATCCCATTAAAAAGGGCGTACTGCGCCGTACGGTCGATCATGTAAAGGCCGTCGATGGTATATCGCTGCAGGTTAGCACCGGGCAGTCACTTGGCATTGTTGGCGAGTCGGGCTCCGGCAAGTCAACGCTCGGCCGGGCATTAATCCGCCTCGAACAGAGCCAGGGGCAGATTCTGTTCGCCGGACACGCGCTACACGGTTTAAACCGTAACGCGATGCGGCCCTTGCGGCGTGAAATCCAGATGGTCTTTCAAGACCCCTACGGCAGCCTGAGCCCCCGCCTGTCCGTTGGCCAGATTATTGAAGAGGGGTTGCTCGTTCACGGGCAAGGCGGCAACAACGCTGCCCGGCGCGAACTGATTGCCAATGCTCTGGAAGAAGTTGGCCTAGAGGGGGCCATGCAGGACCGCTATCCCCACGAATTTTCCGGCGGCCAGCGTCAACGTATTTCCATTGCCCGCGCCTTGGTGCTTAAACCCCGTTTAATTATCCTGGATGAACCCACATCGGCCCTCGATCGGACCGTACAGTCTCAAATTATCGACTTACTCCGGGCGCTGCAGAAAAAGCATAACCTGAGCTATATTTTTATCAGCCATGACCTCTCTGTTGTGCGGGCACTGTGCCACCACCTGGTCGTCATGCAAGCCGGGAAGGTAGTCGAGCAGGGGCTGGCCGAACAGGTTTTTAGCCGTCCGAAGCACCCCTACACCCAGCGGCTACTGTCGGCGGCGTTTCTCTAGCCCGATACGCCCCTGTTACGGCATATAAACCCGTTCTCAGGCACGGCGGCTCTGTGTCTGCACGAGGTGTAATTTTGTCAGGCAGGCATAGACCATCAGTCCGGTCCCCAGCAGAAAAAAGGTCCCTGACTCTATGCCGCCCACCGTGTAATAGGCACCGGCCATCCGCGCCACGCCGGCTATTAAGCAACAGAGTATTCCAAGAATACCCGCTCCATTTCCGCTCCAAAGTATAATGGCTCGCATTACCCCTCCGACACACAGCTGTTAATGCGCAAAATAGATGATATTAAGAGACTGATCAGGTTAAATGCTGATATCGCTAAGAGCATAGATCAGAACCGCCTGAACAACCTGCTTCGGCATCGATCCTTTCGCCGATTCCCAATACAACGCAAAGTCCCTACCCCGGCCCGGAAATCCACTATTGGAAATTTACGCTGCTCTTTTCCAGCTTTTTTATCAAGAAGTTAACGCCTTTTCTCCCAGATATAGAAACCACTTGGAGAGAGAAACCCTTTTGAGTACTATTTTGCCTTTCGATTCCGCCATGCCATTAAACCTTAGGAGCGACGAGTGGAAACACGTCCCGTAGTTAAACCTCAAAACCCCAATTTTTCATCCGGCCCTTGCAGCAAGCGCCCAGGCTATTCCGTCGCTGGCCTGGATGCAGCAACGCTGGGCCGCTCACACCGCTCATCCATTGGTAAGGCCGCTCTGAAGAAAGCCATCGACGATACCGCTGAACTGCTGGGCCTGCCGGCCGGTTACCGTGTCGGCATTGTGCCGGCGTCCGATACCGGTGCCGTCGAGATGGCGCTTTGGAGCCTGCTCGGCGAACGCCCCGTCGATGTCTGCTCCTGGGAATCATTTGGTGCGGGTTGGCACAGCGATATCACCCAGCAGCTCAAGCTAGAGGTGAATCATCTTCGTGCGGATTACGGCCAACTGCCTGATCTGACGCAGACCAATCCGGATCACGATATCGTATTCACCTGGAATGGCACCACATCCGGTGTCAAAGTTGATCATGCCGAGTGGATTAGCGATGACCGCCAGGGGCTCACCATCTGCGACGCAACCTCGGCCGTGTTTGCCATGCCCATGCCTTGGGAAAAGCTCGATGTCGTGACTTACAGCTGGCAGAAAGTACTCGGCGGAGAAGGCGCACATGGCATGCTGATCCTCAGCCCCAGAGCCGTTGAACGCCTGGAAAGCTACACCCCCGCTTGGCCACTGCCCAAAATTTTCCGCCTGACCAAAGGCGGCAAGCTGATTGAAGGCATCTTTGAAGGCGCCACCATCAACACCCCTTCCATGCTGGCGGTAGCCGATTACCAGGACGCGCTGGACTGGGTTCGCGAGATGGGGGGTGTCTCAGCGCTGATCGCCACCAGCGAAAACAGCCTGAAAGCGATAGCGTCTTTCGTTGATGCCCGCGACTGGATCCAATTCCTGGCAACCGATCCCAAGCAACGCTCTAACACCAGCGTCTGCCTGACCTTGGACCTAGACGCTAGCGACGTAAAGTCCTTGATCAAGCTACTGGACAAAGAGGGCGTTGCTTACGATATCGGCGCTTATCGCGACGCACCGGCTGGCCTGCGATTATGGTGTGGCGCGACAGTCACTACCGCCGATATTCAAGCGCTTCTACCATGGATCGAATGGGGCTATAACCACCTTAAAGGACACTAACTGCATGTATCAGATCAGGACCTATAATGCCATTTCCGTTAAAGGACTAGAGCGTTTCCCTCGGGATCGCTACGAAGTGGCAAGCGAGTTACCCAACCCCGATGCTTTTCTGCTGCGGAGTCAAAAGCTGCATGACCTCGACTTTCCTGCCAGCTTAAAGGCCATCGCCCGTGCTGGTGCCGGCGTCAACAACGTCCCGCTTGAGCGCGCGACACAAAACGGCATCGTGGTGTTTAATGCGCCCGGAGCGAACGCCAACGCGGTCAAAGAACTGGTACTGGCCGGATTACTTCTGTCGGCGCGCGACATCTATCAAGGCATGCGCTTCGTTGATGGCCTTGCGCCCCAAGACGGTCTTGACCCTTTACTTGAAAAAGAAAAAAAGCGTTTTGCCGGTTCAGAATTGACGGGCAAAACCCTGGGCGTCGTGGGGCTGGGTAATATCGGGTCTCTGGTCGCTAACATGGGACTGGCGCTAGGCATGGATGTGGCGGGATACGATCCCGCCATATCGGTAGAGGCGGCCTGGAGACTTTCCAGTCGAGTCCAGAAGATGGACAACCTCAACAGCCTGTTTGCCAACTGCGATTACATCAGTCTGCACCTACCGGCTATTGAGAACACCAAAGGCCTGGTCAGTGATGTCCTGCTCAACGCCCTGAAACAGGATGCCGTCGTGCTTAACTTTGCCCGCGGGGAAATTGTAGATAAGGAAGCCCTGCTCCGCGCGCTAACTAGCGGAAAATTACGCCGCTATGTGTCGGACTTTCCTGCCAATGAAACCTTGGGGCACCCGAAAATACTGCACATGCCGCATATTGGCGCCAGCACCACTGAAGCGGAGGACAACTGCGCCATGATGGTGGCTGACCAGCTGATGGATTTCCTGACTAACGGCAATATCCGCAATGCCGTCAATTTCCCTCAAATCGACCTGGCACGTACCACCCCGGTGCGACTGACCATCACCAACCGCAATGTGCCGAAAGTATTGGGACATATCACGTCGGTACTGGCGGAACATGATCTAAACATTGTCGATATGCTGAATAAGAGTCGTGAGGATATTGCTTACAACATCATCGACTTGGAAGAAACGCCGGCCGATGAACTGTTAGACGCGCTCCGCAAGACTGACGAAGTCATCAACGTCCGGGTGCTCTGACCGCAGCCGGGTTTCGGATGGCGTTCACCGATTGTTAGCGTGCAGACAATCAGGTTAGGCAATCACGTCACAAGGGTGAGAAATTTGCAGCTATTGAGCCTACTGGCCTCAAAAATAGCCAGGTAAAACCTCTCTCGCCCTCTGTTATAATCGTCGTTTTGCGGAATAACCATGAGGCCCGATACTCACGAGGCGATGCGACGGCTCATCGCTCAGATCCGGATAGTCATTCCCTTTGATCTGCCTGAAGCCACACTTTGTGGCGGCATTTGTCGCGGTTGCTCAAAAAAGCTACTCGATTTTTTAGAAGGCGAACTACAGCAGTGGGAATGTCGTTTACAAAACAGGGAACAACCCCGTCTTGGCGACCTGAATAAACTCGGCCGCCTGTCGCAAAAGGTGTATGCCGTTCTTAAGGCCAATGGATTGGTGAACGCCTAACAGCCAATGGTCCAACAGCCCCTAGGCGGGGCCTGCCATCAGCTTTTAATCATCAATAAGTGCGAACAGGTTCACAGACAATTAGACGAAACCGAGCCCACTCAGTGCGTGCCCTGATCGATCTGACGCGAGTGCTCCAGTAACTGCTGTTGCAAATCGCCCAGCAAGGCGTGCAGATGAACGACGCCCCCCTGCCCTACCCGCTGGGAGATCATCGTGAAAGGATGCACTAGCCAGCCGCGCCCTGGCTGGCTATCAATGCTCATTAAAGCGCCGCAGCGGATAGACGTCGAGTCTTCTCTTCGGATACTTAACCTATTCGCCGCGAAGCTCGACGCGCGGAGACCGCTTTCAGTATGCGCAGCTGACCTTCACGCCCCTCTTGTCGCCAGGCCTTTATCTCGTCCAACGAGCGCAAGCAACCCAGGCAGATATTCTGCTCGTCAAGACAACAATTGCGCACACAAGGTGAAGGGATAGCGGTCTCTGCCGGTCTGTCGGGGATTGCCGATACGTCTACCATTTTTTGGCAGCCTTCAGATCAGAGGCTTTCTGAGCAACCCAGGCCTCCCCCTCATCCGTGCGCTCTTTTTTCCAGAATGGCGCATCCCGTTTTAGATAATCCATGACAAACTGACAAGCGGCGAACGCGTCTTCCCGATGGGCACTGCTCGCACCGACATACACGATCGGATCATTTCTGTGTAAACAGCCGACCCTGTGCACGATATGCAGGGCGAGCAACGGCCAACGCGACTGCGCCTCATCGGCAATACGCGCCAGACTTTTTTCGGTCATACCGGGGTAGTGCTCAAGCTGCATTGAGTGAAGACCACCGTCCTGCAGCTCCCGAACCAGCCCGGTAAAGGTAACAACAGCCCCTACTTGCCCGCTGTTGTCCTGAAGCGCGGCAAGCAGATGCGCCGTATCAAAAACCTCGGTCTGAACCGAAATCGTCACTGAACCCATGGTGTATTCCTGTATTCCTGTATTATCGATCTGTCTATTGTACCAGCTAAACAGCTTTCCCCTCGCGGGCATGGTATCAACAAGGCTCCTCAGTTAAAATCCTGCGCGCAGACTAGCTTGCAGTATTGGCCGTATCGCCTAGCCCAAACACCGCTACGATACGAGGTTTTTATTCAAAAGCAGGAGAACCAGCAATTCCTGCTCGACTGTACTGGAGAATAATGATGCGATGGACGCCTCATGCCACCGTTGCCACAATCGTCGAACGCAATGGAAAATTTTTAATGGTGGAAGAAACCGGCAGCAATGGCCTGGTATGGAATCAGCCCGCCGGTCATATCGAGGCCAACGAGTCTATAATTGAAGCTGCCCGACGGGAAACCCTCGAAGAGACCGCCTGGGATGTTGAAATCACTCAGCTGCTGGGTTTTTATACCTGGACGGCACCAGCAAACGGCAAGACCTATCATCGCCACTGTTTCGTCGGCGTTGCGCAGCAGCATCACCGTTCGCGGCCCCTCGATGAATGCATCCTACGTGCGTTTTGGGTCGATATCGATGAACTGCGCGCCAACCAGCACAAGCTGCGCAGCCCCCTGGTGCTTAAATGTATCGAAGACTTTCTGGCCGGCATCACCTATCCGTTAGAACTGATTCAAGAGGTAAGCGCTTAAACCATTGCCACTATCGGCATAGCGGGCATAGCGGGCATAGCGGTCACCACGGGTATCGCTGACACTACGGTTATCGATAGCTACCCCGCTATAGATCGTGCAGCGCAGCGAGAATCTCGGTACACTATGCGGTCTTTTTAAACTGACAGCTGTAATCTGATCCCTCATGAATAACAACGCCTCAACCAAAGTAATCGTCGGCATGTCCGGCGGTGTCGACTCTTCCGTATCCGCGCTACTGCTTCAGCAGCAGGGATATCAGGTGGAGGGCCTGTTTATGAAGAACTGGGATGAGGACGACGGCACCGAATACTGCACGGCCATGGCCGACCTGGCAGACGCACAGGCTGTATGCGACAAACTTAAGATTACCCTGCATACGGCAAATTTCGCCGCGGAATACTGGGATAACGTCTTCGAACATTTCCTGAGCGAATACAAAGCGGGGCGGACCCCCAACCCCGATATCCTCTGCAACAAGGAAATTAAATTCAAGGCCTTTCTCGACTACGCCTTAGCCTTAGGCGCCGAATACATCGCCACCGGCCATTATGTGCGGCGCCGCGACCTGGTAGCCGTCACGCAACTACTCCGGGGCCTGGACGACAACAAAGATCAGAGCTACTTCCTGCACGCCGTCGGCGAAGCCGAAATACGTCGCACACTTTTCCCCGTGGGAGAATTAGAAAAACCGGCTGTTCGCCAATTGGCTGAGCAGCACGACCTGATCACCCACAACAAAAAAGACAGTACCGGCATCTGTTTTATTGGCGAGCGCCGCTTTCGCGATTTCCTGCAACAATATCTACCCGCACAGCCCGGCGATATCGAGACCCCAGAAGGGGAAGTGATTGGCCGCCATCAGGGGCTGATGTATCACACCATTGGTCAGCGCCAAGGGCTGGGGATCGGCGGATTGAGCAATCATCCAGACCAACCCTGGTATGTGGTCGAAAAGGATCTGGTACGAAATGTCCTGATCGTCGTACAGGGTAAACAGCACCCTTTGCTGTTCACCCACGCACTGACCACCGTACAAGTCGACTGGGTAGACGGGCAAGGGCCGCAACTTCCCTTCATCTGTACCGCCAAAACCCGTTACCGCCAGGACGACCAGGTCTGCCGTATTGACGCAAACGAACCTGGCGGCTACCGGGTAACGTTTGATCAAGCACAGCGTGCGGTTACGCCGGGGCAATCCGTTGTATTTTACCGTGACGAAGTGTGCCTCGGTGGCGGCGTCATCGAAGAGACTTTTCGCGATGAACAACTCGTGATCAATAATTAAGGAGCTCACCGTGTCACGCCCCATGATTGAACAGACCATTGCCCTGGCCGGCATGTTTCAAGCCGCCAGTCTGGTGGATCAGATTGCTCGCCGCGGCATGATACCGCAGGACAGTTTCGAGGCCTCCATCAACAGCCTGTTTGTGACCTCTCCGGATTGCACGGAAGATGTCTATGGCGGCACCGAGCAGTGTGCGGCGAACCTGCAAATGGGGTTACGCGGCTTGGTCGAATTATCCGGCAGCGGTAAAAATGAACACAAGGATGTGACGCGCTATGCCCTCAGCATGTTGCATCTTGAGAGCCGACTGGCGAAAACGCCACAGATGCTCGGCGCGCTATCGGATGGCTTACAGCGGGTACGGCAACAGGCGCGCTTCTTCGACCAAGACAATAGCCATCAAGAAGAACAGGCTACCGACACACTGTCTTTCACCCATCCCAGCGCCATCGGCGGACTGTCCAAACTATACCAGGATACCCTCAGCACCTTCAGCTTCCGTATTCAGGTCACCGGCGAACCACGCCACTTGCAAAACAATGATAACGCCGACAAGGTGCGCGCCCTGTTATTAACGGGCATCCGTGCGGCCATACTCTGGAAACAGGTCGGCGGCCGACGCTGGCACCTGTTGTTCTTCCGCTCGCGCATTGCCGGTACCGCGCAGCAAATGCTTGGCGCGCGCAAATAGGCGCATCTTACAACAGGGCGGGATTTACCCGCCCCGCGCGCGACGCATACGGCTTCCTTGGTGTATAATTTGCCTTCGTTTTTTATGCACCCCACGTTCAACCCCAACCAAATGAGAGTGTCCATGGAGCTTTCCGCTTTAACCGCCCTGTCCCCTGTCGATGGTCGCTACGGTGACAAAACTGCCGCGCTGCGCCCCATTTTCAGCGAATTCGGTTTGATTCGCTTCCGTGTCGAAGTTGAAGTGCGCTGGTTACAACAGCTGTCCCGCCATCCGCAGATTGACGAAGTTCCCGCGTTCAGTGCCCAAGCCAACGCCCTGCTCGACAAGATCGTCAGCGATTTCAGCGAAGCCGATGCGCAAAGCATTAAAGATATTGAGCGCACGACGAACCATGACGTGAAGGCTGTTGAATATTTTCTCAAGGATCGCCTGGCCACCAACGCAGAACTGCATGCGGTGGGTGAGTTCGTACATTTTGCCTGTACTTCCGAAGACATCAACAACCTATCCCATGCCCTGATGCTGCGTACCGGTCGTGACGAGGTTGTCGTTCCACAGATGGAGCAGGTCATCGAGGCAATCAACACACTGGCACACACCTTTGCCGCACAGCCGATGCTGTCCCGTACCCACGGTCAAACCGCGTCACCAACGACGCTCGGCAAAGAGATGGCCAACGTCTCTGCCCGCCTGCAGCGTCAGCTGAAGCAGATCAAAGCCGTTGAACTGCTCGGTAAAATCAATGGTGCCGTTGGTAACTACAACGCCCACCTAAGCGCCTACCCCCAGATCGACTGGCAGAGCAACGCCGAACAGTTCGTCACCCGCTTAGGCCTGGACTGGAACCCCTACACCACACAAATTGAACCCCATGATTACATCGCCGAACTGTTTGATGCCGTGGCGCGCTTCAACACCATCCTGATCGATTTTGATCGCGACATCTGGGGCTATATTTCACTGGGTTACTTCAAGCAGCGCACCATTGCCGGCGAAATCGGCTCTTCCACCATGCCGCATAAAGTCAACCCGATCGATTTCGAAAACTCAGAAGGTAATCTGGGTATCGCCAACGCCATCATGGCTCACCTGGCAACTAAGCTGCCCCTATCTCGCTGGCAGCGCGACCTGACCGACTCCACCGTGCTACGTAATCTGGGTGTTGGATTTGGCCAGAGCCTGATCGCGTATCAGGCGACCCTCAAAGGCATCAGCAAACTCGAAGTCAACGCGAAGCGCCTAGCCGACGACCTTGATTCCAGCTGGGAAGTGCTGGCTGAACCGATCCAGACCGTTATGCGTCGCTACGGTATTGAAGAGCCCTATGAGAAGCTAAAGGCCCTCACCCGCGGCAAGACCATCACCCGCGAAACGCTGTCAGACTTTGTCGACACTCTGGAGATGCCCGAAGAAGCCAAAGAAGCGCTGCGCCAACTTACGCCGCAGACCTATATCGGAAATGCCGAGGCGCAAGCCAAAGCGATCTGATCTTGAGGCGGGCCTGCGGGCCCGCACGTCTTTATAATGATGCAGACAGAGCTCACACCCACACGATCTCTCGTGTTTTTAGAAGCCTTATATCTCGATAATTCAAAGCGCTAACTCTTAACACTAAGATAGACCGTCACATTTATTTCTGTCTACTCGCGACGATCACAGGCTCCAGACTTGGCACACCGGCTTGACGCTGAAGATATTGAAGGGGCCACACCGGTCGAGCACTCGATGGACGCACGGATCAACCGGCGCTACTGCCAACGCCGATCACTCACCTCCTCTTGCTGACCCACAACGCTTTGCCAATGATCTACTCACTTTTATTCGCCAACAGGCCGCTCATCGCGTCGCCTGAACATTTTTTACGGAGTCGCCATGCTGAACAATATTCGCATCGTTCTGATCAATACGTTTCATCCCGGTAATATCGGTGCGGCGGCACGCGCCATGAAAAACATGGGCTTAAGCGATCTCTATTTAGTCGATCCTAAAGAATTCCCACACCCCGAGGCCGAGTCCCGTGCCGCCGGCGCCACCGCCTTATTAGACAGCGCCACTGTCGTACCTACACTCCGCGATGCGGTTGCCGACTGCGCCTTGGTCATCGGCACCAGCGCACGTCGACGCAGTTTTCCCTGGCCAATGCTAGATCCAGAAACCTGCGCCGACAAAGCGCTGCAGCAGTCCGTGCAGGGCCCGGTAGCCATTGTTTTCGGTCGCGAGCGCATGGGCATGCATAACGACGAACTCATGCAGTGTAATTTCCACCTGGCGATACCTGCCGCTCCCGACTATCCGGTGATGAATATCAGCGCGGCGGTGCAAGTCGTCTGCTACGAAATTTGGAAGCGCCACGATGGAAATCCACTCTGGGAGCCTGAGGAGGAATACCCGACCAGCGAGCAGATGAACCGCTTTTATCAGCACCTTGAAGACACGCTGCGCAACGTCGGCTTTATCATCCCCCAACACGAGGGACAGGTCATGACCAAGCTACGGCGCTTCTTCAATCGAGCCAGACCCGAAGAATTCGAGCTGGGCATGCTACGCGGCATTTTGCGTTCGGTGCAAAAATCCAATGAAGAGTCAAAAAAATCTTAATCAAAGATTCATTTTCTCCCTATAATAAACACGGTTTACTGTACCGTCTCCGCCATAAAGTCCAGCTCT